>JBDTWY010000064.1:0-15864 GCA_040006455.1 Betaproteobacteria bacterium | reverse complement strand
CGGCGTCGCACAGGTAGCCGATCACGCCGATCATCGCGATGAAGCTCATCACCTGCGGCGTCATCAGCAGCTCGCGATACCACTCGACCGCGTAGCCCAGTCCGCTCGGCGCGCCGATCAGCTCGGCGGCGACGACCGCAGTCCACGCCAGCGCGACGCCGACGCGCAGCGCGACGAGCAGGCTCGGCAACGCCGCTGGAATGACGACTCGCGTGACGATCGTGCGCTGCGGCACACCCATCGTGCGCGCGGCGTCGACGAGCCTGCGGTCGACGGTGCGTACGCCGAGGATCGTGCCGAGCAGGATTGGAAAGAACGCCGCGTACGTCATGATGAACACCGGTAGCGCATTGCCGATGCCGAAGATGAACAGCGCCAGCGGTATCCAGGCGATGCCCGAAATCGGCCGCAAGACCTCGATCGTCGGGTCGACGATGCGGTCGAACAGCGGGTAGAGACCCATCGCGAGGCCAAGCGGAACCGCCAGCGCGGAGGCGAGGCCGATGCTGACGACCATGCGCCCGAGGCTGATCGCCGCATGCTGGAAGAGCTCGAGATCGCCCGCCAGCGCGACCAGGGCATGCAGCACGGCCAGCGGCGACGGCAACAGGATCGTATTGTCGGTCCACCACGACACGACCGCCCAGAACAGCGCGAACAGCGTCATCGTGCGCAGGTAGACAAAAAAACCGCCGAGGTGCGTGCGCCGCACCCCCACGCGCCGAACGACGGCGGTGGCAGGCGCACTCATGCCATTCCCACTTGCGGCAGCTCGACGTCGAGCTCGTCGCGCGGGCGGCTCGCGATCATCGCCTCGAGCTCGCGGCGCAGGTTCGCGTAACCAGCGTCGTCGAACCGGTTGTGCATCTCGTGCGGATCGTCGGCAAGGTCGTAGAGCTCGCCCGCGCCCGAATGTCGCTCCAGTGTCAGCTTGTGGCGCCGCGTGCGCACGGTCCGAAGGTCCAGCGGCACGCCAAAGCGCGACTCGCGCAGGCTCCATTCGCTGTACGCGAAGTCGCGCGACGCGGTATCGGTCTCGATCAACGGTCGCAGGCTGCGGCTGTGGCGCGCGTCCTCCATCGCGACTCCGGCGTAGTCAGCGATCGTCGCGGCGACGTCGATCGTGGAAATCGGATCGGCCACGACCTTCGCGGCCGGCACGCCGGGACCGCGCGCGATGAAGCCCACGCGCAACAGTCCCTCGTACGCCATGGGTCCCTTGAGCACGAGCCCGTGGTCTCCCAGCCATTCGCCGTGATCGGTCGTGAAGATCACCAGCGTGTTGCGCGCAAGGTCGAGCGCGTCGAGCTCGATCAGCAGGCGTCCGACGTTGTGGTCGACGAGCGCGATCATTCCATAATAGTTGGCAATCATCGCGCGCAACTGCTCGTCAGTCTGCGCCGGCAGCTGCGTCAGCTTCTCGCGGTGGCGGCGCATGGCTTCCGGCAGCTTCGGCTTGCCTTCGAGGCTCTGGCGATGCCACCACGGCCGGCGCTCGAGGTCGAGGCTGCGGTGGAACGGCAGCTCGACGTCCTGCGGAGCGTGCAGCCGGCTCCACGGCTCCGGCGCGTCGAATGGATGGTGCGGATCGGCGAACGACGCCCACAGGCAGAACGGGCGATCGCGATGCGCGCGCAGGTAGTCGATGCCCTGGTTGCCGACCCAGGTCGAGTTGTGCCACGCCGCGGGAAGCGCGGAATTCCATGTTTCGATCGCGCCGGTGTCGGGCGGCAGCCGCTGCCAGTAGAGAGCGGTGCGCGCATCGCCGCCGCCGTGCATGTGGTACCAGCGTTCGTAATGCTGGCCGTGCGGCGGTTTCATCGGCGGCCAGTTGTTGTGGCCCTCGACCATCAGCTCGACATGGTCGAATCCCATGTACGGACCGTTCCAGTCGTCACCGAAATCGGCGCTGCTCGTCCGGCACTCCGGCGTGCCCGTGGGCGCGAACGTGTGCGACGTCGCGAAATGCGCCTTGCCGATCAGCGCAGTGGCGTAGCCCGCGGCGCCGAACGCCGCGGCAAAGCCTTGCGCGCCCAGTCGCGGGTCGAGGTCGATGCCGTTGTCCGATACGCCATGCGTCATCGGCAGCAGTCCCGTCAGCATCGATGCGCGCGTGGGCTGGCAGATGAGATTGGGCGCGATGCACGCGGCGAAGCGCGTGCCGTCCCGCGCAAGCTGATCGAGATGCGGCGTCTTGACGTTGCGGCCCTCGAAGCCGTAACAGTCACCGCGATGCTGGTCGGACGTGATCAGCAGGATGTTGAGACGTTTGCTCACCGGCACTGGCTCATTCGACGACGACGTTGGCATCCTTGATGACCTTGCCCCAGCGCGCGACGTCGGCCTTGAGGAAATCCTCGAACTGCGCGGGCGTGTTCGGCCTGACAGGGTTGACGCCCATGGCGACGAACTTGTCGACGATCTCCTTGGACTCGACGATCTTCATCACCTCGACATTGACCTTGGCGACAATGTCTTTCGGCGTTTGCGCCGGCATCAGCAGGCCGAACCACGTGCTGACGGCGAGGTCGGGATAACCCGCCTCGGTGATCGACGGCACGTCGGGCAGCAGCCGATGGCGCTCGCCGTCGAGCACTGCGAGCGGCCGCAGCTTGCCCGCCTTGATCTGCGGCATCGCCGCGATGATGCCCACCGACATGAACTGCAGCCGTCCGCCGATCAGGTCGGTCAACGCGGGCGGGATACCGGCGTAGCCGATGAACTCCATTTCGGTCGCGGTTGCGCGCTTGAACATCTCGGTGCTGAGATGGGTCACCGAGCCGCGCGACGTGCCCGCGTACGAAACCTGTCCCGGATGCGCATGCGCGTAGGCGACGAACTCCTTGACGCTGGCGACCGGGAGCGACGCCGGCACGCACAGCACGAACGAGCTCGTGCCGAGGTTGGCGACCGCCTGGAAATCCTTGAGCGGATCGTAACGCAGCGACTTCGGCGCAAGGCTCACCTGCGTCGCGAAGGGAACGCTGGTCGCAAGCCATGTATAGCCATCGGGCGCGCTGTGCGCGACCGCTTCCGCGCCGATGTTGCCGTCGGCGCCGGTGCGTGTCTCGATGACGATCGGCTGGCCGAGCGCGACGGCGAGGCGGTCGGTGACGCTGCGCACGACGACGTCGAGCTGGCCGCCGGCGGGGAAGGGCACGACCACCTTGATCGGCCGCTGCGGCCATGCCGATTGCGCGGCGGCCGTGTGCGTCCCCGACAGGATGGCCAATGCGCACACGAGGCGCGCCGCCAGAGCGCGAATTTTCATGCAGCCTCCTCAGTCGTTTTGCACGCAGCGTCCTCGCCACTGCGGATCGCGGTCCGCTTGCGGGACTACCGCTGCGACGATGTTACCGCTAACATAGCGACGCGGCAAGTCCTGCGCAACGGCAAGCCGGCCAAGGCTCCGCGTGCGCCTGCGGTGCCGGATGCAAGGGTCTGCGTGCGCCCCCCATTCGCCGATCGATGACGATCCGAAAGCGATGCCCATGAGTGATGACGCCCAGCGTTCGCGACCGCGCCTCAAGGAAGTGGCGAACCTGGCCGGCGTGTCGACGATGACGGTGACGCGTGCGCTGAATGCGCCGCACAAGGTGGCAGCGGCGACGCGCGTTCGCGTCCAGGCGATCGCGCGCAGCCTGGGGTACACGCCCGACCTGACGGCGCGCGGACTGTCGCTGCAACGCACCGGTCTCGTGGGCGCGGTCGTGCCGCTGCTGACCAACTCCCTGATCGCCGAAATCGTGCAGGGTCTCAGCGACACGCTGGCGCACAACGATTTCCAGCTGCTGGTGGGCGCCACCGGATTTTCGGCGCGTGCCGAGGAGGCGATGGTGCGCGCGTTCCTGTCGCGGCGCGTCGACGCGATCTACCTGACCGGCATCAGCCACACGGTGGAAACGGTGCGGATGCTGCGCCAGGCGGCGATTCCCTGCGTCGAAGGCGGCAACCTCGCGCGACACCCGATCGACATGGCGGTCGGCTATTCGAGCAAGGACGCGGCCAGCAAGGTCACGCATTACCTGATCGGCCGCGGCTACGGCCCGCTTGGCTACATCGGCGCGTGGCCGCGCGACAACGACCGCGCGCGCGACCGGCGGCGCGGTTTCACCGCTGCGTGCAGGAAAGCCGGCATCGCGGTCGACGATGCGCTCTGCATCGAAACGGACCTCGATCTCAACGCGGGCGCACGGGCAATGGCGGAGCTGCTCGACCGGCGCGCCGGCGTGCGCGCGGTGTTCTGTTCCGCCGATACGTTGGCGGTGGGTGCGATGTTCGAAGCGCAACGGCGGGGACTGTCGATTCCCGACGACATCGCGATCGCCGGATTCGACGACCTCGACATCGCGTCGCAGATCGTTCCCTCGCTGACGACGCTCAGAGTGCCGCGCTACGAGATCGGCCGGCGTGCCGGCGAGATGATCTGCGAGCGCCTCGCGGGGCGCGCCGTCAGGGAATCCGTCGTCGACATCGGCTTCGCATTCGTGCCGCGGGCGACGGCGTGAGCGTCGTTTGCATCACGCAGGATTGCGCGGCTGGCGACGAGAGGCGCGGATGCGAACGACCGCAAACCGGGAAATTGGTAGGCGCGATTGGACTCGAACCAACGACCCCCACCATGTCAAGGTGGTGCTCTAACCAGCTGAGCTACGCGCCTGCAGCAAAAGATTATAACCGACGTCGCGGTCGCGCCGCCAGCCGCCGCGACGACGTCACCATCCGTGCAGCGCCAGCCACAGCGCAGCGATCATGATCGGCTGGTGAACCATGTAGACGGCGAGACTGTGGCGGCCGAGGTACGCGAGCCAGCGTGGCGAGCGCGCCAACGCGGCAATGGGCGCGAACGCCACGCTGCGCAGCCAGTGGCCGGCGCCGATGCCGATCAGCACGACGCCGGCCCACGGCAGGAGCGGCACGTAGTCCTCGGTCGCGGGCTTGTGCGTCGTCAGGCCGATCCACGACAGTGCGCGCGAGTCGAAATGCACATCGGCCAGCGTGTTGCCCGCGACGACGATGGCGATTCCGGCGAGCGTTGCCACTACGGGACGACCGCGTAACGGCCACGCCAGCACCGACACGACGGCGATGCAGTGCAGCACGCCGAAGTAGATGAACGAGTGCGGAAACATCGCGTAGCTCGCCGCGCTCACGACAATCGCGCAGGCGGCGATCCGCGCGAAACGGCGCGCATGACGTGCGAACTGCGTGTCGCTCGCGGCGACAAGCGCAAGCGAGATCCCCACCAGCGTCAGGAACGAAGTGAGAATCGTCGCGCGCGCGGCGAGCCACGATGGCACGTGCTCGAAATCGGATTGCGTGACACCGAAGAAGCGCAGGTCGAACGCGAAGTGATACGCGATCATCGCCACGATGGCGATGCCGCGCAGCGCATCGATGGCGTCGATGCGCGCGGTGCTCGCGTCATCGACCGCGGCGGCGGGTACGCTGCGAGCGCCATCCACGGCGCCGCGGCGCGGGTCGCCGGCGCCACGACGGCTCAGCGCCGCGCGCCGCGCCATGCGCCGTGGTAGCTGAAGCGCGTGCCGCCGTCGGGCGCCGCGCTGCCGAAAACCGTCACATTGCGCAGCAACGCCGAAGGCGTGGCCGTACGCGGCGTCAGCGTGATGTCGGCATCCACGCGCGCGCCGTCGACGCGCATCTCTCCGGCGAGCGCAGTGTCACCGCCCACGCTGGCGAGGCGCCCGATGACCTTGCCATCACCAGCATCGACGTCGACCGTCGCACTGCCGAAGTCGGCGACGTTGCCTGCGCCGTCGACGAGGCGCGCAGGAGTCCAGACGGCGCTCACTCGTCCCTGCGCAATCCGATCGTCGACACGCAGGGATGGCGCGGAAATCCGGATGTCACCGCCGAGGTCGAGCGCGACGATCGCGGGCAGCCACGCGCGCACGATGGCGGCGGGTACCGTGACATCGAGGCCGCTCGCCGCGATCGCGTTGCGAGAGAGCTCGATGCTGCCACGCACGGGGTCGGTCGGCGACTGCCCGAGATGCAGCGTCAGCACGCCGCGCCACCACGCGCCGGCATCGAGCGTCCATGCCACCGGCGCCGACCAGCGACCGCCCGCATCGGTGACACGCGCGCGGCCCGAGCGCAGCGAGCCTTCGGTGTCCGCGAGCCGGATCGTGCCGTGCGTCTGCCATTCGACCAGCCACGCGACGACGCTCGCGGGCGCGGCGAGCACTGCGACCATCGCCAGCAACACCAGGAAGCCAACGACCGCCAGTGCGCGGGTGAGACGTCGCATCGTCAGCGATCGGTACGCGCAAAGGCGATCTCGGCACGCACATCGGCCGAGTCGGCGCGCGCGGCGAGCGTCGCCGCGTTGACGCGCAGGCCGTCGCGCATCAGCGCATCGACGACGGCGGCGACATCGGCGATGCGCGTCGCCGGCAGCGTCAGCGCGATGCGGTCGTTGGCGGTGTCGATCGTCGCATCGCCGCGCGCGATGCCGTGGCGATCGAGCGCACGTTCGATCGCCGTGCGCGCGTCCACCGCGGCGGGCGGCTGCGGCGGAATCGTCTGGATGATCGCGGCACGCTGTTCAGCCTGCGCAAGCAGCGCCTTGCGCTGCGCGCGCTCGGCTGGCGCATGCGCGAGCGCATCGCGCAACGGCAACACGATCACGCTGACGGCGATCGCGGCGACCACCACCGCGACGCCGCCACCGACGATGGCGCGCTCGCGCGGCGATGCGCGCTGCCACCACGCGAATCGATCGAGCCAGGCGATAGCTGCACTCATATCTGTATGCGCACGCGCAAACCGCCGGGATTGGTTGCGGAAAGCGCGGTGAGCCCCGCATCGGTGAGGCGGCGGATCAGGGTGTCGCGAGTGGCGTCGTCGATCGCGGAAAATTCGAGCGTCCATGCGCCACTCGAATACACCGCACGCTTCCATTTTCCCGCCGGCAGCGCCGCGAGCGCGGGTGCGGCACGCGCGAGCAGCGGCAGCGCATCGGTGGGTGCCGCAGCGCGCGCCGCGTGCCGCGCGTCGGCATAGCGTTGCGTGATCGCCGCCATCGCCGACGCAAAATCGGCGCCGCCGTCCACGCCGGCGGTGCGTGCCATCGCGATCGCCGCGCGCTGGTCGCGCCAGGCATCGGCACTGTCGTAGAGCCACGTGCCGACGCTCGCCATCGCCAGCAGCGCGAGCGCGGTCGCTGCAACCGCGAGTGCCGGCCGGTACATGCGCGCCGTCGACCCGCGGTCCCGGCGCAGCGCCGGATCGACGAATTCCCCCTGCCGCAAATCGGGTGCGGCGTCGACGTCGGCGGGAACGCGTCCGCTGCCGTCCCACGACCAGGTCTCGCCGCGTACGACGTCGACGCCGTCGATCGTGGCGATGCCCGGCGCGCCGGCATCGGAGGACGCGTGCGCGACGATGCGTGCCGGCAGTGTCGATGTGCGGCGCGCCTGGCTCACGGCGAGCGCGATCTCCGGCGGCGCCACGGCATCCGCCTGCACGGCCACCGCGCTGGCGTCGGCGCGCAACAGGAATCCGCGGCCGCGGGCGTCGATCGTCCAGTGCCACTGCGCATCGGCGGGAAACAGCGCGGGCTCGGCGACGATCCGCGTCACGTTCGGCACCTGCGCGACGATCGCGCGCATCAGCTCGCGCGCCATCGCGAACGCGCGCACGCGTCCATCCTTCTGCTGCGCGCCGTGCGCGATGTGCATCGAATCGGGTGCGGCCGCGAGCTGGTCGTCGAGCGCATAGCGGACCGCGTCGTCCAGCCGTGCGGCCGCGATCGGCGGCAGCTTGAGCGTGCCGGCGAACAGCAACGGCGCCGCGACGATCGCGACGGCGCGATCGGCGCGCGGCCACTGCGTTGCGTCGCCACGGCTGCGGCGTACGACGCGCGTGCCGGTGTCGTCGGTCACCGCGTAGTCGAACGCCTGGTGCGCGGCGGGCACCGCGTCGATCAGCACGCGCAACGTGGTCATTGGCGGCGCGCACGGGGAAAAAGTCGCATGGGCGGCAGTTTAGCCCAGCGGGCGCAACGGCCGCGCTCGCGTCGCGTCACGCACGCACGCCGGCATGATCCTTCATACCGCGTTTCATTCGATCACCTGCCACGCGATCGAGGTCGGCGTCGCCAGCGCGCGCCGCAGCAACGCGCGCGCGTGCACGCGGGTCTCGCCCTGGCGCGCGTCGACGGTAACGAGAAACCAGGTGCTCGACACACCGAGACTGCGCTCGTCGACCACGTTGGCCCCGCGCGGCAGTCGCGCGCGGAATTCGGCGATCGTCGTGAACGGCTTGCGCCCGCGCCCGGCGACGAGCGCGGTCGCACCGTCGGCATCGAGGCCGGGCAGCACCGCCATCAGCACTTCGCCCGGCGCCGTATTGACGTTGATCGTGGTCGGCGGCGGCAGCGCCGTGACGAACGGGCGGATCGCTGCCATCGCCGCGGGCGTCATGCCGCGCAGCGTCGCGAATTCGGCGACGCGCAGCGCCGGCGTGTTGGGAGTGAGCTGCGGCGGCGTGGCGTGCGCGTAGTACGCGTCCTCGGCGCCGGCGTCGCGCGCGGTATCGTCGGTGTCGACCGCGTCAGCGATCGCATCGAGCATGGCCGGCGCCACGCCCACCAGCGTGAACAGCGTGGTCATCTGCGCGCGCGCGCCGGCGCTGGCCGTTTCATCGAGCGACAGGTTGTCGAGGTTCAGCAATCCCTGCGCATCGACGATCCGGCCTTCGATGCTGCCGTTGCCCACCGGCGTCGGCGGCAGCGGCAGCGCCCATGGCTCGGCCAACGTGTCGATCGTCGAGCTCCGCGCATCGTCATCCAGCGCGGCGCGCGCCCATTGCACGCCGGCTTGCGCCAGCGCCTCGGCCTGCACCTGGTCGCGCCGATGCTCGACCGTCGAGCGCCAGCGCGATTGGCCCGTCGCCAGCGCCACCGTCACCGCGGCCGCCAACGCCGCGAGCAGCATCGCGATGACCAGCGCCGCGCCGTGGTGTTGCCGTGGCGTCACTGCAGCGTCATCCAGCGCTCGACGTGCGTGCCGTCGGCGAGCAGCAGCTCGACGCGCACAGCGGTGGGAATGTCGCGGTCTCCCAGCACCGGCCATTGCGCGATCCATCGGCTATCGTGACTCAGGTAGCCGACCCGAAACTGCGCGACGCCGGCGAGCAGCGGATAGCGTGCAGGCTGCGCGGTGGCGACGTTGTCGAGCGCCGGCCAGTAGGCGATTTCGACGGTGTCGCCCTGCAGGCGATAGCCGACCCTCTGTCCCGCGGCGCCGGGCTCTTCGTCGAACTCGCTGCCCGCGCGCGTCATCTCCAGCACACCGTTGCCTGCGGCGTCGACGCCGGCGGCGAACGCGGGCTCGCGCGCGCTGCCATGACGGACGGCGCGCGGCACCGCGGCGCGCAGGTCGCCTTCGACGCGCGCGAAAAAGGCGTCGAGCGTGGTCCAGCGCGACGTCTCCGCCGCAAGGCGGGATTCGCCGTCGGCGAGCGCCGCCATTGCGCGGTAGGCCAGCACACCGATCAGCGCCAGGATCATCAGGGCCACCAGCACTTCGATCAACGTGAATCCGCGTGTCCTCATCGCGCGTCGTGGTTGCCGAGGTAGCCCGTCAGCTGCGCCAGCGCATAGTCGGGCGCATCGGGTGCGGCGACGACGATCTCGATGCGGCGAAACGCCGGGTTCGGCGTCGGCGCGATCGTCGCGCGCCAGCGAAATCGCGCCGCCGCCTGCTCTTCCTCGCCGGAAGTGGTGCCCGGCGGCAGGGAGGGTGACGCGAGCTGCGCGCGCGCCAGCACGTTCTGCGCGACCCACAACGCGAGCGTGCGCGCCTTCAACGCCGTCGCGCCGTCGGCAGCCTGCGTCAGCGCGCGCATTCCCGCCGCCAGCGCGATCGCGACGATCGCCAGTGCGACGAGGATTTCCACGAGCGTGAAACCGCGTCGCGTCATGGCGACGCGGCGACCGTCACGCGATTCATCGGATCCGCGGTGACGCTCAACGGTGACGATCCACCGTTGACCACGAAGCCGAACGGTTCGTTGCGTCCCGACGCGTGCAACGGGATCAGCGCGCCGGCGGCGATGGGCTGGCCGGCGTATTGCAGCGCCGCGATCGACAACGGCTCCGGCAGCGTGCGCGGCGCCAGCACGTCGTCGTCGACGATCGTCGACCAGCGGGTGGGATCGCTGTGCTGCAGGAAGCGCCAGCCGCGGCCGTCCGCCTGCACGGCGAGCGTTTCGCGCCGCCACTGCGCGCGCTCGGCCGCGTATTCGAGCGCGCCGGCGAAGCGGCGGGCCTCGCGCTCGGCATCGATGCGCGGATCACCACGCCAGGCGACGACGGCGACGCCCGCCGCGATCGCGATGATCGTCACGGCGACCAGCACTTCGACCAGCGTGAAGCCGCGTTCGCAGGTCGCCCGCGAAAGCGCGCAGGTCGCACGCGCGCTGCGATCGCTGCGCGCGATCAGAGGTCCCACGAGCCGAGGTCGGCATCGACCCCGCTGCCGCCGGGCTGGCGATCGGCGCCGAAGCTGAACACGTCGATCTCTGCCTTCAGCCCGGGACTCAGGTACTGGTAGGGAGAGCCCCACGGATCCTTCGGCAGTTTTTCGAGATAGCCGCCGGGCTTCCAGTTGGGCGGCACCGGCGGCGCTTCCGGCTTTGCGATCAGTGCATTGAGTCCCTGCTCCGACGTCGGATAGCGCTGGTTGTCGAGCCGGTAGAGCTTGAGGGCAGCGACGATCGCGGCAATGTCCGATTTTGCGGCCACCGCGCGTGCCTCGTCGGGACGTTCCAGCACGCGCGGCACCACCAGCGCTGCGAGCACGCCGAGGATCACGATCACCACCATGATCTCGATCAGCGTGAACCCGCGCAGCCGCCCGGCGTGGCCACGGCGCGGACCGGCGGAAGCAACACGGGTCACTGTCATGCGGCGATTATAATCACCTACCCCTCATGCGACGATCCTCGAACTTCGGCCGGATCCTGTTGTTGCTCGTGGTCGCCATCGCCGTCGCAGGCGCATGGGGATGGCGCGAGCTCGCGCGACCGCTGGCATTGCCGTCGTCGCCCTACGATTTCGACGTGCGCGAAGGCGCGTCGCTGGCGAGCGTCGCGCGCGAGCTCGCGACGGCTGGGGTGCTGCCGCATCCGGCATGGCTCACCGGCTATGCGCGGCTGACGGGCGTCGACCGCCGCATTAAGGCCGGCAGCTATGAAGTCGAGACGGGCGCCACCTTGCGCGCCCTCGTCGCCAAGCTGACGCAAGGCGATGTCTCGCAGTCGTCGATCACGATCGTCGAGGGCGCGACGTTCGCGCAGATGAAGGACGCGCTGCGCGCCAATCCCGGCATCCGCAACACGGTCCTCGACCTGCCTGATGCCGAGCTCCTCGCGCGCATCGGCGCAAAGGGCGACCACGCCGAAGGATTGTTCTTTCCCGACACCTATTTCTTCGCGCGCCATTCGACCGACGCGGCGCTGTTGAAGCGCGCGGCGCGCATGCTCGACACACGGCTCGTTACACTGTGGGCGACGCGCGACCCCGGCCTGCCGCTGGCGACACCCTACGAGGCGCTGATCCTCGCGTCGATCGTCGAGAAGGAGACCGGGCGGCCTGCCGATCGCCCGAATGTGGCGTCGGTGTTCGTCAACCGGCTGCGCATGGGAATGCCGCTGCAGACCGACCCCACCGTCATCTACGGCATGGGCGCAGCGTTCGACGGCAACCTGCGCAAGCGCGACCTGGCCGCCGACTCACCGTACAACACCTATCTGCGTGCCGGACTGCCGCCGACGCCGATCGCGCTGGTGTCGCAGGCATCGCTCGACGCCGTCATGCATCCGCCGCCGACGCGCTTTGTCTATTTCGTGTCGCGCGGCGACGGCTCATCGGCCTTTTCGGCGACGCTCGGCGAACACAACCAGGCGGTCGCGCGGTTCCAGCGCGGCGCACGCCAATGAAGGGATCCGGCTGATGCCCGTTCGCGGACGCTTCATCACGCTCGAAGGCATCGATGGCGCCGGCAAGAGCACGCACGTCGACTTCATCGCCGACGCGATGCGCGCGCGCGGCGTGCGCGTCGTCGCGACGCGCGAGCCCGGCGGCACGCCGCTCGGCGAGCAGTTGCGCGAGCTGGTGCTGCACATGCCGATGAGCCACTCGAGCGAGGTGCTGCTGATGTTCGCCGCGCGCCAGGAACACGTCGACCAGGTGATCCGGCCCACGCTCGAGCGCGGCGACTGGGTGTTGTGCGATCGCTTCACCGACGCCACGTTCGCGTACCAGGGGGGCGGCCACGGTGTCGATATCGCGCGCATCGACACGCTGGCGCGCTGGGTGCATGTTGATTGCCAGCCCGATGTCACGCTGCTGTTCGACGTGCCGGCCGCGGTGTCGCGCGCGCGGCTGCAGCGCGCCGTCGACAAGGGACGCGGGCTCGACAAGTTCGAGCGCGAGCCGGACGACTTCGTCTCGCGGGTGCGCGACGTCTACCATGCGCGCGCCGCCGCCGAGCCCCGCCGCTTCCGCATCATCGATTCAGCGCGGCCGCTAGCCGCGGTGCGCGCCGAGTTGCAGGCGATCGTCGCGTCGCTGTGAACAATGTTGACACCGGCGACACGGTTGCCCGGCCTGCGCCGGCGGAAGTGTTGCCGTGGACGCAGCCGTTGCTGCGCGAGCTCTTCGCGTCGCGCACGAGCTGGCCGCACGCGATGCTGCTGACCGGCGCGGCCGGCATCGGCAAGCGCAGCGTGGCGATGCACGTCGCGCAGGCGCTGCTCTGCGAATCGCCGCGAGGGGACGGGTTCGCGTGCAACGCGTGTCCGAGCTGCCGCTATTTCGCCGCCGGCCAGCATCCCGACTTGCGTGTGCTCGAGCCGCTCAAGGTCGACGACGACGGCGAGATCAAGCGCCTCGACCACATCCCGATCGACAAGGTGCGCGAATTGCGCGAGCTGGTCGAGCTGACCACGCATCGCGGCGGCAACAAGGTCGCGGTGATCGTGCCGGCGGAGCTGATGAACCACGCGGCCGCCAACGCGCTGCTGAAGACGCTCGAGGAGCCGCCGCCCGATACCTACCTGCTGCTGGTGTCGCACCAGCCGGGCCGGCTGCCCGCGACGATCCTCAGCCGTTGCCGGCGCGTGCCGCTGGCGACGCCCGACGCCGACAGCGCAAGCGCATGGCTCGCCGCGCAAGGTGTCGCGTCTCCGGCAGGCGTGCTCGCGCAGGCCAACGGCGCGCCGATCGCCGCGCTGGGCCTCGCCGATCCGGACGCGCAGGCGGAGCGCGCGGCATGGCTGGCTGCGCTCGCCGAGCCGCGCACGCTGTCGCCGACGCTGCTGTCGGCGCGCGTCGACGTGGGCGCCCGCGAGCTGCGCAAGGACCGCCTCGCCGCCGTCATCGACTGGCTGATCGCCTGGAGCACCGACATCGCGCGTGTCGCCGCGCGGGGCACGCCGAAGGCCAATCTCGACTTCGCCCCGGCGCTGGCGGCGCTGGCGCCGCGAGTGGCCCGGATTTCGCTTTCCCGCTATCATCGGGAACTGCTGCGCCAGCGCGCTCGCATCGCGCACCCGCTGACGCCGCGGCTCACTGTCGAGGCGCTGTTGATCGATTACCGGGCATTGTTCGACCATGGCAGATAAAATCGCAGCTCCCGCCGTCGCCCGCCCTGGGGTGCTGTCGCTCAATATCCGCGAAAAGGCGGCGCTGTTTGCAGCCTACATGCCTTTTCTCAAGGGCGGCGGCATCTTCATCCCGACGTCGCGCGCCTACACGCTGGGCGAGGAAGTGTTCATGCTGCTGTCGCTGATGGACGATCCCAACCGCATCGCCGTGCAGGGCAAGGTGGTGTGGGTGACCCCGGAGGGCGTGCAGGGCAACCGCACGCAGGGCATCGGCGTGCAGTTCACGCTCGACGACACCGGCGCTGCGGCGCGCGCGACGATCGAGCGCATCCTCGGCGAAACGCTGGCGTCGTCGCGCACCACGCACACGATGTGACGTTCGTCGATTCGCACTGCCATCTCGATTTCCCTGATTTTGAAGGCGAAGTCCCGCGCATTCTCGAGTCGATGCGCGAAGCGCGAGTGACGCACGCGCTGTGCATCAGCGTCGACCTTGCCGATTTTCCGCGCGTGCACGCGCTGGCGACCGCGCATGCCAACCTCTATGCGTCGGCGGGCACGCACCCCGACTATGCCGATACCGAGGAACCGACGATCGAGCGGCTGCTGGCGCTCGCCGCGCTGCCGAAGGTCGTCGCGATCGGCGAAACGGGCCTCGACTACTACCGCCTGCAAGGCGACCTCGAATGGCAGCGCGCGCGCTTTCGCACGCACATCCGTGCCGCCCGTGACGCGCAGAAGCCGCTGGTGATCCACACGCGCGCCGCGGCCGCCGACACGCTGCGCATCATGCGCGAGGAGCGTGCTGGCGAGGCCGGAGGCGTCATGCATTGCTTCACCGAGACGCTCGACGTCGCACGCGCGGCGCTCGACCTGGGCTTCCACATCTCGTTTTCCGGCATCGTCACGTTCAGGAACGCCGTCGAGTTGAAGGAAGTCGCGCGCGTGGTGCCGCTCGAGCGCATGCTGATCGAGACCGACAGTCCCTATCTCGCACCCGTGCCGTTTCGCGGCAAGCGCAACGAGCCCACGTACGTGCCCCAGGTCGCGCAGGAAATCGCGCGGCTGCGCGACATTCTCGACGACGTGGTCGCCGCGGCGACCACGTCCAATTTCTTCACCCTCTTCAAGATCAATTCTCATGCGCATTGATGATTGGCTGCGACGCGGCGCCTGCGTTGCCATGCTGGCCGCGTCGCCGCTGCTGCACGCGTCACTGCTCGACGATTTTCTCGCCGCGGTCGCCAACGATCGCGGCGGCGACGTGCGCGCGATGCTCGCGCGCGGTGTCGATCCCGACACTGTCGACGCCAACGGCGATACCGCGCTGGCGATCGCCGCGCGTGCCGGCAACCGCAGCGCCGTCGATGCATTGCTGGCCGGCAAGCCGACGGTGGACAAGACCAACCGCTTCGGCGACACGCCGCTGATGCTGGCGGCCCTCAATGGTCGTCTCGAGGTCGCCAAGGCGTTGCGCGCGGCTGGCGCGAACGTGAACCCCAGCGGCTGGACGCCATTGAGCTACGCCGCCACCGGTGGCCACAATGACATGGTGACCTGGCTGCTCGCGCAAGGCGCGGCAATCGACGCGCCGTCGGCCAACGGCACGACGCCGCTGATGATGGCGGCTCGCGAGGGCCGCTTCGACACCGCGATGCTGCTGATCGCGCGCGGCGCCAACGTCAACGCGCGCAATGAGAACAACGTGTCGGTGCTGGACTTCGCGAAACGCACCAGCGACGCACGCCTGGCCGAGCGCCTGCAGGCGGCCGGCGCTCATTGACGGCGCGCAAAGGCGCCGACCGGCACTGTTCAACCGGTACGCCGTCGCATAGACTTCCCGGTCCTACCAGCGGAGGAGGGGTCGACCCATGAACCGAAGAAAATTCCTTGCACGTGGCGCCGTCGGCGCCGCCAGCGCTGCCGCCGTCACCCAGGCGATCGCGCAGGCGCCTGCGCTACCGAACATCCGGTGGCGTTGCGCGTCGAGCTTTCCCAAGAGCCTCGACACGATTTATGGCGGCGCCGAAGTGATCGCCAAGCGCGTCGAGCAGTTGACGGGCGGCAAGTTCCAGATCCGCGTGTTCGCCGCCGGCGAGATCGTGCCGGCGTTCGGCGTCGTCGACGCGATCCAGCAGGGCACGATCGAGTGCTCGCACACCGCCAGCTACTACTTCGTCGGCAAGAACAAGGCATTCGCGTTCGACACCACGCTGCCCTTCGGCCTCA
>JBDTWY010000063.1:0-16275 GCA_040006455.1 Betaproteobacteria bacterium | reverse complement strand
CGAACCCGATCACGGGAATGACGGCATCGAACCCGATCACGGGAATGACGGCATCAACCCCGATCACGGGAATGACGGCATCAACCCCAATCGCGGGAGTGTGCTCCGGGGAACCGGTGTCGATCGTGGCGGCCATCGTCAGTGCGCGACGCCCAGGTAGGCGTCGATCACCGCCTGGTTGTGGCGCAGGTCGTCGGGCACGCCGTCGCCGATCTTGCGTCCGTAGTCGAGCACGACGACGCGATCGCAGATGTCCATCACCACGCCCATGTCGTGCTCGATCAACACGATCGTCGTTCCGTACTGCTCGTTGACATCGAGGATGAAGCGGCACATGTCCTGTTTTTCCTCAACGTTCATTCCTGCCATCGGCTCGTCGAGCAGCAGTAGCGTCGGCTCGGCGGCGAGCGCGCGCGCGAGCTCGACGCGCTTCTGCAGCCCGTACGGCAGGCGCCCCACCGGCGTGCGGCGGATGTGCTGGATCTCGAGGAAGTCGATGATTTCCTCGACCTTGGCGCGGTGCGCAAGCTCCTCGTTGCGCGCGCGCCCGATCCACAGCGCCTGCTCGAGGAACGTTGCCTTCATCTTGAGATTGCGCCCGGTCATGATGTTGTCGAGCACCGACATGCCCTTGAACAGCGCGATGTTCTGGAACGTGCGCGCGATGCCTTGCGCGGCGGCGGCGTGCGTGTTCATCTGGTGGCGCGGCACGCCGCGGAACGTGATCGTCCCCTGTTGCGGATGGTAGACGCCGTTGATCACGTTCAGCATCGAGCTCTTGCCGGCGCCGTTGGGACCGATGATCGCGCGGATCTCGTGCTCGCGCACGTCGAAGCTGATCTGCGTGAGCGCCTTGACTCCGCCGAATGCCAGCGAAATGTCGTCGACCTCGAGGACGACTTCGCCAATGCTGCGCGCCACGCTCACTCGCGCACCTTCACGCCGCCGTGCGCACGGCGGAAGGCGCGAACGTCTGCGCGCGCGCGATGGGAATGTCGGCGGCGACCATGCCGCGCCGCCCGTCCTCGAACTTCACTTCCGTCTCGATGTGCTGGATGTCGCGGCCGGCGTAGAGCGCATCGACCAACACCGCGTACTTCTCGGCGATGAAGCCGCGGCGCACCTTGCGCGTGCGCGTCAGCTCGTCGTCGTCGGGGTCGAGCTCCTTGTGCAGCACGAGGAAGCGATGCACCTGCGAACCCGCGAGCGCGGGGTCGCGCGCGAGGTCGGCGTTGACCTGCTCGACGCATTCGCGCACCAGTTGCAGCACCTCGGGCTTGGCCGCGAGGTCGGTGTAGCCCGAATACGCGAGGTTGCGACGCTCCGCCCAGTCGCCCACCGAGCCCATGTCGATGTTGACGAACGCGCACACTTCGTCGCGCGCCTGGCCGAACGCGACGGCTTCCTTGATGTGCGCGAAGAACTTGAGCTTGTTCTCGATGTAGTTCGGCGCGTACAACGAGCCGTCGTTGAGCTTGCCGACGTCCTTGGCGCGGTCGATGATCTTCAACTGCCCGTCGGCGTCGAAGTAGCCGGCGTCGCCGGTGTGGAAGAAGCCCTCGGCGTCGATCGACTCCGCGGTCGCGTCGGGACGCCGGTAGTACTCGGTCAGCAGCATCGGCCCGCGCACGATCACCTCGCCGTCGGCGGCGATCTTCACCTCGACCGAGGGTGCGGGCAGCCCGACGGTGTCGAGCTTGACCGCGGAGTCGGGCTGCAGGCACACGTACGCGCAGGTTTCGGTCGAGCCGTAGAACTGCTTGAGGTTGATGCCGATCGAGCGGTAGAAGCGAAACAGGTCGGGACCGATCGCAGCACCCGCCGTGTAGGCCACGCGCACGCGACTCATCCCGAGCACGTTGCGAAGCGGTGCGTAGATCAGGATATTGCCCAACCAGTACGCGATTCGATTGGCAACGGACACCGGGCGGCCGTCGAGGATCTCGGCGCCGC
Source organism: Betaproteobacteria bacterium (assembly GCA_040006455.1). Classification (GTDB taxonomy): domain Bacteria; phylum Pseudomonadota; class Gammaproteobacteria; order Burkholderiales; family Casimicrobiaceae; genus VBCG01. Next base: position 14,322 of record JBDTWY010000063.1, on the reverse strand, counting down.
AGCGGCGCGCGATGGCGAGGCAATGGCGATAGAGCCAGCGCTTGACCGCGGCGGCGTCCTCCATGCGGATCGATAGCTGCGTCAGCAGGTTTTCGAACACGCGCGGCGGCGCGAAATAGTAAGTCGGCCCGATCTCGCGCAGGTCGGTCATCACCGTGTCGCCCGATTCGGGGCAATTGATCGTGAAACCCGCGACCACCCATTGCGCATAGGAAAACAGGTGATCGCCGACCCACGCCATCGGCAGGTACGACAGGATGCTGTCGTCGGGCGTCAGGTGATCGAACTGCGCGCTGCCGAGCGCCGCGGCGATGAACGCGGCGTGCGCCTGGCGCACGCCTTTCGGCCTGCCGGTCGTGCCCGACGTGTAGAGCATGATCGATACGTCGCCTGGCTTGACCGCAGCCACTTCGGCGTCAAAGAATCCCGGATGCGCGGCGTCGTATTCGCGTCCGAGCGCGGTGAGCTTCTCGTAGTCGACGACGCCGTCGTAGTTGCGCAGCCCGCGCGGGTCGTCGTAGATAATATGCGCGAGCGTCGGCACCTGCGATCGCGCTTCCAGCAGCTTGTCGACCTGCTCCTGGTCCTCGACGATCGCGTAGGCCACTTCGGCGTCGTTCAGCACGTACGCGAACTCCGCGGCGGGCGCGTCCTGGTACATCGGCACCGGCACGCCGCCCAGGCATTGCGCGGCGGTGATCGACCAGTAGAGGCGCGGGCGGTTATCGCCGATGATCGCGAGATGCATGCCGCGCTTGAACCCGAGTGCTGCGAGCCCGCACGCGATCGCGCGCACTTCGTCGGCAACTTCGCTCCAGGTCCACGTCTGCCAGATGCCGAGGTTCTTTTCGCGGGTCGCGGGATGCCGCGGGCGCAGCTTCGCGTGCGCGAGCATGCGGCCGGGAAAGGTTCCAGGCTGATCGTTCATCGAGTCCTCCAGCATTCCGCGCCCGGGTGGCCACGGCGGCAGCCGATGCCGCGCGCCCTCGTATTGCGGCGTCGCGACCGGTCCAACGCAGCGGCTATCTTAGGTGCTTCATGCCGTCTGCGCCAATCCGCTCAAGGATGCCGCCGTCGCCCGCGCGGAACTGTCGCCCATGCGACAATTTGCGTCGATGTCGACGGCCAGCCTCAGCCATTTGCTCGATATATCGCCGTGGGCGCAAACGCTCACGCCCGCGCAGCGCGCAAGGATCGAGGAAACCGCGTCGGTCAGGCGCATCGCCGGCGGCGGTTTCGTGTGCCGCAACGGCGAGAGCGTCGACCACTGGATCGGCATCATCGACGGCCTCGTCAAGATGGCCAACGTGTCCGCCGACGGCAAGCAGACGACGTTCACCGGCATTCGCGACGGCGGCTGGTTCGGCGAGGGCTCGCTGCTGAAGGACGAGCCGAGGCGTTACGACATCGTGGCGATGCGCGACACCACGGCCGGCTACATCCCGCGCGCGACGTTCATGATGCTGCTCGACGAGAGCGTCGCGTTCAACCGCTTCCTGCTGATCCAGCTCAACGAGCGGCTGTCGCAGTTCATCGGCATGGTCGAGCACAATCGCCTGCTGGGTCCGGACGCCCGGCTCGCGCGCGGGCTGGCCGGGCTGTTCAATCCGCTGCTGTATCCCGATGTCGGTCCCACGCTCCTGTTGTCGCAGGAAGAGATCGGCCAGTTGATCGGCGTATCACGGCAGCGCGCCAACCAGGCGCTGAAGCGCTTGCAGGCGGCCGGACTGATCGAGATTGAATACGGCCGCGTCCGCGTGCTGTCGCTGGAAGGTTTGCGAACCCATGAAAGTTGAGAAAACATGAATGCCGCTGCCAAGCCCCTGCAACCGCTGGTCGACGCCATCGTCGGCGCGCGCCGCACCCGCGCGCAGGCACCCCGCGAGGCGCAACTCGAGCCCGCGGAGCGGCGCATTGGCTACGCGACGCAACAGGCGGTCGCGACTGCGCTCGGCGAAAGCGTCGCCGGCTGGAAGGTGGGCATGCTCGCCGACGGCACGCCGATGGCGGCGCCGATGTTCACCGGCGACATCCGCCCAAGCGGCGCAACATGGAAGCTGCCGGCGCACGGCGTGCTGGTCGTCGAAGTGGAAGTGGCGCTGCGTCTCGCGCGCGACCTGCCGGTGCGTGCTGGCAACGCGTACACGCGCGACGAAGTCGCCGCCGCGGTCGGCGAGGTGCTCATCGGCATCGAGTTGCTGGCGAGCCGCTTCGCGGGCGACGGCTTTCCGCCGTTTCCGCTGCATCTCGCCGACAACCTCGGCAACGCAGGCTATGTGATCGGCGAGGCGACGCGCGATTTCGCATCGCTCGACCTCGCGCGGCTGCGCTGCCGCTATGCGCTCGACGGCGTCCAGGTTCACGACGCCATGGGCGGGCATCCGCAGGGCGATCCCTGGCTGCCGGTGCTCGCCTGCCTCAACGAAGGTCTGATGCCGCTGGGCGGCTTTCGCGCGGGCCAGGTCGTCACCACGGGCAGCCTCATCAAGCCGGCGCGCCTCGACGCACCGACGCAGGTCACCGCGACGATCGATGACGTGGGCAGCGTCGCATTGACGCTGCAACGCTAGCGCCGCGGCTAGCGCGAAGTTGCGGCGCGCCGCTCAGGCTGGCATCGGATCGCTGGCGCGGCCGAGGTCGGCGAGCGCATCGGCGTCGAGCACGAGGCGCGTCGCCGCGAGCAGCTCGTCCAGCTGGGCGCGCGATGTCGCGCTGGCGATGGGCGCCGTCACCCCCGGTTGCGCGATCAGCCACGCGATCGCGACTTGCGCCGGCGTGGCGCCCACGCGTGCGCCCACGTCGTCGAGCGCGGCGAGAATGCGCAGCCCGCGCGGATTGATGTACTTCGCGTTCGACGTCGCGCGTGCGCTCGACGCAACGTCAGCCTGGCTGCGGTACTTGCCGGTGAGAAAACCGCTCGCCAGCGCGTAGTAGCTGATGACGCCAATGTCCTCGCGCTCGCAAAGCGCCGCGAGCTCGCCTTCGAAGGCGTCGCGGTCGTACAGGTTGTAGAGCGGCTGCAGCGTGCGGTAGCGCGGCAGGTTGAAGCGCCTGCTCACGTCGAGCGACTGCGTGAGCTGCGCCGCCGAGTGATTGGACGCGCCGATCCAGCGTACCTTGCCGGCGTCGATCAGCCGCGCGTAGGCGCCCAGTGTTTCCTCGAGCGGTGTGTCGGGGTCGAAGTCGTGCGACTGGTAGAGATCGATGTAGTCGGTGTTGAGGCGGCGCAGCGACGCGTCGACGGCGCGCGCGATGTACCCCGCGGACAATCCGCGACTGTCGGCGCCCATCGGCTTGCCGACCTTGGTGGCAATCAGCAACCGGTCGCGCTGGCCGCGCGTGGCGATCCACCGACCGATGATCGACTCGGATTCGCCGCCCGCATGGCCGGGAACCCACGTCGAGTACACGTCCGCGGTGTCGACCAGATTGCAGCCGGCGTCGACGAATGCGTCGAGCAACGCGTGCGACGTCCGCTCGTCCGCGGTCCAGCCGAACACATTGCCGCCGAATGCCAGCGGCGGCGTGCGCATTCCGGTCTTTCCCAGCGCGCGCGATTCCACGGTCGCTGTTTGCATTTTCGCGGATTCCACTTTCGCTGTTTCCACTTTCGCAGTGTCCACTTCGGTCGCCTCAGTAGGTGTAGAAACCGCGCCCGGCCTTGCGGCCGATCCAGCCGGCCGCCACCATCTCCTTCAACAGCGGCGCCGGACGGTACTTGGGATCGTTGAAGTCGGCGTAGAACACGTTCATCACCGCGAGCATCACGTCGAGGCCGATCATGTCGGCGAGCCCCAGCGGGCCGAGCGGATGGTTGCAGCCGAGCTTCATGCCGTCGTCGATCTCCTGCGCGCTGGCAAGGCCTTCCTGCAGCGCGAACACCGCCTCGTTGATCATCGGGCACAGGATGCGGTTGACGACGAAGCCGGGGCTGTTCTTCACCACGATCGGCGTCTTGCCGAGTGCCTTCGCAAATGCGCGGCCCACGTCTACCGTGGCGTCGGACGTCGCAAGGCCGCGGATCAACTCGACCAGCGCCATCATCGGCACCGGGTTGAAGAAGTGCATGCCGAGGAAGCGGTCGGCGCGCTGGGTGACCGCGGCGAGCTGCGTGATGGAGATCGACGACGTGTTGCTGGCGACGATCACGTCGGGTCGCGCGATCGCATCGATCTTGCGCAGGATGTCGAGCTTCAGCTCGAGGCGCTCGGTTGCCGCCTCGATGACGAGGTCGACATCTTTCAGCAACGCGTAGTCGGTGGACGTGCGCACGCGCGCCAGCGCCTGCGAGCGTCCGTCCGCCGTCAGCCTGTCCTTCTTGACGAGGCGCTCCAGGCTCGCGCCAATCGACGCCACGCCCTTCTGCAGCGTGGTGTCGGCGACGTCGATCAGCAGCGCGTCGATGCCCGCGGCCGCGCAGGCCTGTGCGATGCCGCTGCCCATCGTGCCGGCGCCGATGACGCCGACGCTGCCGATCCTGTCCATGATTGATTGATTTCCGCGGTTCGAGTGTCGAAGGATGCCGCGACGCGCGCGGCCAACGCGCATTATCGCGCGCGCCTCAGTCGGCGGCCACGGTGCGCGCTTGATACGGCACGATCGACTTGCCGACGACGCGCGGCGGCCTGGCGACGAGCCCTGCCAGCAGCACGTCGATCATCTGGTGCGCGTTGCGTTCGAGGTCGTAGGCGCGCGGATCCTGCACCCACGCATGCATCACGCCCAGCATGAACGCCTTGATGATTTCCGCTGCCATCGCCGCATCGGTGTCGGCCGGCAGCGCGCCTTCGTCGATTGCGCGCCGCAGCAATCCCGCGACGTGCTGGCGGCAGCCCTCGTCGTTGAGGCGACGCCGGTCGTTGAGGGGGGTCGCCTCGTCGTTGGATTCGCAGTTGTTGAAGACGACATCGAACACCGCCTGTGTGCGGGTGTCACGCGCGAGCCGCATCAGTCCCTGCACGGCGTTGTTGCGAAGTATTGTCAGCGGCGGGAGCTTGAGGTTGGCGCCGCAGCAGGCAATCATCGCCTCCATCGGCAGCGCCGCGCGCTCGCACATCGCGGCAAGCATTTCCGCCTTGTCGCGGAAATGCCAGTAGACGGCGCCGCGCGTCAGCCCGGCAGCTTGCGCGACATCGGCAAGCGTCGCGTGCGCGACGCCCTTGGCGCGAAACACGCGCTCAGCGGCATCGAGCAGTGCTTCGCGCGTCGCCGCGGCAGCTTCGCGAGTCTTGCGGACCATCTTTTATTTTTTCTGCAGCGGGGTTGCAAACATCCGTGAATGTATGTAAATATGCCGAAAACGTCAAGTTGCAGCGCAGCATCGCCTTGCGGCACGTTCGCGTCGCGACAGCATGCGATGACGCTGCAACCATCCGCCCCCCGGAGATATCCATGTCGCGCATGTCCCCCCGCGTTCTGTCCCCCCGCGTTCTGTTGTCCCTCGCCGCACTGACCCTGGCTGCCTGCGGGCCACAGCAGCAGCAAGGCTTCCACGGCTTTCCCCCCGCGCACGTGACGCTGCAGAAGGTCGAGCCGCGTGCGCTGCCGGTTACGTTCGAATACACCGGCCAGACAATCGGCTCGAAGGACGTCGAGGTGCGCGCGCGGGTCAATGGCATCGTCGAGCGCCGCACGTTCGACGAAGGCAAGCCGGTCAAGGCTGGACAGTTGCTGTTCGTCATCGATCCCAAGCCGTACGCGGCCACCGCCGAAGCCGCGCGTGCCGATCTCTCGCGCGCGCAGGCGCAGAAGGCGCAGGCGGACCGCGAGGCCGCACGCCTGAAGCCGCTCGCCGAGCGCCACGCCATTGGCCAGAAGGAAGCCGACGACGCGCAATCCAACGCCGACCTCGCCGCGGCATCGATCCAGTCCGCGCAGGCGAAGCTCGATTCGGCGCAGCTCGATCTCGGCTACACCAAAGTGGTGTCGCCCATCGCCGGTTTGTCGAGTCGCGCGCAGGTTTCCGAAGGCGCGCTCGCCACCGCTTACCAGACGCTGCTGACCGTGGTGTCGCAGGTCGACCCGATCTGGATCCAGTTCAGCGTCGCCGAAAACGACCAGCTCCGCCTCAACAAGGCGGTCGCCGACGGCAAGCTCACGATGCCGGCGAACAATGCGTTCGACGTGACGATCAGGCTCGGCGACGGCTCGGAGTTCCCGCGCAAGGGCCACATCAATTTTTCCGACACGCGCGTCAACCCTGGCACGGGCACCTATGAGCTGCGCGGCGAAATTCCCAACAAGGACCTGGCGCTGAAGCCGGGCCAGTTCGTGCGCGTCGTGCTGACCGGCGCCGTTCGCAAGGACGCGATCACCGTGCCGCAGGTCGCCGTGCTCGACGGCACGCAGGGCAAGTTCGTCTATGTCGCCGGCAAGGACAAGGACGGCAAGGACGTCGCGATGCCGCGGCTGGTGGTGCTGGGCGACTGGGTCGACGCCAGCGGCGGCAATCTCTTCATCCTCGAGTCCGGGCTCAAGCCGGGCGACCAGGTGATCATCGACGGCATCGCCAAGCTGATGCCCGGCGGTCCGATCATTCCGGATGGCGCCGCCAACAACGCCAACCCCCCCGCACCCGGCGCCGCGCCGCCAGGAACGCCCGCGAAGGGCGCCGCCGAAGCCAAGAAGTCGTAACCGCGACCGGGACAATCCACCATGCTTTCGCGCTTTTTCATCGACCGCCCGATCTTCGCGGCCGTCATCTCGATATTCCTCGTGCTCGCCGGCATTGCGGCGATGCGCACGCTGCCGATCGCCCAGTATCCGGAGATTGCGCCGCCCGTCGTCACCGTGCAGGCCGTGTACCCGGGCGCATCGGCGCTCGTCGTCGAGCAGACGGTCGCGGCGCCGCTGGAAAACGCGATCAACGGCACGCCGGGCATGCAGTACATGAGCTCGAACTCGGCGTCGAACGGCGTCGTGCAGATCCAGGTGACCTTCGAGATCGGCACCGACATCGACATCGCCACCGTCAACGTCAACAACCGCGTCAAGGAAGTCGAGCCGCGGCTGCCCGAGGAAGTGCGGCGCCAGGGCGTAAGCGTCGAGCGCGGCAGCTCGTCGTTCCTGCAGGTGGTCGCGTTCTATTCGCCCGATGGCAGCCTCACCGACCTCGATACGTCGAACTACGTGACGCTCAACGTGCTCGACCAGATCAAGCGCCTGCCGGGCACGACCAACGTGCAGATCTTCGGCGCCAAGGATTACGCGATGCGGATCTGGATGCAGCCGGACCGCCTCGCGCAGATGAAGCTGACGCCCGGCGACATCATCACCGCGATCAACGAGCAGAACGCGCAGTTCGCCGCCGGCAAGGTCGGCCAGTCGCCGATCGGCAACGGCCAGGACCTCGTGTTCACCGTCACCACGCGCGGCCGCCTGTCCGATCCCAAGGAATTCGAGCAGATCATCGTGCGCGCCAATCCCGACGGCTCGACGGTGCACCTGCGCGACATCGCGCGCGTCGAGCTCGGCTCGAAGGACTACGAGTTCAACGGCCGCTACAACGGCAAGCCGGCGACGCTGGTCGGAATCTTCCTGTCGCCGGGCGCGAATGCGCTCGACGTCGCCAAGTCGTCGAACGCGCTGCTCGCGGAGCTGGGCGGGCGCTTTCCGCAAGGTCTCGCGTACTCGGTCGCGTTCGACACGACGCGCTTCGTCGAGGTATCGATCCGCGAAGTGATCAAGACGCTGGGCGAGGCGATGATCCTCGTGTTCCTCGTCGTCTACCTGTTCCTGCAGAGCTGGCGCGCGGCGATCATCCCGTTCGCCGCCGTGCCCGTGGCGCTGATCGGCACGTTCGCGGGCATCCACGTGCTCGGCTACTCGATCAATACGCTGACGTTGTTCGGGATGGTGCTGTCGATCGGCATCGTCGTCGACGACGCGATCGTCGTATTGGAGAACGTCGAGCGCATCATGCGCGAGGAGGGCCTGCCGCCGCGCGACGCCGCGATGAAGGCCATGCGCGAGGTGACGAGCCCGATCATCGCGATCGTGCTGACCTTGGTCGCCGTGTTCGTGCCGATCGCGTTCCTCGGCGGCCTGACCGGCGAGCTCTATCGCCAGTTCGCGGTGACGATCTCCATCTGCGTCGTGATCTCCGGCATCGTCGCGCTGACCTTGTCGCCGGCGCTGTGCGCGCTGATCCTCAAGCCGCACGAAGCGCCCAACCGCTTCTTCGCGGCGTTCAACCGCGGCTTCGAGCGCGTGCGCGACCGTTACTCGCATGGCGTCGCGTGGCTGATTCGCCGCGGCATCATCGGCCTGTCGCTGTTTGCGCTGATGGTCGTCGGCGCCGTGCTGATGTGGCGGATCACGCCGGGCAGCCTGGTCCCCGACGAGGACCAGGGCTTCTACATCTCCGCGGTGATCCTTCCCGACGGCGCGACGCTCGAGCGCACGCAGAAGGTCGTCGAGCAGGTCGAGGCCGCGGTGCGCAGCAACCCCAACAACAAGGATGTCGTCGCATTCACCGGCTTCGACTTCATCGGCGGAGGCTTCCGCAACAACGCGGCGACCTTGTTCGTTACGCAGAAGCACTGGGACGAGCGCACGGTGACGGCGCAGCAACTCGTCGGCGAGCTGTTCGCCAAGACCGCCGGCATCAAGGACGCGCTGGTGCTCGCGTTCAACCCGCCGCCGATCTTCGGCCTCGGCACCACCGGCGGCTACGAGTTCTACATCCAGAACCACGGCGACGGCGGCTCGAAGAAGCTGTCGGAAGTGAAGGACGCGTTTCTCGCGCGCGCCAACCAGGACCCGCAACTCGGCGGCGCGCAAACGCTGTGGCATGCCGCGGTGCCCCAATTGTTCGTCGACGTCGACCGCGAAAAGGCGAAAAAGGCGGGCGTGGCGATCAACGAAATCTTCAGCACGCTGTCGGCGACGATGGGCAGCTACTACGTCAATGACTTCAACAAGTACGGCCGCACGTGGCAGGTGCTGCTGTCGTCCGAGCCGCAATACCGCAAGCGCCCCGACGACATCGCCGGCATGTACGTGCGCTCGAAGGCCGGCGACATGGTGCCGCTGTCGTCGCTGGTGCGCGTCAACTACACGTCGGGTCCCGATTCGCTCGATCGCTTCAACAACTTGCCCGCGGTGAAGATCATCGGCCAGGCAGCGCCGGGCTACAGCTCGGGCCAGGCGATCGCGCGCGTCGAGCAGATCGCCAAGGAAGTGCTGCCCCCCGACTTCAGCTTCGACTGGGGAGGATCGTCGTACCAGGAAAAGAAATCCAGCGGCACATCGGGATTCGCGCTGGGTCTCGCGGTGATCATGGTGTTCCTGATCCTATCCGCGCAATACGAGCGATGGTCGCTGCCGCTCGCGGTGCTGCTGGCGTTGCCGTTCGGCACGTTCGGCGCGCTGGTCGCCGTGTGGGCGCGGGGGCTGACCAGCGACGTCTACTTCCAGATCGGCCTCGTGACGCTGCTGGGCCTCGCGGCGAAGAACGCGATCCTGATCGTCGAGTTCGCGCTGTTGAAGCACGAGGAGGGTCTCTCCGCCGCGGCGTCGGCCGTGGAAGGCGCGCGGCTGCGGTTCCGGCCGATCCTGATGACGTCGCTGGCATTCATCTTCGGCGTGCTGCCGCTGGCGATATCGACGGGTGCGGGCGCCGGCGCGCGACATTCGGTCGGCACGGGCGTCATGGGCGGCATGGTGGCAGCGACGTTCCTCGCGATCTTCTTCGTGCCGCTGTTCTTCAAGGTGATCTTCGACCGCCACGTGACCGAGAAACGCAGTACGCAGCAACTGTTCGACGAGGTGACCCACGCGCACCGCGCGGCGCACGCCGTCCCGCAGACGCCCGGCCATCCGCCGGGCCGCGTTGAGGAATGATGCGATGAAACCAGGCAAATTCATGATCGCCGCGGCGGTGCTGGCCGTCGGCGCGCTGGCCGGATGCGCGAGCACGCCCATCGCCCCTCCAAACCTCGACATTCCCGTTGGCATGCAAACATCCAGCGTGCTCGCCGGCGATCGCTGGTGGACGGCGTTCAACGATCCGTCGCTCGACAAGCTCGTCGACGAAGCGGTCGCGCACAACCTCGACCTCGCCGCGGCGATCACGCGCGTCGACTACGCGCGATCGCAGGTGCTGTTCGCGCAGGCGGATCTCTATCCGTCGGTCGACCTGGCCGCCGACGCGTCGCGGAGCCGCTCCACGCAGTCGGGAACCAATCCGCTGCCACCGGGTTTTTCGCCGATCAACCAGGATTTCCGTGTCGGCCTGCAGGCATCCTACGAGCTCGACCTGTGGGGCAAGTACCGCAACGCCACGCGCGCCGCGCGCGCCGACTTGCTGGCATCGGAGTACGCGCGCGAAACGGTGCGCACCGTCGTCGCCGCGCAGACCGCACAGGCGTATTTCGGATTGGTTGCGGCCGACGCGCAACTCGCGCTGCTGCAGGACACGCTGAAGTCGCGCGATGCGTCGCTCGACCTGCAACGCGACCGCAGGCAGGCCGGCGTCATCGGCGATTTTGAGTTCCATACGTCCGAAGCCGAGCGCGCCGCGGTCGCCGGCGACATCGCCACGGCGAAGCGCGCGGTCGTCGAGTACGAATCGGCGCTGGCGGTTTTGGCCGGACGCTCGCCGCGCGACGTGTTCACGCCGCAAATCGAGCGCGATCGCGCGGTCAAGGCATTCACATCAGTACCGCAGATTCCGGCAGGGCTCACCTCCGACCTGCTGCAGCGCCGGCCGGACATCCAGCAGACCGAAGCGCAGCTCGCCGCCGCGAACCTGCGCATCGACGTCGCGCGCGCCGACTATTTCCCGGCAATTTCGCTGACCGGCGTGTTCGGCTCCGAGGCGGGACTCTTGAAGAACCTCTTCACCGGACCTGCGGCGATCTGGAGCATCGGCGCGTCGCTCGCGCAACCGCTGATCGGCCTCAAGGCGATCGAGGCCAACGTCGACGCGCAGACCGCGCGCCGCAACGAGGTTGTCATCAATTACACGAAGGCCGTGCAGGGAGCCTTCAAGGATGCGCACGACGCGCTGTCTGCCAACGAGACGACGCGCGAGGCGCTGGCCGCGCAGACCGAGCGCGCGCTGCGGCTGTCGGCGTCGCTTGAGCTATCCGACCTGCGCTACAAGTCGGGCTATTCGCCTTATCTCGAAGTGCTCGATTCGCAGCGCCAGTTGCTGCAGGCGCAGACGCTGCAGATCATCGCCGCGCGCAACGCGCGCCTGGCACTCGTCGACCTCGCCAAGGCGCTGGGCGGCGGCTGGGACTACCCCAACGCCGTCGCGCACCGCTGATAGCCAGATCGGCGGCGAAGTCGTTTCTGCCAATTGGGGACGGAGTCGTCCGCCGCGCTCGCGACGAACACGTCCTGGTGGATCGTCACGCCACCGTCGCCGACCATCGTCGACGTCCGGCGGCTTAATGCATCGAAGGCTTCTTGAGGAACTGGTCGCGGCTCGCCGAGCGCACGCTGACTTCGACGCGCGTGCCCTTGCGCAATAGCGTCAGCGGGATTTCAGTACCCGCGGGCCCGGTGCGCCAGATGCGGCGGAAGAGGTCGGCGAGCCCATGCACGGCTTCGCCGCCGATGCCGACGACGATGTCGCCCGGCTCGATGCCGGCCAGGTCGGCCGGCGCGTTGATCGCGACACCGTTGACGACGAGGCCGTCGCTCGCATCCGACGTGTACATGCCGAGCCACGGGCGCGGCGTGCGTGCGGCACCGCCGCGTGCGCGCAACTGCTCGAGCAGTGGTGGCAGCAGGTCGATGGGAACGAACATGTTGCCCTGCATCGCCTCCTCCTCCTGCTGTTCCTGGACGAACAGCGAGCCCACGCCGATCAATCGACCGTACGCGTCGATCAGCGCGGCACCGCTCCACTCCGGGTGCGCAGGTGTCGTGAAGAACGCCTGGTCGAGCACGTATTCCCAGTAGCCGGCGAATTCGCGCTTGGCGAACACGCGCGCCTTGAGCGCATGCGTGCGTCCGCCGAAGCCGATCACGTAGACGTCGTCTCCGGAGTCGACGCGCGCCGGATCGCCGATCGTGATCGCCGGCGCCGCGAGCTCGCCCAGCGGTTGCACCAGCCCGAAGCCGCTCGCGTAGTCGTAGAGCAGCGGATGCGCCGGGGTGACGTCGCCGCGGCTCGTTGTCAGCCACGTCGCCGACGCCTCGGTGATCAGGTAGCCAATCGTCAGCACCAGCCCGTCGTCGCCGATGACGATGCCGTTGCCCTGGCGCTCGGTGCCGAGCATCGGCGCGGTGAACGCGTCTTCCGGAACCTCGGCGCGCAGGCGCACGATCGACGCCGACACGCGCTCGGCATCGAATGCCACCTCGTCGGCCTGCGGCTGCAGCGACGCGGGGAATGCCCAGGATGAGGATTCGGTCATCGTCATGAGATGCGGCTCGGGCGCAATGGTTTCAACCCATGGTACGCCCGCTATGCGCCGCGGCGCGCGGTGCGCAGTGCGCGCAGCGACCGGTACGAAAGGTCGAGCTCGTCGCGCAGCCACGTCCTCAGCGACGCGAGCGGCGGCCAGTCGCGCAAGCCGGGCGGATAGACGATGTGATACGGCTCGGCGTCGCGGTGCGTGATCGCGATGGGCGAAATCTGCACCAGCCTGCCGTCGCACAGCGCATCGGCAGCGAGAATCTCGCGGCTCAGCGCGAGACCCAGGCTCTGCTCGGTCGCCTGCAGCATCAATCCCGCGTCGTTGAACACCGCCACCGTCGTCACGTTGCGGTGGACACCGGCGGCGGCAAACCACGTCTTCCACAGGTCGGCGTCGCCGAGAAGCGGCTCGCGCGTGAACGCCTCGGGATGGGCGTTCGCGAGTCTCCTGGCCGCCGACGGCGAGCCAACGACGACGATCGGCGGCTGGTCGAACAACCGCTCCGAGCTCAGTCCCGGCCACGGACCCCTGCCCTGGCGAACCGCGGCGTGAAAGCCTTCCCGCGACAGTTCGACGGTGCGGATCGACGCGTCGATCTCGAGCGGCAACGCCGGATGGCGTTCGCGCCAGCGTCCGATGCGCGGCAGCAGCCAGCGCTGCGCGAACGACGGCAGCACGGTGATGCGCAGACGCTGCAATTCGCCCGTGGCCGCTGCGGCGGCCGCCTGCACGCCGTCTTCGATCTGCGCGAGCGCGCCCTGCACGCTGCGCAGCAATGCCTGCCCCGCGGGATTGAGCACGATGCGGCGGCCCCGGCGGTCGAACAGGTCGAACCCGAGGTTTTGCTCGAGCCCCTTGATCTGCTGGCTGACGGCGCTGTGGGTGAGGTTCAGTACCTCGGCGGCGGCGCGCAGGTTCTGCAGTTCCGCAACGCTTCGAAACGCCGTTAGCGAATTCAGTGGAATACGCGCCATTGGTCAGTATATCTTACCAATATGGTTCAAACAATTCGATTCCCACGGCTGGACTGGCCGTTTAATCTTACCACCGTGCATTCGACCCATGATGGTGAACCAGCATGAATTCTCGTTATTCAGCGGGCGGTGCCGGCCACTTCGCCGCGCCTTTCGTCGCATGGATGGTCGTCGTGGCCCATCGGCCGCTGTCGCGGATCATCGACGTTCTCGATGCGTTCGTGACAGCGTTGCGCGCGCTGGCTTCCCCCGTCGACGCATGGCGCGGGCGGCGCCGGCGCTCGGCGCGCGACTACTGCGAGCTCGCCAACATGAGCGATCGCGAGCTGCACGACATCGGCGTCAGTCGCGCGAGCGTGCGCGCGATCGCGGATGAAGATTGGGCTCGCGACTGGCGGTAGTGCGACCTGCTGGGTGCCGGCGCGCGACTACATGCTGCGCCGGTACTGGCCGCCGACGTCGAACAGCGCGTGGGTGACCTGGCCGAGCGAGCAGACCTTGACCGCTTCCATCAGCTCGGCGAACACGTTGCCGTTGTCGATCACCGTCTTCTTGAGACGGGCCAGCGCCGCGGGCGCCGCCGCCGCATGGCGCGCGTGGAAATCCGCGAGGCGCTGCAACTGCGACTGCTTTTCGTCGTCGGTCGAGCGCGCGAGCACAAGCGTGTCGTGCGGCGGATCGCCATGCGGATTGCGGAACGTGTTGACGCCGACGATCGGGTAGCTGCCGTCGTGCTTCTTGTGTTCGTAGTACAGCGATTCTTCCTGGATCTTGCCGCGCTGGTACCCGGTCTCCATCGCGCCCAGCACGCCGCCGCGCTCGGCGATCGCCTCGAACTCCTTCAGCACCGCCTCTTCGACGAGATCGGTGAGCTCGTCGATGATGAACGACCCCTGGTTCGGATTCTCGTTCTTGGCGAGTCCCCATTCGCGGTTGATCACGAGCTGGATCGCCATCGCGCGCCGCACGCTCTC
>JBDTWY010000062.1:0-16344 GCA_040006455.1 Betaproteobacteria bacterium | reverse complement strand
TGCAGCCCGGCAGCAGCGAAGCGCGCATGCCGGTCACGCGCGCGCTGTTCGACGAGATCATGGTGCCCTGCTACGCGCCGGCGCAGTTCCTGCCGGTGCGCGGCGAAGGCTCGCGCGTCTGGGACCAGCAGGGCCGGATGTACATCGACTTCGCGAGCGGCGTCGCGGTGTCCTCGCTGGGTCACTGCCACCCGGCAATGCTGCGCGCGCTCGACGAGCAGGCGCACAAGATCTGGCACGTGTCGAACTGGTTCACCAACGAGCCCGCGCTGCGGCTCGCGCAGCGATTCGTCGACCACACGTTCGCCGAGCGCGCGTTCTTCTGCAACTCCGGCGCCGAGGCCAACGAAGCGGCGTTGAAGCTCGCGCGCCGTTACGCGCACGATCGACATGGCGAGGCCAGGATCCGCGTGATCTCGGCGAAGAACGCATTCCACGGCCGCACGCTGATGACGGTCACCGCCGGCGGGCAACCCAAGTACTCGGCGGGCTTCGGACCCAATCCCGAGGGCTTCACGCACATTTCCTACAACGACGTCGCCGCGCTCGAGGCGGAATTCGCGCGCGCCAATGACGTCTGCGCGGTGATGCTCGAGCCGATGCAGGGCGAAGGCGGCATGACGCCGGGAACGCCCGAATTCCTGCAGGCGGCGCGGCGCCTTTGCACCGCGCACGGCGCACTATTGATCCTCGACGAGATCCAGAGCGGCATGGGCCGCACCGGCGCGCTGTTCTCGTACATGCAGAAGGGCATCGTTCCCGACATCCTGACGAGCGCCAAGGGGTTGGGCGGCGGCTTCCCGATCGGCGCGATGATCACGACCAATGAGATCGCGTCGGTGTTCACCGCCGGCGTGCATGGCAGCACGTTCGGCGGCAACCCGCTCGCGTGCGCGGTGGCGGGCGCAGTGTTCGACATCATCAACACCACCGAAGTGCTCGACGGCGTCCGTGCGCGGCATGCGCTGTTCATGGAAGGGCTGAAGGCGATCAATGCGCGCCGCCACGTGTTCAGGCACCTGCGCGGCGAAGGCGTGTGGATCGGCTGCGAGCTCGACGAGCCGTGGCGCGGCAAGTCGGGCGCGGTGATGCAGGCCGCCGGCGACGCCGGGCTGCTGGTGCTGATGGCGGGCACCGACGTCATCCGGCTCGCGCCGTCGCTCGTCATTTCACTCGACGAAATCCTCGAAGGACTGTCGCGGCTCGAAAGCGCGCTCGCCCGTGCGCTCACGTGATTGGCTGAGCGTCGTGTCGGTGACCGCGCGCCGGCCGCACTGAGCCGATGTTCGTCGTTCGCCCGATTGGCCGCGACGACCTGCCCGCCGTGCTGTCGCTGTCGGAGCGCACCGGCAGCGGCCTCACGACGCTGCCCGCCAACCAGGAGCGCCTGGGCTCGCGCATCGAGCGCTCGATCGCGTCGTTCGCGGGCACCGCAGCGCGCGCCGACGAGTGCTACATGTTCGTGCTGGTCGACAGCAATCGCAGTGAACGGGTGGTCGGCATCAGCGCGATCGAGGCTGCGGTCGGCCTGGTCGAGCCCTGGTACAACTACTACGTCAACACGCTGGTGCACGCGTCGCGCACGTTGGGCGTCTATACCGCGGTGCCGACGCTGTTCCTCGCCAACGATCACACCGGCAACAGCGAGCTGTGTTCGCTGTTCCTCGACCACGAATTCCGCCAGGCCAAGAATGGCCCGCTCGTTGCCAAGAGTCGGCTGCTCTTCATCGCCGAATTCGCCGAGCGCTTCGCGCCGAAGATCATCGCGGAATTACGTGGTCGACTCGATGCCGACGGCCGCTCGCCGTTCTGGGAAGGCCTCGGCCGGCATTTTTTCGCAATGGAGTATTCGACGGCCGACTACCTGACGGGCATCGGCCAGAAATCGTTCATCGCCGAGCTGATGCCGCGCCACCCGGTCTACGTCAACCTGCTGCCGCAGGACGCGCGCGACGTCATCGGCGAGGTGCATGGTGACACGCGTCCGGCGCGCACGATGCTCGAGCAGGAAGGCTTCCGCTACGAAGGCTACGTCGACATCTTCGACGCGGGCCCGACGGTGGAATGCTTCCGTGACAACATCGACGCGCTGCGCCGCTCGATCACCCCGGCGGTGACGATCGGCGAAGGCAATCCGGTGCCCGACAGCCTCACCGACGACATCTTCTGGCTGGTGAGCAATCGCCGCTTCGACGACTTTCGCGCGATCGTGACGATGGCGCCACGGCGCGTCGATCGCTTTCCGCTGCTGCCGCACGCCGCGAGCGCGCTGGGCGTCAACGAAGGCGACACGGTACGCGCGGTGCAGCTGTCGCCGCTCGATCGATGACCGAGGTCAATTTCGACGGCCTGCCGGGACCGACGCACAACTACTCGGGGCTTGCGACCGGCAACCTCGCGTCGGAGAAGAACGCGCAGCTCGCCGCGAATCCGCGCGCCGCGGCACTGCAGGGCATCGCCAAGATGCGCGCGCTCGCCGATCGTGGCTACGCGCAGGCGGTGCTGCCGCCGCACGAGCGGCCGCACCTACCGTCGTTGCGCGCGCTGGGTTTTGCCGGCAGCGACCACGATATCGTCGCAAGCGCGGCGCGCGACACCCCGCTGCTCCTCGCCGCGTGCGCCTCGGCGTCGGCGATGTGGACCGCCAACGCGGCCACGGTGAGCCCGTCCGCCGACACGCACGACAACCGCGTGCATTTCACGCCTGCCAACCTCGTCTCGCATTTCCATCGCTCGATCGAGGCACCGGTGACGACGCGCGTTCTGCGCGCGATCTTCGCCGATGCGAACCATTTCATCATCCATGATCCGCTGCCGGCGGCACCGCAATTCGGCGACGAGGGCGCGGCCAACCACATGCGCTTCGGCGGCGCACAGGCCGGCGTGGAATTCTTCGTTTACGGCCGGCACGCGTTCGGCGACACCGGCGGTCAACCTGCGCGGTTCGCCGCGCGGCAGACGCTCGGTGCGCAGCAGGCGATCGCGCGCCGCCACGGCCTCGCCCCGTCGCGCACTCTATTCGCGCAACAGAATCCACAGGCCATCGACGCCGGCGTGTTCCACAACGACGTGATCGGCGTCGGCGCCGGCCACGTGCTGTTCTGCCACGCGTCGGCATACGTCGACCAGGAGGCGGTGCTCGAGCGCCTGCGCGCGAGCGTGCCGGGGCTCGAGACGATCGTCGTCGATGCGCGCGACGTCAGCGTCGATGACGCCGTCGCGACCTATCTGTTCAACAGCCAGCTGCTGGTGCGCCCCGATGGACGAATGCTGCTGGTCGCGCCCGCGGAATGCCGCGAAAATCCGCGCACCGCCGCTTACCTCGACCGACTGGTGGCGCGGGACGGGCCGATTGCGGAGGTCGTCACGTTCGACCTGCGGCAAAGCATGCGCAATGGTGGCGGTCCGGCGTGCCTGCGGTTGCGCGTCGCACTGACGGCTGCGGAGCGCGCGTCGGTCTGCGCGCGCGTGTTCGCCGACGCGGCGCTGTGCGACGCTCTCGAAGGCTGGGTTGCGCGCCACTATCGCGACCGGTTGCTGCCGCGGGACCTCGGCGACCCATCGCTGCTCGACGAATCGCGCCGCGCGCTCGACGAATTGAGCACGCTTCTTGCAATAGGCAGCGTCTACGATTTCCAGCGTTGACGCGGGGCGAAATCGTCCGCCATGCGTGGCGCGAATCTTTGACGCCGGTCGCGATCGGGTTTATGCTGACATTCATCGTGTCGAGGTTGACACGTCGAACTCTTCGACCACAACACGACAGCGGTGGTATCGCCCGCCTGACGCGCGATCATCACCGCATCACGACCGCGTTTTCGCGAATGGGACCCGGCTACAGGCCCCGCGAATCACCGGACAGGAATCAGGGGCGGCTCAACTGGCCGCCCTTTCTTTTTGCCGCTACGCCGATTCCGAGATCACCGGCAACTCGCGATGCTTGCGCACCGGCGACCACCACACCGCGACCGCCGACAACGCGATGCCCATCGCGCCAACGCCCAGCAGCGTCGCACGCAAGCCGATCAACGTGGCGAGCGCACCGCCGGCGAGCGAGCCCAGCGGCGCCGCGGCCACCGTCAGGAAGCGCATCGTCGCGGTCATGCGGCCCAGCAGCCGGTCAGGCGTGATCGCCTGGCGCAGCGACAGGTAGGCGATGCCGAACAGCACCGCGCCGAAGTCGAACACCAGCATCGCGAGCCCGAGCGAGATCGTCGCCACGGTGGGCGAGCCGCGCACCAGGCCGTATGCCTGCCAGCCGACGGCCGTCATCAGCAAGCCGGCGATGATCACCGGTCCGACGCCGTAACGACGCGCAAGTTGCTCCGCCATGGCTGCGGCGATGACGCAACCTGCACCGCCGAACATGAACGTCAAGCCGATCGCGCCCGCCGACAGGCCGAGGTCGCGCGCCGCGAACAGGATCAGCACCGCCACCTGCATGTGATGCAGCACCTGCCACGTGCCCGCGAGGATCGCCAGCGAGCGCAGCGTGCGGTTGTGCCACACGAGCCGCAGGCCTTCCATGATCTCGTGACCGACGCTGGTGGCGGAATTGTCGACGGCGACGTCGCGCGGCGCGCGCACGCCTTTGAGCATCCACGCCGACGCGATGAAGCACAGCGCGTCGAGCGCAATGGCGAACGGCGCCGTCAGCAACTGGATCAGCCCGCCGGCGATGCCCGGGCCGATCAGCGCCGACGACGTTTCTCCCAGCGCGATCTTCGAATTCGCCTCGACCAGCCGACGTCGCCCGGCAAGCTGCGCCAGCAGCACCTGATACGCGGCGCCCCCGATGACGTTCTGCACGCCGCAGACGAAGCCGACGGCGAACAGCAGGTGGATCGACAGCCAGCCGCCCCAAGCGGCAATGGGAATGGTCGCGAGCGCGATGCCGCGGCCGGCGCCGCATACGATCACCACCGGCATCTTGCGCACGCGGTCGAGCATCACGCCCGCGTGCAGCGACACCAGTGCGAACGGCAGCGTCTCGAGCGCCACCAGGATGCCCATTTCGAGCGGCGTCGCCGACAGCATCAGCGCGGCGGTCAGCGGCAGCGCGAGGTTGGTGACCTGCGCGCCGAACGCCGTGATCGTCGACGACGCGAAGATGCGGCGGAAATCGGCGGAGCGCCACAGCCCGCGAAAGCGCCGGCGCGCAAAGTTGCGCAGCGACTTCACGCGGAGCTCACTTGCCGGACTGCTGTCGCGCGACGTCGATGTCCAGGTATTTCCAGTCGTGCTCGAACAGCACGTTCTTCTTGTAGCCGTTCACCCACGGCCGCACGACCGTGTTCTCGTAGCGATAGACATCGAGGTCGACCGGTGTGTACGCCTCGAGGATCTTCGCCATCCGCGCATAGAGCTTGTCGCGCTCGGGGCCGCTGGGCAACTGCTTGCTCGCCACGTACGCCTTGTCGTAGTCGGCGTTGCGGAAGCGGCCGATGTTCGATTGCCCGGCGTTGGGTCCGAACAGGAGCTGCACGAACGCGTCGCCGTCGCCGCTGTTGTTGATCCAGCCCACGCCCCACATCTGCAACTGGTTGCCGTCGCGTCCCATCTTGAGAAGCTCCGGCCATTTCTGCTTGATGAAGTCGATGCGGATGCCGATCGTCTTCATGCTTTTCTTCCACAGTTCGTCGCGGTCGCGGTCGCGGCTGGTCGGCGTCGATCCCATCATCAACGTGAACGGCTTGCCGTCGGGCAGCTCGCGCCAGCCGTCGCCGTCGCGGTCCTTGTAGCCGAAGTGATCGAGCAGCGCGCGCGCGGTCGCCGGATCGAAGCGCGGATGCACGTCGAGCCCCTTGATGTGGCCGCTGGCGTCGGGCGGAACGATCTGCGTCGCCGGCCGTGCCTGGCCGTTCCACACGACCTTGACCAGGTCGTTGGTGTCGAACCCCATCACCACCGCGCGGCGCAGCGCGATCCTGTCCGGCGTGTAGCCGCCGACGACCGGATCCTCCATGTTGAAGTACGTGTAGCTGAGCGCGTTCTGCACGACCGTGTGCAGGCTGACGCCTTCCTTCGCGTACGCGGCCAGCAGCTTGTTGTCGGCGCCGAGCACGCGCGCCACCAGGTCCGCCGGCACGTTGGCGTAGTCGAGGGTCTTCGAGTCGAACGCCAGCAGTGTCGGGTTCGACTCCTCGATGATCGAGATGTCGATGAGACCGATCTGCGGCAGGCGCTTGCCCTTCATCGATGCCGCGAGCGCGCGCGTCGCCGCATCGGCGTTGTCCGGTGCCGGCGGGAAATATTCCTCGCGATAGCCGGGATTGGCTTCCAGCACGATCTTCTGGCCGCGGCGCCAGCTTTTCAGACGGTACGGCCCGGTGCCCACCGGATGATCCATCACCCACGTGCTTTCGTCACCGTAGGCCTCGACCACTTCGCGCGCCACCGCCGACAGCGACGACTGCTGCAGGTAACCCATCAGCGTGTAGTCGGTGTCGATCAGCGTGAGCTGAATCGTGTAGCGGTCGATCGCGCGCATGCCGGGAATCTCGGCGTCGTAGTCGAACTTGCCGGTCTTGCGCGCCTTGGCGATCGCGTCGTCGATGCCGACCAGCTTGCCGTTGAGGTAGTACGCGTTGGGTGAGCGCAGCTTCGGGTCGACGACGCGCTTCCACGAGTAGACGAAGTCCTGCGCGGTCAGCTCGCGTTTTTTGCCCTTGAACACCGGATCGTCGGCGAAGTAGATGCCCTTCTTGACGTGAATTGTCCACACCTTGCCGTCGGCGGCCAGCTCGGGCATGCCGTCGGCGGCGCTCGGCGCAACGCGATACGGGCGCGCCAGGTAGTCGGGGACGTACAGCGAATCGAACACCATCCGCAGCACGTGCGCCGAATAGTAATCCTGTGACGGCGCCGGATCGAAGCCGGTTTCGGCGACCGGAAACGTCACGTGCAGCGTTTTCGCAGGATCGGCCCACGTTGCTGCGGCGCGCGCAGTCACCGCCGGGCATGCGGCGAGCGCCACCGCAACGAGCGCGACGAGCGCCACCGCAAGGCTGCTTGACCCGCGCGCGCTCATCGCAGCACCGGCCTGCGCGGTGTTTTCATGTCCACGTCGTAATACTGCCATGGCCGCGCGTTGAACGCGTTAGACCCGTATCCCTCGCCAAGGTCGCGATCGCGACGCGGCGCGCGTCACGCCACCGCATCAAAGCGCCTTTTCGATGTCCGGTGCGATCGATTCCGGCGTGTCGTTGGGCGCGTAGCGCTTCAGCACGTTGCCCTTGCGATCGACCAGGAACTTGGTGAAGTTCCACTTGATCCCTTCGCTGCCGAGCAACCCCGGCTTCGCCGACTTGAGGTGCTGGTACAGCGGCGCCGCGGCGTCGCCGTTGACGTCGACCTTGGCGAACATCGGAAACGTCACGTGATAATTGAGCTCGCAGAACTGCGCGATCTCGGCCTCGCCGCCGGGCTCCTGCCTGCCGAACTGGTTGCAGGGAAATCCCAGCACGTCGAAGCCGCGCGAATGGAATTTTTGCTGCAATTCCTCGAGGCCCTTGTACTGCGGCGTGAACCCGCATTCGCTGGCGACGTTGACGACCAGCAGCACGTCGCCTTCGTAGCGATCCAGCTTGACCGGCTTGCCGCCGATGTCGTTGACGGTGAAATCATGGACGTTGGACATGGCGCGCGACTCCTCGTGGACGGGTTCCGGCATTATGCGTCGATCGCGCCGGCATGGAATTGCCGCACGCGGCCATGTCGAAACGCCGGCGCGGCCGCCAGAAAACGCCGCATGCGGCGTCAAGGCTTGCCGAAACCGCCACCGCCCGGCGTACGCACGACGAACACGTCGTCGGCTTGCATCTCGACCTTGAAGGTCGCGCCGAAGTCCTCGCGCCTGCCGTCCACACGCTCAACCCAGTTGGCACCGAGCGCGCCGGGACTGCCGCCTTGCGCACCGAACGGCGCGACCCGCCGATGGTTGGCGAGCATCACCGCGGTCATCGGCTCGAGGAAGCGCACGCGACGCTCGCCGCCGTTGCCGCCCACCTGCCGCCCGGCGCCGCCGGTGCCCGGCAGGATCCGGAATGCGTCGAGCCGCACCGGGAAGCGCCACTCCAGTACCTCGGGATCGGTCAGCCGCGAGTTGGTCATGTGCGTCTGCACGACGCTGGCGCCGTCGAAATCGGGACCCGCGCCGGCGCCGCCGGATATCGTCTCGTAGTACTGGTAGCGCGCGTTGCCGAACGTGAAGTTGTTCATCGTCCCCTGCGACGCCGCCAGCACGCCGAGCGCGCCGTACAGCGCGTCGGTGACGACCTGCGACGTCTCGACATTGCCGGCGACCACCGCGGCCGGATACGCGGGCGCCAGCATCGAGCCGGGCGGAATCACGATCGTCAGCGGCTTGAGGCAACCGGCGTTCATCGGGATCTCGTCGTCGACCAGCGTGCGGAAAACGTAAAGCACCGCGGCCTTGCACACCGCCGACGGCGCGTTGAAGTTGCTGTCCAGCTGCGCGCTCGTCCCCGTGAAGTCGATTACCGCTTCGCGACGCGCCTGGTCGACGCGGATCGCCACCTTCACCACGGCGCCGTTGTCCATCTCGTAACTGAACGCGCCGTCGTGCAGCACCGACAGCACGCGCCGCACGGCCTCCTCGGCGTTGTCCTGGACGTGACGCATATAAGCGCGCACCACCGGCAGGCCGAAGTGCGCGACCATCTTCGTCAGTTCCTGCGCGCCCTTCGCGCAGCTCGCGACCTGCGCGCGAAGATCGGCAAGGTTCTGCTCGACGTTGCGGGCCGGATAGCGCCCCGACGACAGCAACCCGCGCAGCTCGTCGTCGAGGAAGTGGCCATCGCGCACCAGCTGCACGTTGTCGAGCAGCACGCCTTCCTCGTCGACGTGCCGCGAATCGGGCGGCATCGAGCCGGGCGTGATGCCGCCGATGTCGGCGTGATGGCCGCGCGAGGCGACATAGAACTCCGGGCCGGCGGTTTCATGCGCGCCGTCGGCCGGGTGCGGGCCGTCGGAAAGGCGCGGGGCGTCGGCAGGGTACGGGCCTTCACCAGGGTACGGGCCTTCGCCAGGGTGCGGGTCGTCGGCAGGGTGCGGGTCGTCGGAAAGGCGCGGGGCGAAATCCGCGGCATCGCTTCCCGCCCCATTCCCGTCATTCCCGCGAAAGCGGGAACCCAGCGACGTTGGCGCAGCGACCCTGGGTTCCCGCTTTCTCGGGAATGACGCAATGAACTCGCCGGCTTCCAAAAACACCGGTGCGATCACCGTCACATCAGGCAGGTGCGTGCCGCCGTTGTAAGGCGCGTTGAGCACGAACACGTCGCCTTGTCGCATCGTGCCGTGTCGCCGGTCGATGATCGTACGCACGCTCTCGCCCATCGAGCCCAGGTGCACCGGCATGTGCGGCGCGTTGGCGATCAGGTTGCCTTCGCGATCGAACAGCGCGCACGAGAAGTCGAGGCGTTCTTTGATGTTGACCGAATACGACGTGTTGGCGAGCGTCACGCCCATCTGCTCGGCAATCGCCATGAAAAGGTTGTTGAACACTTCGAGCAGCACGGGGTCGGCGCGCGTGCCGATCGCGTGCGTGCGAGTGATCGTCGCGACGCGGGCCAGCACGAGGTCGTCGCGAGGCGTCAGCGCCGCGCGCCAGCCCGGCTCGATCACCGTCGTCGCGTTGGGCTCCTTGATGATCGCCGGGCCGTCGATCGCATCCCCCGGGCGCAGGTCCTCGCGCGCGTAGATGGCGGCGTCCTGGAAGCGTCCTTCGGTGAAGACGCGATTGCGTCGGATCGGCACGAGCGGACCGCCGCGCGGCACGAACGCGCGCGGCAGGTCGGTGACGATGTCGCCCTTGCCCACCACCTCGACCGCAAGCGCTTCGATGATGTGCGCGCGCCCGCGCATCAGGAAGCCGTACTGCTGTTGGTAGCGGCGCTCGAATTCGCCGACGATCGCCGCGGGGTCCGCCTGCATCTCGATGTCGAGCGTGGTGTCGGTGCCTTCGTACTTGAGATGCAGCCGCCGGCTGCAGTGGATGCGCGACTCGGCAATGGCCTGTGCGGCGACCTCGGCGCGCGCGGCGTGCTCGAGTGCGTCGAAGGCCGATGCCGCGTCTGCGAGCGTGGCCGCCGTCAGCGGCGCCTCCAGTGCCTGCTGGCGCAGCGCGCGCACGTCGGCAAGCCCCATCCCGTACGCCGACAGCACGCCGGCAAACGGATGGATGAACACACGCGTCATTCCCAGCGCATCGGCGACCGCGCACGCGTGCTGGCCGCCGGCGCCGCCGAAGCAGCACAGCGTGTACTCGGTGACGTCATAGCCGCGCTGCACCGAGATGTGCTTGATGGCGTTGGCCATGTTCTCGACGGCGATGCGCAGGAACCCTTCGGCGATGGCTTCCGGCGACGCCGGCGCGTGACCCGCGGCCGCGAGCTCGCCGGCCAGCACCGCGAAGCGTTGCCGCACGATGTCGGCGTCGAGCGGCAGGTTGCCTTCAGCGCCGAACACCTGCGGAAAGAGCGCGGGATCGAGCTTGCCGACCATCACGTTGCAATCGGTCACCGTCAGCGGACCGGCACGCCGATACGACGCGGGGCCGGGATTGGCCCCCGCCGACTGCGGGCCGACGCGAAAGCGCGCGCCGTCGAACGTGCAGATCGAGCCGCCGCCCGCCGCCACCGTGTGGATCTTCATCATCGGCGCGCGCAACCGCACACCCGCCACTTCGGTTTCGTACGCGCGCTCGTACTCGCCGGCCCAATGCGTGACGTCGGTCGACGTGCCGCCCATGTCGAAGCCGATGATCCGGTCGAAGCCGGCGAGCCGCGACACCTCGACTGCGCCGACGATTCCGCCCGCCGGTCCGGACAGGATCGCGTCCTTGCCCTGGAAGCGATGCGCGTCGGTGAGTCCGCCCGAGCTTTGCATGAACTGCAATCGCAGCGCACCGCGTTGCGCGCCACCGAGGTCGCGTTCGACTTCGTCGACGTAGCGGCGCAGGATCGGCGACAGGTACGCGTCGACGACGGTGGTGTCACCGCGCGACACCAGCTTCATCAGTGGCGACACTTCGTGCGACACCGACACCTGGCGGAAGCCGACATCGCGCGCAAGCGCGGCGAGTGCAACCTCGTGCTGCGGGTAACGGTAACCGTGCATCAGCACGATCGCCACTGCGCCGATGCCGTCGGCCTTGGCCGCGCGCAGCTTGCGTTCGGCGCCGGCAACGTCGAGCGCTGCGACGACGTCGCCGTGCGCGCCGATGCGCTCGTCGACCTCCTCGACACGCTCGTAGACCAGCGCCGGCAGCTCGATCCTGCGCACGAAGAGCTTCGGTCGATTCTGGTAGGCGATGCGCAACGCATCGCCGAAGCCGCGGGTAATCAGCAACAGCGTGCGCTCGCCGCGGCGCTGCAGCAGCGCGTTGGTCGCCACCGTCGTGCCCATCTTGACGGCGTCGATGTCCGCGACCGGGATGGGCGCGCCCGGCGCAAGATGCAGCAGTTCGCGAATGCCTTGCACGGCGGCATCACGGTAGCGCTCGGGATTTTCCGACAGCAGCTTGTGGGTGACGAGCGCGCCGTCCGGCGTGCGCGCGACGATATCGGTGAAAGTACCACCGCGGTCGATCCAGAATTGCCAGCCAGGCGCCTTCGGGGACGGGGTCATTTCGCGATCGAACGAAGCGGCGGATTGGCGTCGGAGTCGTGTTGCCGACCCCGTTTCGGGATCCGATTCGCGGTGAGCCTATCACGGCGAACGGGTGCGACTACGCGTACACGGGCGCGGCATTTGTGGTTAATATCCCGAGGGCAGCGACCAACCGTTGCGCCCCCGCCCTTCCGACGATCCTCGAGGAGTACGCAATGACCCGCATGTCCCGTCTCGTCGCCGCGCTCGGTTGCGCCGCCCTGCTCGTGTGTGGAACCGCGTTGGCGCAGACCAAATGGGATCTGCCCACCGCGTATCCGGCCAACAACTTCCACACCGAGAACATCCAGCAGTTCGCCAACGACGTCGACAAGGCGACCAGCGGCAAGCTCAAGATCACCGTGCACGCCAACGCATCGCTGTTCAAGGCGCCGGAAATCAAGCGTGCGGTGCAGGGCGGCCAGGCACAGATGGGCGAGATCCTGCTGGTCAACTACGAGAACGAGGACCCGCTCTACGGCCTCGACGGCGTGCCATTCCTCGCCACGTCGTATGCCGACTCGCTGAAACTCTACAAGGCGTCGCGCAAGGCGCTCGAAGCCAAGCTCGCCAAGCAGGGGATCATGCTGCTCTACACCGTGCCGTGGCCGTCGCAGGGCATCTACACCAACCGCACTTTGAATAGCGCCGCCGACATGAAGGGACTCAAGTGGCGCGCCTACAGCCCGGCCACGTCGAAGATCGCCGAGCTCGTCGGCGCGCAGCCGGTCACCGTGCAGGCCGCCGAAGTCTCGCAGGCGCTCGCCACCGGCGTCATCGATTCGTACATGTCGTCCGGCGCCACCGGCTACGACTCGAAGACCTACGAGACCATCAAGAAATTCTACGACACGCAGGCGTGGCTGCCGAAGAACGCGGTGCTCGTCAACCGTAATTCGTTCGACGCACTCGACAAGCCGACGCAGGCGGCGGTGCTCAAGGCCGGCGCCGAAGCCGAGACCCGCGGCTGGAAGGTTTCCGAGGAGAAGACCGGCTGGTATCTCGAGCAGCTGAAGGCGAAGGGGATGGAAGTGCTGACGCCGGGTCCGCAGCTCACTGCCGACCTGCGCAAGGTCGGCAACTACATGCTCGCGGACTGGCAGAAGAAGGCCGGCGACGAAGGCAAGAAGGTCATCGACGCCTATCGCAGGATGCAGTAGTACGATGCGGTCCTTTCTTGACCGGCTCTACCTCGGCGCCGCCATCCTGGCGGCGTTGTTTTTGATCGGCACGCTGGTGTGCGTGCTGATGAGCATCCTCGGCCGGCTGGTCGACTGGTACGTGCCCGGCACCGATACCTGGGCCGGCTACTGCATGGCGGCCACCGGTTTCCTGGCGCTCGCGCACACGCTGAAGCGCGGCGAGCACATTCGCGTGACGCTCGTGCTCGAGCACCTCGGACCGGCCGGGCACCGGCGTCTCGAGACGTTCGCGATCGGCCTGGCGATGCTGCTCGCGATCGCGTTCGCGTACTACAGCACGCGGCTCGCCTACCAGTCGTGGGATTTCAACGACATCTCCACTGGCAACGACGCGACGCCACTGTGGATCCCGCAGTTGACGATGGCCGTGGGCGCGATCGTGTTCGCGATCGCGCTGGTCGACGAATTCGTGCTGCAATGGCGGGGGCAGCGCGTCGTCGTCGTGCGCGCCGAGGCGCTGCGCAATGAGTGACGGCGCGATCACCGCGCTGTTGATCGTCGCGCTGTTCGCCGTGCTGGGCAGCGGTGTGTGGATCGGCCTGGCGCTGTCGGGGGTCGCGTGGCTCGGCATGGAGCTCTTCAGCTCGCGCCCCGCCGGTGACGCGATGGCGGTGACGATCTGGGGCTCGGCATCGTCGTGGACCCTCACCGCGCTGCCGCTGTTCGTGTGGATGGGCGAGATCCTGTTCCGCACGCGGTTGTCCGAGGACATGTTCCGCGGCCTCGCGCCCTGGCTCGAGCGCGTTCCCGGCCGCCTGCTGCACACCAACATCATCGGTTGCACGATATTCGCCGCGGTATCCGGCAGTTCGGCGGCGACTTGCGCGACGATCGGCAAGATGACGCTGCCGGAGCTCGCGCGCCGCGGCTACCCCGACGGCATCACGATCGGCACGCTGGCCGGCGCCGGCACGCTGGGCCTGTTGATCCCGCCGTCGATCATCATGATCGTCTACGGCGTGATGGCCAACGTGTCGATCGCGCATCTGTTCATCGCCGGCCTCGTGCCGGGCGCGATGCTCGCCGGACTGTTCTCCGCCTACATCGTGGTGTGGGCGCTGCTCAATCCGGGAAAGATCCCTGCCGCCACCGAGCACACGACGTTCGCGCAAAAAGTCGCGGCGTCCCGGCACCTGATCCCGGTGGTGCTGCTGATCATCGCCGTGCTGGGCTCGATCTACAGCGGCATCGCCACCGCCACCGAGGCCGCGGCGTTCGGCGTGGTCGGCTCGCTGCTGATTTCACTGTTGCAGCGATCGCTGACGTGGATGACCTTCCGCGACAGCATGATGGGCGCGACACGGCTCTATTGCATGATCGCGCTGATCCTCGCCGGTGCGTCGTTCCTGACGCTGGCGATGGGATACATCGGCCTGCCGCGCCATCTCGCCGAATGGATTTCCGGCATCGGCCTTTCGCCGTTCGGGCTGATCGCCGCGCTGACGGTGTTCTACGTCGTGCTGGGATGCTTCCTCGACGGCATCTCGATGGTCGTGCTGACGATGGGCGTGATCCTGCCGTCGGTGCAGGCGGCGAACATCGACCTGATCTGGTTCGGCATCTTCATCGTGCTCGTCGTGGAAATGGCGCAGATCACGCCGCCCGTGGGCTTCAACCTGTTCGTGCTGCAAGGCATGACCAACCGGCAGATCACGTGGGTCGCACGTCACGCGCTGCCGATGTTTGTTTTGATGATCGTCGCCGTGCTGGCGATCTGGATCTTTCCGCAGCTCGTCACCGCGTTGCCGCAGGGGATGAAGCTTGGCTAAGGCCGCGTTGCACGCCAGCACAGCGCGCCGGACGGCACGCGCTGTGATCGCGCCGCGCGATTACGCGGCGTGCATGGCAACGCCGTTCGCGGTGCTGGGCATCCGCTGCGATGCGAGCGGCATCACCGGCGTCGACTATCTCGCGACGACGCACGCGGTCCGCGCGCCGGCCTCGCCGACGGCGGCACGCGCGATCGCCGACATCGAACGCTACCTCGCCGATCCCGCCTATCGCTTTGGCGTCGCGCTGCAGCCGCGCGGCACGCCATTCCAGCAGCGCGTGTGGCAGGCGATCCTCGACATTCCGTCCGGGGAATCGCGAACGTATGGCGAGCTCGCGCGCAAGCTCGTGTCGGCACCGCGCGCCGTCGGCCAGGCCTGCGGATCGAACCCGATCGCATTGATCATTCCATGCCACCGCGTTACCGGCAGCCGTGGCGACCTGGGCGGCTTCATGCATTCGACCGCCAGTGATCCGCTGCGGATCAAGCGCTGGCTGCTCGCGCACGAGCGCCGGTTCTTCGACGCTCCGCTGTTCGCCTAGCGCGCGCGATGATTGCCGAACCCCCGTCCGCTGCGACTGCGGCGGCGATCGACGCGTTCTGCGACCAGCTGTGGCTGCAGGACGGCCTCGCGCCGGCGTCGCTCGCCGCATACCGGCACGATCTCGTCGCCTGGACCGCGTTCCTTGCCACCGCGGGCCGGCCGCTGCTGGGGGCCGATCGCAGCGACGTCGAGAGCTGGCTCGCCGCGCAATTCCGCGCCAAGGCCAAGGCGACGTCGATCGGACGACGGCTGTCGGCGGTCAAGCGCTTCTACCGACTGCAACTGGAGCGCGGCACGTTACGCGACGATCCCACGTTGCGCGTGCGCGCGCCCAAGCCGGGACGGCGGCTGCCGAAGGGACTGTCGGAAAAGCAGGTCGAGGCGTTGCTCGACGCACCCGATATCGCGACGCCGCTGGGTGTGCGCGACCGCGCGATGCTCGAGACGCTCTACGCCACCGGCTTGCGCGTGTCCGAGCTCGTGGGCCTCAAGCACGCGCAGGTTTCGCTGCAGAGCGGCGTGGTGCGCGTGATCGGCAAGGGCAGCAAGGAACGCCTGGTGCCGCTCGGTGACGAAGCGGCAGCATGGCTCACGCGCTACCTCGAGGACGCGCGCACGGCGATCGCCGGCGACAGCCGTGACCCGCACATCTTCCTCACATCACGGCGCACGCCGCTGACGCGCCAGGCGTTCTGGGCACTCGTCAAGCGCCACGGCATGGTCGCGGGCATCGCGCAGGCGGCGCTGTCGCCGCATGTGCTGCGCCACGCATTCGCCACGCACCTGCTCAACCACGGCGCCGACCTGCGCGTCGTGCAATTGCTGCTGGGGCACGCCGACATCACGACGACGACGATCTACACCCACGTCGCGCGCGAGCGGTTGAAGGCGCTGCACGCCGCGCATCATCCGCGCGGCTAGATCGGAAGGCTCGCGATACCGCGCTGCGCCGACGACGTTCACCTCGCGAATATCCGTCACCGCCGCCGTGCGCATGCTGCGCGCGCACGACGGTGCTTCACCGCATCCGTACAAGCACGAGGAGCGCGGCGGCGATTCCCGCGAAAGCAGCAACTGCCGTCATTCCCGCGTAGGCAGCAATTGCCGTCATTCCCGCGAAAGCAGCAACTGCCGTCATTCCCGCAAAAGTAGCAACT
>JBDTWY010000061.1:0-16457 GCA_040006455.1 Betaproteobacteria bacterium | reverse complement strand
ATGGCGTCATCACGATGAGCTCGGTGGCGAGGAACAGCGCTTCCTCGACGCTGTGCGTGATGAAGAAGAACATCTTGCGCGTCTTCCACCACAATTCCAGCATCAGCTCCTGCAGCTGCTCGCGCGTCAGTGCGTCGAGCGCGCCGAACGGCTCATCCATCAGCATCACCTCGGGATCGCTGGCCAGCGCGCGCGCGAGACCGACACGCTGCTGCATGCCGCCTGAAATCTGGTAGATAGGCGCCTTGGCGAATTTCTCGAGGCCGACCAGCCGCAGCTTGTCCATCGCCGTCGCGCGCCTCGCCGCGCGATCGACGCCGCGCATCCTCAAGCCGAATTCGACGTTGGAAACGACGTCGAGCCAGGGCATCAGCGCGTGCTTCTGGAACACCACGCCGCGATCGGCGCCCGGGCCCGTCACTGATTTGCCGTCGAGCAGGATATCGCCCGACGAATGCTGCATGAACCCGGCGATGCACGACAGCAGCGTGGTCTTGCCGCAGCCCGATGCGCCCAGCGCGACGACGAAATCGCCCGGATCGATCGTGAGATCGACGTCCGACAGCGCATGCACGCTGTTGCCGCCGCGGCCCTCGTAGTGCACCGACAGGTGGCGTATCTCGAGTTTGCTCATGCGAGGCGATCCTGTGGGGTCGGCGGCGAACGGCGATTGGCGCACATCCGGCCGCGATACGCGGGACGTCCGCGTACGACAGCCGCGCTCATCGCCGGTTCGACGGCGCAACGCGTCGATGCCCACGCCGACCGGCAATTCGCGGTCGCGCTTGCGCGTGCATTGCGGGCGCCGGGGTCGCCGGCGCCCGGCATGTCACTTGAGCGCTGCCTGTGCGTAGGACGGATTGACCACCACCGAGTAATCGGGCAGCGTCTTCTCGATCTGCTTCTGCGATTTCTGGAACTCCGACGTGGCGGCGAGCGCCTTGGCGGCGATGCTGTTCTTGCCGCCGCCCAGCCACTTGTCCGCCTGCTCCTGCAATGTCGGGAATTGGTAGAGGCCGATGGCTTCGGGAACGTCCTCGGGCTTGGCGCCCGACCACTTGGCGACGGCCTTGGCCTCCGCCGACCCCGCGGTCCACTTCGCCTTGTCACGCCGGTATTCGTTGTCGGCGGTTGCCATGAGCTTGACGAACTTGACCATGAAATCGCGATTCGCCTTGGCCCAGTCCTTGTTGACGCAATAGCCGTCGAACGTCGCCTTGCCGGTGTCGGCCGAGATCTTGCCCGACGTGAGGATCACGTGACCGTCCTTCTTGACCTCGGCGAGGACGGGATTCCAGATGAACGTCGCCTGGATGTCGCCGCGCTGCCATGCAGCACGCACTTCGGGTGGTCGCAGGTTGAGGATCTTGACGTCGGCCGGGTTCACGTGCGCCTGCTCCAGCGCGACCATCGTGTGAAAGTGCGTCGTCGAATTGAACGGCACGGCGATGGTCTTGCCCTTGAGGTCGGCGACCGTCTTGATTCCCGAGTTGTTCTTCACCACCAGCGCCTCGGCGCCGCCGATGTCGTCGAGGATCCAGAACAGCTCGAGCGGTTCGCCGCGCGACACCGACGCGGCGATTCCCGCCGAGCCGATCTCGCCGATCTGCACGGCGCCCGACGCCATCGCCTTGATCACTTCGCCGCCACCGCCGAACTGCTTCCAGTTGATCTTGTAGCCGGTCTGTTTCTCGAGCTCCTTGCTCTCCTGCATGATCCGGTACGGGACGACCATGTCCTGGTACGCGATCGTCACTTCCTTTTGCGCCAGCGTCGGCATCGCGACCATCGCGGCGATGCCCGCGATCGTCGAAGCCGCCAGCCATTTCATCGTTTTCATCGTGCTTTCCCCTTGCCAGTTTGAGTGGTTGCTGCGAAACGGCGATGCTAGATCGAGCGCAATGTCGTGCGCAGGATTTCCGCGATGCTGTCGATATGCGATTTCTCGGCGATCAGCGGCGGCGCGATCAGCGCGCTGTCGCCGGTGGGCTTGAGATGCAATCCGTTGTCGAACAGTTTTTTCTGCAACGCGTGGCCGCGTGTGCCCGGCGCGCCGTCGGCGGCGAGGTCGATGGTCGCGAACATGCCGTAGCCACGGATATCGGTGACGATGCCGACGTCGCGCAGCGACCAGATCGCGTCGAGGAAATACGGCGACAGCGCGCGGCCGCGCGCGAACAGGTCCTCGCGCTCGTAGATGTCGAGCGTCGCGAGGCCGGCCGCGCACGCGGCGGGGTGGCCCGAATACGTGTAGCCGTGGAACAGCTCGATCGCGCCTTCCTGCGCGGCGTTCATCACCGCGTCATGGATGCGCGTCGCCACCGCCACCGCGCCCATCGGCTGCGCGGCATTGGTGATGCCCTTCGCCATCGTCATCATGTCGGGCGTGACGCCGAAGCTCTGCGCGGCGAACGGCTCACCGGTGCGGCCGAAGCCGGTGATCACCTCGTCGAACACGAGCAGGATGCCGTGCGTGTCGCAGATGGCGCGCAGCCGTTCCAGGTAGCCCTCGGGCGGCACCAGGCAACCGGTCGAGCCGGCGATCGGCTCGACGAAGCACGCGGCGATGTTCTCCGCGCCGTACAGGTTGACGAAGCGTGTCAGGTCGTCGGCGAGGTCGGCGCCGTGCTCGCCCTGGCCGCGCACGAAGTAGTTTTCCTTGACGTGCGTGTGGCGCATGTGCGCGACCTGCAGGCCCGGCGCGAACTTGCGGCGATTGTTGACGATGCCGGACAGCGCGACGCCGCCGAAGTTGACGCCGTGGTACGCACGCTCGCGTGACACGAACATCGTGCGCCCGGATTGGCCGCGCGCCTGGTGATAGGCGAGCGCGATCTTCATCGCCGTGTCGATCGCTTCCGATCCGGAGTTGACGAAGAAGATGCGCTTCAGGTCACCGGGCGTCAGTTGCGCGATGCGTTCGGCGAGCGCGAAGCTCTTCGGATGCCCGCGCATGAACGGCGGCACGAAGTCGAGCTCGGACAGCTGGAGGTGCACGGCGTCGGCGATTTCCTTGCGCGAATGGCCTGCGTTGACGCAGAACAGTCCCGACGACGCGTCGATGATGCGATCGCCGCGGTCGTTCCAGTAGTACATGCCTTCGGCACGCACGACCATCTTCGGATCGGACTTGAAATCGCGATTGGCGGTGAACGGCATCCAGTACTCGGCCTTCGAGCCGCTGACGGCCGGACGGGTTGCGTGCACAACGGATTCGGACTTGCCCATGGGGTTCCTTGCGGGAGGCGGTTGCCGGCATTTTACGCGTGTGGCGCTGCGGCAGCGATGGCCATTGCGGCGAGCGCGCGCCGCCGGCGTTCCGAAAAACGAGAATGTGGCCGGCGCGCGGCTATTTGACCGCGCCCAGCGTGAGGCCCTGCACGACGAAGCGCTGGCCGGCGAACATCAGCACCAGCGCGGGCAGCGTCGCCAGCATCGACGCCGCGGCCATCGGGCCGTGCTGCACCTCGTAGTCGTTGGCGAACTTTGAGACGACCACCGGCACGGTCGCATTCGCCTGCGACGTGAGGTTGAGCGCGATCGTGAATTCGTTCCAGCTGAAGATGAAGGACAGCACGCCGGTGGCGATGAGGCCGGGCACGACGAGCGGCAGCACGACGTACCAGAACGCCTGCAGCGAATGGCAGCCGTCGACCATCGCCGCTTCCTCGATTTCGGGCGGCAGCGCGCGGAAGAACGACATCATCAGCCACAGCGCCACGGGCAGGTTGATCACCACGTGGGTCAGCACCAGCGCGCTGCGCGTGTCGTAGAGCCCGAGCTGGCGGAACGCCACGTACCAGGGGCCGACCATCGTGATGATCGGGATGACGTGGAACGCCAGCGTCCATGCGAGCAGGCCGCGCACCACCCACTGCGCCCACGCGAAGCGATGCAGCGAATACGCGGCCAGCGTGGCGATCGCCACGACGATCGTCGTGCTCGCGGTCGCAACCGTGAGACTGGTCGCCAGCGCGTGCACGAAGTCGGAGCGCTTGCTCGACAGCACGTCGGTATAGTTGTCGAGTGTCGGCACGAAGTTCCACGCGCCGGTGAGAATGGCGATCGGGCTCTTGAACGAATTGGCCAGCACCCACAGGAACGGGCCGACGACGACGACGATCGCCAGCCCGACGAGCGTAAGCCCCAGCGCACGCTCGCGCGCCGCCGGCGTCCATGGCCACCGCACTGAACGGCCCGTGGCCTGCCTCACGGCGTCCGCGCCATCAGGAAACGCCGCCCGGCGCCGAGAAGCGAAAGCACGACGACGATCGTCAGCACCGACAGCAGCGCACCGTAACCAAGCTGGTTCTGCTCGAAGAACACACGGTAGAGGTGCAGGCTCACGAGCTCGCTCGACGTCCCCGGGCCGCCGCCCGTGAGCAGGTAGACCTCGTCGAACGCCTTGAACGCGAGGATCGCGCGGAACAGCAGCGCGACGACGATGGCCGGCTTGAGCAGCGGCAGCTTGATCCGCAGCAGCATCTGCCGTCGATTGGCCCCGTCGACGTGTGCCGCCTCGACCACGTCGACCGGCAGCGCCTCGACCGCGGCGAACAGGATCAGGAACACGAACGGCACCCAGTGCCAGACGTCGACCAGCACGATCGACCACAGCGCCAGCGACGTCGACCCGAGCCAGCTCACCGCGGGCAGGCCGACCGCGCCGAGCATCTGGTTGAAGAGCCCGAAGTCGTAGTTGTACATCAGCTTGAACATGTTGCCGATGGCCACCGGCGGCACGAGGATCGGCACGATCAGGATCGTGCGAATCAGGCCCTTGCCTCGCCTGAGCCCGCCGACCAGCAGCGCCAGCGCCAGACCCGCCACCATTTCGATCGCCACGGCGACGACGACGAACAGCAGCGTGTTGAGGATCGTCGCCGCGAGACCCGGGTCGCTCCAGAGCGACGCGAAGTTGCGCGCCGGCGTGAACGCCCAGAGCTCGCGACCGCCGGCGAAGGTGATCGTCGACACGCTCATGCGCAGCAGCGCGAGCGTGGGCAGCACGGTGAGCGCCGCCAGCACCAACACCGCCGGCGCGAGGCTCCAGTACTTGAACGTGGCGCTGACGACTCCGCCGCCGCGCGGATCGCGCAAGCGCATCACCGCCGCCTGCGGCGAATGCCGTGCGCGGCCGCCGGCCGCGCGCCGCTACGCGCAACGCTCATTCCGGCAGCGGCGGTCCAAGCCCGGTCTTGCGATCGTTCTTGGCGAACACGGCGCGGATTTCCTGCGCTGCGAGGTTGAGCGCCTTGCCGCTGGACATCTCGCCGATGACGGCCTGGTTGAGCCGCAGGCCAAGGATCTGCTCGACCTGCGGACCCTCGACGTAGCCGAGCTCCTGCGTGGCCGCCTTCATCGTTTCCGCGTACGCGCGCATCCAGCGATAGGTGGGGTCGCGCGCCAGATCCGAGGCGAGCACGTCGGCACGGTTGGGAATGCCGCCCGCCTTGGCATACGCGTATTGCGCGTCGTAGGTGAGGAACCAGCGGGCGAACGCGATGGCCGCCTTCTTCTGCTCGGGGCTCGCGCCCTTGGCGATCGTGTAGTTCCAGTTGCCGATCACGCCGCCGGGTACGCCGCCAGCCGGTATCGGCAACGGCACGACGTCGAGCTTGCCTACCACCGCAGATTTTTTCGGATTCTCGAAATTCGACCACGCGGCGAGCACCAGTTGCGCCTGCAGCGCCTTGCCGGTGGACATGAGCTGGATCACGTCGCCCTGGCCGATCGAGCCCGGGTTGGGCGGTCCGCATTTCTTGCCGAGCTCGATGAACTGGTCGAGCGACGCCTTGTTCGCCGGGCTGTTGACGGTCACGCTGAAGTCGCCGTTCTCGGGGTCCTTCGCCACGCTGCCGCCGCGCTGGACCATCCATTGCTGCCAGTCGTAGCGGATGCCGTTGCCGCGCTCGGCGCGCAGCACCGCGCCGTAGGTCGCAGGCGGCTTGGCGATTTTCGCGCATGCGTCGAGCACGTCCTGCCAGGTTTTCGGCGGCGCGAGTCCTGCCGCCTTGAACACGTCGGCGCGGTAATACCACACCTGGACGTTGCCGAGCACGGTGAAGCCCATCAGCTTGCCGCCACTGGCCGTGCGCCAGCGCTTCTGCGCATTCCAGTAGCCCGAATCGCCATAGCTCAACACTTCCTTCGGCATCACGAACGACGCATCGACATCGTTGAACGGCGTCACGAAGCCGCCTTCGTACATCTCGATGGTCCACTGCGTGTCGAGGAAGAGCGCGCCGTACGCGCCGCCGCCGCTGCGCACGTCGTTGCGCGCCTTGTCGAGCACGCCGCCGAACGGATTGACGTCGAGCTTCACCACATTGCCGGTCTGTGCCTCGTACTGCTCGACGAGCTTGGTGAACGCCGGCAGCCAGGGCGTGGCCGGCACCAGCATCGTCAGCGTCGACTGCTTGCCGACGTCGGCGAACTGCGGGTCCGCGGCGAGCGCGTGCAGGGGCGCGATCCACGCGAGCGATGCCACCGCGGCGAGGGTTGCGCTGATTTGGCGGATGCTTGGCATGACGGTCTCCTTCCTTCGGGGATGTATTCGAGTGACGCGCGGTGCGCGCCGCAGGCCTTCGCCGGTCGGCCATCGGGCCGCCGGCAAGGGGATTCGCATCGAGCGCAACGCATCCATCATCGTGGCGCCGCGCGGGTCAACCCATCGCTTCGCGCGCGGGCTGGCCGCGCGATGCATACAGGTCGAGCGTGATTTCCCAGTCGATGACGCCGATGCGCCGCGCCCAGCGCGACCAGGCTTCGACGAGATCGGCTACCACGCGCGGTTCGCGCAGCGCGAGATTGTCGAGTTCGGTGCGGTCATGCTCGAGATCGTAGAGCTCCCAAGCGCCGGGATAGTCGCGCACAAGCTTCCAGCGCCCGCGCCGGATTGCCGCGTTGCCAGTGTGCTCCCAATACTGTGCATGCGACGGCGACGGCTGGCCGCGCAGCGCCGGGAGCAGGCTGTGGCCTTCGCTCTCGGCAATCCTGTGGTCGTCGACCTCTGCGGGATAGGTTGCGCCGGTGGCGTCGAGGAGGGTGGGAAGGATGTCGGTCAGCTGTGCCGTCACGCGAGCGAACGCGCCCTCGTCCAGCGCGCCGGCGGGCCAGTTGACGATGATCGGGCAGGCGATGCCGCCCTCGTGCACCCAGCGCTTGTAGTAGCGGAACGGCGCGTTCGACAGGTTCGCCCACGCGCGGCCGTAGCTTGCGTAGGTGTCCTCGCCGCCGGGCACGATCGAAGGTTCGTTGCCGATGCGCACCTCACGGCCGTCGCGCGTCTCGAGGCGCAGGATGTCGCTGCGCTCGCGGAAACGGCTGAGCTCGACCAGCGGCAGGTTCTCGTCCGACGCGCCGTTGTCGGACAGGAAGACGACGAGGGTGTTGTCGCGCGCGCCGCTGTCGTCGAGCGCACGCAGGATGGCGCCGATGCCCTGGTCCATGCGATCGATCTGCGCCGCGTAGGCTTCCATCCGCCGCGCTTCCCACTCGCGGTGCGGAGCATCAGTCCACGCCGGCTGCGAAGGATCGCGTGCCGACAAGCGTGTGTCGGCAGCGAACAGGCCCATCGCCTTCTGGCGCGCGACGCGCGCCTCGCGCAGCGTGTCCCAGCCGGCGTCGAAGGCACCGCGGTAGCGCGCCAGATCCTCGTCGCGGGCATGCAGCGGCCAGTGCGGGGCGGTATAGGCGACGTACAGGAAGAACGGCGTGTCGGGCGTTTTCGCGCAGTCGCGCACGAACGCGGCGGCGTCATCGCTGATGGCGTCGGTGTAATAGAAGTCCGGGTCGAGCGCCTCGTGCTCGGCGTTGGCTTCGCCGCGCGTAAGGGTTCCGGGCTGGAAGAACGATCCGCAGCCGGTCAGGGTCCCGAAGAAACGCTCGAAGCCGCGACGCGTGGGCCACGCGTCGTTGGCGGTATGCATGTCGGCGGCGAGGTGCCATTTGCCCGACATGGCGGTGCGGTAGCCGGCGGCCTTGAGGACCTCGGCGATGGTCACGCAGTTGCGATTGAGCGTGCCAGGGTAGCCGCGCGGGCGATCGTCATTGGTGAGGATGCCGATGCCGGTCTGGTGCGGATGCAGGCCGGTGAGCAGCGAGGCGCGCGACGGGCTGCAGCGGGCGCCGTTGTAGAACTGCGTGAAGCGCACGCCGCTGGCGGCGAGGCGATCGAGGTTGGGCGTATGGATCTCGCCGCCGTAGCAGCCGGGATCCGAGAAGCCCATGTCGTCGGCCACCATCAGCACCACGTTCGGCCGTTTCATCGGTGTTGCATCCTCCGTGATCGCCGGGGCGATGGGTGCGTTGCGCAGCGCACTTGGTGACGCCGGCGCCCCGGCGCCGGGGCCGACGCTGGCGCCAGCTTGCGTGAGCCGCCGTATACTGACCAATGAGATTTCTCTCATTTGCCATAGCTTATTGGAATGTCACTCGTTCATCACGCCCGCACGCTGCACCAGTTCGTGGTGGTGGCGCAGGAACGCAGCCTGACTGCGGCGGCGCAGAAGCTCGCGGTCACGCAGCCCGCGCTGACCAAGAGTATCCAGCGGCTCGAGGACGATCTCGGCGTGCGCCTGCTCGAGCGCCTGCCGCGCGGCGTGACGCTGACGGGTTACGGCCGCGCGCTGCTGCCGCACGCGCAGCGCATCGACGCCGACTGCCGCCTCGCCGACCTCGAGATGCTGGCATATGGCGGCGGCCACACCGGCCAGCTCAAGCTCGGCACCGGCTTGATGTTCGGCGCAACGCTGGTGCCGAGCGCCATCGCCGTCGTGCACGCACGCTATCCCGGCATCACGTTCCAGATCGATTCGGCGGCGACCGACGTCAACTATCCGCGCCTGCTGGCCGGCGAGCTCGACATGCTGTTCGGCGTGCTGCCGCCGCTCGAGGCGCTGCCGGAGCACCTGACCTATCGGGTCATCACCGAGATCGGCCTGCGGGTGATCGCCGGTGCGCAACATCCGCTGCTCGCGCGCCGGCGGGTGCAGGCGCGCGAACTGGCGCAGTATCCCTGGGCGGTGATGCAGCACGATCGCGACCTCGTCACCAGCCTGACCGCGACGCTGCGCCGCGAGGGCGCGACCGCGGTGCACATCGCGGTCGAGGCGACGTCGCTGTCGTCACTGGTCCGGCTGCTCAAGGCGGGACCGTACCTGAGCTGCGTGTCCGAAGGCATCGCGGGGTTGCCCGAACTCGGTCTCGCGTTGGTTCCCTATCCGCGCCGCATTGTGCGCGGCGACGCCGGCGTCGTGCGCCATCGCTCGCTCGAGCGTTATGCGCCCGCTGAGCTGCTGATCGACGCGGTGTGCGCCGGCGCCAAGGCGTCGCGCGCCAGCGTGCGATGATCGTCGCGCAGATCGGTCGTCATCGGGCAAATCGTTGCGATCCTGCTTACCCAAATTGACCAGAACGCGAGTGCGCGCGACGCAGCACGGGTGGCCGCGATCGCGAGTGCCATGAGCGAATTCGATTACGTCATCGTCGGCGGGGGAACTGCGGGCTGCGTGCTTGCCAACCGCTTGACCGCCAGCGGCGCGCATCGGGTGCTGGTGCTGGAGGCGGGGCCGCGCGACAACTACCTGTGGATCCACATCCCCATCGGTTACGGCAAGACGATGTTCCATCCGCGCTACAACTGGGGGTTCTACACCGAGCCCGAAGCGTCGATGAACGGTCGCAAGATCTATTGGCCGCGCGGACGCGGCCTTGGCGGATCGTCGTCGATCAACGGCCTGATCGACGTCCGCGGGCAGCCGCAGGACTACGATCGCTGGGCTCACGCGGGCAATCCCGGCTGGGGATGGAACGACGTGTTGCCGTATTTCATTCGCAGCGAATCCAACTCGCGAGGTGCGAGCGCGATGCACGGTGCCGACGGTCCGCTGGCGTGCACCGATATCGGCGCGCGGCACGAGCTGATCGAGGCGATCATCGCCGGCGCCAACACGCTCGGCGTCCCGCGCAGCGACGATTTCAATGCCGGCGTGCAGGAAGGCGTGGGCTACTACCAGCTGTTCACCCGCAACGGCTGGCGCTGCAGCACCGCGGTCGGCTACCTGAAGCCGGTGCGAGCGCGCGCGAACCTGCGCGTGAAGACCGATGCGCAGGTCACGCGGGTGCTGTTCGAGGGCCAACGCGCGGTCGGTGTCGAGTACCGTCAGCACGGTGAGTTGCAGGTGGTGCGCGCGGCGCGCGAAGTGCTGCTGGCCGCAGGCGCGTTGCAGAGTCCGCAACTGCTGCAACTGTCCGGCGTCGGCGAGCCGGCGTTGCTGCGCGCCTTCGGCATCGTCGTGGTTCGCGCGTTGCCCGGCGTCGGCGAAAACCTGCAGGATCACCTGCAGCTGCGGCTGCTGTATCGCTGCACGCGGCCAATCACCACCAACGACGACCTCAATTCGACGTGGCGGTCGCTCAAGATCGGACTGCAATGGCTGCTGCACAAGACAGGGCCGCTGGCGATCGGCATCAACCAGGGGGGACTGTTCACACGCGTGTTGCCTGAGTCGCGCACGCCCGACGTGCAATTCCACTTCGGCACGCTGTCCGCGGATCTCGCCGGGGCCGCGCCGCATCCGTTTCCGGGATTCACGTTCAGCGTGTGCCAGCTGCGACCGACGTCGCGCGGGCACGTGCGCATCCGCTCAGCCGATCCGTTCGCGGCGCCGGCGATGCAGCCCAATTACCTCACCACCGCGGAAGACCAGCGTTGCGCGGTGGCCGCCGTGCGCTATGCGCGCACGCTCGCGAATACCGCGCCGATGCGGCCGTTCATCGCCGAGGAATTGCGGCCGGGGCCCGCCGTCGATTCAGCGGACGAGCACGCGCTGCTGGAGTTCTGCCGCGACTACGGGGCGACGATTTTCCATCCGTCGGGCACCTGCAGGATGGGCCACCGCGAAGACCATGGCGCCGTGGTCGACGCTCGCCTGCGCGTGCATGGCGTGACGGGCTTGCGCGTGGTCGACTGTTCGATCATGCCGACGCTGACCTCGGGCAACACCAACGCACCCGTGGTGATGATCGCGGAAAAGGCGAGCGACATGATTCTCGCCGACGCCGCAGGCTAGCGCAGTCGCGGGCGCGCTGCGCGGCGCAGCGCGGGCTTGGCAACGCCACGCGACGCCGGCGCAGCGCCTTCGGTGAACGATGCGCCGAGCGCGCCTGCGGCCCGGCGCAGCGCGGGTGCGAGGGCCAGCGCGCGCGCAAGCGTCATCCGCGCCACCGGCGCATGCACGGCCACGCACGCGACGACCTGGCCGCCATCGGTCACCACCGGCACCGCGACGCACACGACGCCTGTCAGGTACTCCTCGTTGTCGGTTGCAAGGCCCGCGCGGCGGATCGCCGCAAGCTCGGCCTCGAGCCGGCGGCGATCGGTGATGGTGTTGTCGGTGTGGCGGACGAGCTGAAGCTCGGCGATCACGCGCCGCCGCCGCACCGTCGGCAGCAGCGCCAGCAGCAGCTTGCCGCTGGCGGTGCAGTGCAGCGGCACGCGCGAGCCCGGTTGCAGTGCCATCCGCAATGGCCACGCGCTTTCGACCCGGTCGATGTAGACCACCTCGCTCTTCTCGAGCATCGTCATGTTGACGGTCTCGCCGACCTCGCCGGCGAGACGCTGCAGGATCGCGTGCCGCGGCGCGCGCACCAGGTCGTTCATCAGCACGTCGAGCGCGAGGCGCGCGAGACGCGGGCCCGCGACGACGCGGCGGCCGTCGGGCTCGCGCGCGACCAGCCCTGCCTGCTCCAGTACGTTGAGCATCCTGTAGACGGTGGGCTTCGGCAATGCCGCGGCCTCGGTCATTTCCTGCAGCGACACCGCGCCCTGCGCGTGGGCGACGTGCTCGAGCAGCGCGAAGGCGCGCAACAGCGGCGGAGCACGGTCGATCTTGCGGGTCATGGACGAACGCTATCGCAAAAATTGAAATCCATCAAACCAGATTTTGAATGTATGTGTTGCCGTGGCGGGCGGCTTGTGGAACACTGGCCGTGCGCCCGGCGTTCGCAACGCACGCGGCGACCCTTTGCGATGCGCGGCGCATCGCCCCTGCACCAGGAGAATTGCGCATGAACAAGCCCGTCGATTTGCCGCAGGCCGTCGTTGGCCGCCAGAAAATGACGCCTTCGGAAGCCTTCGTCGAGACGCTGGTCGCGCACGGCGTCAAGCAGGTGTTCGGCATCGTCGGCTCGGCGTACATGGACGCGCTCGACCTCTTTCCGCTGGCTGGCATCCGCTTCATTTCGGTCGCTCACGAGCAGGGCGGCGGCCACATGGCCGACGGCTTCGCGCGCGTGTCGGGACGCCACGGCGTCTGCATTGCGCAAAACGGACCCGGCATCACCAACTTCGTCACCTCGACGGCGGCGGCATTCTGGGCGCATTCGCCGGTGGTCGTGATCACGCCCGAGACCGGGTCGATGACGCTGGGCCTCGGCGGCTTCCAGGAAACGGAGCAGCTGCCGATCTTTTCGAAGATCACCAAATTCCAGGCGCACGTCAACAACAAGGCGCGGATGGCGGAAATGACCGGCCGCGCGTTCGACCGCGCGCTGCTCGACATGGGACCGACGCAGCTCAACATTCCGCGCGACTACTTCTACGGCGACATCGACTGCGAGATTCCGCGGCCGCTGCACATCGAGCGCGGCGCCGGTGGCGAAATGAGCCTTGCGGAGGCGGCGACGCTGCTGGCTTCGGCGAAATTCCCGGTGATGCTGTGCGGCGGCGGCGTGGTGATGGGCGATGGCGTGCGCGAGGCGATCGCGCTGGCCGAGCGCCTCGACGCGCCCGTCTGCAATTCGTACCTGCACAACGATTCGTTCCCGTCGCAGCATCCGCTGTGGGTCGGCCCGCTCGGCTACCAGGGTTCGAAGGCGGCAATGAAGCTGATCGCGCAGGCCGACGTCGTGCTGGCGCTCGGCACGCGGCTCGGCCCGTTCGGCACGCT
Source organism: Betaproteobacteria bacterium (assembly GCA_040006455.1). Classification (GTDB taxonomy): domain Bacteria; phylum Pseudomonadota; class Gammaproteobacteria; order Burkholderiales; family Casimicrobiaceae; genus VBCG01. The sequence goes on along the minus strand of JBDTWY010000061.1, from coordinate 3,504 downwards.
CGCGCAGTACGGCATCGACTACTGGCCGGCGAACGCAAAAATCATCCAGGTCGACGCTGACGCGCGGATGCTGGGCCTCGTCAAGCCGATCGCCGTGGGAATCTGCGGCGACGCCAAGGCCGCCGCGGCGTCGCTGACCGCGCGCCTCGCGTCGAAGTCGCTCGCCTGCGAAGCCAACCGCGTCGAGCGCACGACGCGGATCAACGCGGAAAAGTCGGCGTGGGAAGCGGAGCTCGGCGGCTGGACGCACGAAAAGGACGCGTGGTCGGTTGATGTGAGCGCGGGCACCCGCCTGATGCATCCGCGGCAGATGCTGCGCGAGCTCGAAAAGGCGATGCCGGCCGACGCGATGGTGTCGACCGACATCGGCAACATCTGCTCGGTATCGAATTCGTACCTGCGCTTCGAGCGTCCGCGCTCGATGCTTGCGGCGATGAGCTTCGGCAACTGCGGCTACGCGTTTCCGACGGTCGTCGGCGCCAAGGTCGCGGCGCCCGAGCGCACGGCGATCGCGTATGTCGGCGATGGTGCGTGGGGGATGAGCTTCGGCGAGCTGCAGACCTGCGTGCGCGAAAAGATCCCGGTGACGGCGGTGGTGTTCAACAACCAGCAATGGGGCGCCGAAAAGAAGAACCACGTCGACTTCTATGACAATCGCTTCGTCGGCGTGAATCTCGACGGCCAGCCGTCATGGGCGGCGGTGGCGAAGGCCATGGGCGCCGATGGCCATCGTATCGACAAGCTGGCCGATGTGGGACCCGCGCTGCGCGCGGCCGCCGATGCGCAGCGCGACGGCCGCACGACGGTGCTGGAAATGATGGTGACGCGCGAGCTGGGCGACCCGTTCCGACGCGATGCGCTGGCGTTGCCAGTGCGCCATCTCGCCAAGTACAAGTCGACGGCGGCGCGCTGACGGGTCCGCCGCAATGTCCCGCCCGCAGTGATGTCGTAAACTGCGGGCGGCCATCGCCGACGCCGACAATGTCCCACCCACCGCGCAAACGCTTGCGCGCAACCTGCCGGATTGATTTGCACTGAAGTCGCGGCCGCCTGACGGCGACCGCTCCGCCATGCCCGTTCCGATCGAATTCCGAACCCTGCCGAAGCCGAGCGACGCGCCGCAACGCATCGAATACAGCACGTGCTACATGTGCGCGTGCCGTTGCGGCATCAAGGTGACGTTCGAGGGCGCGAACCTGCGATTCATCCAGGGCAATCGCGAGCATCCGGTCAACCGCGGCGTGATCTGCGCGAAGGGCTCAGCCGGCATCATGAAGCAGTTGTCGCCGGCGAAGCTCGCGAAGCCGCTCAAGCGCCGCGAGGGCACGGCGCGCGGCGACGGCATTTTCGACGAGATCGAATGGGACGAGGCGCTGGCGATCGTTGAGGCGCGGCTGCGCACGATTCGCGATACCGATCCGAAGAAGCTCGCGTTCTTCACCGGCCGCGACCAGATGCAGGCGCTGACCGGGCTGTGGGCGCAGCAGTTCGGCACGCCCAACTGGGCGGCGCACGGCGGCTTCTGCTCGGTCAACATGGCGGCCGCGGGCCTCTACACGATCGGCTATTCGTTCTGGGAATTCGGCGCCGTCGACTGGGACCGCGCGCGCTATTTCGTGCTGTGGGGCGTCGCCGAGGACCACTCGTCGAACCCGATCAAGATCGGCCTCGACAAGCTGAAGCGCAGCGGCGCCAAGTTCGTGTCGATCAATCCGGTGCGCACCGGCTACTCGGCGATCGCCGATGAGTGGATCCCGGTGCGACCCGGCACCGACGGCCTGCTCGCGCTGTCGCTGGTGCACGTGCTGCTGACCGACGGCACGATCGACTACGAGTTCCTCGCGCGCTACACCAACGCGCCGTGGCTCGTGATCTGCGACCCCGGTGCCGCCGACGATGGCTTGTTCGCGCGCGACCACGAGGCGCGGCCGCTGGTGCACGACGATGGTTCGAACACACTGACCGGCGCGGTGACGTTCGACACGTGCGTGGCGCTGTTCGGCACGTTCACGCTGGCCGACGGGCGCACGGCGAAGACCTCGTTGACGCTTGCGGCCGAGCGCTATCTCGATGCCGCGTATGCACCTGAACAGGTCGCGCCGCAGTGCGGCGTCGACGCCGCGACGATCCGCAAGCTCGCGCGCGAGATGGCCCAAGTCGCGTTCAACGAGTCGATCACGCTGCCGATCGAGTGGACCGACGTGTGGGGCAACGTGCACGCCAGCGTCATCGGACGTCCGGTGGCGATGTACGCGATGCGCGGCATCGCCGCGCACTCGAATGGCTTCCACACCTGCCGCGCGCTGCATATCGTACAGATGCTGCTGGGTGCGCTCGACGGTCCCGGCAACTTTCGCGCACGCGCGCCGTATCCGAAGCCGGTGCCGCCGCGCCAGGTGCCGGCGACGGCGCCGTCGCATCCGCGCGCACCGCTCGCAGGCTCGCCGCTGGGCTTCCCGATGCGTCCCGAGGATCTCGCGATCGACGCCGACGGCCGGCCGCTGCGGATCGACAAGGCGTTCTCGTGGCAGGCGCCGCTCGCCGCGCACGGCATGATGCACATGGTGATCGCCAACGCCGTTGCCGGCGATCCGTATCCGATCGACACGCTGATGTTGTTCATGGCGAACATGGCGTGGAACTCGTCGATGAACACGACGGGCACGCGCGAGATGCTGCGTGCGAAGGACGCGAACGGCGCTTACCGGATTCCGTTCATCATCGTCGCCGACGCGTTCCGCTCCGAGACCGTCGCGTTCGCCGACCTCGTGCTGCCCGACACCACGTATCTCGAGCGCCACGACGCGATCTCGCTGCTCGACCGGCCGATCTCCGAGGCCGACACCATCGCCGACGCGATCCGTCATCCGATCGTGCCGCTCGACCGCGACGTGCGGCCGTTCCAGGAAGTGCTGGTCGAGCTCGCGTCGCGGCTCGGCTTCTCCGCGTTCGTCAAGCCCGACGGCACGCGCCGCTACCGTGACTACTGCGACTTCATCGTCCGCTACGAGCGCGCGCCGGGGATCGGCTTCCTGGGGGGCTGGCGCGGCGCGAGCGGCGACGCCGCGCTGGTGGGCGCGCCCAATCCACGGCAATGGGATGCCTACATCGCCAACCAGTCGTTCTTCGAATTCCACCTGCCGCCGGCCTTGCAGTACTACCGCTTCGCCAACCGGCGCTACCTCGAGTTCGCGCGCACGACGGGGTTCATCACCGACATCGAGCCGATCGTCATGCAGTTGTGGTCGGAGCCGCTGCAGAAGTTCCGGCTCGCGGGACTCGGCCAGTACGCGGGACCGCGCCCGCATGACGCCGCCGATCGCGCGCGCTTGACGACTTACTTCGATCCGCTGCCGTTCTGGTATCCGCCGCTCGCCTCGCAGGGCGGCGCTGACGACGGCTTCACGCTGCATGCGATCACGCAGCGACCGATGATGATGTACCACTCGTGGGATTCGCAGAACGCGTGGCTGCGCCAGATCATCGCCGACAACCACCTGTACA
>JBDTWY010000060.1:0-17024 GCA_040006455.1 Betaproteobacteria bacterium | reverse complement strand
TCAGGATGATCGCCTTCTGCACTTCGAAGAATTTCTTGGCCTCGATCGTCGTCAATGGATTTTCCTGCGCATCGACGGTGCCGTTCTGCAGCGCGAGGTAGACCTCGGCGAACGCGATCGGCGTCGGATTGGCGCCGCAGGCTTTCGGCAATGCCAGATATGCGGGCACGTCGGGCACTCGCATCTTCAGTCCCTTCATGCCCGCGCAATCGGTGAACGGCTTGTTGGACGTCGTCTGCCGCGTGCCGTAGTACGTCATCGCAGTGATCTGGATGCCGGTCTTCTGGCGATACTGCTCGGCCAGGCCCTTGAAGGCGTCGCTCTGCGCCCACTTGACCAGGTGCTCGCCGTCACGGAACGTGTACGGGTAATAGCCGACGCCGATCGCCGGCATCGTGCGCGCCGCGAACGAAAGCCCCGAGATGATCATGTCGACGGTGCCGAGCGTCAGGCCCTGGTTGATGTCGCTTTCCTTGCCGAGCGACGACGCCGGGAACACGTCGATGTGATAACGGCCGCTGGTGCGCTTCTCGATTTCCTGCGCACCCCAGACCGACCATTTGTGGAAGGGCTCGGAGGTCTCGTACACGTGCGCCCACTTGAGCTTGGTCTGCGCCGCCGCGGGACCCGCGGCCACAAACGCCATGGCGACGAGCGTCGCGGCGACGAGCTTCAATATCTTCGGCATTTCGACTCCTCCTGGGGGCTTGTGGGCTTGCGTGGTATCGCGCGCACCGATGGCTTCACGCGGCGACGATCTGCACCTTCGTACTGCGGTTCTTGTCCGCGGCAGCGTGGAATGCCTGCACGGCGTCTTTCAGCGGATACTGTCCCGACAGCAGCGGCCGCACGTCGACGCGACGCGTCGCGATGTAGTCGACCGCCCAGTCGAACTCGATGCCCCAGCGGAACGCGCCGCACAGGTCGAGCTCCTTCACCATGATGTCGTTGACGACCAGCGGTAGCGCCACGTGCGGCAGCGTACCGACCTGCACGACGCGCGAACCCTTCAGGCTCGCGCCGATGCAGGTCTGCAGTGCCGCGAAGCTGCCCGACACCTCGAATGCGGCGTCGAACTGCGGCGTGGCGAGCGCGTTGGCATCACGGTCGGCGCGGAACGTCGCGTCGGCGCCGACCTCGCGCGCCTTGGCGAGCGGGCGATCGAGAATGTCGCTGACGGTGACGCGCGCAGCGCCCGCGAGCCGCGCGGCGATCACCGTCAGGCAGCCGATCGTGCCGGCGCCGGTGATCAGCACCGACTTGCCTTTCAGGTCGCCGGCGCGATTGACTGCGTGCAGCGCGACCGCCAGCGGCTCGGCGAACGCGATCTCGCCCAGGCTCACGTCGGTCGTCACCGGATAGCACTGGCGCTCGCCCATCACGAACGTTTCCTGGAACATCCCCTGCACGTGCGGAAAGAGGCTCGCGCTGCCGAGGAATTTCATGCTGGTGCAAAGCTGCTCGCGTCCCTGCCGGCAGAAGTGGCAGCGGCCGCACGCATGCGACGGCGACACGGCGATGCGATCGCCCGGCTTGACGCGCGTGACGGAGGCGCCGACCGCGGCGACGACGCCCGACGCCTCGTGCCCCGGAATCAGCGGCTCGCGAATGACGAAGTTGCCGTTGCGGCCTTCGAAGTAATAGTGCAGGTCGGAGCCGCAGATGCCGCCGGCGCCGAGGCGCACGAGCACGTCACCCGATGCGAGATCGGGCGCGGCCACGGTTTCGAGTCGGAGATCTTCCTTGGCATGAATTCGGCAAGCGAGCATGGTCATCCTCGAGTGCCGGCGTCGCGTCGGTCGCGATTGCGGCGCCGGTGTTGCATTCGTTCAACTGCGGGTGTCCCAGCCTTTGCTGAAACGCTTGTACGCCTGGTCGAGATGCCGCTGCATCGTCGCGCGCGCCTTCGCCGGATCGTGCGCGGCGATCGCCTTGACCACCGCGCGGTGCTCGGCGATCGCCGTCTGCCAAAGCTTCGGCGAATCGTAGTGTTGCTCGAGCTGCTTGTAGAGCGGTCCGGTGCGCTCTTCCCACAGCAGCCTGATCACGTGCACCAGCGCGCCGTTGCCCGTGGCCTCGGCGATGCGCAGGTGGAACAACCGGTCGCCCACCAGCGGCATGTCGCCGGCGGCGAGCTCGCGCTGCATGTCGTCGAGCGCCTCTTCGATCGCCTGCACCTGCTCCTTCTTCGCCGTCTTCGCCGCGAGCGCCGCGCATTCGCTCTCGATCAGGTGGCGCGCGCGCAGCAACTCGAACGGCCCCGCCGCCGCGTCGATGCTCGTATCCGGCAGGTGGCCATTGCCGGTACTGCGCACGTAGATGCCGGAGCCGATGCGCACGTCGACCAGTCCCTCGACTTCGAGCGCGATCAGCGCCTCGCGCACCGACGGCCGTGACACGCCTAGCTGCTTCGCCAGCTCGCGCTCCGGCGGCAGCCGCGCGCCTGGCGCGTACTCGCCGCCGCTGATCAGCGTGCGAATCTGGTCGGCGATCTGGCGATACAGCCGGCGTGGCTCGATGCTCGAAAACGGCATGGGAATCTCGCTCGCGCCTGGGCACGGGCTCGAAGCCCCGCCATTCGCTCTGCCGGACAGGCTAATCGCTGCGGGCAAACTGGTCAAGTGGTAATACCACTTCGCGCGCACGCGGGTTACAATCGCCGCTGGCGCCCTGCCATTGGAAGCAGATGGCGCGTCTCGCCGCCGACGATGACCCGCATTTCGACCATCCGCGCAACGCCCGTCACCGTGCCGCTGCAGGCGCCCCTGCTGCACAGCAACGGCGCGCACTGGGGCCGCTTCGTGCGCACGATCGTCGAAGTCGAGACCGACGACGGCTACTGCGGGCTCGGTGAAATGGGTGGCGGCGGCGAGGACGCCACGCGCGCATTCGCCGGGCTCCTCGCCTACCTCGACGGCCACGACGTGTTCGCGCTCGAGGCGATGCGCCTCAAGATCTGCAATCCCACGGCGAGCCTCTACAACAACCGCACGCAGCTGCACGCGGCGATCGAGTTCGCGTGCCTCGACATCATCGGCCAGAAGCTCGGCGTCCCCGTGCACGCGCTGCTGGGCGGCAAGCTGCGCGACACCCTGGAGTTCGCGAGCTATCTCTTCTTCCGCTATGCCGATCCCGACACCGGCGTCGGCGAAGTGCGCACGCCCGAGCAGCTCGTTGCGCATGCGCGCGAGCTCAAGTCGGCGCATGGCTTCACGTCGCACAAGCTGAAGGGCGGTGTCTATCCGCCCGCGCACGAGCTCGCGTGCTATCGCGCGCTCGCCGCGGCGTTCGCCGGCGAGCGCTTCCGATACGACCCCAATTCGGCGCTGTCGCTCGCCGATGCCATCGAATTCGGCCGCAACATCCTCGACCTGCGCAACGACTATTTCGAGGATCCGGTGTGGGGCCTTCCGCAGTTGCTGCGGCTCAAGCAGTTCGTGCCGCTGCCGATCGCCACCAACACCGTGGTCGTCAACTTCGAGCAGCTCGCCGCCAACATCCGCAGCGGCGGCGTCGACGTCGTGCTGCTCGACACGACGTTCTGGGGCGGCATCCGGCCCTGCATCAAGGCCGCGAGCGTCTGCGAGACAATGGGTATCGGCGTCGCCGTGCACAGCTCCGGCGAGCTCGGCATCCAGCTCGCGACGATGCTGCACATGGGCGCCGTCGTGCCGAACCTCGGCTATGCGGCGGATGCGCATTACCATCACCTGGCCGACGACGTGATCACGGGCGGGCGGATGCGTTACGTCGACGGCGCGATTCGCGTTCCCGACACGCCCGGCCTGGGCATCAGCCTCGATCGCGACAAACTGGCGCGCTACCACGCGCTGTACAACGAGCTCGGCGGCTATCCCTACGATCGTGATCCTGGACGGCCGGGCTGGTTCGCGCAGGTGCCCAATTCGGCATGGGCGGATCCGACGCGCTCGCTGACGCCGGCGCTGCGTTAAGCCGCGCGATCCGCTTCCCCACTCCGCAAACTCGACAAGGGCACAACGCAATGGCAGGACGTCTGGAAGGCAAGACCGTGCTGGTGACGGCGGCAGGGCAGGGCATCGGCCACGCCGCGGCGCAGGCGATGGCGCGCGAAGGTGCGATCGTGCATGCGACCGACATCAACGACAAGCTGCTTGCGCAATTCGCCGGCATCGGCAACGTCACCACGCACAAGCTCGACGTGCTGGACGACGAGGCGGTGCTGACGCTGATCGCAGGGCTGCCGCCGCTCGATGCGATGTTCAACTGCGCAGGCTTCGTCCACCACGGCACGATCCTCGACTGCACGCCGTCGGACTGGGATTTCAGCTTCAACCTCAATGTGCGCGCGATGTACGTCGCCATCCGCGCGGCGCTGCCGCGGATGCTCGACAAGTTCGCGCGCGGCGGCGGCGCATCGAGCATCATCAACATGGCCTCGGTCGCGGGCTCGATCAAGGGCCTTCCCAACCGGTTCGTCTATGGCGCGAGCAAGGCCGCCGTCGTGGGACTCACCAAGTCGGTCGCCGCCGACTGCGTGCAAAAGGGCGTGCGCTGCAACGCGATTGCGCCCGGCACCGTCGACACGCCGTCGCTGGCCGACCGCATCAACGCTTTCGAGGATCCCGTCGAGGCGCGCAAGATGTTCATCGCACGCCAGCCGATGGGGCGCCTCGCCAAGGCCGAGGAAATCGCGCCCGTGATCGTGTTCCTCGCGTCCGACGAATCGCAGTTCGCCACCGGCCAGGTGTTCTCGATCGACGGCGGCATGACGATCTGAACCCGGCCCTGCCCAACCCTTTCGACCAAGGAGACAAGATGAAACTCGTACGCTACGGACCCGCCGGCCGCGAAAAGCCCGGGCTGATCGACGCCGACGGCAACCTGCGCGACCTGTCGCGCAAGGTGAAGGACATCGACGGCGCGACGCTCGCGCCATCGTCGCTGGCGGCGCTGAAGAAGCTCGACACGCGCAAGCTGCCGCTGGTCAAGGGCAAGCCGCGGCTCGGATCCTGCATCGCCACGCCGCCCAAGTTCGTGGCGATCGGCCTCAACTACATCGACCACGCGCGCGAAACCGGCTCGCCGATTCCCGAGAATCCGATCGTGTTCTTCAAGGCCGAAACCTGCATCGTCGGGCCCAACGACAACATCATGCTGCCGCAGGACTCGACGCACACCGACTGGGAAGTCGAGCTCGGCATCGTCATCGGCCGCACCGCGCGATCGGTCGCCGAAAAGGACGCGTTGCGCTACGTCGCCGGCTACTGCCTGATCAACGACGTGTCGGAGCGCGAGTACCAGCTCAAGCACGGCGCGTCGCAATGGGGCAAGGGCAAGGGTTGCGACACCTTCGGTCCCATCGGGCCGTGGATGGTGACGCGCGACGAGATCCGCGATCCGCAGAACCTCGACATGTGGCTCGACGTCAACGGCGTGCGCAAGCAGACCGGCAATACGCGGACGATGATCTTCGGCGCCGCGGCGCTGGTGGCCGACGTATCGCGCTACATGACGCTACTGCCCGGCGACGTCATCACCACCGGCACGCCCCCGGGCGTCGGCATGGGCATGAAGCCACCGCAATATCTGCAGGCAGGCGACGTCGTCACGCTGGGCATCGAGGGCCTCGGCGCGCAAAAGCAGAAGGTCGTCGCCGCGCGCACGCGCGGCTGAACCGCGCCGGCGCTTGCGCGCGCCGGCGTCGACCGGCGCGCGCCGGCATGCAAGCGTGCATCCGCGCACCATCGCCCGGCGCCAATTGTTTATGCTTGCGGGCATGAACAGGCGATGCCGGCCATGACCACCGACGCGACGCGCCATCTTTCGCGCGAGGAATTCCTGTGGCCGGAGATCGAGCCGCACGCGTCCGGCAAGCTGCCGGTCGATGCGCGCCACGCGCTGTACTGGGAAGAGTGCGGCAATCCGTCGGGCGTGCCGATCGTGTTCATCCATGGCGGCCCCGGCGGTGGCTTCCTGCCGTATCACCGTCGGTTCTTCGATCCTGAATTCTGGCGGATCGTGCTGTTCGACCAGCGCGGCGCGGGGCGTTCGACACCCTACGCCGACGTCGTCGACAACACCACGTGGCATCTCATTTCCGACATGGAGCGCCTGCGCGCGCACCTGCGGATCGATCGCTGGGCGCTGTTCGGCGGCTCGTGGGGATCGACGCTCGCGCTCGCCTATGCGCAGGCGCATCCGCGCCGCTGCATGGGCCTCATCCTGCGCGGGATCTTCCTGGCCACGCCCGCCGAAATCGACTGGTTCATGCACGGCGCGCGCCACTTCTTTCCGGAAGCGTGGGAGGCGTTCACGACCTTCCTGCCCGACGACGAGCGCGATGACCTGCTGGCGTCGTACTACAGGCGGCTGACGTCGCCCGATCCGGCCATCCACCTGGCGGCGGCGAGCGCATGGGACCGCTATGAGATCGCGTGCTCGGCGCTCCTGCCGGCCAGCGACGCCACGGCGCAGGATGGCGACGCCGCGTCGCTGGCGATCGCCCGCATCGAGGCGCACTACTTCGTCAACAACGCTTTCCTGATGGAAGACGAGCTGATCGCCAACCTGCATCGCATCCGCCAGTTGCCGGCGACGATCGTGCAGGGACGCTACGACGGCGTGTGCCCGCCGGTGAGCGCGTGGGCACTCGCGCAGGCGTGGCCGGAAGCGGAATACCTGGTGGTGCCCGACGCCGGCCATTCGGTCCGCGAACCCGGCATCACGCGCCAGCTCGTCACCGCCGTCGAGCGCCTGCGCACGCGGATTTCTTGAGCGCCAACGCCGACTGGCTCGCGCGATCGCGCGCCGCCGTATGGCATCCGTGCACGCAGATGAAGGTGCACGAGACGCTGCCGCTGGTGCCGGTCGCGCACGCCGAAGGCGCGTGGCTGACGGATTTCGACGGCAACCGCTATCTAGACGCGGTGTCGTCGTGGTGGGTCAACCTCTTCGGACACGCCAACGCGCGAATCGGCGCGGCGATCGCCGCGCAATTGCGCGAAGTCGACCACGTGATGCTCGCGGGCTTCACGCACCGGCCGGCGGTCGAGCTCGCCGAGCGCCTGGCCGCGCTCGCGCCACCGGGCCTCGGCCACGCGTTCTTCGCGAGCGATGGCGCGTCAGCGACCGAGATCGCGTTGAAGATGAGCGTGCATGCGTGGCGCAATCGCGGCCACGCCGAAAAATCCACGATCCTTCACCTTGCCGGCAGCTACCATGGCGAAACGCTCGGCGCGCTCGCCGTCACCGACGTGACGATCTTCCGCGCCGCCTATGCACCGCTGCTGGTGCCGCACACGCGGATCGATTCGCCGGTGCCGCTCGACGGCGAGACGCCGGCCGCGGCGGCGTCTCGCGCCGCCGACGTGCTGGAGCGGCACCTGGCGCGCCATCACGGATCGATCGCCGCGCTGGTCATCGAGCCGCTGGTGCAGGGCGCCAACGGCATGCGGATGTACGCCGCGAGCTATCTCACCCGTGCAAGCGAGCTCTGCACGCGCTTCAACGTGCACCTCATCGCCGACGAGATCATGACCGGCTTCGGGCGCACCGGAACGATGTTCGCGTGCGAGCAGGCGCCGATCACGCCCGACCTGATGTGCCTGTCCAAGGGCATCACCGGCGGCGTGCTGCCGCTGTCGGTGGTGCTCGTGCGCGACGACATCTACGCGGCGTTCTACGACGACGACGTGTCGCGCGCATTCCTGCATTCGCATTCGTACACCGGCAATGCGCTGGCGTGCCGTGCCGCGTTGGCGGTGCTGGACATCTTTCGTGACGACGACGTCATCGCCGCCAACGCGGTACGGGCACAACGTTTCGACGAGATCGCAGCATCCCTGGCGACGCATCCGCGAGTGCGCCATTGGCGACGCTGCGGCATGATCCTTGCGTTCGACATCGACACGGCGCGCGCCGATTTCGCGCAGTGGTTCTTCGGCGAGGCGCTCGCGCGCGGGCTGCTGCTGAGGCCGATCGGCACTACCGTCTATTTCATGCCCCCCTATATCGTCACCGACGCCGAATTCGCAATGCTCACCGGCGCCACTGCGGAGATTCTCGACGCCAAGGGACTGCAATGAACGCGCGCATCGGCGCGGCGCGTCTCGCGAAAGGGCGCGAGCGCCACTTGTTCGCGCGCGCCGCCGTGGCGCTGCTGGCGCTCGCGTGTGCGCACGCCGACGCGGCGATGCCGCGCGCGCTCAATCGCGCTTTCCTCGACGCGGGCGTGCCGTTGTCGAGCGTCGCGGTTGTCGTGCAGCGCACCGGCAACGCGGCCCCGCTGTTTTCGTGGCAGCCGCAGCGCCCGATGTCTCCCGCGTCGGTGATGAAGCTCGTCACGACGCTGGCGTCGCTCGAGCTGCTGGGGCGCGACTACCGTTGGCAGACGGAGGCGTACCTGCGCGGCAGGCTCGATGCCGGGACGCTCAGTGGCGACCTCGTGCTGAAGGGTCATGGCGATCCCAAGATCACGATCGAGCAGTGGCAGGCATTCATGCAGGCGCTGCGCGCCGGCGGCCTCGACGACATTCGCGGCGACCTGGTCCTCGATCGCAGCGACTTCGCGTTGCCGCCGCACGATCCCGCTGCGTTCGACGGCGAGCCGCAAAAGCCGTACAACGTCGGCCCCGACGCGCTGCTGGTGAACTTCAAGAGCGTGCGCTTCACGTTCGCGCCGAACGCGTCAGGAACAGCGGTCGACGTGGCGATGGAACCTGCGCTTCCGGGCATTGCGCTGGGTGGCGCGCTCGCACTCGATCCTTCCGCCCCCTGCAACGACTGGCGCAGCGACGTCGGCGCCGTGTTCCTCGACAGCGAAACCGTCGCCGCCGCGCACTTCAACGGCCGCTACGCGCGGGACTGCGGGACGCGCGACTGGTACGTGGCGTTGCTCGATCACCCGCACTACGTGCAAGGCATGTTCACCACGTATTTCACCGCTGCGGGCGGGCATTTCGCGGGCGCGGTTCGCGAGGGCCGCGCGCCGGCCCGCGCCCGGCCGTTCGCCACGCTGGAATCCGCGCCGCTCTACGACATCGTGCGCGACGTCAACAAGCTGTCCAACAACGTGATGGCGAGCCAGCTCTTCCTGACGCTGTCAGCGGTGGCGGGGCCGCTGCCGGCGACGCCGCAAAAGTCCGCGGCGCAGATCAAGCGCTGGCTGGCGCACGAAAAGATGCCGATGCCCGAGCTGGTGATCCGCAACGGCTCGGGACTGTCGCGCGAGGATCGCATTTCGGCGCGCTCGCTGGCGCGGCTGCTCGATGCCGCCGATGCGAGCCCGATGCGCGACGAGTTCGCGAGCTCGCTTGCGGTCGCGGCGCTCGACGGCACCGTGCAGCGGCGCTTCCAGAGCGGCGACGTCGCCGGCCAGGCGCTGCTGAAGACCGGATCGCTGGAAGGCGTGCGCGCGCTGGCCGGCTACGTGATCGACGCCGAAGGTGCGCGCTGGATCGTCGTCGCGATCGTCAACCACCCGCGCGCCGCAGGCGCGCAGCGCGCGCTCGACGCGCTCGTGCAGTGGACCTACAGCAACGCCGCCGCGACGGCGCGCCAGCGGTAGTGTCGTGAGTCAGGCAGGAATCGGCTTGCTATCCTTGAAGTAGAGGTAGCCGCGCACGATCCGGTAGATGATCCACAGCGACGTCGCGATCCAGATCACGAACGACAGCGGGATCAGGATAATCGTGACGAGCAACATCCATCCCAGCAGTGCGGCGCCAAGGCCCCACCAGAACGTGCGCACGAGGTAGCGCAGGTGCGACTCCACCCACGTGCCGCGCGCATCGGCCTTCTTGATGTAGGCGATGATCAGCCCGATCACGCCGACGATGCTCCACAGCGGCGCCGCGTGCAGCCCCGCCGAGAACAGCGAGATCGCCGCGGTGAGCGCGTACAGCGCATAGACGATCAGCGCCGCGGTCACGGGCGGTTCCACGGTCGGCGCGGGCGTCACCACCGGCGGTTGAAGTTCGTCAGCCATCGTGCTTCTCCCGAAAAGGTCGCAATGCGCGATCGTCGCGCGTAGCGCTGCCGCAAGTCAAATGCCAACGCCAGTATGCGGCGGGTCGCCAATCGCGGGCGGCATGTTTGGGGCACAATGTGGCATGGTGTCCGACACCCCGTCGCGGGCTCGTCGGACAAAGGCCGTCACGGCGACTGGCTATAATCGGCCCTGCGCCACGGCACGTATCGCGTCCCCACGGGAGAATCACATGGCCATCGACATCGAACGCAACCGCGACCAGCTGGTCGACGACTTCGCCACCGTCCTCACCGAGGCGGAGGACATGCTGAAAAAAGCGTCGCATGAAACTGGCGATCGCGCTCGCGACCTTAGAGCGCAGGTCGAGGCGAAGCTGCTGGCGGCGAAGCTGCGGCTGCAGGAAATCCAGGGCGACGCCGTCGATCGCGCGCGCGACGCGGCGCGCGTCACCGACGATTACGTGCATGACAACCCCTGGCAGGCGGTCGGCGCCGCCGCGGCGGTCGGCTTCGTCGTCGGCATGCTGATGTCGCGTCGCTGACCTCCACGCGCTCCACGCACGTGATCGACTCGACTACTACGCCGGGCTTGCGCGATTCGCTCGCGCGACTTGCCGCCAACGCGTTGTCGCTGGTGCACACGCGGCTCGCGCTCGCGGGCGTCGAGCTCGCCGAAGAGCGCGACCGCCTCAAGGCACAAGTCACGCTGCTGGTCGTCGGCGCCGTCGCCGCCGGATTCGCACTGCTGTTCGCCTCGGGCATCGTCGTCGTCTATTTCTGGGACACGCACCGCCTGGGCGCGATCGTCGGCCTCACGCTGTTCTACATCGTTGTCGCTGCCTTCGCGATGTGGCGTGCCGGCACTATTCGCCGTGACGCGCCCGCGCCGTTTGCGGCGACGCTTGCCGAGCTCGAAAAGGACCGCCAGCGTTTCGTGCGGCAGCACGTGCCATGAACCCGCGACTGGAAGCCGAGAAGGCCACGTTGATCCAGCGCGCCGAGCTCGAGCGCCTCGCGCTCGAGGCGGCATGGATCGACGCGCGCCATGCGGTGATGCCCCACGTCGATCCGCGCCGCAGGATGCGCGATAATCCGTGGGCAGCGCGCCTGTTGCGCGTCGCCATTCCGCTGCTCGGGCTGTCGCGCGTCGGGCGCATCGTGCAGATGGCGTCAGTGGGACTGACCGCGTACCGGATCGTGCGCGGGTTCCGCTGACGCGGTTCGGCTTCCGCGCATCGCGCGGGTTGTTGGGTCAGGGGCCGTTGCGCGGCACGCGGCCTGCGGTGCCGAACATCGCCTGCCACTGCGCTTCCACGCGGTCGACGACCGCCCTGTCCATCGCGATCGGCCGTCCCCATTCGCGCGCGGTCTCGCCGCGCCATTTGTGCGTGGCGTCGATGCCCATCTTGCTGCCGAGTCCCGACACCGGCGACGCGAAGTCCAGGTAGTCGATCGGCGTGTGCTCGGCGATCAGCGTGTCGCGCGCCGGATCGACGCGTGTCACCACCGCCCACACCACGTCGTTCCAGTCACGAATGTTGACGTCGTCGTCGGTGACGATGATGAACTTCGTGTACATGAACTGCCGCAGGAAGCTCCACACGCCGAACATCACGCGCTTGGCGTGCCCGGGGTACTGTTTTTTCATCGACACCACCGCGAGGCGGTAGCTGCAGCCTTCCGGCGGCAGGTAGAAATCGGTGATTTCCGGAAATTGCCTCTGCAGCAACGGCACGAACACTTCATTCAGCGCGACGCCCAGCATCGCCGGCTCGTCGGGCGGCTTGCCGGTGTACGTCGAGTGATAGATCGGGTCGCGACGCATCGTCATGCGCGCGATCGTCAGCACCGGGAAGCGCTCGGTTTCGTTGTAGTAGCCGGTGTGGTCGCCGAACGGGCCTTCGAGCGCGCTCTCGTAGCCGCTGGGATCGCCCGCATCCGGTGCGATGAAGCCTTCCAGCACGATCTCCGCCGATGCCGGCACCGTCAACTCGTGTGTGATGCAGCGCACGATTTCCGTGCGCGAATCCCGCAACAATCCGGCGAACTGGAACTCCGACAGCGTATCGGGCACCGGCGTCACCGCGCCGATGATCGTCGCAGGATCCGCGCCGAGCGCGACCGCCACGGGAAACGGCGTGCCGGGATTGGCGATCGCGTGGTCGCGAAAGTCGAGCGCACCACCGCGCATCGACAGCCAGCGCATGATCACCTTGTTGCGGCCGATCACCTGCTGCCGGTAGATGCCGAGGTTCTGGCGTTGCTTGTGCGGGCCGCGCGTCACGGTAAGTCCCCACGTGATCAGAGGTCCCACGTCGCCTGGCCAGCAGGTCTGGATCGGCAGCGTGCCGAGATCGACATCCGCGCCTTCGACCACCACGTCCTGGCAGCGCGCATCGTGACGCAGCTTCGGCGCCATGTCCATCACCTTGCCGAGCAGCGGACGCGCCGATCGCCAGGCGTCCGCAAGGCTCTGCGGCGGCTCGGGTTCCTTCAGCAGTGCAAGCAGGCGGCCGACGCGGCGCAAATGCTCGCGCCAGTCGCCGGCCGCGGCACCGAGCGCGCGCGCGACGCGTTGCGGCGTGCCGAACAGATTGCCGAGCACGGGAATCACGTTGCCATCGGGTCCGCGCCGGTCGCCGGTGGGACGTTCGAACAGCAATGCCGGACCCGCGGCGCGCAGCGTGCGGTCGCACCACTGCGTCATTTCCAGCGCCGGATCGACCGGCGTCGCGATCCGCCGCAGTTCGCCATCGGCCTCGAGTTGCGCGATGAAGTCGCGCAAGTCGCGATACGCCATCAGATCACCGCGGCCGCGCCGCCATCCATCGAAATGATCGCGCCGGTGACGTAGCTCGCGGCGTCGGAAGCGAGGAACACCGCGACGGCGGCGACCTCCTCCGGCATGCCATAGCGTCCAAGCGGAATGCGCTGTTGCGAGCGCGCAAGGATGTCCTCCGGCGACGCGCCGGTGAGCCGCGCCTCGGCGTCGACGCCCTGCTGCACGCGGCCGGTCAGGGTCGCGCCGGGATTGATGCCGACGACGCGCACGCCGCGCGCGCCATAAGCGGCGGCTAGACCCGTCGTCGCGAGCATCAGCGCGGCATTCGCAGCGCCTCCCGGCAGGTGCACGGGATTGGCCACCTTGCCGCCCATGCCGATGATGTTGACGACGACGCCGCGTTCGCGCGCCGCCATGCGCGGCAGCATCGCGGTGGTCGGGTGGATGTAGCTGAAGAACTTCGCGTTCATCGCCGCATGCCACGCGTCGGCGGAGAGCTCGTCGGGCGTGTATCGCCTCGCCGCGCCCGCGGAATTGACGAGCACGTCGATGGCGCCGCGCGCCTCGGCCTCGTCGATCGCGCGTGCGGCGGCGACAGGATCGCTCAGGTCGGCGACGATTGCGTGCACGTTGGGCATTCTTGTGCGCGCGGCATCGAGGTTCTGGCGGCTGCGCGACACGATCGTCACGCGCGCGCCCTCGGCGATGAACGCGGCCGCGCAGGCGAGGCCGATGCCCTTGCTGCCGCCGGTGACAACGACGTTGCGGCCGGCGAGATCGATCTTCATGGGTGTCGAGATCCTTGGAAATGAAAGTACCGCGTGCGCATCTCGCCGCTCACAGCCACGTTGCCAGCGCTTGCCACGCGGCGATCTTGTCGGCGAGCGCCCGGGTATGCGCGGGGCTCGTCGACGGCAGGCGCAACGTCGCGAAGCCGGCGTCGCGCCACGCGCCTTCCGCACGCGCCGCCGTCACGCCATTGAAGCACACCAGCCGCAAGCCCCGCGCGACGCCCGTCACGCGCGCGATTTCGCCCTGCAGCGCATTGCGGATGTCGGCGTCGAGGCTGCCGCGCCGCTCGCAGGCGACGATCGTGTCCCAAACGCCGACGCGGTGCGCGCGCAGGCGGCGCAGGCGTTCGCGATAGGCGAGCGCGGGCAGCGGCTCCTGCAGGATCGCGCCCAGCACCGGCCAGAAATGATTGCGCGGATGCGCGTAGTACTGGCGCGCCGCCAGCGACGCCGCGCCGGGAAAGCTGCCGAGAATCAGCACGCGCGCATCGCGGCCGATCACCGGCGCGAGCCCTTCGAGCCGTTGCCGCATCAACGGGGCACTAATCGAGCGTCGGCCATGCGTGATAGCGCACATGGAGCGCGATCGCGAGGCCCAGGAACACCGCGAGCCCGTACCAGTGGTTGTGGCGGAACGCCTTGAAGCAGCGCTCGCGCTCGCGCATGCGGATCAGCAGGATGTGATGAACGGCGATCGCGCCCGCCACCGCGAGTCCGGCGAAATACGGCCACGCGAAGCGCCGCTGCCAGCCGACGATCGCCATGCCGGCAAGGTTGATCGCGTAGCAGCACGCCACGGCGAACACGTCGAAACGACCGAAAGTGATCGCCGACGTGCGCATGCCGAGCCGCACGTCGTCGTCGCGATCGACCATCGCGTACTCGGTGTCGTAGGCGATCACCCAGAACAGGTTGATGACGAGCAGCCACCACGCGATTGCGGGCACCTGGTCGGTCTGCGCAGCGAACGCCATCGGGATGCCGAAGCTGAAGGCGATTCCCAGGAACGCCTGCGGCAGCGCGATGACGCGCTTCATGAACGGATACGCGAGCGTGACCGCCAGCGCGGGAAACGCGAGGAGGATCGTCAGCTTGTTGGTGAACAGCACCAGCGCGAACGCGCAGGCCGCGAGCACGGCGCCGAGGATGAGCGCCTCGCGCGGCGACACCTCGCCGGTGGCGAGCGGGCGATCGGCGGTGCGCTTGACCGCGGCGTCGAAGTCGCGATCGGCCCAGTCGTTGAACGCGCATCCGGCCGAGCGCATCAGGATCGTGCCGGCGACGAGGATGACAATCGTCGATACGCTGGGGGTCCCCCAGCACGCGATCCACAACGCCGTCAGCGTGGGCCACAGCAGAAGCAGCCAGCCGATCGGCTTGTCGAGGCGGATCAGCCGTTCGTAGGCGTCGATGCGCGCCGCCCACGTCGTCGGGCGCGGTCGCCGCGTCGCGATCGCGCGATGCGCGGGCGCGCGGCTTGCCGCGGTCGTGCCATGCGCGCGCGCAGACTGCGCCGGCGCGACGTCCGCGTCGCGGGCGACCGGCGATACCGCGTCGCCGTCGCTGCGCGCGATGTCGCGCGCGGTGATACCCCGGTCGGCGCCCGGCTTCTGCGCGCGCGCTTCGCGCTCGAGCCGGCGGCGCAGCCGCGCGAGCGCCACCTCCTGCGGCGAGCGGCCTTGGTCGGCGGGTGCGCTCACAGCGCGAGCTTCATCTGCGTCGCGCTGCCGCGCGGCGCCAGTGCGTCGAGCATCACCTGCGGCAGCGGATACCGGAGGCGCACGCGCAACTCACGCTTCATCCGCGCGTTGCCCAGTCGCCGCGATTCGTTCATGAACGACAGCAGCATCGGCGCAACGCGCGCCTCGGCTTCCTCCCATGACACGCGCGGCGGACGCGGCAGCCGATGCGCATCGGCAATCGTGTCGAACCATGCGCCCATCTTGAGCTCGGCGTCGTCGGCGATGTTGTAGACGCGGTTGGGCCGGCCGTGGAACAGCGCGGCGACGCATGCGCGCGCGAGATCGTCGGCATGGATGTGGTTGGTATAGACGTCGTCGGCGTCGACGAGCACCGGCGTCTCGTGGCGCAGGCGCTCGAGCGGCAACCGCGTGTCGGCGTAGATGCCCGGTACGCGCAGCACCGCGAGTTGCACCGCGTGCGCGGCCGCCCATGCGCGCAGGCGATCCTCGGCCGCCACGCGGCGCACCGCACGCGGCGTTTGCGCGCGGCGCGGGCGCGTCTCGCTGACGCGCGCGCCGGCGCAGTCGCCATAGACGCCGGACGTTGAAACGTAGACGAATCGCCGTGGTATCCTGCGCGCCTTCGTCAGCGCGGCAATCAGGTGCCGCGTGCGCGGATCGTCGCGACCCTCGGCGGGCGGCGGCGCGAAATGCAGCACGCCCCAGGGCGCGACGCACAACCGCGCCAGTGTGCGGATGTCGTCGAGGTCGCCGACCAGCGGAACGATGCCACGCGAACGCAGCCTGGGTACGTCGTCGGCGCGGCGCGTCAGTCCGTAAAGACGCGCACGGCCGCGCAGCAACTGGGCGCTGCGCAGCGCGACATCACCACAGCCTATCAGCAATATTCGGATCACACTGCAAGCCGGCGACGTTACGCGGCGATCAGCAACATGTCGTTTCAGATTACCATAAAGCCCAGCGATCACGTCTTTGCGGGCGCCGCTGACGAGACGGTGCTCGAGTCGGCGATGAAGGCCGACCTGCTGCTTCCGTATGGGTGCCGCAACGGCGCATGCGGCACCTGCAAGGGACGCGTTCTCGCCGGCGACGTCGACTACGGCGCATACCAGGCAACAACGCTGACCGAGGACGACAAGCGCGCCGGGCTCGCGCTGTTCTGCTGCGCGCGACCGCTGACCGACCTCACCATCGAAGTGCGCGAGGTGCGCCGCGCCGGCGACATTCCGATCAAGCGCCTGCCCTGCCGCATCGAGTCGATCGACAAGCCGGCACCCGACGTCGCCGTCGTCCGTATCAAGCTGCCGGCGACCGAGCGGCTGCAATTCCTCGCCGGCCAGTACATCGATTTCCTGCTGAAGGACGGCAAGCGCCGCAGCTTTTCACTGGCAGTGGCCCCGCACGACGACGCACTGCTCGAGCTGCACGTGCGCCACATCGCCGGAGGGTTGTTTACCGACCCCCTGTTCATGCAGTTCAAGGGTCGCGAGATCCTGCGCATCGAGGGACCGCACGGCGCGTTCTACCTGCGCGAGGAATCCGACAAGCCGATGATTTTCGTGGCCGGCGGCACCGGCTTCGCACCGATCAAGGCGATGCTCGAGCATTGCTTCCATCACGGTATCGACCGGCCGATGCTGCTGTACTGGGGCGCGCGTGCGCTGGCCGATCTCTACATGCCGCATCTGCCGGGGCAATGGCAGAGCGCGCATCGCAACTTCACATTCATCCCGGTGCTGTCCGAACCGCGCGCGACGGATGCGTGGCCCGGGCGCACCG
>JBDTWY010000059.1:0-17177 GCA_040006455.1 Betaproteobacteria bacterium | reverse complement strand
TCGCGTCGGTCAGCACCGGAACGTCGGTGAATGCCTTGGCGGCCGGGCGTGACGCGTCGATCGCGATCCGCGGCTCGAAGGCCGGCGGCGCGTGCTGCGGCGCCGGTTCGACGAGCGTGCGCAAGTCGTGCGCGACCGTGGCGCGTGGCGCGGCCTCGATCGGCGGCTGCATATAAGCGGCCGGTGTCGGGATCGCGGGTTCGCGCGGCTCGGACGCCGGCATCGCAACGGGTTGCGCGCTGAACGCGGTGACAGGCGCGGGTGTTGCGACCTGGTCTACCGGCAATGCAGCGACGCGCATCGACGGCGGCGTCTCCATCGCATCGGTCAGCACCGGGAAATCGCCGGGCGCAACGGCCGGCGCACGCGCGCCGAACGCCGGCGACATCGATCGCGGCCCCATCGCCGGCGACAGCGTTTCGCGTGCGCGATTGCGGCGCATCAGCGCATCGGCTTGTTCGAGCAGTTCTCGCGCAGAAGGCATGGTCAGTCTCCTCGCCCGGAAAGGTCGTGCGTGCGCAACGCGTAGCCGCGCTCGCGGTAGTAGCGATAGCGCGCGCGTCCCGCCTCGGTCGCGGAATCGTCGCTCGCGACGATCTCGGCAAGGCGCTCGAAGCGGCTGAAGAACGGCGGCGTCTGCGGATGCAGGTTGATCAGCACCGACGCGTCGCCGTCGTGCGTCAGCGCATCGTCGATGATCACCGGTGTGTCGGCGGCCAGCGGACTCGACAGCCGGCAATGCGGGATGAACGACAGGGCTGCTTGCGTCCACAGCAGGCGGTCGAGCGCGTCGGTCGTGGCCGCATCCGGCGTCAGCACGCGCACCGTGCCATGCTGCGACCACGCCTTCTGCACGATGCGCGCGGCGACATCGAGCGGCGAGCCGACATGCGTGTAGAAATCGATCGCGGTCATGGGCGTGGGCGTTGCGTGCGCGTCTCGACGCCGCCGCTACTGCGCGACGGGCTCGCCCTGCGCCAGCAGCCAGCGCGTCAGCAGCGGAACCGGACGTCCGGTGGCGCCCTTTTCCTTGCCTTCCTTGTAGGCAATGCCGGCAATGTCGAGATGCGCCCAGTCGTACTTCTTGGTGAAGCGCGACAAGAAGCACGCGGCGGTGATGCTGCCGCCGGCGCGGCCCGCGACGTTGGCGACGTCGGCGAAGTTGCTCGCCAGGCCCTCCTGGTAGTCATCCCACAGCGGCATTTGCCAGCCTCGATCGTACGCGTCGTCCCCTGCCTGCAGCAACGCCCGTGCCAGCGTGTCGTTGTTGCTGAAGATGCCGCAGGCGACATGCCCCAGCGCGATGACCATCGCGCCGGTCAGCGTGGCAACGTCGACCACCGCCTCGGGCTCGTAGCGCTCGGCATAGGTCAGCGCGTCGGCAAGGATCAGCCGGCCTTCGGCATCGGTATTGAGCACCTCGATCGTCTGTCCCGACATGCTGGTGACGACGTCGCCCGGCTTGGTCGCGCGGCCCGACGGCATGTTTTCGCAGGCCGGCACCAGCACCACCAGGTTGATCGGCGCGTTGATCTCGGCGATCGCGCGCATCGTGCCCAGCACCGTCGCCGCGCCGCACATGTCGAACTTCATGTGGTCCATGTCGGTCGCGGGCTTCAGGGAGATGCCGCCGGTGTCGAAAGTGACGCCCTTGCCGACCAGCACGAACGGCTTCGACTTGCGCGGCGAGTTCATGTACTCGAGCACGAGGAAGCGCGGCGGCTCGTCGCTGCCGCGCGTCACCGACAGGAACGACCCCATGCCCAGCGCCTCGATCTCGGCGAACTCGAGCGCCTGCACCTTGACGGCGGGGAACTCCTCGCCGAGCTTTTGGGCCTGCCCGGCGAGATAGTTCGGCGTGCAGACATTGGCCGGCGAATTGGCCAGGTCGCGCGCGAAGTCCATGCCGTGCGCGATCGCGACGCCATGCGCCGCGGCGCGTTCGCCATCGGTCAGGTCCGAACGCTGCGGCACCGACAGTGTCAACTTGCGCAGCGGCCGGCGCACTTCGGTGGGCTCGCTTTTCAGCCGCTCGTAGCGGTAGACGGCATCCATCGCCACGACGACCGCGTGCTCGATCCGCCAGGCGACCTCGCGCCGCTTGACCTTTTCCTCGGTGAGGTAGATGACCGCTTCGTATGAACCGGTTTCGTTGAGCAGCTTGACGGCGGCGCGGATCGCCGCGCGAAACTCCTTGTCGCGGAAATCGCGTTCCTTGCCGAGTCCGACCAGCAATACGCGGTCGGCCAGCGTGCCGCGGACATTGTGCAAAAGCAGCGTTGCGCCGAGCTTTCCCTCCATGTCCCCGCGGCGGATGATTTCGCTGACATACCCGTTCGACGCGCGATCGACGAGCTCGGCCGACAGCGACAACTTGCGGTTGTCGAAGACGCCGACAACGACGCAGGCGCTGCGCTGCTTCTCGGGGCTGCCGCTTTTTATGGTAAATTCCATTGCGATCCCTTGTCTCCGATCCCTTTGTTTCCTTGCGGTTAGGCGGATTGCCGCGAATTATCGGCAAATAACCGCCAAAAAGTCAAAAAATTTCCCAGCGTCATGATCTATCGGCGCACGCTGATCCGCGAATTGACGGCAACGGCCTTCGGGCTGTTCCTGATTTTGTTGGCAATTTTGTTCACAAACCTCGTGTTGCGTCTTTTGGCGCGCGCGGCGGGCGGAACGGTCGCGCCGGAAGGAATCCTCGCCCTTCTCGGCTTCAACGCGGTCTTTTACCTCAACATCCTGCTGTCGGTGGCGCTGTTCCTGACGGTTCTGCTGACGTTATCGCGGTGGTATCGCGATAGCGAGATGATCGTCTGGTTTACGTCGGGACAGCCGCTGACGGCGTCGCTGGCGCCGATCCTGTGGTTTTCGGTGCCTTTCCTCATCGCGATCGTCGCGCTATCGCTGTTCCTGTCGCCGTGGGCCGAGCGCCGCAAGCTCGAATACGAACAGCAACTCGAGCAGCGTGACGAGGTGACCTTGCTGGCGCCGGGCCTGTTCAAGGAATTCCGCCGCGCCAACCTGGTGGTGTTCGTTGAAAGCGTCGACACGTTCAACGGCACGATCCGCAACGTGTTCCTGCACTCGATCGGCGACAAGCAGGACGAGACGACCGTCGCGCGCACCGCGCGCCTCGAGGAGGCCAAGAACGGCGACCGCTTCATCGTGCTCGGCGAGGGCCGACGCTACGAAGGCAAACCCGGTTCGCCCGAGTACCGCGTCGTCGAGTTCGACAAGCTGGCGCGGCGCATCGAGCCCGCCGAGGCGCGCGCGGTGACGCTGTCGCGCAAGGCGATTCCCACCGAAGAGCTGATGGTGATCCCCGACAACAGCGAGCGCGCCGAGCTGTTCTGGCGCTTGTCGGTGCCGCTCGAGGCGCTGGTGCTCGTGCTGCTCGCGATTCCGCTCGCGTACGTCAACCCCCGGATGGGGCGCTCGTTCAACCTCATTTCCGCGGCGTTCATGTACATGCTCTATTCGAACTGCCTCAACATCGTGCAGAGCATGATCGCGCAGGGACGCCTCAATTTCTGGATCGGCCTCGCGCTGCCGCACGTGATCGCGTTGCTGGTGGTGCTGGTGCTGTTCCGCCAGCAGCTTTCCGTGACGGGGCTGCTGCGGGGGCGCCGACGGCCGCGCGCGCCGGCCGCGCGCTAGACGATGCGCCTGCTGCGCCGCTACCTTGGCCGCGAAGTCCTGCTCGCGACGCTGCTGATCTTCGTCGCGCTGATCATGCTGTTCGGCTTCTTCGACCTGATCCAGGAGCTTTCCGACGTCGGCCGCGGCGGCTACACGTTCACCACGGCGCTGCTGTACGTCGCGCTGCACCTGCCGTCGCGGATGTACGAGCTCTTTCCGGTGGCGGCGCTGATCGGCACGCTGTTCGCGATCTCGCAGCTCGTCGCCAACTCCGAATACACCGTGATGCGTGCGTCGGGGACGTCGATGGCACAGGTGGCGTGGTCGGTGGTGCGCATCGGCATTCCGCTGGCGCTGGCGACATTCCTCGCCGGTGAATTCATTGCGCCTCCCGCCGAGCGGCTTGCGCAGACGCTGCGCGCCAGCGTGCAGGGCTCGTCGCAGGTGGTCGCGCAACAGTTCGAAAGCGGCTTCTGGTTCAAGCAGGACCGCACGTTCGTCAACATCCGCTCGGTGCTCGCCGACATGACGCTGGTTGGCGTGCACATCTACGAATTCGACGACGAGGCGCGTCTCAAGCGCGTGCGCAATGCCGATTCCGGACGCTTCGACGCAAGCCACAACCAGTGGCAGCTGTCCAACGTGAGCACCACCGAGATCGGCGCCGACACGGTCAGCATCGAGACCGCGCCGTCATGGATGTGGGACACGGTTCTGCGGCCGTCGATCCTGACCGTCTACACGGTGGCGCCCGAGCGCCTCGAGCTCGACGCGCTCTACGACAACATCAAGGTGCTCTCCGGCAACTCGCAGAAGACATCGCGCTTCGAAATCGCGTTCTGGAGCAAGATCTTCTACCCGTTGTCGGTGATCACGATGATGATCCTCGCGCTGCCGTTCGCGCATTTCCAGCGGCGCGCGGGCGGTGTGGGCTTCCGGATCTTCATCGGCACGATGCTGGGGCTCGCGTTCTTCCTGATCGGCCGGCTGTTCTCGAACCTGGGCGTGCTCAATGACTGGCCGCCGCTCTTCGCCGCGGTGACGCCGCTGGTGTTCTTCATCGTCGTCGCGTCGGGAATGATGTACTGGCTCGAGCGGCGGTGAGGCCAACGGGCGGCCCTCGACCCGACCCTCTTTTGCTTCGCGGGCGAGGCCGCACGCTTGGCGGGCGAGGCAGCACTGCTGCGCGACGCGCGAAAAAAACCGGCACGCGCGTACCGGTTCGATTCGCGCGCCATGCCGGGCCGCGCACCTGCAATTGCAACTCGTTACGCCGCCTTCGGCGCCTCGAGCACGTTCGCGAACTTGTTCTGCTTCGCGCCCTTGACGGTGAAGTTCACCGTGCCGTCGACCAGTGCGAACAGCGTGAAATCCTTGCCCATGCCGACGTTGACGCCGGGATGAATCGGCGTGCCGCGCTGGCGAATGATGATGCCGCCGGCGCGAATGGCTTCGCCCCCATATACCTTGGTGCCGAGCCGCTTCGACTGCGAGTCGCGGCCGTTGCGCGAGCTGCCGCCTGCCTTTTTATGTGCCATGACAAATAGTCCTTCCGGTGCCGATCGCGCGCGTCAGCCGACGATCGCTTCGATTCTGAGTTCGGTGAAGTTCTGGCGATGCCCCTGGTGCTTCTGGTAGTGCTTGCGGCGCCGCATCTTGAAGATCTTCACTTTTTCGCCGCGACCATGCGCGACAACCGTTGCCGTGACCGTCGCGCCCGCGACGATCGGCTGACCCAGCCGGACGCTCTCGCCTTCCCCGACCATCAACACCTGGTCGAGAACCACACTCGCGCCCACATCCGCCGGTATCTGTTCTACTTTGAGTTTTTCGCCGGGGGCGACCTTGTACTGTTTGCCCCCGGTTTTTATGACCGCGTACATGAGTGAAACTCCTTGGCTCGTTGCCGTTTCGATGAATCCCTGCGCTCGCGCCACGCGCCGCCGGTTGATCGGCGACGCTCGGCCGTTGCATGAAAAGTCTTGAAGTATAACGGGTTTTCTGGGCCGCCGTCAACAATGCGCAAGCTTCCGATGCAGCCGCCGGAACGACTCGCAATGCTCGGGTAGAATCAGCGTCCGCCCGCGCCCCGGCGGCCACGATTTCGTCGAAATGGTCGCAATGCGCGCCGGCCGACGCCTTTTTTCCGCATTTCCACACCTTTGACCATCCCCTTCCTGTCCCGGGCCGTCGCCGCCGACATGGCCGAAGTCGACGCCGTGCTTCGACAGAGCTTGACGTCGAGCGTGGCGCTGGTGCGCGAGGTCGCCGAATACATCGTCGGCGCCGGCGGCAAGCGCCTGCGCCCGGCGGTGCTGCTGCTGGCGGCGAACGCCTTCGGCTACCAGGGCCTCGACCATCACCGGCTCGCCGCGGTCATCGAGATGATCCACACGGCGACGCTGTTGCACGACGACGTCGTCGACGAATCGTCGCAACGGCGCGGCCGCGCCACCGCGAATGCCGCATTCGGCAACGCCGCGTCGGTGCTGGTCGGCGACTTTCTCTATTCGCGCGCCTTCCAGCTGATGGTTGCGACCGGGCGCATGCGCGTGCTGTCGATCCTCGCCGACGCCACCAACGAGATCGCCGAAGGCGAGGTGCTGCAGTTGATGCACGTCGGCGATGCCGACCTGGACGAGGAAGCCTACGTCGCGGTGATCCGCCGCAAGACCGCCAAGCTGTTCGAAGCCGCGGCACGACTCGGCGCAGTGCTCGGCGACGCGTCGCCTGAGCAGGAAGAACTGCTCGCACGCTACGGCATGCACCTCGGCGTCGCGTTCCAGATCCAGGACGACGTGCTCGACTACGAAGGCGACGCCGGCACGCTTGGCAAGAACCTCGGCGACGACCTCGCCGAAGGCAAGATGACGCTGCCACTGATCCGCGCGCTGGCGGTGGCGTCGGACGAGGACGCGGCGTTCGTCCGTGGCACCGTCAATGCCGGTGCCGCCGCCGATTTCACGCGCGTGCACGCGCTGCTGACGTCGACCGGCGCGATCGGCTACGCACGCGAGCGCGCGGCCGTCGAAGCGCGTGCCGCGGCAGCGTGTCTCGAGCATTTGCCGCCCTCGCCGCAAGCACGGACTCTGCTACAATTATCGACTTTCGCGGCGAACCGGGACTACTGAACATTGGCGTCCTTGTACGCACCCGACCGCCCGAAATCCCGACCGGCCACGTTATCCGCAATGGCCGCGAACATCGCAATCGAGCAGTCACACGGGGTGTAGCTTAGCCTGGTAGAGCGCTACGTTCGGGACGTAGAGGCCGGAGGTTCGAATCCTCTCACCCCGACCAATAAGTCAAGTACTTAAAAAGAATGGCTTGCTGACTCAAGAATGACGTGCCAGCACAGTGCCAGCAATTTCCGACCTTAATCAAGCACGGCGTCGCTTGGCTTGAATAGTGGCCGTGAGCACTACGCTATCGCCCATCCCCCCGACAGCACCTCGGCCTGATCCAACACCATCTGCGTCGCCTTCTCTTGCTTGTCCGGCGGGTAGCCGTATTTCCGCAGGATGCGCTTCACAATCACGCCCAGGTTCGCCCGCACGTTCTCGCGCACCGTCCAGTCGATCGTGACGTTGTTCTTCACGGCCATCACCAACTCGCGGACGATATCCTTGAGCGTCGGATCGTCCAATACCTGCACGGCGCTGTCGTTGACGTCCAACGCATCGTAGAACGCCGTCTCGCCCTAATTCAGCCCGAGTGACTCTCCGCGCTCGCCCGCCTTCTTCATGTCCCTGGCGAGTGAGATCAGTTCTTCGATCACCTGCGCGGTCTCAAATGCCCGGCTCTGATACATCGTTTTCGCCTGTTATGAAACCCCCATTCAGTCGATCCGAAGGTCCCAGGTTCGAGCCTGGTCGGGGAGCCAGTAAAGCTCAGTAAAATCCAAACGTTGGATGGAAATCACTACTAGCGGCGGGTGCCGCGGCGTGCCATGCCTACCGCCAGAGCGATCAACAGCGACAGTGCCAACAGTTGCTGCCATCCGAGTATCGGCACCGCGATCGCCGGCTCGTTCGGTGCCGGCGGCGCGGGAGTGACGTCCGCGGGTGTCGTGCTCGAGTTGTTGCCGGGCACCGGATCAATTTCGTTGACGGTAGTCACGCTGGCGCTATTGGTCAGCGGCAGCGTGCCCGTATACGGGCTCGATACGCTCGCACTGATGTTGAGCGTTGCGCTGGCGTTCAGCGCAAGCGTGCCGAGCGTGCAGGTCACTGTCGCGCCCGCGTGGGTGCAGCCACTGCTGGCGCTGACGAACGATATGCCCGGCGGAAGCACGTCCTCCACCGTCGCGCCCATGCTGGTATTGGGACCATGATTGGTGATCGTCAGCACGTAGGGGATCGTCGCGCCGGCGGCGATGCTCGCAGGACCGTTCTTGACGAGACCGAGGTCGGCTGTACGCCGTGTCGTCGTCGATTCGATCGCGTTATTGTTCGTCGTCTGCGTTTCGGTCTCGTCCACTGATACGTTCACCGTGTTGAATCCGGTGCCCGACACGCCGGACACGACCGATTCGGCGCGCATATCGTACATCACCGTTACCGTCTGTCCCGCTTCGATACCGGGGAACGTGCAGTCCAGCGTGCCGCTGATTGCGCCGGTGCCCGGTTCATTACAGGTGCCGAATGCGGCGGGCGTCATCGCCAGGTTGCCCTGATAGCTGAATGTCGCCGTCGGTGACTGCGACGGGAACGTATCGACTATGTGCAGGTGCGTGCCGAACGAAGGGCCCTGGTTGTTGATCGTGATCGTGTAGCGCGTGGTGCCGCCGAGCGCCACCGGATCGACGCTATCGACCTTGTTGACGAGGATGTCGAGCAGCGGCGCGATCACCGGCGTCGCTACCTGCACTTCGTTGTTGGTCGAATTCGAGTCGATCGTCGTCGTCGTCACTGTCGCATCATTAACGACATTGGCGCCCTGCGCGCTCGCCAGCGGTCGCAGCACGTACTTCGCCGTCTCCTGCGAGCCATTTGCGATCGAGGCCCAGGTACATGAGATCACGCCGCCCAAGTCGCCGGCCGCGGGTATCGTGCAAACGCCGGCTCCGCTGACCGAGAGTAGCGACAGGAACACCGCGTTGGCCGGCAGCGTGTCCTTGGCATTGACGCTGAGCGCGGTCGATGGTCCGTTGTTCTTCGCCGTCAGCGTGTACGTTAGCGGTGCGCCGCCATGCACCGGATTCGGACCCGCCGACTTTTGCACCTGCATGTCGGCCACGGCGGTGATCGTCACTGCCGCGCTCGACGTGTTGTCGCTGCGCACCGGATCGCCGACGTCGGTCGAGTTGACCGTTGCCGTGTTGTTGCGGATACCCGTCAGTGTGATCGTCGGCTTGACGACGATCGTCACCACTGCGGAGTCGCCGACAACCAGCGTCGGAATCGTGCAGTTGACGGTAATCGACGCCCCGCTGGCCGGTCCGGCCGGATTGCAGGCGCCGCTCGAAACACTCGCGGAAACCAGACCATTGGCCGGAATCAGGCTCGCCAGCACGTCGGTCACGACGACATTGGTCGCAGTATCCGGGCCGGCATTGCCGACGGTGATCGTATAGGTCAGGTCGTCGCCCGCGTTGACGGCGACGCCCGGACCCACCTTCTGGATGTTGAGATTGGCGGATGTCGTCGTCGATTTCACCGTGGCCGGGCCGCAGTCATTGGCAGGGACATCGTCAACCGGGCCGGCGCCCGCCAGTACGCCACAGGCCTGGTTAGTCAGATCGCCCGTCGTGCTGGCGTAGGCTGAGAAAGTGATCGTATTGAAATTTGTATTGGCATTGAAGGTGGCAGTCAGCGTCCGGGTGCACGTGAAGATGAACGGACCGACGGCAGGCAGCGTCAGCGTGTCGCAAGTCCAGTTGGTGCCCGAGGGCTGCGTCGTCACCGTGAAACCAGCTGGCAAGTTGTCGGTGATGGTGACCACCTGGCCGGCCACCATCGCCAGGGGCCCGTTGTTGCGCGGCGTGATTGTGAACACGAACGGCTGCGACGACCCCGGAACCACCGTCGCCAGCGACACCGACTTCGTCACCCTCAGATCGGCGCTGTTGCTGCCGGTGATGGTGACCGAACCTGTGTTGTTCGCTGGCACCGGATCGGATTCCGGTGCGCCGATCGTCGCCGAGTTGGCGATTGATCCGGTGCTGGCTACCGTCGCCACCACGGTGATGGCTGGCATGTCGGTGTAATTGGCTCCGGTGTACGGCCCCGGCATCGAGCAGGTCAGCGTCGTTGTCGGCACGTCGTATGCGCACGTCCAGGATCCCTGCGGTGTGACGGACATGAACGTCAGGCCGGCAGGCAATACGTCCGTGATGGTGATGATGTGATTGGCCAGCGTGCCGGGTTTCTCGCCACCATTGAGATGCGGCGTCAGCGTGTAGGTGACGTTGCCGTTTTCGGCAACCGTGGTCGGCGATGCGGTTTTTTTGATCGAGATGTCGGACGATCCCCCGCTCACGACCACATCAGCGACGGCGGTGTTGTTGGCGAGGTTGCCATCGAGCAAGGATGATTCAACGTCGAATTCGGCGGAGATGGTGCCCGCGACGTTGGCGGCCGCGCTGACCCCCAGGACCGGATCGCTGTTGCCGGCGAGCAACGCGCCGGTGCGTGAACAGGTGATGGTGCCGCCGCACGCCGGATACACGGACGGCCCCGCGCAGGTCCAGCCGCTGCCGCTCGGCTTGCTGGTGACGCACGCTCCAGACGGCACGTCGAACGTGATCGTGCGCGTGGCGTCCGCGTCGAGGTCGTTGGGACCGCCATTGCTCGCGGTCAACTGGTAGGTGTAGGCCGCGCCTGCGGCCACCGCGGCGCCCGGACCTACGACGGCAAGCGACATGTCGGCGGCGTCGCGCACCGTGGTGTCTTCGGGGATGTTGAGGTTATTGGAGGTGTTCGGATCGGTGTTGGCGGAAGTTGCACTGAACGTGCTGGTATAGACCCCGCTGATTGGCAGCGTCACCTTGATGACGACGGTCGCGTTGGCCGTGGTTGGATTCGGCGCCGTAAGGCTTCCCAGCCCGCAAGTGACCGTCGGCGCGGCGTAGGTGCAGCTGCCTTGGGTCGGCACGGCGCTGACGAACGAGGCGCTCGCTGGCAGCGTGTCGGTCAATGTGACGCCGGTCGTCGCATCCGGCCCGTTGTTGTCCACGCGAACCGTGTAGGTGAAGACGCCACCCGCCGGACCCGGATCCGGAGAATCGTCGATATTGATCACCAGGTCGGCAGTGGCCGCCAATGTCGGCGAAGCAGCCGCGGCGATGCAGAGGATGGTGGTGATCCGCGCGACAGACTTGAGTGTGTTGGCAGCAACTACGGCGAGGTTTGGCAATTTCATGGCAAAAGGAGGCATTCGTCGTCGCCTTGCGGCGCGAGCCGTTCAGATGATCGGAGAAGTTGAATACCGCGGTATTTCGACATGCTTCTGCATTGCCGCGAATCTTTGACCAAACGGAATACGCAGGCAATCATCGGCAACTCGCAACAGCATTCAATTCCCGTGCCGCATCTTCGCGGGACGTACAGCCGTTTGGGAAGCTATATTTTGATTCTCCCAGTCCGGGGATCGAAAGGATGGGAAAGGATTCATTACTGCGACAGCAGATTTAGTAGCTTCCGCGTCTATTTGATCTCGGTGTCCAATGCGGCATTGGCCATCGTCATCGGCAAGTACGCGCGCTTGGCAGCCGCGCTTTCCGCGTTGCAGATAGCATGTTCACCGTGCTGGTCTGGATGCCCGTGACGCTATCGGGATTTTCGATGCGCTGCTTGGTTTTGGCGTCGCCGACGCTACGCGACTACTGGGGGTAGAGAGGTGGCTCGGTTAATTAAGACAGATTTTTCGCGTTTCGAAAGTGAATTACCTGCGATGGCGGGATTCCGCCGGCGGGTGGCCGGCGGAGTCCCAGAATCTCGTTCAGGCTGCGTTCTTTAGCGGTAGTTGGGTGAAGTATGCCTCGTCGGGCGGTCGGTTCCCCAGCGCGGTGTGCGGTCGGCGACGATTGTAGAAATCCAGGTATCGTTCGATGCCTGCCTTGGCCGCACTGACACTTTCGTAGGCATGCAGTAAACCTCTTCGTACTTGATTGAGCGCCACAGCCGTTCCACGAAAACGTTGTCGCGCCAGCAGCCGCGGCCGTCCATGCTGATGGCGATTCCATGGCCGTGCAGCATGGTCGTGAAATCATCGCTGGTGAATTGCGATCCCTGATCTGTGTTGAAGATTTCCGGTTTGCCGTAACGGGCAATGGCTTCCTCGACGGCCTCGACACAGAAATCGGCCGTCAGCGTGTTCGGCACGCGCCAGGCCAGCACGCGCCGGGTGGCCCAATCGATGACCGCAGCCAAGTAGATGAAACCACGTTGCATGGGCAAATACGTGATGTCCATCGCCCAGACCTGGTTCGCGCGCTCGATGGCGAGATTGCGTAGCAGGTACGGGTAGATTTTGTGGGCCGGATGGCGCTCGCTGGTATTGGGTTTGCGGTACAGCGCCGTGATGCCCATCTTGGCCATCAGCGTGCCTACATGCAGGCGGCCGGCCGGTGGATGGCCTTCCCGGCGAGCATCCTGGATAACTGCCGTGCCCCCAGGAATGGATATTCCAGATGCAGCTCGTCGATGGCACGCATCAGCGCCACATCCTTCTCGGACGTGGCCGTCGGCAGGTAGTACACGTTGGCGCGCGCGATCTTCAGTAACTCCGCTTGCCGTTTCACCGACAGCAGATGGGTCTTGAAGATCATCGCTTTGCGCTCGCATCGCCCACGCGACCGAGCGCGACTTCCAAAAAATCAACTTCCAATGCAAGTTGCCCAATCTTGGCTTGCATCTCCTTGGTACTCGGACCCTGTTCCGCGCCGCGCTTCTCGCCCGGCGTCAGGAACACGCCGACGGCTCCCTCCAGCAGCTGCGTCTTCCATTGCACAATCTGGCTACCGTGCACGTCGTACTTCTCGGACACCTCCGCCAGCGTCTTATCGCCCTTCAACGCTGCCAAGGCTACCTTCGCCATGAACGCCGCCGTGTGATTCCGTCTCGGCCTTCTCATTGCACTGCTCCTTTGCGGGCAATATCCTCGCCCATTCAAGCAGGTCGTTCATTTAAACGCGAGTCTCATTTCCCCGAGCCACCTCTGCTTTCGCGCCGTCTCCAATGTCATGCTTGGGAATTTGCCGATCGACTTCGAGTTCCAGCGCGACCATTGGACGTTAAATGATTTAACGCCGGTAGATGCGATGGAGACGAACAGACCCGGTACGGCTGTGTCCCATAGCCGGTAACGCTTGCCTCGAGGACGCGCCTTTTTGATTGCGTCTGGATTTAGTTTGATGCGACGGCGCGTCACCATCTGATCTTCCGTGCCAGCACCGTGCCAGCAATCTCCAATATTGCGACATTTCGCGGCGTATCGCGAACACGTAATCGCTGGATTTTTACTGTATCAGGTTGAATTTTATAGGAGTAAACGCTACGTTCGGGACGTAGAGGCTGGAGGTCCTAATCCTCTCACCCCGACCACCCCATCCCCCGTCACGCTTGGACCCGGAACGACAGGTTCGGCAATCATCCGCGTAAAATCCTCGCGGCATGGACGAATCCTCCTCGCTGAAGGTCATCGCGGTCCGGGCGATCGAAACAGCGGATGGCGCGCGCACGCTGTGGAGCGACGACGATCGCGCATGGGCGAGCCGGGCCGCCGCCGAAGTCGTCGGCGCGGATGCGGCGCCCGAGTCATTCGTCGAGCGCCGTGCCGCGCTCGTCGTCGACAAGCTCGGTGCGCGGCAGCCGGCGCTGCTGCGCACGCTGCGTGCGCTGCGGTGGCGTCCGTGGGTCGGTGGCGCCATCGTGGCGATCGCCTTCGCGCTCGGCGTGTTTCTCGATCAGGTCGCGCGCGCGCAGCAGATCAACATCCTCGCGCCGCCGGTGCTGGGACTGCTGGCCTGGAACCTTGCGGTGTACGTGGTCATGGTCACCCGCTACATCGTGCGCTATGGCGACGATACGACCGATGGGCCATTGCGCCGCGCGGTCGCATTCGTCGCGGGCGGCAGCGCGCGCCCGCGGC
This sequence comes from Betaproteobacteria bacterium, assembly GCA_040006455.1. Lineage (GTDB taxonomy): Bacteria > Pseudomonadota > Gammaproteobacteria > Burkholderiales > Casimicrobiaceae > VBCG01. Next base: position 3,443 of record JBDTWY010000059.1, on the reverse strand, counting down.
GGATCGGCGGCGCTGCCATGCGCGACGCGCTCAGCGCATTCGTCGCCGACTGGGCACAGCGGTCCGCCCCGCTCTACGGTTCCCGTGCCGCACGCATCCTGCACTTCGCTGCCGCCACGCTCAGTGCGGGCGTGATCGCGGGCCTGTACCTGCGCGGTCTCGGGCTCGAATACCGCGCGAGCTGGCAGAGCACGTTCCTCGAAGCGCCCACGGTGCACGCGATCGTCGCCTTCGCGTACGCGCCGGGTTCGCTGCTGATCGGGATTCCCGTCCCCGATGTCGATGCGGTCGCGGCGATCCGCGCGCCGGCGGGCGCGATTGCGGCACTTTGGATCCACCTGATGGCCGCGACGGTTGCGGTTATCGTGCTTGCGCCGCGCCTTCTGCTGGCGCTGCTCGCCGGCATGGTCGAGCGCCATCGTGCCGCGCGTTTGCCGCTGCCGCTCGCCGAGCCGTATTTCCAGCGGCTGTTGCGAGGTTTTAGCGGCGGGCCGTCGCGCGTGCGCGTGATCCCGTTCAGCTACACGCCATCAGCGGATGCGCTGGCAGGCCTCGAGTCCATCGTCGCGCGCACGTTCGGCGGCAGCGCGGCGATGATCGTGTCAGCGCCCGTCGCCTATGGTGACGAATTCGCCGTCGCCCATGATGCGACGACCGCGACCGGCAGCGCGCTCGTGGCCTTGTTCAATTCCAGCGCGACACCCGAGCGCGAGGTGCAGGGCGCATTCCTGCAGGCGCTGGCCGCCAGCAATGGCGGCGTGAACGTGCTTGTAGCATTGATCGACGAAGGTTCATGGTCGGCGCGATGGCGCAACGAGCCGTCGCGCATCACCGATCGGCGTGCGGCGTGGCAGCGGCTGGGCGAACAAGCGCGCGTGCCCGTCGTGTTCGCGGACCTGTCGGCGCCCGATCTCGCGGGAATCGAGCAATCATTCGACCGGGCGATGGCGAACGATGCCGGGTGAGCCGCGCGACCAAGGCAGGCCGGATCGTCAGTCGACGATTGCACTGTCGCTGATCTCGCACACCAACGCGGGCAAGACCACGCTTGCGCGCACGCTCGTCGGTCGCGACGTCGGATCGGTGCGTGACGCGCAGCACGTCACGCAGGAGTCCACCGCCTATCCGCTGATCGAAACACAGGATGGCGAGTCGATGCTGCTATGGGACACGCCCGGTTTCGGCGACAGCGCGCGGCTCGTGCGAAGACTTGCGCAGCAGGGCAATCCGATCGGCTGGTTGCTGTCGCAAGTGTGGGACCGCTTTCGCGATCGCACCCTTTTTCTGTCACAGCAAGCGGTGCGCAACGTGCGTGACCAGGCCGACGTCGTGCTTTATCTCGTCAATGCGTCGGAGGCGCCGGCAGACGCGGGATACCTCGCGCCGGAACTCGACATTCTCGAGTGGATCGGCAAGCCGGTGATCGTGCTGATCAACCAGACGGGTCCACCGCGTCAACGCGACGAGGAAGCGGCGCAGGAAGCGGTATGGCGCGACGCCCTGGGTCCGCGCGCGATCATCCGTGCGGTTGCGACGCTCGACGCGTTCACGCGCTGCTGGGTGCAGGAGATCGCGCTGCTCGACCTCGTCGGCGATGCGCTGCCCGAAACACGGCGTGCATTGAACGCGCGCCTCACTGACGCCTGGCAGGCGAGGCGGCTCGCGCAGTTCGACCAGGCGATGGAGGCACTCGCCGTGCCGATCGCCGCCGCAGCCTGCGACCGCCAGCCGCTCGCCAATGCGAATGCGGGCGGCGCGCTGCGCGATATCGGTCGCAGCCTCGGTATGGGCAACGACCCGGCGAAACGCGCGAAGGCACGCGCGTCGGCCGAACTGGCGAAGCGCCTCGATAATTCCCTGCGCTCGAGCACCGACCAGTTGATCGCGCTCTACGAACTCGACGGCCGTGCCGGTGGCGACGTACTCGCGCGCCTCGCCACCGGTGTCACGCTCGATGCGCCGATGAGCGAAAGCAAGGCTGCATTGATGGGCGGCGCGGTGTCCGGCGCGCTCACCGGACTCGCCGCCGACCTTGCCGCCGGCGGTCTCACGTTCGGCGCCGGAATGTTGGCCGGCGCGGTGCTCGGCGCATTGGGCGGCGCAGGCATCGCGCGCGGGATGAACCTCGCGCGCGGCAAGTCCGGCACCGCGTTGCGCTGGGACGATGCGTTCCTCTCGGGACTCGTGACCTCGGCATTGCTGCGTTATCTCGCCGTCGCGCACTACGGTCGCGGCCGCGGGGAATGGGCCGAAGGCGAATATCCGCCCTTCTGGCCGGCCCTCGTCGCGCAGATCGTCGATGCGCGACGTGATCGACTGGCGATGCTGTGGTCGAAACGCGAGCCCGCGTGCGACGCGGCGGTCATCACCAACGGGCTGCACGACCTGCTGCATGATGCCGCCTGGGAGACGCTCGATCGCTTGTATCCGGCCACACTCGCGCGACGTCCGCATGCCGATTCGCCGCGGGCTCCGTGATTGCGGTCGTCGACAAGCGTATGCGCGGCATAAGCCCCTATAATCGCTGGCCCCTATAATCGCTGCTCATGACCGGCCGACGTCGCCGACCACCATTTTCCGGAGGCAAACTCAAATGATGCAGAAGAACCTGATCACCGCGCTATTGGCCGGAGCGACGCTCGTCGCCGGTACCACGCTGGCGCAAACGGTGCCTGCGGGCTACCCGGCCGACTATGCGCAGACCATTGCCGCTGCCAAGAAGGAAGGCAAGGTCGTGATCTACAGTGCGCTCGACACCAAGGCCGCGCAGCCGCTGATCAAGGATTTCGAGGCTGCCTATCCCGGCATCAAGGTCGAGTACAACGACATGAACTCGACCGAGATGTACAACCGCTTCATCGCCGAGGCGGCGTCGGGCCAAGGTTCTGCCGATGTGATGTGGAGCTCGGCGATGGACCTGCAGGTCAAGCTGGTCGACGAAGGCCATGCGCTCGCCTACGCGTCGCCGGAAGCGTCCAAGCTGCCGAAGTGGGCGGTGTACAAGGGTGAAGCCTGGGGCACGACCTACGAGCCTGCGGTGTTCATCTACAACAAGCGCCTCGTCACCGGTGACGAAATACCGCAGGACCACGCCGCGTTCGTCAAGCTGCTCGACACCAAGACCGACAAGTACAAGGGCAAGGTCACGACCTACGACATCGAGAAGAGCGGCGTCGGCTTCATGTTCGTCGTGCAGGACGCGAAGTATTTTTCCGACATGAAGGGCCTCGAGAAGGCGTTCGGCAAGGCGAGCTACCGCGTCTACGCGAGCACCGGCAACATGCTGGAGAAGGTGTCGTCGGGCGAGCATCTGCTGGGCTACAACGTGCTGGGATCGTACGCGCTGGTGCGCGCCAAGAAAGACCCGTCGCTCGGCGTCGTGCTTCCCAAGGACTACACGCTGGTGCTGTCGCGCGTGATGTTCATCGGCAAGCAGGCGAAGA
>JBDTWY010000058.1:0-17295 GCA_040006455.1 Betaproteobacteria bacterium | reverse complement strand
CTACGAACCAGGGGGTCGTGGGTTCGAATCCTGCCGGGCGCGCCAGAAAATCAGGGGCTTGCAGCAATGCGGGCCCTTTTTGTTTCCTTTTTTTTGTGACCAAATTGTGTCCTTGGCCGCAGCTCATTTGCCAGCGCCTCGTACACTGTCCTCGTGCACGCGCAATCCTTTCAAGGACTTGGACGCGGTTTTCATTCATCCACGCGCTGGGTCACAACTAGAGAGTCGTCTTGCGTGGCGACATCTTGCTCCGACAACGAGTGATTCAGCGCCATCAGCTCGACGCCGCCGTTGGTCCACCGCGTTCGAGGTTCGCGCGAGAACGGCGCCCAGTTCGCTGAACAACGATGTAGAAATCACAACTAGCGTTCGGATCAATTCCGCTACTGCGCGCACGGCGGCGGAGGGGCGACGCGTCGGGTTCGCTGATTACGCTACCGATGGTCTGGGCGCTGAGACCAAGTTCAGAAGCCGAGCATCTCCGTGCCGAACGTCAGCAATGCGCGTTTTGCCGCAGTTGCAGTTGAACCGCGGTTCATGCGCTGGCAAACTCGTCTTTCACTCTCGCAATGAAGGTGCAAATTGATTCTGCGCAAACTGGTTGACGTGGAGAACGATCTAAGCGGCGTACCGTGTGCCCCAACACGGGTGAGCCAGTGAGCGGCTCGGACAGGGAGACCGTCGTAGAGCTTCGAGGGGTATGGAAATACTTCGGCGAACTGGTTGCACTGCAGGACATCAATCTGTCGGTCGGACGAGGTGAAGTGGTGGTGATCATCGGTCCTTCGGGGTCCGGCAAGTCCACGCTATGTCGATCGATCAACAGACTGGAAATCATCGACAAGGGATCGATATTTGTCGCCGGCGAGCAGCAGCCCGTCGAAGGAAAGGCGCTGTACCAGTTTCGCGCCGAGATTGGAATGGTGTTTCAGGCGTTCAATCTGTTCTCGCACAAGACCGTTCTTGAAAACGTGACGCTGGCGCCGCGAAAAATTCGTGGACAGGACAGGACCACGGCCGAAGCCCGAGCGTATCGCCTGCTCGACATGGTCGGAATCCGCTCGAAGGCGGATTCGATGCCGGCGCAGCTCTCAGGTGGACAACGCCAGCGCGCGGCAATCGCTCGGGCGCTCGCGATGGATCCCAAAGTCATTCTCTTCGACGAGCCCACTTCGGCTCTTGATCCGGAATCGACTCAAGAGGTTCTGAAAACCATGCAACAGTTGGCGGAACAAGGCATCACCATGATCGTAGTCACGCACGAAATATCGTTCGCCAAAGCATGCGCAGACCGGGTAGCCTTCATGGATGCCGGAACGATCATCGAGCTCGCCGACCGGGAAACGTTCTTTGCCGCGCCAAAAAACGAACGGGTTCGCAGCTTCCTCGCGTCTGTGCGTTGAAAGGTTGACGATATCCCGTTGTTCTCGAGCGAAGACAGCTTCGCACTTTCGCAATCAGGCAGATATGAGGAGCATCGAGCATGAAATCCATGAAGCGTTCACGAATCATCCTGCCACTGGCCGTCGCCGCCGTGCTCGCGCTGGGCATCGGCCCGTGTTTCGCCGCCGATGCAGTCAAGGCCTACCCGGCGGGAACGTCAATGGCCAAGATCCAGGAACGCGGAAAGATCATCGTCGGCGTCAAATTCGATTTCCCGCTATTCGGGCTCAAAAACCCCGTCAATGGCGAACTGGAAGGAATGGACATTCAGCTTGCCCGGGGTATCGCCAAGGATCTGACCGGTAGCGTGGACAATATTGAATTCGTGGAAGTCAACAGCGGCAACCGCGAGGCGTTCCTGCAGCAGCACAAGGTCGACATCGTCATCGCAACCTACCCGCCGAATTCGGCGCGCGAGAAGGCGGTCGACTTCGCCGGACCGTATCTTATGAGTCCGATCGGTACCATGGTGGATAAAAATGACAAATCCATCAACACGGTGGCGGACCTCAATGGCAAGAATATCTGCGTTACCAAGGGCTCCGGGTCGCAGACCAAAGTTCCCCTTAATGCCCCTAAGGCAAAATTGCTGGTATTGACTTCGATGACACAATGCATGGAGGCGCTCGACCAAAAGCGCGTCGATGGCGTTACGACGACTCAAAGTATCTTGATGGGGCAGATGAGCCAGAATCCGGGGAAATTCCGGCTTGCAGCGACGGAGCTGCTGGAGGAAACGGGGAAGGTATCCTCGGACAACGACTCCATCGGCTTGCCAAAGGGCGACAAGGCGCTCCATGACTATCTCGATGCATATCTGAGGAAGATCTTCGCCAATGGTGAATGGAAGAAAATGTACGACAGCACGCTTGGCACGGTAATGCCCGGCAACGTGCAGCCGCCGCCCATTTTGTACTGACGTGAAGCGCGGTCATCGAAGCATCCCAGGGACATAGCCGTGTCGTTCCTGCTGCCATTTCTGGCTGAGTTCGCGTGGGGTGTCGCATACACCCTGGCGCTCGTGGCACTGGGCGGGGTCGGCGCCCTGATACTCGGCTCTGCGCTCGCGATCATGCATTCGAGCCCCATTCGTACAGCACGGGGGGTCGCCGATGCGTACATCCTCATCTTTCGCAACATCCCGATCCCGGTTCAAATGGTATTGTTCGCGTTCGGGTTTCCCCTGCTCGGAATCAAGTTTTCGTTGTTCGATTCGGCCGTGATCGTTCTGATCGCGTATCACGCTTCGTTTGTCTGCGAGACCCTCAGATCCGGCCTGAATACGGTGGCGCTGGGGGAACTCGAGGCGAGTCGGTCGTTGGGATTTACCCAGTTCGAGACGATGCGCCATATCGTGCTGCCCCAGGCCTTTGCAGCGGTGGTCCAGCCGATGGGCAACGTGTTGGTTCTCCTGGTGAAGAACACTTCGGTCGCCGCCGTAGTCGGGGTCGCCGAATTGACCTTCGTTGCGGACGAGATTGCAATCAGGGAAGTGCAGGCGTTTACGGTACTCGGCGGGGCCGCGCTGACCTACGTCGTCATGTGTCTCATCCTCAAGCGCCTGGTATCCCGGCTTGAACACAGTGTCGCTTTCAGCAAATGAGCAGGGCGCAGCTCTTCGAGAAACCCGGACCCATTGCCCAGCGGCGCAATCGTGCAATCGAGATCGTTGCCTGCGTAGTCCTGGTTTGTGCGGCGTACCTCGCCATACATACATTGATCCAGCACGGCGCATTCGATGCTGCTGCCTGGAATCCGTTTGCTCAATGGGGCGTTTGGCGACAACTTGCACTTGGCCTGTTCAACAACGTGAGGGCAGCCGTTGTAGGCATGTTGCTGTCCATGTGCGCAGGCTGCTTGCTGGGATGGGGACTGCTTTCGAAACGAAGGCGTGTCCGTCAACCTTGCCGCGTGTTCACCGATGTCTTCAACGGTATTCCTGTTCTGCTGTTGCTGTTCTTCACGTCATTGGTCCTGCCCTCTTGGGGATTGGACCTTTCTGCCTTCTGGTTTCTGGTTATCGCGTTATCGCTCTACAACACGGCTGCAGTGGCAGAATTGGTTCGGGCCGGCGTCCTGGCTTTGCCGCGCGGTGAGTCCGAAGCCGCCGCAGCGCTCGGATTTTCCGGTCTCCAGAGCATGTGGCTGATTCTTCTGCCGCAGGCATTGCGCTTGATGAGTCCCGCACTCGTGAGCCAGATGGTGATTGTGTTCAAAGGCACCACCTTGGCATTCGTGCTCGGTAGTTACTTTGATCTGCTTCGCGCTGCAACGGTGTTGGGTGCGTACTACAGTCGATCGTTGCTGCAAGCCCAGGGTATCGCCGCGATCGCATTCATGCTGGTAAATATTGGCCTATCAGAAATAGCGTCGGCGATCGACCGAAGGGAAAGGGGAAGATACGGAGTTCAACCTATCGTCTTCGGTGAATAGAATCACAGGAACGTGAAGGATGAGACTGTTTTCGTCTCGCAACTGTCATCGTGGTTCTACGTGGCGCAACGCTCACGCGAGCAGGGCGTTCGTACATCGATCTGGTAGCTGCGGCGTTGATCGCCCTGGGCGTCGCACGGCGTGGACCGCGCACGACGTTTCTGGAATCCGCGTCGACTGCATCCGGCCTGACGCGCAGCGCATTGGCTTCGAGATAAGGGAGACGGAATCGCATCGGCGGCGATGCGGCTCGCCAACCCCCTGAGGACCGCAAGCGGCTACCGCGCACAACTTGCGGGGTACCGAGCGGGTTCGAACGATGCCATTCCAGACCGGTGATATCGCCTGCACGACACTCCGTTGCGAGCGCAAGCACAAGCAGAGACTCCATCTGGGTAGACGCGATCTAGCGCTTCGCCTCCTCTTCCGTAAGCGAAGCTGTGTCCTAGCCGGCCGTGGTGTGACCAAATTGTGACTGGGTGAGGCTGATCTGAAGGGGGCAAGCATTGCAAGTTATTGAGTTCCCGTCGTCCATTTTATAGAAATCCGCCTACGCACCAGGGGGTCGTGGGTTAGAATCCTGCCGGGCGCGCCAGCAACACCAAGGGCTTGCAGCGATGTGAGCCCTTTTCATTTGTTGACACGTAGGCCAACCGTAGTTATTTTCCCGGCCTGCCTCTCGAGACGAATGCGGGCCTTTGGGTCGCGAAAATCCGAACAACCGATCCTCGGCGTCCGCCGCGAACGCCGTCACGCACGAGTGTCGTTCCGTCTAGATCGCGAAACGCCGCGGCGCGAAACAACCGCGGCATATCGCTGCAAAGTTTCACCACCGCGGAGCGATGTTGCGGTTGCGGCTTTGCCGTTAGGACCAGACGGATGGCCGCACGCGTGATACGCATGCCCACCCTTTGCGGAGTTGTGGATGGCACGCTAGTCCCTGGCTCTTCGCATATACTTTCTGTCGATCTGTACCTTTTTCGGATAACCCATGCGTACCATCCCTGACGGCGCTTGCGGCTCGTACGCACTGGTGGTGTCGCCCGAGCACCTTGCCAATCGATTCAAGGATGCAATGTTGCCTGCAGTGTTGGCGACGCCCGTGATGATCATGGCGATGGAGAATGCCGCGCTGGAAGCGCTCAAGCCGTACTTCGAGTCAGGCGAGACCGCGGTAGGCACGCGCGTCGACGTCGTCCATCTTGCGCCTACTCCGCTGGGCCGCCGTATCGTCGCACGCGCGGAAGTCACCGGTACCGATGGCCGTCAAGTCGAGTTCCGCGTTAGTGCAATGGACGGCACGGAGGAAATTGGTCGCGGAAGCCACGGCCGAGTGGTGGTCGACATCGCCAAATTTTCAGCGCGGCTTGCAGCGAAATTCGCCTAGAAGGCCGGTGGTTCGACAATCCATGACGGAACTTTCGCCCGTTCAGCGCCGCATTCGCGACTTCTATTTCCAGGAAGGTCTCGGCGCGCCGCCCGAGGCTACTCATGTTCACCGTGCAAATCTCGTTCCCGACCAGCGCCTGTTTTCACTCGAGCATCTGCGCCGCCACCTCAACGATCCGCTGCTCGACCTCAACTACCTGAACCTGTTCCAGGCGGGCAAGGCCGTCGACCTCGCCGACGCGCGCCTCTACAAACTCGTCCAGAGGCGGAAGATCGAATTCGTCGACCACCGCGTGCTGCAGCAATATCTGGAGCAGGGGGCGGCTTGTGTCCTCGAGGGACTCGACATACTCGAGCCCGACATCAATGCGCTGGCGAGTTCGCTCGATCGCGCTCACGCAGCCACGTTCTGCAATGCGACAGCGTTCTTCTCGCAGCGCGGCGACGAAGCGTATCGCGGTCACCTGGATACCGACGATGTGCTGGTCATTCATCTTGCCGGCGAAAAGCGCTGGCGCCTCTATCGGCGGCAAGCGCCGCGTCGTATCAGCTTGACCGATCTGAGCGACGCCGAGATGGGCCCGATGGAAACGGAAGTCGTGATGCGACCGGGCGACGTGCTGTATCTACGAAATTTCACACCGCACCGCGTCGAAACCCTGTCGCCATGCTCGCTCCACATTTCCTTTGATCTCTGCGACCGGCAGCCCAGTACCGAGTTGGCGCTGCAACTGCTTCTGCGGCACTACGACCGAGACTCGAGTCCGCGGCAAGTGACGCCGGGCGAGGATCTCGACAAGGTATTTCGACTGAGTCGCACTCCGGCCTACGAAGCGGATCTCGGGCAATTGCAGGCATCGGAGAAGGCGGGGCAGATTGAATTCCGCCGGTTGCTCGCGAACAACCGCATCACGCACCTGGATCACCTGATCGAAAGCGGCAAACCCGACCGCAAAGCATAGGATCGCCAACACAGCGCATGCTGCAATCCCTCATCGTGGCTAGCAGCAACATCGCGCATTCGGTCGCGGCGGCACTACGAGTCCGAAAATAGCGTCCAGTGCCGCGCCATCACGGCCGCGCCATTGCGACCATCTGACTCACATCCGGTGCGTCTGCGATAGCAGGGAAGCCGGTGCACATGTCGGCAAGATCGCCGTGCGCATGCCCGGCGCCACGGCCGCGGATGCCGATCCACCGCGATAGGCATGGCTCGAAATCCGCAACAGTAGCTACCGACCGCGGCCCGGGGACGCTAGAATGCCCGCTCCGTCGTCGTACCGCTGCGCGCATGCAACTGTCTGCTCCGTTCTTCAAACTCCCACTGCAGTTCGATGCTGCGCGATTGGCGATCGAGGTCGCGCAATTCACCGCCGCAGAGTGGCGGCCGCATCCGCAGGGGCACCCGGGAAATTCGGCGCTGCCGTACATCGCGCGCAACGGCAATCCGCTCGATGACGGTGTTTCGGGTCCGATGCAGCCGACGCCGCATCTCGCGCGCTGTCCCTATGTGATGCAGGTGATGGAAGCGCTCGGCGTCACGCTCGGACGCAGTCGCCTGATGCGCCTCGACGCGCGCGCCGAGGCCACACCGCACGTCGACCTGAGTTACTACTGGCAGCAGCGCGTGCGCGTGCACATTCCCGTGGTTACGTTTGCCGAAGTGGAGTTCATCTGCGGCGATGCGACAACCCACATGTCGGCAGGTGAGTGCTGGATATTCGACACCTGGCGCGTGCACAACGTGCTCAATCCCAATTCCGCGCAGCGTACGCACCTGGTCATTGATACGGTCGGCAGCGCGCAATTCTGGCGACGTGTGGAAGCCGGCGGCGATCCGACGCAGGTTCCGGCCATCGTTGCTTACCGCGCGGACGCGAAGGCACAGCTGCGCTTCGAGCGTCACAACTATCCAGTGATCATGGAGCCTGCGGAAATGGCGAGCCTTTGGTCACGCTGGCTCACCGACGCGCGCGCGGGCGATGCGTCGCCCGGCGCGATCGCCGCGATCGACGGGCTCGTCGAGCAGGTGTTTCGCGACTGGCGCGCGCTGTGGGCGCAATTCGGCGACCAAGCGGACGGCTGGCCGCATTACACGCGGCTGCGCGAGCGCGTCCTCGGGATTGCCGACGCGCACGCCAACCGCATCATGCTGCCGAACAAGATGGATCTGGCGAGCGTTTTGAAGCTGTCGCTGGCGCCAGCACTGATGAGCACCGACCTTGCCGCGACGAAAGGCACCGCGGCGGGAGCGAATGCGGCGCCGCGTGTCGCCGATGCCGCGCAGATTCCCGATCTCGCCCAGAGCAAGCCGCAGGCATCGCCCAAAGTGTCGGTGCAGTGGGGCGTGCAGACGCTGTTTAGGACACAACCGGCGCCGCCGCCTGCGCGGCTCGTCCGCCCGCTGATTATCGTCTCGACACCGCGCGCCGGCAGCACGCTTTTGTTCGAGACGCTGGCAGGCGCGCCGAACCTGTTTACGGTCGGCGGCGAGAGCCACGACGTGCTCGAAAACATCGCGGCACTGCGTCCGTCGCCACAGGGTCCGCAGTCGAACCGCGCCGAGGCGAGCGACGCGAAACCGGCCGTCGTCGACGAACTCCACCAGCGATTTCGCGCCGCGCTGCGCGATCGCGACGGCCGCCCGCCCGTTGAGGGCGCACCGCGCCTGCTCGAGAAGACGCCGAAGAACGCGTTGCGCGTGCCATTCCTCGATGCGGCGTTTGCGGACGCACGATTCATCTACCTGTACCGCGAGCCGGAAGAAAACGTGAGCAGCATGATCGAGGGCTGGGAGTCGGGGCGCTTCGTCATGTATGCCCGGCTGCCCGACTGGCGTGGGCCCCCGTGGTCGTTCCTGCTCATACCCGGATGGCGCGATCTGATCGGTGCCGACGTGCCCGCGATCGCCGCCGCGCAATGGCAACGTACCCAAACGGTGTTGCTCGACGATCTCGAGGCACTGCCACCGGCGCGCGTGCACTCGCTGACCTATCGCGAATTCCTCGCTGATCCCGCGGCGTGCGTGCGCAATATCTGCCGCTTTGCCGATCTCGCCTGGGATCGTCCTCTGCCGGCGACATTGCCGCTGTCGCGCTATACGGTCACGCCACCGCAAGCGGACAAGTGGCGGCAGCGCGAGGCGCAGATCGCGCCGCATCGGTCGGAGCTCGAACGCGTCGCCGAGCGTGCGCGCGCCTTCATCGCCCGCTCGCGGACGACGGGGCAGCAAGTCGCCGAAGCGGCGTCGTAACGGCACATCGCGCAACTGGTACGTTCGAGGCGTCGCGATGGCACCCGGGTGGTTTGACCTGTACCCTTGCGCTTGCCGGGCGCGACATTGCAGCCCGCCCCATTCACCACGGCGACGCTGCACTCCCGCATTGCATCCGTGCTACCGTCCGCATCGTCGCTTCATCTCCTGCGGTTGCAGCCATGTCTCGTGCCGGCGCCGACATTCCGAAGGCACTCCTTGACGTCGAGCTCGAGCGGCTCGCCGCAAGTGATGCATTCAGGCGCTCGCCGCGACAGCTGCATCTGTTGCTCTACCTGGTTGAGCAAGTGCGCGCGGGTCACGGCCTTCGCCTGAAGGAAAGCGTGTTGGCGATCGAAGTGCTGGGGCGCAGCGCTTCCCATTTCGATTCCGCGCATGACACGGCCGTGCGCGTGATGGTGCGACGCTTGCGGCAACGACTGGCCCGCTACTATGCCGGCGAAGGCGCCTGGGCGGCGGTCGAAATCGAGCTGCCGGTGGGTAGCTACCAGGTGCAGTTCCTGCGCCGACTGCAGAACGGTGGCGCCAAGCTGCCGTCGATCGCGGTTTTGCCTTTTCTCAATTTCACTGGCAATCCAGCGCTCAACGGCTTTTGTGACGGGCTCTCGGACGAGATCACCGACGCGCTCGCTCGCCTTCCTGGCGTGAAAGTCGTCGCACGCACGTCGGCGTTTCGCTTTCGCGGCGTTGTCGCCGACATGCGCACCATCGGCCAGGCGCTCGGCGTTGCGACACTGCTCGAAGGCAGTGTGCAGATCGGGGCGAGCGGTGGCCTGAAGGTCGTCGCGCAATGGGTAAGGGCCATCGATGGCTACCACGCCTGGTCGCGAACCATGGCGGCCGCGGCCGGCGAAGCCAACGAAGTCTTCCAGGACCACGTTGCGCGAGCGATCGTTGCCGGACTGCAATTGCGCCTGCTGCAAGGCGATTCGTCGAACACTGCACCGACGCCAGGCCTTCCTGCCTCGCGGCGGTCGAGTAGCGTAGCGGCGCAGGAGCTCTACAACGCGGGTCGCTACCTGTTGCGGTTGGAGACCATCGATGGCTATCGGCGTGCGATCGATGTGTTGCGCGAGGCCACCGCTGCCGATGCCGATTTTGCACTGGCGCACTGCGCGCTCGGACGAGCGCTGGTCAGTTTGATCGGAATGACCATCGCGCCTTCGAACGGGTTGCTCACCGGCGCGCGCCAAGCGTTGTTGCGCGCTCTGGCGATCGATCCCGAGCTTGGCGAAGCGCATGCGCTGTCCGGATTCATCCAATGCGCTTTCGACCATGACTGGGCGCAAGCAGAGCCTGCGTTTCTGCGCGGCATCCGCAATGCGCCAAGCCTTCCCTACACTCACGCCGCGTACGCCTGGGCGTTGACGATGAACGCCCGCTTCGCTGAAGCCGACAACGAGTTCCGGTTTGCGCGCGAGCTCGACCCGCTGGATATCAAGCTGCGTACCCATCACGCGCTGGTTGCGCTCTACGCAGGAAACGACGTGCAGGCAATCAGCGAGTTCGCCTCCGTGCTACAGGTCGAGCCCGGTCAGGCGATCGCGCGGGTGCTGCTCGCGACCGCGCATCTTTGGGGGGACGATGCGGATGAGGCAGAGCGTCGGTTCGAGGAATTGCTGCGCATGTACCCCACACTTACCATCGGCGAGGTGGGTTTGGCGCAGGTTGACGCGCTGAGGGGACGCTCCGACTCAGCCAGGGAGCGTCTGGCGCGACTGACCCGTGATCGCCGCGGCGTGCACCTGCCTCCGTACCAGATTGCGATGATCCACAGTCGGCTCGGCGACGCCGCGAAGGCGATTTTCTGGCTCAACAAGGCCGCGACCCAACGCGACATGAATTTCGTATGCGCACCGCTCGACCGCACTTTCGCGGCGCTGCGCGGCGATCTACGGTTCACGCGCCTGCTGCAAAAACACGGCCTGCGGCCGCTATGGCCCACAGCAAGCGCCTGACTTGAAGCCGACAACATCGTGACCTTGCAGATGGAAAGTGTCACGTTGATGTCACGCTAGCACCGGGCCGATTTCGCAATTCCGTCGCTCTTCTGTGGCAAGTTGCCCCATGCGCTTCGCGGAGGCGCGGGCAAGGGGAGCCTCAGTGAAAAACGTCAATCGACACGGTACGGTCGCGGCCGCGCTTGCGCTGGCTCTTTGCTTGTGCACCGCGAGCGGCGCACCCGCGGCCGCGTCTCCCGCCGGCGGCGCAGCCGCCGGGTGGGTCACGCTTGCCGGCCACGTACTTCCCGCGCTCGCCCAGGCACAGCCAGTGGTCGCGGCGGCGCAGAAGACCCAAGCCGCGGACGCGGCAGCGGAGCCCGAGCTGACGCTCACCGTCGTGCTTCGCCGTAGCGATCCGGCGGGTTTCGATGCTTACCTTCGCGATGTCTATGACCCCGCGTCTGCGTCGTTCCGCAAGTTCCTGGCACCCAACGAAGTCACCGACCGCTTCGGACCGAGCCTGGACGACTACGACGGCGTGCGCAGGTATTTCGAAGCGCACGGCTTCGCACTGGCCGAAGGGTCGGACAACCGCATGACCCTGACACTCAACGGCACGCGCAGCGCCGCGGCCAGCGCGCTCGCGGTGCAGGTCAATGACTATAGAATCGGCAGCAAGACGTTTCATGCCAACGATGGCGAGCCTTCGTTGCCCGCGAATATCGCGCAGCGCGTGGAGGCTGTGGTCGGGCTGTCGAACCTCGCCGCGCCGCGGCCGACCAGCGACGCGCTTAAGTCGCTCTTTTGCTGGGCCAGCGCCGAGAACGGCGCCATCCTTTCCCTGACGGACAAGAACGGCAAGGTATGGGCGCCCAGTTCGAAAGAGCTCAAGGACAAGCTCTACAGGGACTGCATGATCGACAGGCAGGCCAGTGGTATGGGTACGCAAACGAAGGCGGATCCCCCACCGCCCGCATGGCAGGGGGCGGATGGCACGGGACAGAAGGTCGGCGTCGTCGCCTTCGATACGTTTGCGACGTCCGATGTGAGCGACTTCATCGCGATTGCGGGCTTGCCGCCAAGCATACTGGGCAACGTATCGCGGGTGCATGTGAACGGCGGTGCAAGCGCCGGTGCCAACCAGGACGAGGTGCTGCTCGACATCGACACGATCATCGGCAATGCGCCGGGCGCGAAAGTCGTTGTCTACGACGGCCCGTTCACCGGTTCCGGCACCAGCTTCCAAAGCATCTTCAACGCCATGGTCAATGGCGGGGTGACGATCATCAGCAACAGTTGGGCGTATTGCGAGGACCAGACGACGCTCGCCGACGCACAAAGCATCGACACGATCCTGCAAACCGCCGCGGCGTCGGGAATCAGTGCGTTCACCGGCAGTGGCGACCATGGCAGCACGTGCCTCGATGGAAGCGCCACCACCGTGCATGTCCCGGCGGATTCGCCGCACATCACCGCAGTGGGCGGCACGTCGCTGACCATGGGGCCCGGCCATACCTATCAGAGCGAAACGTGGTGGGACAACAGCGGGTCCATTCCACCCGGCGGCCAGGGTGGCTACGGCGTCAGTGCGTTCTTTTCCCGTCCGGCCTACCAGGACGGTCTCACCGCCGCCATGCGCTCGGTGCCGGACGTCGCGTCGAATGCCGATCCATACAAAGGCGCACAAATTTGCCAGGCCAGCGCGGGTGGATGTCCTTCCGGTGTCTTCTACGGCGGCACGAGCAAGTCGACACCCTCTTGGGCGGCATTCGCTGCGCTGCTCAACCAAACGCAAGGCAGCAACCTGGGTTTCTTCAATCCGCTTGTCTATCCGCTCGCCAATACCGATGCCTTCCACAACGGTGCATCGATGGGCACCGATTTCGCGCACGTCGGCTTGGGATCCCCGAATTTGTCGCGCCTGCATACGCGGTTGACGGCCCAGACTCCCGGCGTCGTCGATCCGACGGTATCGATCGTTGAAGCGTTCACGGCGGACAGTGCGCTCTCCGCACCCAACACGCTCGGCCTGCCATTGCCGGGGATCGCGGACGGCGCGACGCAAAGCTTCGTGGTTGTCCGACTTACGGACAGCAATGGCAACATCGTCAGCGGCAAGACCATATCCCTCAGTGCAAACCCCGGCGGCGACGTTGTCATCAGTCCAACGAGCGGGACATCGCGGGTAGATAACGGATCGGTGATCTTTAGCATCACCAACCTTACGCAGGAAACTGCGACTTTCACGGCGACCGACACCACGGACAACGTGGTCCTGCAGGACAAGCCGGACATCGAGTTCCTCGTTCCGGAAGCAGTCAGCGCCGGCATCAACGCCACGCCCACGAGCGTCGCTTCGGATGGCGCTAGCACGACGACCATCACGGTCACGCTGCAGGATGCGCTGGGCAGGCCGACGCCGGGCAAGAGCATTGCAATCTCGCAAGGGGCCGGGCACTCGATCATTACCGGGCCAAGTCCCGCGGTCACCGATCTCAGTGGACAGATCCAGTTCACCGCGACAGACGGAGTGAGCGAGACAGTGGTCTACACCGCCGTCGACCAGACCGATGGCGACCTTCCGGTTCCCGGCTCTGCAACCGTCAATTTCACCGGTGGAAGCACTTCGTGCATCGGTGCCCCGCCGGTCGCAGCATCGGGGTTCACGATCACGCCGTGGACCACCGGCTTCTTCGCGCAGAACTTTTTCTTCGGCAACGTCAACTGGGGAGGCTGTGCCGGCGCGTCGAATCCGACCTTCACGCCGTCCGGCACAGCGCTGGTGGCGGATTTTCGGACCGGCGACCTGTTCAAGTTCGGGCTCGAGGGTGGGGCGGCCGTGGGTCACACGTTGTCGAACCTGAACCTGACGCTCGGGCAACCCACTTTCGGCAAGGATGGGCGTCTCTACGCGACTCATGGCGCCACAACGGGCAATTTCTTCACCGGCGACATCGTCGAAATCGACCCGACCACGGGCGCGCAGCTTCGCGTCGTTGCCGCCAACCTGACCTGCCCCAATGGGTTGGCGGTCGATCCCTTGAGCGGAGACTTGTTCTTTGACGACGAATGCTTTGGCGCGGGCGCCGACAATCCGTCCCTGTGGCGCATCCATGACCCTGCCGGGACTGCGACGCTGAGCGTGTACGCGACGCTTCCGGCGACACCGAACGGGCAGCTCGCGTTCGCTCCCGACGGCACGCTCTTCGCAGTGACCGGCTATAACACCGTCCGGCAGATCATGCAGATCGGGGGAACGAACACGTCGTCGCCCGCAAGCATGACTCCGTTGGCCGGCATCTCGTCGTTCTTCTGCCTGACGATGGGCGAAGCGCAAGGCAACGGGGCCGCGAAATCGCTGATCGTCTGCGACAGCAGCGGCATTGACCTGATCGACATCACGACCTCACCCTTTACGCCGACATTGCTCATCGCATCCGGGTCCGCGGGTTCCGGTACGATCGGTCCCGACGGTTGCCTCTACACCAGCGGTCAGGACACGATCTACGAGCTCGCGCCGAGTACAGGTGGCTGCGGCTTCGTGCCGACGAATCCCGGTCCGACGCTGGCATTGACGCCGGTGACGGTCACGCCGAATCCCGCCCAGGGGACCGCGCAGACGTTCACGGCGACCTTCAAGAACGTCAGCGTGCCGGCCGGCACTTCGGTGCTCTTCACGATCAGTGGCGCCAACGGCCAGCCCAGGCTCGCCACGACCGATGCAAGTGGCGCCGCGACGATCACCTATGTCGGCGCGCTCGCGGGAACCGACACGGTGACGGCAACCGCCGTCGCCGGCGCCGCCACGCTGACGTCCAACCCTGCGCATGTCACCTGGGCGCCGGGCAAGCATCTGACCTTCGTCGATCTGAGCACGAGTCCCTCGGCAGGCGTCGCCGGACAATCGGTGACGTTGCATGCATCGCTTGCCGATGCGACGCTGAACCCGCTCGCGGCGATCCCCGGCGCATCCCTCCACTTGATGCTCGGCGCGCAATCGTGCAACGCAGCGACCAATGCGAGTGGCGTGGCGAGCTGCAGCATCACACCGACGACAGCGGGACTGCTCGTGCTGTCGGCAAGCTACGCCGGTTCGTCGCTGTATACGCCGGCTGCGGCGTCGCAGGCGTTTATGGTGACTGTCGTCGGGGCGGTCGGCACACCACCCGGACCTCCGACAATCGGCAGCGCAACCGCAGGTGACAACCAGATCAGAGTCGCATTCGCGCCGCCATCGAACGACGGCGGCAGCCCGGTGACCTTCTATACGGTGGCCTGTGTGCCGGTCGCGGGCGGCGCATCGGTCACCGCGACCGGCGCCGCTAGCCCGATCACCGTTTTTGGATTGACGAACGGAGTCACCTACAGTTGCACCGTGAGCGCGAACAACACCTTCGGCGCCGGAGCGTTGTCTGCGGCGTCGAATCAGGCGACCCCGCTTGCCGCCGCGCCCAGTGCTGCGCCGCAGCCTGTGCCGTCGCTCGCGCCTACGAGTGAATTCGCGCTTGGAGGGCTGCTCGCGCTGCTGGCGCTGGCCGCGTTGCGCCGGCGGCGGGACGCTTCAGAGTTCCCAACCTAACTTTCGGTCGATGGACCACGGACCTCCGCCTCGTAGCGTGATCGCCAGCATGATGAGGGCCCACATCAGCGGATACTCGTAGCCGGGATGGGTCCATCCGAAGCCCGCCGGCAGGTACTGGTACGCGATGACGGCCATCTCGATCGCGACGGCAGCGGACCAGAAGCGCGTGAATAATCCGAACGCGATGCAAAGCCCGCCGACGGTTTCGAGCGTCATGAGCACGACGGCGAGCGGCTCGGCCGGCTGGATGCCGCGCTTCGCAAGCGCGGTGGCCGCGGTGGCGGCGACTCCCGCTTGCACTTTCGGCCAGCCGTGCGGGATCAGCATCAGGCCCGCCGTCACTCTTATGATGACCCAGGACAGCGGCCTCACCTTCGAATAAAACGACCTCAGCGCCGGGATCAACAGCCGCGGCTCACGCGTAACGAATTCGGTCACGATATTCCCCCTCACCAATGGCCGACATCCTGAAGGCCGGGGCGTGAGTATAGGTCCGCCGATCGGACATCTGCCGAACCTGCGTGCCATGTGGCACGGGAGCCTGGGCGAACTGTGTCAGCTCAGCGAACGCAGCAGCCGGTCCACGACGTCTGCAGGTCCCACCAGCAGCGGTTGCCGCACCGGAAATCCGTAGTGTGGCTGCATGAGCGCGTCGAGCTCCAGCGGCGATCCATCGAGATAGCGCTCGACATGACCGAGTGCGCGCGTGAATGGCAGCGCCGGTGCGACATCCCACAGGAAGCAGGGTCCGGCGATGATCGCGTCGCATCGTCCCGCGGCGAGCATCATCAGGTGGTAGTGCGTCGAGCCGAGATTGTGCAATCGAAAGCCGTCGATCCTGCGCACGTCGACATATTCGTGAATCGCCGTGATCATCACGTTGCGCGTGTCGGGCGCGATGTGGTCGGGCGCCGCGGGTATCGGCGCGCCGTTGAGCAGCGCAAGGCCGTTCTCGAACGTGAACGTCTGGCGCACGACCGGAAAATACAGGTAGCCGGCGACGGGGTCCGCGTCCTCCAGCAGGCCGAGGCCCAGCCCCCAGACCGGCAATCCGCGCGCGAACGACGCCGTGCCGTCGAGCGGATCGACCGCCCATTGCCAGCGTGCTTCGGGGCGGTAGGAAACGCGTTCTTCCTCCGAGATCACGCCGTGATCGGGCGTGTAGCCGTTGAGGCGCTTCAGCACGTGCGTCGACGCGTCGCGATCGGCACGTGTGACCGACGATCCATCGGCCTTGTCCTCGGCAGCGATCACGCCGTGCAACGGCAGCGTGATGCCTGCGTATTCGTGGAAGAGGCCGCGCATGAATTCGACGTGGCTGACGGCAGGACTCTGGCTGTTCACTCTTGATCTGCTCCGGGTAGCGCGTTCGGCGGCTTGCTAGCGAATGCCCGCCCTGAGGAATGACTGCACGAACTGCCGCTGGAACAGCAGGAACGCGACGAGAAGCGGTCCGGCGCTCAACAGCGTCGCCGCGGTGATGATCGACCATTCGATGCCCTGGTCGCCCGACGAGAAAATCTGCAGCCCGACCGTCAGCGGTCGCGCGCTGACCGAGTTGGTGACGATCAGCGGCCACAGGAAGTTGTTCCAGTGGTAGCTGACCGAGACGAGTCCATAGGCCAAATAAACGGGCTTTGCCAGCGGCACGTAGACCTTGAGCAGCGTCAGCATCGTGCCGGCGCCTTCGATGCGCGCGGCGTCGTCGAGCTCCTTGGGGATGGCCTTGAACGTCTGTCGCATCAGGAAGATGCCGAACGCCGAGCCGAAGTAGGGCATGCCGATCGCGACGATCGTATCGATCAGGCCCATCCTGCTCAGCGTCTGGTAGTTCTCGACGATCAGCACATCCGGCATGATCATCAGTTGCAGCAGCACCAGCACGAACATCAGGTTCTTGCCGGGAAAGCGGAAGCGCGCGAACGCGTAGCCGGCGAGCGTCGACAGCGTGAACTGCACGACGATGATCATCGACACCAGCAGGAAGGTGTTGAGGAAATACCTCGGGAACGGCGCGGCGCTCCACACGTACCGGAAGTTGCTGAACGTCAACGGTGCGGAAACGTCGAAGTTCGTGGAATCGGCGGACAGGTGGAACGCCGCCCAGGCGGTATACAGCAGCGGCAATGCCCACAGGATGCCGAGCATCCACGCGGCGATCGTTTCGAGCGCCTTCTGGAACCCGCTGTCGACGCCCACCTTCATCGATAGTGCGTGCGGCGGTCGAGGAT
>JBDTWY010000057.1:0-17603 GCA_040006455.1 Betaproteobacteria bacterium | reverse complement strand
GGCAAGGATAGGACTTGTGCTTGACCTTCTGCGCGAGGCAGCTTTCGCGCGGCTCTGACGGCATTTCAATGACGTTGCCTTCGACGTCGATCTTCCAGCCATGGTAGAGGCAGCGCAGTCCCGACTCCTCGTTGCGGCCCAGCGCCAGCGATGCGCGGCGATGCGGGCAATGCTCGTCGACGACGCCCAGCCGGCCATCGGTGTCGCGAAACGCCACCAGCGCTTCGCCCAGCAGTTCGATGCGCACCGGCGCACCGTCGGGCTCTGCCACTTCCTCGGACATGCAGGCGGGCAGCCAGTGCTGTCGCATCAGCGCGCCCATCGGCGCCGCACCCGAGACGCGACACAAGAGTTCGTTGTCAGCAGCCGTCAACATCCAATTTCTTCGCCTCCGCGAGAGTTGTCCGCCGGACGCGGCCGGCATAAGATTAGATATCTAAGCAAAGATACCGAGTTTCATGCGCACTGTCGAGAACCCGGCGCAATCCGCGCACCCCGTCGCCCGAGCGCAGCATGCTGCACCGCAGCGTGGGCACTTGCGAACCGCGCCGACACGCGTGTGAGCGGAGCGCTGCAGCCGCCGGTGCTGTCGTTGGTCGTCGCCGGACGCCGGGAAATCGCCAGCGGCATTCATGCGTTCGAATTGCGCGGCGCGTCCGCCGCCGCCGAGTTGCCGAGGTTCGCCCCGGGCAGTCACATCGCGCTGCGCACCCCTGGCGGCAACGTGCGCAAGTATTCGCTGACCAATGATCCGGACGAGCGTGATCGCTACGTGATCGCGGTCAAGCGCGAAGCCGCGGGTCGAGGCGGCTCCGCCGACCTGATCGACGCGATCCGCGTCGGCGACGTCATCGAATGTGCGGCGCCACGCAATGACTTCGTGCTGGCGGAGCGGCCGACGCAATTCATCTTCATCGCCGGCGGCATCGGCATCACGCCGATCATGTCGATGATCCGGCACCTGAAAGCCAGCGGCCGCGCACGCTTCAAGCTCTACTACCTGACGCGCGATGTGGCTGCGACGGCGTTCCACGACGAGCTGTCGGCGCCCGACTATCGCGGCCAGGTGATTTTCCATCACGACGGCGGGGATCCTGCGCGTGCGCTGGACCTGTGGCCGATCCTCGAGCGGCCCACGTCCGCGCACGTCTATTGCTGCGGCCCGCGACCACTGCTCGAAGCGGTGCGCGACATGACCGGCCACTGGTCGGCGAGCGCAATTCATTTCGAGAGCTTCGCCGACGCGGCGACGATGCGCGACACCGCGGACCGCGCGTTTCGCGTGCGCCTTGCGCGCAGCGGCATCGTGGTCGACGTCGCCGCCGGTCAATCAATCCTTGACGCGGTGCGCGCTGCCGGCATCGATGCGCCGAGCTCGTGCGAGGCGGGGACGTGCGGAACCTGCCACACGCGCTTGCTGGCGGGCCAAGCCGACCATCGGGACCTGGTCCTGAGCCCCGACGAGCAGGGCGACTCGATCATGCTGTGCGTGTCGCGCGCGCGTTCGGACGAGCTGGTGATCGATCGATGACGCCGGCGCCCATTCGGATCGGCGTGGCGGGACTCGGCCGCGCGTTCACGCTGATGCTGCCGACGTTCATTGCCGATCCGCGCGTCACGCTGGCAGCGGCCACCGACGCGAGGCCGTCGACGCTCGCGAGCTTCGGCGCACGGTTCGGCGCACGGATGCATGTCGACGTCGAGGCGCTGTGCGCCGATCGCGACATCGATGCCGTCTATGTCGCCACGCCGCACCAGTACCACGCGCAGCACACGATCCTCGCCGCGACGCATGGCAAGCACGTGCTGGTGGAAAAGCCGATGGCGCTGTCGGTGGACGAATGCGAAGCGATGATCGCCGCCGCCGAACGCGCCGGCGTGCAGCTGGTCGTCGGCCATAGCCACAGTTTCGACGCGCCGGTGCGTCGCGCGCGCGAATTGATCGACGCCGGGACGATCGGCCGCGTGCGCATGGTCAACGCGCAGTACTACACCGACTTCCTCTACCGCCTGCGCCGTCCGGAGGAGCTCGACACGCGCGCCGGCGGCGGCGTGCTGTGGAGCCAGGCCGCGCACCAGGTCGACATTGTGCGCATGCTGGGCGGCGGCAACGTCGAGCGCGTGCGTGCGCTGACCGGCGCATGGGATGCGGCCCGCGCCACCGAAGGCGCGTACGCGGCGCTGCTGACATTCGCCGACGGCGCGTTCGCGTCGCTGCTCTATAGCGGCTACGCGCATTTCGATTCGGACATCTTCTGTGACGACGTCAGTGAACTGGGCCTGCGCAAGGATCGCGCGCGCTACGGCGACGCGCGGCGCACGCTCGCGCGGGCTGGCGCACCGGCCGGCGAAACGGCGGCCAAGGCCGCGCGCAACGACGCCACGCTCGACGGCATCGCGCCTCATGCGGCGCCCACCCTGCGCCAGCACGAGCACTTCGGCGTCGTCGTCGTCAGCGGTGAGCGCGGCGACCTGCGCCTCTTGCCAGGCGGTGTCGAGATCTACGGCGACGACACGGTCCGGCTCGATGCAATGCCGGCGTCGGCGATCCCCCGCGTCGAGGTGATCGACGAGCTCTACGCCGCCGTCCGCGAGGGACGGGCGCCGCTGCACGACGGCCGCTGGTCGATGGCCACGCTCGAAGTGTGCATGGCGATGCTGCAGTCGGCGCGGGAACGGGGCGACGTCGTGCTGCACCGGCAGGTCGCGTTGTGAGCGCGCCACGCGCAGCACCCGGTCCGATGCGGCGCCGCGCCGCGACTGCGCGCAGCGCCCCTGCGGAGGCAGGCGGTGGATCCGGAGCGCGACGCGAGCGCGCCGTGTCGACGCCGGCCGCCGCAACGTGGTCGGGTGATGGCGATACGCAACACATGCTCGAGCGCTGGCAGAGCGAAGTGCCGCACGATCGCCTCGCGCATCTCGTCAAGCATACGATCCGTGCGCTTGACCGCGCGCTGCAGATGCGACTTGCCCAGCACGAGGTCGCGATCGGGCACTGGGTGTTCCTGCGCGCGCTGTGGGAAGGCGACGGCATCACACAGCGCCAGCTGAGTCGGGAAGCCGGCATGATGGAGCCCACGACATTCGCCGCGCTGAAGGCGATGGAAGCGCGCGGCTACATCGTGCGCCGCCAGCTCGCCGACAATCGCCGCAACGTTCATGTGTTCCTCACCGCCAAGGGCCGCGCGCTGCAACGCAAGCTGGTGCCGCTGGCGCTGGAATGCAACGTGATCGCCGTGCGCGGCGTGCCGGTCGGCAACGTCGCCATCACGCGCAAGACGCTGCTCGCGATGCTGCGCAACCTCGCGCAGGAGGAAACCGCGTCGGGCGGCGGTGCGCATCGCATCGCGTCGACGCGCGAGCGTGGCCGTCTCGTCGACGCCGCACAACCGAAACCCGCGCATCCGCGCCGGACTGGACATTCACGATGAGCAAGCTGCGCCTGACGCTTTCGATCTGGGACTACGACCGCACGCGTGCGCTCGCCGACGGCAGCGTCCAGCCCGACGGCATCGACCTCAACGTCCTCAACCTGCACGTCGAGGAGACGTTCTTCCGCATGCTGCGCAACCGCGAATTCGACATCGCCGAGATGTCGCTGTCGTCGTACACGGTGGCCGCGGCGCGCGACAACTGCCCATTCATCGCCATTCCCGTGTTTCCGTCGCGGTTTTTCCGCCACTCCTGCATTTTCGTGTCGGCGGCGAGCGGAATCCGCGAGCCGAAGGATTTGATCGGCAAGCGCATCGGCGTCCCTGAATACCAGATGACGGCGCCGGTGTGGATTCGCGGCATGCTGCAGGACGACTACGGCGTCGATCCGGCCGGCGTCGAGTACTGGACGGGTGGCGAGGAAACACCCGGCCGCGACGAAAAGATCAGGCTCGACCTGCCGCCGTCGATCCGCGTGCAGCGGATCGGCACCGGCAAGACGCTGGCGCAGATGCTTGTCGACGGCGAGATCGACGCACTGCACACCGCGCGCATCCCGTCCACATTCTCCACGCGACCCGATCGCGTGCACCGGCTGTTCCCGGACTACGTCGACGTCGAGCGCGAATACTGGCGGCGCACGCGCATTTTTCCGATCATGCACACGGTGGTGCTGCGACGCGACGTCTATGAAGCCAACCGCTGGATCGCGCAGGCGCTGTGCAAGGCGTTCGCCGCGGCGAAGGCTCGCGTCTACGAGAACCTTTATACGACGTCGGCGTTGACGACGATGCTGCCGTGGCAGGTCGCGCATGTCGAGGATGTGCGCGCGGAAATGGGCGACGACTGGTGGTCGTACGGGTTCGACGCCAATGTTCGCGTGCTCGAGACGTTCCTGCGCTACCACCACGAACAGGGTTTGTCGAAGCGCCGCCTGGCGCCCGCGGAGCTCTTCGCACCCGAAACGCTGTCGCAGTTCACGATCTGACATTGGAGTCGGAGCAGAAACCGCAAATCGGGGTCGGAGTAAAAACCGCAGATTGGGGTCGGAGTAAAAGGCGCAGTTTTTACTCCGACCCCAATTCGCAATGACGGCTTCGCGGTACGATACACGCAGGTTCTCGACCACGTCCATGCCCCGATCCGCCTCCCAAGCGCTTGGCCTGTATCGCCTGCTGGCGAGCTTTCCGCTGCTCGCGAGCTATCGCGCGAAATTCATCGCGGTCATCGGCGTCGCGTTCGCGTTGCCGGTCGCCGTGGCGTGGCTCACCATCGTGTTCGGCGCAGGACGCCTCAGCGTGCTCGCGCTGTTCGTGCTGTTCACGCTGGCCGCGGTCGCCGGTTGCGCGGTCGCGTGGTGGGGCGTTTCGAAATTGCTGGCGCCACTCGACGGTGCACTGGAAATCCTCGAGGCTTACGTCGACGGCAATGCGCCGCCGCGGATCGACACGCAGGGCACCGACGCCGCGGCGCAGATCGTGCGCGGGCTTGCTTCGCTCGCGAGCCGCGCGCGCTCGCACGATGACGAGCGCCGCAAGGAAGGCGAGCGCGATACGCTGACCGGATTGTGGAACCGGATGACGGGACGCAAGCATGCGAAGACCTACATGGAGGACGCGTTCAAGCGCGGGCGCGCGGTGCGGGTGCTGGTGGCCGACATCGACCGCTTCGCCGAGCTCAACGCCGAGCAGGGCCTGATCGCTTGCGACCTGGTGCTGAAGACGTACGGCACGCGGCTCGCGAAGGGTGCCGGCGACGACAGCGTGACGATCCGCTGGGACGGCGACCGCTTCGTCGTCGTGCAATCGGCGATCGATGGCGATTTCGCCGATGTCGACGACGTCGTCGCGCGCGCGATCGTCGTCAAGGGCCAGGGCTCGCCGGTAATGCTGTCGATCGGCGCCGCGCAATCGGCCGACAGCGTGTCGTTCGACGTGCTGCTGGGACGCGCGGAAGCCGCGCTGCGCGCCGATCGCGCCGCCTGACCTTGCGACGGCGCCCACCCGGTGATCGCCCGGTCGCGCGTCCGCGTTCCGGCCGCCGCGCTGAACGCCTGCCGCCGATGTCCCGTCAATACCCGTGACTCCTCATTCAGTTCATCTCCCGTGCCCGCGTCCATCGCATCACCAACGTCCATCACCGTCGCCGTGATGTGCGCGGCGTGGTGTCGCACGTGCACCGAATTCGAGACGGCATTCGCGGCGCTCGCCGCGCAACGCCCGCAGATGCGTTTTGTCTGGATCGACATCGAGGACGACAGCGATCTCTGCGGTGACCTCGACATCGAGGACTTCCCGACGCTCGCGGTGTTCCGCGGGAGCGATCCGCTGCACTTCGGCGCGTCGCTGCCGTTGCGCGACGTCGTCGGCCGGTTGCTCGACGAGCTCGCCACGCGCCCGGCCGATGCGTCTGCCGAGTGGCCGGATGCGTTGCGCGCGCTGGCGGTGGCACTGCGAACACCCGCGCAGCACGACTGACGCCGTGTCGTCGCGCGGGATGATGGCAAAAGCACGTTGGCGACGCCCTCGCCCCAGCCCGCTCCCGCAAGCGGGAGAGGGCGCGTTACCCGCACTCCCGGCGGCCGCCAGGCGGCGACTCCGGGAACGCCGCCGGTGCCGGCTGCATCCAATGCCTTGAGGACGCTGACAATGAGCCAAGCAAGCCTAGCCGACACCGCGCCGCAGCGAGGCGCAGCGCCCGAGATCAATGCCTTCGAAGCGCTGATGCGCAAGCACAACCGGCTGCTGTACCGGACGGCGCGCAGCATCGTGCGCAACGACGACGATGCCGAGGACTGCGTGCAGGAGGCATTCCTGCACGCCTGGCGCCACCGCGACCAGTTTCGCGGCGAAGCGGCGCCCTCGACGTGGCTCACCCGGATCGTCATCAACGAAGCGCTGCAGAAGCTGCGGCGCGGCAAGACCCAGGCCGGCACGCTGGCGATCGACAACGTCGTCGACCTCGACGCGCATCTCGACGGCAACTTCAACCATCCATCCAAACTTGCGAGCCCCGACACCGTGACGCTGCGCAATGAACTGTGTGCCCTGCTGGAGCACAAGATCGACGAGCTTCCCGCCGCGTTCCGCACGGTGTTCATGCTGCGTGCGATCGAGGAGATGAGCGTCGAGGAGACCGCCGCGTGCCTCGAAATTCCCGAGGCGACGGTGCGCACGCGGCTGTTTCGCGCGCGCAGCCTGTTGCGCGAGTCGATCGCCAGCGACGTCGACGTGGCGCTGTCCACCGCGTTCGAATTCATGGGCGAGCGCTGTGATCGAATCGTCGCCAACGTGTTGCGCCGGATCGCCGAAGGCGATACGGGAATCACAATTGCCAAGGAAAACAAATGAACATTTTATTGCTGCAGAAAGATGAGTTGTTCCTCGCCGGTCGCCGTACGTTCCTGAGCCGCTCGGGATTCGCGCTGACCGGTGCGGCGGTGGCGCTGCTCGCCGGGCGCGACGCGCTGGCGGCCAACGTCGCCAAGGCGGCGAAGGGCGGGCACGCTGGCGACGTGACGATCCTCAACGCGGCGCTGGGTGCCGAACAGCAGGCGATCGCCGCCTACCAGGTCGGCGCCGAGAGCGGGCTGCTGCAAAAGCCGGTGCTCGACCTTGCCGTCAAGTTCCAGTCGCAGCACAAGCAGCATGCCGACCTGCTGGCGGCGACCGTCAAGCAACTGGGCGGCACCGCGGTCCAGCCCAAGGCGAATTACGATTTTCCGGTCAGCACGCTGAAGACGCAGGCCGACGTCCTCAAGTTCGCCGCGGGCCTCGAGCAGGGCGCGGTGTCCGCGTACCTGGCGGCGGTGCCGAAGTTCGACAATCGCGACCTGTCGAAGGCGGCCGCGAGCATCCTCGGCGACGAGGCGATGCACTGGGCGATCCTGCGCAACGCGCTCGGCGAAGATCCGGTGCCGGTGGCCTTCGTCGGCTGACGCCGGACACTTCGCGGTGGCGACGTGTCGCGACGACACGCCGCCGCTGGCGGCGCTCGCTATGATGCGATCTCGCTCGCATCGGGCGCAACCGGAGCGCCGTTCCATGTCCGTTCGCATCATCGACGTCCGCGAGGTGACCAAGCCGATCGCCTCGCCGATCCGCAACGCGTACATCGACTTTTCGAAAATGACGACGAGCCTCGTCGCGGTCGTCACCGACGTGGTGCGCGACGGCCGTCGCGTGGTCGGCTACGGCTTCAATTCCAACGGCCGCTACGGTCAGGGCGGGTTGATACGAGAGCGCTTCGCTCCGCGGCTGCGCGATGCCGATCCGCACAGCCTCCTCGACGACAGCGGCGACAACCTCGATCCCGACCGCGCGTGGGCGGCGATGATGGCCAACGAAAAGCCCGGTGGCCACGGTGAGCGCTCGGTCGCCGTCGGCACGCTCGACATGGCGATCTGGGATGCGGTGGCGAAGATCGCCGGCCAGCCGCTGTTCCGCCTGCTCGCCGCGCGCCATCGCGTCGACCCCGACCCGCGCGTGTTCGTCTATGCCGCGGGCGGCTACTACTACCCGGGCAAGGACCTGGCAGCGCTGCGCGGGGAAATGCGTGGCTACCTCGATCGCGGCTACACGATGGTGAAGATGAAGATCGGCGGTGCGACGATCGCCGAGGATCGCGCGCGAATCGAGGCGGTGCTCACCGAGATCGGCCGCGGCGCGCGTCTCGCCGTCGACGCCAACGGCCGCTTCGACCTCGAGACCGCGATCGCGTACGCGAAGATGCTGCGCGACTATCCGCTGTTCTGGTACGAGGAGGCGGGCGACCCGCTGGACTTCCAGCTGCAGGCGGCGCTCGCCGAGTTCTATCCGGGGCCGATGGCGACCGGCGAGAACCTGTTCAGCCACCAGGACGCGCGCAACCTGCTGCGCTATGGCGGCATGCGCGCCGATCGCGACTGGCTGCAGTTCGATTGCGCGCTGTCGTACGGGCTGTGCGAATACCAGCGCA
The DNA here is from genome assembly GCA_040006455.1 of Betaproteobacteria bacterium. Lineage (GTDB taxonomy): Bacteria > Pseudomonadota > Gammaproteobacteria > Burkholderiales > Casimicrobiaceae > VBCG01. Next base: position 9,215 of record JBDTWY010000057.1, on the reverse strand, counting down.
CGCTGGCGGTGCTCGACACGCTGGGCTGGTCGCGGCGACGCTGCATCCCGCATGGAGGCCACCAGATGTCGCTCAACATCGCCGCGGGCTTGAGCCTCGGCGGCAACGAAAGCTATCCGGACCTGTTCCAGCCCTACGGTGGCTTTGCCGATGGCGTGCGCGTCGAGGGCAGCATGATCACGATGCCGGAGCTGCCGGGCATCGGCTTCGAAGGCAAGGCCGATCTGTACCGCGAGATGCAGGTGCTGAGCGCCTGAGCGAGGCGACGATTCGTCAGCCGACCTGGCGCTCGTCGTCGTAGCACCACATCCAGTCCTCGCCAGGTTCCAGCGAGCGCACCACCGGATGCCCGGTGGCCGCGTGGTGCTTCGACGCGTGCCGGTTTTTCGACGAATCGCAGCAGCCGACGTGCCCGCAATGCACGCACAGCCGCAGGTGCACCCAGGTGTCGCCCAGCGCAAGGCATTCCTCGCAGCCGTCGGACGTCGGCCGATGGATTTGCAGCGGCAGGTGCGCGCAAGGTTCTATCATCGTCGATCTCCCTGAGGGCCAGAATTAGCGGAGTTCATTCCGCGACCGCGGCCATCGGTTGCATCGTTGCGAGGTATTGGTGGATCAGCGCGACGGCGGCAGCGCCTTCGCCGATCGCGCCACCCACGCGCTTGACCGACCCGGCGCGCACGTCACCGACGGCGAACACGCCCGGAATGTTCGATTCGAGATTCGCCGGCACATACGATGACACCGTGCACATCGTCGCCTTGCCGGTGACGACGAAGCCCTTGGCGTCGAAGGCGACGCCGCAACTCTCGAGCCACGCGGTCTCGGGATCGGCGCCGACGAACAGGAACACGTGGCAGATGCCGCGCTGCGTGGTCGCGCCGATGCGACGGTCGCGCCAGGTGACGCCGGCGAGTGCCTGCGACGCTTCGCCCAGCAGGCCGGCGAGCTCGGTGTGCGTGTGGATCTCGATGTTGGGCGTGGCTTCGAGCCGATCGATCAGGTAGCGCGACATGCTGGCGGCAAGCCCGCTGCCGCGGACGAGCACGTGGACTTGCGACGCATGCTGGGCCAGCAACACCGCCGCCTGGCCCGCCGAATTGCCTCCGCCGACCAGCACCACTTCCTGCCCCGCGCAGGCACGCGCTTCGACCGCCGATGCCCAATAGGAAACGCCGCGGCCCTCGAATTCGGACAGGCGCGGCACGTCGGGACGGCGATAGCGCGCGCCGCTGGCGATGACGACGGTGCGCGTCTTCAGATGGCGACCGTCGGTCAGCGCCAGCGCAAGATGGTGGTCATCTCCCATGCGCTTGCACACCAGCGACGCCGCTTCGGCGGGAATCAGGATCTCTGCGCCGAACTTCTGCGCCTGCACGTACGCGCGGCCGGCGAGTGCCTGCCCGGAGATGCCGGTGGGAAATCCCAGGTAGTTCTCGATGCGCGAGCTCGCCCCCGCCTGGCCGCCGAATGCGCGGCAATCGAGGACGACGACGCGCAAGCCCTCGGACGCCGCATACACGGCGGTCGCCAGGCCCGCAGGACCGGCGCCGACGACGGCGACGTCGAACACCTCGGTGAACTCCTTGGTGTCGAGCATGCCGAGGCAGCGCGCCAGCGTTTCCTCGTCAGGGTCGTGCAGCACCGAGCCGTCGGGACACAGCACCAGAACTTCGTCGGCGGCCGCGCCGTACTGCTCGAGCAGCGCCGTCGCGTCGTGCTCGGTGGCGGCGTCGATCACCTGGTGCGGATAGCCGTTGCGCTGCAGGAAATGCTGCAGCCGCGACAGGTGCGGCGATTGCGGCATGCCGACCAGCACCGGGCCGCTGGCGCCGGACTCGATCAGCGCGACGCGGCGCAGGATCAGCGCGCGCACGACACGCTCGCCGAGATCGGCCTCGGCGATGATCATCGCGCGCAACTGCCCCGGCGAGACCGCCAGCACCTCGGTGTCCTCGTCAGCGTCGCCATTGACGAGCACCGAGCGCCCCGACAGCGACGCGAGCTCGGCGAGTAATTCGCCGGGACCTTCGACGCCGATCGGAATCGTGTGACCGCGTGCGTCGCGCTGGCTGATCGACACCTTGCCGGTCAGCACGACGAACATGCCGATGCCGGTGTCGCCGGAGGCGAACAGGCGTTCGCCGCGCCGATAGCGGCGGCGTTCACCGAAGCGGCTGATGCGCGCGATCTCGGCGTCGGTCAACACCGGAAACATCTGCTTGCGGCGCGGCACTGCGTCAAGGCGCTCCCCTTCAGCCATTTTGTGCCTCATGATGAGTCGAGCTCCGGAGCGGTCGCATTGTGCAGTCCTCGGATTCGTGTTCGACGATTGCGCAGCGCGCACCGTGCCGGTGCGCGATCGCGTCGCACACGCGGGCATGGGTCGGAGGTGAGGGCGGCGCCACGGTACTCAAGCCGACGCCCACTCGGGAACCGCCGGCACGCGCAGCCGCTCGATTTCGGGCAGGTCGAAGCCGAAGTGTTCGGCGACGAGCCTGCGCAGCGCCGCGCGGTCGGCGAGCTGCACGCGCCGCAGCGTGCCGCCGTCATCGATCGTGGCCTCGCGGTTCATCACCGTGACCTGTCCGCGCGGCGTGATCGCGCGCAACAGCAGGCCGTTGACGAAAGGCGACGCGGGATGCGTCGCCGTATAGTGATTGCCCATTGCGAAGTCGATCGGCTCCTCGTCCGCCAGCGCCGACATCCAGCAGTCGACAACGGCGTCGTCTTTTGTCGTGCGCAGCAACCAGCGATCGTCGACACGCTGCATCCAGTGCGCAACCCCATCGGCGCGCACTTTCGCGCCGTCGACGAGCGGCACCGGAATGCGGGGTGCCTGCGCGCCAAACCCGGGGTCGACGACGAAAACGCCCGAGTCGAGCGCCACGGTGACGAACATGTGCGTGCGTGCTGCGGCGTCACGTGATTGCAACATCACGACGCGCGCGACGTGGCGCAGGGGCGCGAAACCGAGCGTGTCGAGCGCGGCGGCGAATAGCGTCGCATGCTCGAAGCAGTAGCCGCCGCGGCGCCGTTCGACGATCTTGCATTGCAGCGACGCGAGGTCGAGACTCACGCCGCGGCCGAGCAGCACGTCGAAGTTCTCGAATGGAATGGCGGCCATGTGCGCGCGGACGAGGCCCGTCAGCGTCGGCAGGTCGACCGCGCGAGACGCGCGCCACCCGATGCGATCGAGGTAGGAATCGAGATCGAAGGCCGTCGTCACCACGTTGCCGCTCGCTTGTTTTTTTGCCCCACGCCGGGGCGTCAGCGGCAATTGTGTCACAACGGCAATGCGCGGTTAGCGATTGCTTTTCGCCGTCATTCCCGCGAAAGCGGGAACCCGGTGTCGTTGATGTGACGCTACTTCAAAGTCCCTGGGTTCCCGCTTTCGCGGGAATGACGGCAGCAAATGGCGGGTGGCCGCACCGACGCGGGATCGACGCTGGGATCGCATGCGTCGAGCAGGCGCGCGTGCAGGGCCGCGAAAACGTGCAGAGCGCGCGCATCCATCGCGACCGCCACGACTGACGCGCGTCGAAGCTACGCCATCGTGTACGCGGTCTTGACGATCGTGTAGAACTCGGCGGCGTAGCGCCCCTGCTCGCGCGCGCCGTAGCTCGACGACTTGCGACCGCCGAACGGCACGTGATAGTCGACGCCGGCAGTGGGCAGGTTCACCATCACCATGCCGGCTTCGGCGTTGCGCTTGAAATGCGTGGCGAGCTTGAGGCTCGTCGTGCAGATGCCGCTGGCGAGTCCGAACGGCGTGTCGTTGGCCGCGGCGAGCGCCGCATCGTAGTCGCGCACGCGCAGCACCGCCGCCACCGGGCCGAAGATTTCCTCGCGGGCGATCCGCATCGACGGCGCGACGTCGGTGAAGAGCGCCGGTGCGAGGTAGAAGCCCGGCTTGCCGCGTGTCAGCCGTTCGCCGCCGAATGCCAGCGTCGCGCCTTCGCCGCGACCGATGTCGATGTAAGACTGGTCCTGCTTCAGCTGTCCCGCGTCGACCACCGGGCCGATGTGCGTCGCCGTGTCGAGCGCGTCGCCGACGTTGAGCTTTTTCATCCGCTCGATCATTGCTGCGACGAAGCGGTCGTGGATGCCGTCGGTGACGATCAACCGCGACGACGCCGTGCATCGCTGGCCGGTCGAAAAGAATGCGCCGTTGATCGCGCATTCGACGGCGACGTCGAGGTTGGCATCATCGACGACCACCAGCGGATTCTTGCCGCCCATTTCGAGCTGGAACTTCTTCATGCTGGCGACGCAGGCCGCCGCGACGACCTTGCCGGTGGCGACCGAGCCGGTGAACGTCACCGCGTCGATGCCTGCGCTGTCGAGGATCGCCTGGCCGACGACCGAGCCGCGACCCATCACCAGGTTGAACACGCCGGGCGGCAAACCCGCGCGCGCGATGATCTCGGCGAGCGCGTGCGCGGTGCCGGGCACGGCGTCGGCGGGCTTGAACACGACGCAGTTGCCGTAGGCGAGCGCCGGCGCGATCTTCCAGGCGGGAATCGCCACCGGAAAATTCCACGGCGCGATGATGCCAACGACGCCCACGGGCTCGCGCGTGATCTCGACGTCGACGCCCGGGCGCACCGAGGCGATCTTGTCGCCGGCGAGGCGCACGCACTCGGCGGCAAAGAACAGGAAGATCTGCCCGGCGCGCGCGGTCTCGCCGATGCCTTCGGCGAGCGTCTTGCCTTCCTCGCGCGACAGCAGCCGGCCGAGCTCGTCCTTGCGCGCGAGGATTTCGTCGCCGATCTTCTTCAAGAGGTCGTGGCGCTGCTGGATGCCGCTACGCGACCATGCCGGAAACGCGGCGCGCGCAGCGAGGATCGCACGCTCGGCGTCGGCGGCATTGGCGCGCGCGTACTCGCCGATCACGTCGTTGGTGTCGGAAGGATTGATGCTCGGTGCAGCGTCGTGGCTGGCGATCCATTCGCCCGCGATGTAGTTCTGTTGCATGGTCATTCGGGGTCCTCGGGCAATTGGCGCCGGTGCGACTTGCGCCACGTGGCGAAGTCGATGCGCGTCTGTTCGTCAGTCGCAGGATACAACCCCACGATGGACTGGCCCGCGTTGACCCTTTCGGTGACGAAGTCCTCGAACGCCGTCATCTCGACCGCGTCTTGCGCAATTTCGTCGGCGAGATGCGCCGGAATGACCACGACGCCTTCGCCATCGCCGACCACCACGTCGCCCGGAAACACCGCGGCGTCGCCGCAGCCGATTGGCACGTTGATGTCGAGCGCCTGGTGGATCGTCAGGTTGGTCGGCGCGCTCGGCCGATGGTGGTACGCGGGAATCGCGAGCCGCGCGATCTCGGGCGAATCGCGGAACCCGCCGTCGGTGACCACGCCGGCGACGCCGCGCTTCAAGAGGCGCGTCACCAGGATCGAACCAGCGGAGGCGGCGCGCGCGTCCTTGCGGCTGTCGATGACCAACACCGCGCCCGGTGGGCACTCCTCGACGGCGACGCGCTGCGGATGGCTGCGATCCTGGAACACCGTGATCGGGTTCAGGTCCTCGCGCGCCGGGATGTAGCGCAGCGTGTACGCCTCGCCGACCATGTTGGGTAGCGCCGGGTTGAGGGGATGCACATCCTGGATGAACGCGTTGCGCAATCCCCGCTTGAACAGCGCGGTGCAGATCGTCGCGGTGCTGACGTGGGCGAGCTTGTCGCGGGTGGCGGTGCTCAGTTGACTTGCCGGTGGGGCATTCGGTGGGTTCATGCGGGTTCTTTCGCAAATCGGCGTACGCCACGCAGCAAGCTGCTGCGGCGGCGCACGCCAGATCAGAAAATGTCGGGCTCGCCGATGGGCGCGCCGAAGTCGGTCGTCAAATAATCGAAGTCGCAGCCGTCGTCGGCCTGGCCTATGTGGCGGCTGAACATCCAGCCGTAGCCGCGCTCGAAGCGCGGTGGCGGCGGCGTCCACGCAGCGCGCCGCGTCGCGAGCTCGGCGTCGCTGACTTCGAGATGGATGCGTCGCGCCGGCACGTCGACGCTGATCATGTCGCCGGTGCGCACCAGCGCCAGCGGGCCGCCGATGTACGCCTCGGGCGCCACGTGCAGCACGCAGGCGCCGTAGCTGGTGCCGCTCATCCGCGAATCGGAGAGGCGCAGCATGTCGCGCACGCCTTGCTTCACCAGCTTGGTGGGAATCGGCAGCATGCCCCATTCGGGCATGCCGGGGCCGCCCTGCGGGCCGGCGTTGCGCAACACCATCACGTGATCCGGCGTGACGTCGAGATCCGGATCGTCGACGGCGGCCTTCATCGACGGGTAGTCATCGAACAGCAGCGCCGGGCCCGTGTGGCGCAGCAGGTGCTGAGCGCACGCGCTCGGCTTGATCACGCAACCATTCGGCGCGAGATTGCCGCGCAGCACGGCGAGCGCGCCTTCGGCGTACACCGGATTGTCGAGCGGTCGGATCACGTCGTCGTTGAACACCGTGGCGCCGGCGATGTTCTCGCCCAACGTGCGCCCGGTCACCGTCATCGCGTTCGACTTCAGGTGCACGCCGAGGCGTGCCAGCAGCGCACGCATGCCGCCGGCGTAGTAGAAATCTTCCATCAGGTACTTGTCGCCGCTCGGGCGGATGTTGGCGAGCACCGGCACCTTGCGGCTCGCGACATCGAAATCGTCTATCGTCACGTTGACACCAGCGCGGCGCGCCAGCGCGACGACGTGGATGATCGCGTTGGTCGAGCAGCCCATCGCCATCGCCACGGTGATCGCGTTGTCGAACGCCGCGCGATCGAGAATGCGCGCCGGCGTCAGGTCTTCCCATACCATGTCGACCGCGCGGCGGCCGCAGTCGGCGGCCATCCGCATGTGCGCGGAATCGGCAGCCGGAATGGACGACGCGCCGGGCAGGCACATCCCCATCGCCTCGGCGATGCCGGTCATCGTCGCCGCGGTGCCCATCGTCATGCACGTGCCGTAGCTGCGCGCGATGCCGCCTTCGATCGCGGTCCATTCGTCCTTGTCGATATTGCCGGCGCGGCGCTCGTCCCAGAATTTCCACACGTCCGAACCAGAGCCCAGCACGTTGCCGTTCCAGTTGCCGCGCAGCATCGGTCCGGCGGGCATGTAGATGCACGGATAGCCGGCGCTGATCGCACCGAGCAGCAGTCCCGGCGTCGTCTTGTCGCAGCCGCCCATCAGCACGACGCCGTCGGCCGGGTGGCTGCGCAGCAGCTCCTCGGTCTCCATCGCCAGCATGTTGCGATAGAGCATCGTCGTCGGCTTGACGAAGTTCTCGGCCAGCGAGATCGCCGGCAGCTCCATCGGCAAGCCGCCCGCCTGCCACACGCCGCGCTTGACGTCCTCGACGCGCTCCTTGAAATGTGCGTGGCAGGGGTTGATGTCCGACCAGGTGTTGACGATCGCGATCACCGGCTTGCCGACCCAGTCGGCGGGCGAATAGCCCATCTGCATCATCCGCGACCGGTGGCCGAAGCCGCGCAGGTCGTCGGGCGTGAACCAGCGGGCGCTGCGCAGCGATTCGGGAGTGCGGCGGTTCATCGATGGATTCCTGGTGCGTTGCGTGTCGGCGAATGCGGCGTCAGCCCTGCATTCCCCACTTTTGCACGGTGCTGCGTTCGATCGTGCGGAAGATCAGGTTCTCGACGACGAGGCCGATGACGATCACCGTCAGCAGGCCGGCGAACACCGCGGGGATGTCGAGGAGGTTGCGGTTTTCGAAAATGAACCAGCCGAGTCCACCCTTGCCGGACGACACGCCGAACACCAGCTCGGCGGCGATCAGCGTGCGCCACGCGAACGCCCAGCCGACCTTCATCCCGGTGAGGATCGACGGAAACGCTGCCGGCACGAGGATGCGCGCGACATAGGGAATGCCGCGCAGCCCGTAGTTGCGCCCGACCATCCGCAACGTTCGCGACACGCCGAGGAATCCGGCGTGCGTATTGAGCGCCACCGCCCACAGCACCGAGTGGATCAGCACGAACACCAGGCTGCCGGTGCCGAGCCCGAACCAGATCAGCGCGAGCGGCAGCAGCGCGATCGCCGGCAAAGGATTGAACATCGCCGTCATCGTCTCGAGGAAGTCGGTGCCGATTTGCGTGCCGATCGCGAGCATCGTCAGCACGGTTGCAAGCGCGATGCCGGCCGCGTAGCCCATCAACAGCACCTTGATCGTCGCCCACGTGCGATCGACCAGCGTGCCGTCGCGGAAGCGCTCGAACATCGTCACCAGCGTGTCGGACAACTTCGGGAACAGCAGGTCATTGTCGAGCGACGTCGCGTAGACCTGCCAGATGATCGCCAGCGCGACGATCAGCAGCGCCTTGCGCACGAAGCCGTGCTGCCACAGCCGCTCCAGCGGATCGAGCGCGCGCGCGATCTCGACGTCGCTGGCGACGGCGTCGTCGCGCGCCATGACGATCTGTGCAGTGCCCATGGCGTCACTCCGTTGCGGGTTTTTCGGTGAACAGCAGGTGGTTGATCTGCTCCTCGAGCTGCGCCGCACTGCCGTCGGCGGCGCTGACCTGGTCGACGCCGCGGATTTCCGCCTTGACTCGACCGGGATGCGGCGACAGCAGCAGGATGCGGTTGCCGATCTTGATCGCCTCGGCGATCGAATGCGTGACGAACAGCACGGTGAAGCGCGTGTCGTCCCACAGTTGCAGCAGCTCGTCCTGCATCTGCCGGCGCGTGAGCGCGTCGAGTGCGGCGAACGGCTCGTCCATCAGCAGGATGTCGGGCTCCATCGCCATGCCGCGCGCGATCGCCACGCGCTGCTTCATGCCGCCGGACAGCGTGTGCGGCAGGCTGTCGGCGAACGCCGTCAGATGCACCTTGTCGATGTAGAGGCGCGCGCGCTCCTCGGCTTCGCGCGGCGGCAATCGGCGCGTGACCATCAGCGGGAACAGCACGTTGCCGAACACCGTCTTCCAGGGCAGCAGCTGGTCGAATTCCTGGAACACCATCATGCGGTCGGCGCCCGGTTCGGTGACCTTGCGGCCGTCGATGGAAATGCGGCCTTCGCTGGGGGCGAGATAGCCGCCCACCGCCTTCAGCAACGTCGACTTGCCGCAACCCGACGGACCCAGCAGCACGAAGCGGTCGGAGCGGTCGACGCCGAAGCTGACACGCTCGGTAGCGGTAATCAGCGACGTCGCAGTCTTGTAGCGCAGCGTGACGCTGTCGACGTCGAGCAATGCGGTCATGGTGTCTT
>JBDTWY010000056.1:0-18310 GCA_040006455.1 Betaproteobacteria bacterium | reverse complement strand
CCTCTACGGGACACGTTCCGATGCATTCCTCACCCGTTCGCCGCTCGCCGCCAGGATTGCTCCCGCGCTGCCGCTCGACTTGCATGTGTAAAGCATGCCGCCAGCGTTCAATCTGAGCCAGGATCAAACTCTTCAGTTCAATCTCTGTTTACTGCAAGACTCACTCGAATGGACTCAAGCCCGATCCCCTTGCGAAAACCCGGCCTTCATCCACGAACCCAGGGCCACAAAATCCCCTACAGGACTTAGCTCCCCAGGCTCGCACTTGCGTTTCGTGTGAGTACCAAAGTTTTTTCTGAAACCCCCAGGCTTCCAGTCAAGAACCAGGATCCCTAAAGACCCTCTCCCTCAACCTTCCACCAGGCGCCAGTCAACTCGAGCACCCACACCTATCGATTGCTGATTTTTAAAGAGCGACTGCCTGGCCCGTTCGAATCACCAAATTGCTTTGGCCATGCGCGGCCCGCTGTCTTGCGCGGGCGTATCGGGAGAAGACAGCGAAGAACAGTAATTATAGGGCTGCGCGGTACATTTTGCAAGTACAAAATCGATCCCGCGCCAGTACATGCAGCGCGCCACGGTGGTGAATCGGCGCCAAATATAATGCGCCCCATGACAGCCACCGAACTGGCCCCGGCCCCGCCTCGCGTCGCCGACATCGACACCGCGCTGGGCGACGACACGCTGGCGCAATTGTCCGGGCTGTTCGCCGCGCACGGCGATGCATTCCGCGTTCATTCGCCGCTTCTCGGCAAGGACCTCTTCGTCCTGTCGCACCCCGATCATGTCCGGCACGTGCTCGTCGACAACCAGGCCAATTTCGGCAAGGGCATCGGCATCGAGCGGGTCGCGATCCTGCTCGGCAACGGCCTGATGACGAGCGATGGCGCGCTGTGGCGCGCGCAACGCAAGGCGATCCAGCCGGCATTCCATCGAACTGCGGTGCAAGGCCACCTGGACGACATCGTCGCCGCCAATCGTCGACTCGCGGAGCGCCTCGGCGCCCAGGCGGGCGAATCGATCGACATCACGCAGGAGTTGAGCGAATTGACGCTCGAAATCGTGCTGCGGGCGATCTTCGGCAGCGCCTATGAACAACTGGTCGCAGACACCAACCCCTTCGCGCTGCTCAATGCCGAATCCGACCGCGACTTGAAGTTCGCCTATGCATTCCGCAAGCTCGGCGGACGCGTGCAACAGGAGATCGCGGCGCGACGCACGGCGCGCGTATCGGCAGCGTTGCCGTCCGGCGACATCCTGCAAACGCTCGTCGATGCCACCGATCGGCAAAGTGGCGAGCCGATGCCGGACCGGCAAATCCGCGACGAAGTGCTGACGCTGATCGTTGCCGGCCACGAGACCACCGCCAGCGCGCTTTCGTGGACGTGGTACCTGATCGCGCAACACCCGCAAGTCGCCGCGCAGCTGCACGCGGAAGTCGATGCCGCCAGCGATGACGAACGCGCGCGACCCACTGCCGCGCGCTTCACCTATGCGGGGCAGGTCATCGCCGAAGCATTGCGCCTGTATCCGCCGGGATGGCTGCTGACACGTCGCGCGCGCGCGCCCGCGTCGATCGCCGGCGTCGAGGTCAACGCTGGCGACGAAATCCTGATCTCGCCCTATCTCGTGCACCGACATCCCGGCTTCTGGCCCGACGCCGCGTGCTTCGAGCCAGCACGTTTCGCAGCGGACACCGCGGCTTCACGTTCGAGATTCTGCTACCTGCCGTTCGGCCTCGGACCGCGCGCCTGCATCGGCGAATCGCTGGCGCTCGTTGAAATGCTGGCGCAAGTGGTCACGCTCGCGCACCGCTTCGATGTAACGCTCGTTCCAGGTCAGGCGATCAACATGGAAGCGAAGGTCAACCTGCGCCCGCGCCCGGCGATCCTGGTGCGCGCCAGTGCACGCAACTGCGCACGCATCAGCCCGCACAACGGCGCGCGCAGCCTCGCATGACGGCGTTCGCCACGCTGCAGCACGCGCTCGACGCGCGCGCCACGAGCAAGGAGGCCGTTCACTACATCGGCGCCGAAGCTGCCGAGCGCCGCGTCGACTACGCGCAGTTGCGCGCGCGCGCATTGCGTCTGCTGGGCCACTTCCAGCAGCGCGGCGTTGCCGCCGGCGCCGAGATGATCCTGTTGCTGGACGGCAACGAGCCCTTTGTCGATGCGTTCTGGGCATGCATCCTCGGACGCATCGCCGCGGTGCCGCTGGCGCCCGGCAATACCGATCAGCACCGCTACAAGTTCGTCCGCGTCGTCGACAAGATGCGCGAGCCGTGGGTGATCACCGAGCGCAAGACGTTCGCGCGTGTCGAGGCCTTCGCGCGCGACAGCGGCCTCGACACCGCAATGGCACGCATCGCGCGCCGGGTGTTCTATGTCGACGACGTCACCGGCGACGACATCGAAGGAAGGATCGAAGCGGCGTCGGCCGACGACATTGCGTTCATCCAGTTCTCGTCCGGATCGACCAGCGCGCCCAAGGGCGTCGTGCTGACGCATCGCAATCTCGCGTCGAACATCGACGCGATTCTCGCCGGCATCGGCGGCGCACGCGACAGTGACTCGTCGCTGTCGTGGATGCCGTTGACGCACGACATGGGATTGATCGGATTCCACCTGGTGCCGCTGGTTGCCGGCGCGTCGCATTGGCTGATGCCGACCTCGCTCTTCGTGCGCCGACCCGCGCTTTGGATGATGAAGTCCGCCGAACATCGGGTCAGCGTCACGTGCTCGCCCAATTTCGGCTACCAGCACTTTCTCAAGGCATTCGACCGCAATTCCGCATCCGCACTGGACCTGTCGGCGGTGCGCGTGATCTTCAACGGCGCCGAGCCGATCGCGATCGACCTGTGCCGCGAGTTTCTCGCGGCGCTCGCCCCGGCACGTCTCGCGCCCGATGTGATGCTTCCCGTCTACGGGCTTGCCGAAGCAAGCCTCGCGGTGACGTTCCCGCCGATGCGCCGCCGCATCGGCTGCGTGCGCCTCGCGCGCGGCGCGCTGGCGATCGGCGAACCTGCGCGAATGCTGGACGCGACCGCCACCGACGGTGTCGATCATGTCAAGGTCGGCACGCCGGTCGCGGGTTGCGAGTTACGCATCGCCGACGCAAACGGCGCTGCCTTCGCAGACGGAACCGTGGGCCGCCTGCTCATCCGCGGCGGCAACGTCACGTCGCGCTACTATGGTGACGACGCGCTGACCGCATCGGTGATCGACGCGCATGGCTGGCTCGATACCGGCGACCTGGGCGCGATCGTCGACGGCGAGGTCGTGATCACGGGTCGCGCCAAGGAAATCATCTTCGCCGCCGGCCAGAATTTGTATCCGCACGATCTCGAGGAGCTGCTGGCGCGCCATGCCGGCATCGACGCGGGCCGTGCCGCCATCGCCGGTGTCCGCGCCGCCGACGGCGTCACCGACGAAATCGTCGTGTTCGCCCTCCACAAGGGTACCGATCTCGCGACGTTCCGGCCTATCGCGATGGCCGCACGGCGCGCGCTTGGCGAACATGCCGGAGTCACGCTGCGCGACGTGGTGCCGGTGCGGCAACTGCCGAAGACCACGAGCGGCAAGCTGCAGCGATTCGCGCTCGCCGATGCCTATGCGCGTGGCGACTACTCGGCAATACTCGCGGAGCTCGCGGCGCTTTCCACGGTCGATGATAACGCCGCTGACGACAGCGTGGTCGAGCGTTCGCTGCTCGAGATCTGCCAGTCGCTGCTGCCCAATCGGCGCTTGCACGCCGACGACAACCTGTTCGAAATCGGCACCAGCTCGCTTGCCCTTGCGCAGATCTACGAACGCGTCGACGCGATGTGGCCTGGTCGCCTCGAAGTGACCGACTTCTTCGACTATCCGACCGTGCGTGCGATGGCGCGATATCTCCAGCAACGCGCCGAGCCGCCGCGCGCCTGACTCACGCGTAGAGCGGCTTCGCGTATTTCCATTTGCGATGGATCCACAGCCAATCGGCGGGGCTCTTGCGTATTTCCACTTCCAGCAGGCGCGCGAATGTCTCGACGATCGTGTGTCCGGCGTCACGCGCGTACGGCGGCGATGCCACCGACTGCACTCGCACATGGTAGTGGCCGCGCGCGCGACGCTGCATCGCCACGAACAGCACCGGCGCCTTGACCGCGCGCGCGATGGTGTCGGGGCCCGTGTAGAACGCAGTATCGCGGCCCATGAAGCCCGTCCAGTACTTGTCGTCCTGCGCGATCGGCGTCTGGTCGGCGACCATCGCGTAGCAGCGAGCCGCGCCGCGCCGGCGCATCATTTCCATCACGAATCCCTTGTAAGGAACAGGGGTGCCGCCGAAGCGCGCGCGTCCGTCACGCAGGAATTCGTCGAACACGCGCTGCCGCGGTGGCTTGTAGATGGCGTCGATCGGCACCTGCAGGTGTGCGCCGGCCGCCAGCAGCAGCCATTCCCAATTGCAGAAATGTGCGGTCAGCAGAAGCGGCGACTCGCCGCGGGCGATCCGGTCGGTGATGAGCTCGCCACCCTCGATGGTGACTCGCGCACGCAATTCGGCGGCGTCGGACCCGTATGCCCACACCGTCTCCGCAAGAACATCGGCCAGGTTGTCGTAGCTCGCGCGCAGAATCGCGGCATGCTCGGCTCGCGACCGCGCGGGAAATGCGGCAACGATGTTGTCCAGCGCGATCGCGCGCCGCCAGCGCACGATATGGAATGCCACGAAGCGCACGCCGCGCCCGATCCTGTAGAGCACCGGCAACGGCAGCTGGGTCAGCGCATCGAGCATCCAACGCATCGGCATTGTCCGGCCGTCCGCGTGGGCGGTGCCGCGAGAGACGGGAAGAGGCCGTGAGCGTAGACGACTTGCGCTTCGCGGGCAACGTGGTCGCGCGCGCGTTGCCCGCCGCGGCCGAAGGCGTGTACGCCTGGTGGTGCACGCTTGCGTGGAGCGCGGCCGATGTCGATGCGGCGCGCGCGATCCTGTCTCCGGCCGAGACGGCGCGTACGCTGCGCTTCGGCCTGCCCGAGTTGCGAGCGCGCTACGTCAGTGGCCGCGCAACATTGCGGATGTTGCTTGGGCGCTGGATGGATGTGCCCGCCGAAGCGCTGCCGATCGCACACGGCAGCCGCGGACGCCCACACATCGATCTCGCGGGCGCGCCGGACTTCAACGTGTCGCATACGCGCGATGCCGCGGTCATCGCCATCTCGACATCGGCGCGGATCGGCGTCGACCTGGAGCGTCGCGATCGCGCCGTCGACGCCGCGCGCATCGCGCGCAAATTCCTGACGGCACGCGAGCGCGCCGGAATGGATGCGCTCGAGGCCGATGCCTGCCGCGAACATTTCCTGCGCATCTGGACGTGCAAGGAAGCGATGAGCAAGGCCACCGGCGACGGCCTGTCGGCGCCGCTCGGCAAATTGTCGGTCGGTGTCGGCGACCGCGAGCTGCGACTCGACGACGGCCCCGCGCCGTACCTTCCGCAGGACTGGCGCCTCGTCGCGATCGACGTTCCGTCCTCGCATGTGGCGACGGCCGCGCTGTGGCGGCCGTCGCGGTGATGAACCTGTAGAACTACTTGGCCGGCGCGGCGAGCAGCTCCTGGATCTTCGCGTCGAACGTTGCGTAGGGCATCGCGCCCACCAGCCTGACGCCGTCCAGCTGCCCGTTCTCGACCTTGCCGATCACGAACGACGGCGTTCCCGACACGCCCGCCGCCGTGCCTTCGGCGACCTGCTTGTTGATGTCGGCGGTGTAGAAATCCGAGTCGGCGCACGACTGGAATTTCTTCATGTCGAGCTTGAGGTCCTGCGCATGCTGCGTGATCATTTCCTTCGACAGCTTGTCGGCGTTGGCGATCAGCTCGTGGCGCAGCTCCCAGAACTTGCCCTGGTCGCCGGCGCAGCGCGCGGCAACGGCGGCCGGTCGCGCCCATGGATGGAAGTCGAGCGGAAAATCACGCGACAGGAACAGCACCTTGCCGGTGTCGATGTAGTTCTTCTTCAGCTCCGCGTACGCCTGGTTGTGAAACTGCTGGCAGAACGGACACTGCAGGTCGGTGTATTCGATCACGACGACCGGTGCGCCGGCCTTGCCCAGTTCGTACGCATTGGCCGGCATCGCCATCGTCACCTTGTCGCTGACGGGTTCCTGCGCGGGTGCAGCCGGCGCCGGGACGCTCATCTTTTCGAGTGCCGCACGAATGCCCTTCAGTTCGCCGAGGAGCTCCTGCACCTGCTCCTGCGTCATGTCGGCGTGGGCGACCGGAATGGTCATCGCCAAAGCCGCCGCCGCGACGGCGGCTGCCACGAATTTCCTGATCATTGCCATGTTCGATGAATCCTTCGATTTGACGATGCGCACAACGGCGCAGCGCGGTGCGGGTTATCCCGCTCCAGGCCGCGTTTATAGCCCAGGTTCCGGGGCTCGGGGGCCGCCAGTCCGACAGGCGGCGCCCGCCGCCCGCCAAAGCCGCCGCCGGTAGCGTGTCCGGGGATCCGTTGCGCCGCGGCCCTCACCCTAATCCCTCTCGCACATCGTGGGCGAAGGATGGCGCTTGCGTGAGGTCCCGGCAACGTACGCCCTCTGCAGACACGACGATCGCCGTCAGACCGCCGGGGGCCACCAGAGGTTCAGCGCCCCGAGCGTAGGCCGCAGCGTCCGTGGCATCATGACGCCTTGTTCCGGAGAGTCCCGATGTCCTTCCCGCGCATTTCCCTGCTCGTCACCGTTGCACTCGCATTCGTGCTTGGCGGCTGCAAAGTCGACACGATCAATTCGTTCCCCTCGAAGCCCGCATCGGTGCGATTACTGCAGCTCGTTCCCGACGCACCGAGCGTCGACGTCAAGACGGACGACGCGACTGCCTGGACCGGCATCGGCTTCGGCATGCCGACCGCATACCAGTCGTTCGACAACAAGCAGACGACGTTCCAGGTCTTCAGGTCCGGCGATGCCTCGCCGTTCGTCTCCGCGAGCGGATCGCTGGCCGCCAACCAGCCCTATGCGCTGGTCGTGTTCGGCACCGTCGCCAATCCTGTGACGCTGATCCAGGGCGATTCGTTTCCACAGGTGAATCCCGGCAACACGCAGCTTCGATTCGTGCATGCGGCGTTCGCCACGGCCGGCCTCGACGTCTACGTGACGACACCAGGATTGCCACTTGCCAACCTGTCGCCACAATTCCAGATGGGCTTCAGCGGCAACACGTCGTTCGCGCTGACCAACACCGGCGACTACGAGTTGCGGCTCCTGCGCTCGAACTCGGGTCTCGTCGCATACGACTCGGGCACGATATCACTGGCCGACCAGGCAACGCAGACTTTCTATTTCTTCGCCAAGGATGGCACGCACGCGATCAACGTCTTGAAGGTGAACAACTCCGGCGGCGACACCGCGGTCATTCCCAATACGCTGGCGGCGGTGAAAGTCGTCAACGCCGCCTACCAGACCCCATCCGTCGACCAGAAATGGGATGGCAACGTCGGCGCGGCCAACGTCGTCTATCCGGGCGCCACGCAGACGTACTACACACTTCCCGTCGGCACCCACACGATCACGTTCGAGGCGAGCGCTGCGCCAGGCGCGGCCATCGCCTCGGCCAGCGAATCGTTCGTGTCGGCGACCGACTCGACGATCCTGATATCCGGCGCCAATGGCTCGCAGGTGATCACCAAGTTCGCCGACAACAACATCTCACCGTCCAGCAGCGTCGCGCGCGTGCGCATGATCAACGCGTCGCCGGACGTGCCGGCGTTCGACGTCGTCATCGACGACGTCGTGAAGGCGACCAATGTGGCCTACACCCACGCGTCCGACTACTTCGACCTCGACAACGGCAACCACCACGTGCAGCTGATGGTCCCCGGCACGACGACGCCGATCTTCAACATCGATTCGCAGCAGTTCGGCACCACGCAGGTGACGTCGTTCTACCTCGTCGGACCTTCGTCCGCGCTCGACAGGATCATCACCCAAGACAACATCTGACTTGCGAATTCGCAAGCTGGCAGGCCTGTTGACGCTCCGACATTGCCGGTGCGGGTCATTCGCGGCTACACTCCAGCCGTTTGATTTCTGCGCTGCCGCTTAGTGGCCCACCGGGGGGCCGGGCGGCGGAAGCCCAGCGGTTCGCACGTCAAGATCGAGCGCATGGCAGACCGCAATCGCCGTGTGGCGTCCGACGGTGCGACAGCATTTCCGACCGGCAGGCGCGCAACGCCGTCGGTTGGATTCAATATTGGAGGATTGCATGAGTCTCTGGCGTCTTTCGGCGGGTGTCGTTGCACTCGCCTTTGCAAGCATCGCGTTCGGCCAGGCGCCGATCGTCATCAAGTTCAGCCACGTCGTCGCCGTCAACACGCCGAAGGGCAAGGCCGCCGACTACTTCAAGAAGATCGCCGAGGAGCGAACTAACGGCAAGGTCAAGATCGAGGTATATCCGAACAGCACGCTGTTCAAGGACGGCGAGGAAATGGACGCGCTGCAGCTCGGCTCCGTGCAGATGCTCGCGCCGTCGCTCGCCAAGTTCGGTCCGCTCGGCGTTCGCGACTTCGAAGTGTTCGACCTGCCGTTCATGTTCGACAGCTATGCCGAGCTGCACAAGGTGACCGAAGGTCCCGAAGGCGCCGCGCTGTTCAAGAAGCTCGAATCGAAGGGCATCGTCGGCCTCGCCTACTGGGACAACGGCTTCAAGGACATGAGCGCCAACCGCTCGATCCGCATGCCCGCCGACTACAAGGGCCTCAAGATGCGCATCCAGTCGTCGAAGGTGCTGGGCGACCAGATGAAGGCGCTGGGCGCAATCCCGCAGGTGATGGCGTTCTCCGAGGTCTACCAGGCGCTGCAAACCGGAGTCGTCGACGGCACCGAGAACCCGCCGTCGAATTTCTACACCCAGAAGATGCACGAAGTGCAGAAATTCCTCGCGCTGACCAATCACGGTTACCTGGGCTACGCGGTCATCGTCAACAAGAAATTCTGGGACGGCCTGCCGCCCGACATCCGCACGACGCTGGAAGGCGCGATGAAGGATGCCACCAAGTTCGCCAACGACATCGCCAAGAAGGAGAACGACGATGCGATCGACGCGGTGCGCAAGAGCGGCAAGACGGAGATTCTCGAGCTCACCGCCGCCGAGCGCGCGGCGCTGAAGACAGCGCTGATGCCCGTGCACAAGGAAAACGAATCGCGCGTCGGCAAGGACACGCTGGCCGCCGTGTACAAGGCCACCGGCTACAAGCCCTAACCCGATCGACTTAGCGCAAGACGCCACTGCCCGGAACCGCGCAGTGGCGTTTTTTTAACCCTCACCGGGAGCGCCGCCCGTGAAAGTGCTCGATCACCTCGAAGAGTGGCTGATTGCGTTTCTGATGGGTGCGGCGACGCTCCTCATTTTCGTCGCCGTCGTGCACCGCTATGCGGCGGGACTGTCGATCCCGGTGGTGCAGGATGCGCTGCTGCGCATCGACCTGTCGTGGGCGCAGGAACTCTGCATCTACATGTTCATCTGGATGGCGAAGTTCGGCGCCGCATACGGCGTGCGCACCGGCATCCACGTCGGTGTCGATGTGATGATCAACCGCCTGCCGCCGCGCCTGCACAGGACTTACGTGATCTTCGGCCTGCTGGCCGGCGCGTTGTTCACCGGCATCGTCGGCACGCTCGGCGCGTCGTTCACCTGGGACATCGGGCACACCGACACGACGACGCCCGATCTCGAGATCCCGAAATGGATCGCGTACCTGTGCATCCCCGTCGGCTCGTTCCTGATGTGCTTTCGCTTCCTGCAGGTCGCGTGGACGTTCGCGCGCACCGGTGAGCTGCCGCACCACGACGTCGCGCACGTCGAAGGCATCGAGCCGGTGGACATCGATCCCTACATGGTGCCCGGACTGCATCCCGCGCCCGCGAGGGGCAAGCCATGACCGCGGCCAGTCCGACGGTTCCGACCGACGCCGCGCCGCGCTGGCCGGCGCTGATCCCGATCGTCATCATCGCCGTACCGGTCGCGCTGAAGCTCGCGGGCCTGGACCTTGCCAACGCGTGGATCATCTTCGGCCTCCTATTCGGGCTGATGCTGACCGGCATGCCGATCTCGATCTCGCTCGGCCTCACCGTGCTCACGTATCTGTTTTTCATGACGACGGTGCCGGTGCAGTCGGTCGCGCTCAAGCTCTTCAGCGGCATCGAGAAGTTCGAGATCATGGCGATTCCGTTCTTCATCCTCGCGGGCAACTTCCTGACGCACGGCGGCGTCGCGCGACGCATGATCAACTTCGCCACGTCGATGGTCGGCCACTGGTACGGCGGGCTCGGGCTCGCGGGCGTGGTGGCGTGCGCACTGTTCGCCGCGGTCTCCGGCAGTTCGCCCGCAACCGTCGTCGCCATCGGCTCGATCCTGCTGCCGGCGATGATCAAGCAGGGATTTCCGGCGCGCTTCGGCGCCGGTGTGATCACGACGTCGGGCGCGCTGGGGATCCTCATTCCGCCGTCGATCGTGATGGTGATGTACGGCGTTGCCACCAACACTTCGATCGGCGCGCTGTTCATCGCCGGCATCATTCCAGGCCTCGTGCTCGCGACGATGCTCGGCCTGACGACCTGGTGGCGCGCGCGCAAGAATGACTATCCGCGTCAGCCGGTGGTGAGCTGGGGCGGTCGCTGGCGCGCGTTCCGCGAAAGCGTCTGGGGCCTGTTGCTGGTGATCGTCGTCATCGGCGGCATCTACACGGGCATCTTCACGCCCACCGAAGCAGCGGCGATGAGCGCCGTTTACGCATTCTTCGTCGCCGTGTTCGTCTACAAGGACATGCCGCTGAAGAAGGTGCCGAAGGTGCTGCTCGACGCGGCGAACATGAGCGCGATGCTGCTGTACATCATCACCAACGCGGTGATGTTCAGCTACCTGATGACGTCGGAGAATATTCCGCAGGAGCTCACCGCGTGGATGATCGACAAGGGCTTGGGACCGATCGCGTTCCTGCTCGTCGTCAACGTCATCCTGCTGCTCGCCGGCAACGTGATGGAGCCGTCGTCGATCGTGCTGATCATGGCGCCGATCATGTTCCCGGTGGCGATCAAGCTCGGCATCGATCCGATCCACTTCGGCATCCTGATGACGGTGAACATGGAGGTGGGCATGTGCCACCCGCCCGTCGGGCTCAACCTCTATGTCGCGTCGGGGATCACCAAGATGGGCATCACCGAGCTGACAATCGCAGTGTGGCCGTGGCTCGTGACGATGCTCGTGTTCCTCGTTGTCGTCACGTACTGGGCACCGCTTTCGACGTGGCTGCCGAAGACCTTGGGAATGATGTAGGCGCGCGCATTGCGTTGACCGCGGCTGGCAAATCGGAGTAGAATTGCAGTCCAGCCGCGGGGTGGAGCAGTCTGGCAGCTCGTCGGGCTCATAACCCGAAGGTCGCAGGTTCAAATCCTGCCCCCGCAACCAAACCCAGATACATCGGCTCCGACTGCTATGCGCAGCGCGGGGCCGATGTTCGTTTGGGCGTAGACCCGTCGACACCCTCCTCGATCACCGTCGTCCCAAGCACTTCGGAGACGATCTGCCGCGCGCGCGGAATGTCGGACTTGAGGGCATCAACGAGGCGCATCGCACTTCCCGCAACTTCGCGCTGAATCGTTCGCTCGCTAGCAACGTCGGCCGGGGCTCATCCTGTGGGTGGCGAATTCGTAGTGTGACGCAATTCGCTTGCGCCGGGCAGTCTTGTGCGTGTCCCTGATGATGGGTACCGTTGGTTACATGCGCGAACTTGTCATCCTCGCGATCCACGTCCTCGCGACCTTCGCCAAGCTGCTCCGTCCCGGCGGCGTCCGCGCCGTCGCCGCAGAGTCGCTGCTGCTGAAGCACCAGCTGCTTATCAGCAATCGCGCCCGACAGCGTGCTCCCAATCTCACGGCAACAGACCGCTTCGTGCTCGGCCTGACCACGCTGTTCGTCAGCCCGCGCAGGATCCCAAAGCTTGGCGCGCTCATCAAGCCGGCAACTCTATTCAAATTTCACAAGGCGTTGGTCAGCCGCAAGTATCGACTGCTCTTTTCTTCGGCATCGAATCGTCGCACACCCGGTCCCAAAGGGCCTTCCGCTGAGCTCATCGCGGCGATCGTCGAGATGAAGAGGCGCAACCCAAGGTTCGGCTGTGTGCGCATCGCTCAACAGATTGCTCATGGTTTCGGCGTCGATATCGACAAAGATGTTGTGCGTCGCATCCTCGCCAAGCACTACCGGCCGGGCAACTCCGGTACCACCGGGCCTTCCTGGTTGACATTCATCGCCGGTGCGAAAGATAGTCTTTGGAGCATCGATTTCTTTCGCTGCGAATCAATCCTGCTGTGCAGCCATTGGGTGATGCTAGTGATGGACGTTTTCACCCGCCGCATCGTCGGCTTCGGTGTCGAATCCGGCGACATCGACGGCGTCTCAGCCTGCCGAATGTTCAATCGCGCGATCGCTGGCCAGCAACTACCGAAACGTGTCAGCACTGATCACGATCCGCTGTTCCGCTTCCATCGGTGGCTGGCCAACTTGCGCGTCCTCGCGATCGAGGAGGTCAAATCGGTTCCCTACGCACCGGTTTCGCACCCGTTCATAGAACGGCTGATCGGCACCGTGCGCCGCGAATACCTCGATCACGTGTTTTTCTGGAACGCAATCGACCTCATCCGGAAGTTGGAAGAGTTCAAGGTCTATTACAACGCGCAACGCGTTCATCGCGCGCTTGCTGGCTCGACGCCGGCGCAACGCGCGGGAGCGCCCGCTTGCGCTCCAACTGCCATTGATCACTACGTTTGGCGGCAGCACTGTCGTGGCTTATTTCAGACCCCGGCCACCGCTTGAACATGAATTCGCCACCGACAGGTTCGTAAAAGGCAAAAACCATTACCTCTCAAGCCTACGTTACTGCGTAGCCCGCCTCCTTCTGTCCTCGGATGGCGAGCACAAACACCGTATCAAGTTCTGCAACGTATCGATATAGCGCGACATAACCGCGTGCGCGGCGTCCGATCACAAGTTCTCTAAGGTCCCCGCTGACAAGTCGACCGATCAGCGGATTGCGTTCCAGCACATCGATTGCCCTGATGATGTCTTCAACACGTGATGGCGCATCTGCTCCTTGATGCGCCAATAGATGTTCCAGAATGCGATCAATATCGTCGGCGACATCTAGCGCAAACTCGATGCGCGACATGACTATCGCGCAAGCGTTCGCGGCTTCGGTCGAGAAATCTTGTTGCTGCTGAGTCGACGCTCAAGATAACGACGCATCTCATTCCACGGGACTGTCTTTCCAGAGGCGACAATCTCAGCGTATCGGCGCTCGGCCGTATTCTGAAACTCCACTCGGCGCTCTTCCTGTTCAGCTTTCTCGGCTATCGCTTCCAGAATGAAATTGTGCGCCGTGGTTCCAGCCCGTTCTGCTGCGCGGGCGATACGCTCCTTGAGATCCTGCGGCAGGCGAATAGTAGTTGTGGACATCGCGGACTTCTTATATGAAAAGCCTATTGTAGCACAATTGTGCTACATACAATTCATTGCACCGATGCCTCACAGCCGACAAGCAGACTTGCAGGGGGTTAATCGCGTTTCCGTTGACTGATAGGCCTGAGTACATCGCTGTCAGCTTGCCCCACCCGGCATATCGGTGCAGAGCGCCGTCGGGAACTGTCCCTCCTGCAGGGTGTTTTCGGCGTCTCAGCGACAGCGCGGCCGGAACAGGACGCCCCGAGAAGCGCCAGCGGCTGCGCCAGCGCGCTGTGAGCCGCGTTCCAACCTCTTTGCGGGCATCCTTTTGCGAACGGGAAAGCGCGAGAAATGAGCCGGGTGTCGGGATGGATGGTGCGTCCGGCTCGAGTTGCGCCCACGTGGCCCAGAGCTTCGCGAAGTCGAGAACGCCGTCATCGTGCCCATTTCGCACGGCGTGTCATTCGAGTGCCCTCCTCCGAGGCAAATCGCCCACTCGGACACGTCGAATTGCTCTATCGAAACCAAATGTATCTGGGTCAGGTTGCGTGCCCCCGCAACCAAACCCAGATACATCGGCTCCGACTGCAATGCGCAGTGCGGGGCCGATGTTCATTTGGGCGTATGCCGTCCTCGCCCTCCTCCTGTGTCACAGTCGGTCCGAGCATCCCGGTAACGATCTGCCGCGCGCGCGGAACGTAAGTCTTGAGAAATTTTACCTAGTCAGGTGTTCCGACGAGAAGGGTCAGCTGGCGCGAAGGGAAGCAAGTCAACCGCGAGTCGAGAGGGTTGATGTCGATTGTATCCACCGACTTCGCAGGGATGGGGATGTCGGCCATCTACCGAAGCAATGGCGTCAGTTCTGTGGAACGCACATTACCGGGCCTTCGGAGACCCACCCTTGCGCAACCATCTGGTCAATCACGGTGGGCTTTGTCGAATAGCGATGCTCCGAATCACCAAACGGACGCCACGCGCGATAAAGCGGCTGAAGACCGGTGGAACAAGAACCATCGGAAGCGACGACCGCAGCCCAGAACGCAACGCCTTCATAGATCCATTGTTCCCAGCGATTGACGACGTAACATTCGTTGCGACTGATCGTGAGGAAGTGCGTTCCGGTTCCGACGACAGGCAAGCCGTAAAAGCGATAGACAACGGCGGGATTGCCGGTCGGGATTGAAGGAATACAACTCGGCCGGGTCGTTACCGGAAACATTTCGCCGGTCTCGCTCCATCCGGCGATAGTCCCACTGTCCAACACCGCCTTTTCGTAAGGATCGCCGGTATAGAAATAGTGCTGCAAAGTCGCGTTGAAGAACTCGGTTGCGATGCCAGTTCCAACCGGGGCGGACGAAAAGCAGACAGGGCTATTTTCCTCAACGCGGCTGAATTGCCCGCTGTCCTCGAGATTGGCCCGCAACTCGCTTGGATTGATCAGCGATGGGTAACCTAGCAGCACAAAATCGGTTTGCACCTCGACGATCGGATTCCCCAGTAGCGCGGCATACGCGGCGTCGGTCAAGACCCGCTGTTGGAATTGAGCGAGAGTGCCCGTGGCAGGCACGGCGATGATTTGGGGAGTGATCTGGGGGTGCGCGTTGCATCGACCGGCGACTGGAGACACGTTGAATGCGGTCTGCGCGTCTGCGGCGGTTCGCCCGGCGTCGTCGACGAGGTGTGCGGTCACCGAATACGTGCCGACAGAAAGGGGCCCTACGGTTAGCGTAGCCTTGCCGAAGCAAGGAGCTTGCGGCTGATCGCCCGTCTTGAGTTTCAATTCGAAATGGATCGCTGAGCCGACGAACGAAGTGGCAATTGCGTTGCAGTCCAAGACGAGGCCCACAGGAGCCGACGGGGGGTATCCAGCCACCTCAGCCGTGATTGTGACGAGACCTCTGTCGACGATTTCATCGTAGGGCCCGGCTGTGGAAATGTTCACTTCAAGCGGCCAACAGATTTGCGTAAACCCTGCCGCCAGGCTGGCGCATAGGGCAATGGCCAATCGCCGAATCCATTTGCGATTGATCGACTTCGTTCCCGACATAGTCCTTGTCTCCCTGGCGCATTGCGGGGCCGCACACGATTGGCTCCGAGCGATTGCATTGCGGCGCTAAGCCTCGCGGTCCGTCGATTATGTACCCGCGCTGACTGCTCTTGGCCCGTGGCTCTGTAGAGGGGTAGCGAAGCACGTAACCACGACGGCAGCGGTCGAAATGAGAGTCCGCATGGCAAATCCCCGAGAGCTGACCCCGCGGGCTGCGGAGATTCTGCGCGTGTGGCCGCTGTGGCAACGTCGGGATCACCTCAGGTCCAGGGCTAGTTTCCGGAGGGACGTGGGCCAACACGTCATGCGGATGTAAAGTGTGAATTGTCGCCAGCTCGCGGCAACCCCATGCAGGACGAGCCATGAATTTCAAAGCGTTTGTCGGCATTGCAACAATCGGCGTCGCTTTGGTGTGCGTGCCAGCCTCAGCCCAGACTCGCCTGAAGGACGACGGGACCGTAACCGTAGTCGAGTATTACAACGCGGCGATGGACCACTATTTCATGACTTCGCTCGGCAATGAGATTGCGCTGTGCGATGCGGGCACGCCGCCGTGTGCCGGTTGGGTCCGAACGGGAGCGTCGTTCAGGACCTGGGCGCCGGGTACGGCTGGTAGGCCTGGCGGCAACACCAGCGATGTGAAAGTCTGCCGTCTCTACAACGACCAATTTGCCGGCAAGAGCACACACTTTTACGCAGCTCAGGGCGGAGACTGCGAGGCAACGCTCGCCGATTTTCCCGGTTGGATATTAGAGACTTCCGAGTTGTTTGATGCAGATGTAATTGCGTTCCCCTTGTCCTGCGCTAAGTTTTACAAACCGCTCTATCGCCTATATAACAATGGCATGGGAGGCGCGCCGAATCATCGATTCACAGTCGATTACACAATCGTGCAGGAGATGGTAGCCAAGGGGTGGGCGCCAGAGGGCCCCGGGCTTGGGGTGGGAATGTGCTTGCCAGGGTTGCCTTAGCGGCTCACGTTCACTGCCGTTCAGAAAATTGCCGGCCGGACGCATGGCGTGAGGAAAGCCTACCGGCAGTTCACTGCTCGAGGGTTAGCCGCCGCAGTTCTGCCATTTCTCGATCGCATGTTCGCGCGATTCGACCATCGGCCACTCGCATCCGCAATTGCTGCAGGTGATCGCAAAGCCCCAGGGAGCCCAGTCAGGTTGCGTGCGCCCGCAACCAAACAATCGAAGGGGTCGCAGCGATGCGGGCTATTTTTTTAAATTTTTTGCGTCGGGCAACGCCTGCGAAACGCTCGGCGTCGGTTGACGTTTCGCGGCGACCTAAGTCGCGCAAGCGAGAGGTGGGGCCGCGGAGCTGCTCGATCCGAAGGTGGTCGATCAGCGGCTCGGCATAGAATGCTAAAGCGCGGAGGTTCGTCGCCATGCTCGACGATGCGCACGATGCGCACCATGCGCTCGACACCATCCGCTCGCGGAGGTCCTCGCCCGACCGACCGACTGACTGAAATTCGCCGCGTGCACAAGTCGAAAGCCCCGCCCGTCTCAGTGGTCATCCCATGCCACAACGCTGCGCGCTTTCTGGGCGAGACGATCGACAGCGTGCTGGCGCAGGCGTCACCCGCTTTCGAGCTGATCGTCATTAACGACGGCTCGACCGACGGGACCACCGAGATCATCGACCGCTACCGTCGTCGCCTGGGCGAGCAACTGATTTACGAGTCAGGGCCGAATCGCGGTGTCAGCGCCGCGCGCAATCGCGGAACCGCACTCGCGAGCGGCCGGTATTTGCAGTATCTCGACGCCGATGATCTGCTGCGGCCGGATGCGCTGCGGGCGAAATTCGAGTCGCTGGAATTGTCGGGGGCCGGCATCGCGTACGCCGACTGGCAGGAACTGGTCGAGTCGCCACTTGGAAATTTCGTACCGGGCAACACGCATGTGCGCCGATGTGACGAGGTGCACCCGGAGGCCGAGGTGGCCATCATGCTCGATTTCTGGGCGCCTCCGGCGGCGTTGTTGTACCGCCGCGAGATCGTCGACCGCACCGGCGGCTGGAATACGAGCCTGCCGATTGTCCAGGATGGTCGTTTCCTGTTCGATGCGGTGCGCTGCGGGGGCCAGCTCCAGCATGTTCCCGGCATTGGCGCCGATTACCGCGTCGTCCATGGTGGAATGAGCTTGTCCAAGCGTGATCCCGCGGCCTTCGTGCGGGACTGGGCCGAGGACGCATTCCAAGTCGAGGCGATCTGGCGACAGGACGGGGAATTGACCTCCGCGCGCAAGAACGCCCTGCTCCACCGCCTCGGCAAGACCACGCGAGTGCTCTACGAACGCGACCGGCCGGCATTCTGGAAGGTCTACCGGCGAATGCTGGCCCTCGACCCAAGCTACATTCCGAGAACGCCGCGCACGCTACAGCTTGCGTCCCGCATGTTCGGGTACCCGCGTGCCGAGGCGCTCGCCCTTTTCGCGCGGCGGAGCAGGAAAGTACTGCGCGGCGCGGGCTAGGAAAAAATCGCCCTCTTGCTACGTTCGCCGGCGCGTTTGCGCGGAAATTCACGACTGCGTTCGTCGTAGGCAACGTCGCACATGACGACCTGTGCAACCGTGCCTCACTTTGCACGTAGGCCGCGACGGTGTCAGGCACAGCAGGACGTTGCTTTTTTCGGCGATGGCGCAGGGGAATCCACTGCCGGTGCACAACAACCCCCCGCGGCCGTGCCGCATCCGCCCGCCGAAGTCGCGTTCACTTGCTGTGCATTGGGCTTCTCCGCCGCGCCGAACAACGGAATGCTCTCGAGCGTATGGAATCCCTCCCACGCG
>JBDTWY010000055.1:0-19574 GCA_040006455.1 Betaproteobacteria bacterium | reverse complement strand
TGATCGGGTTCGATGCCGTCATTCCCGTGATCGGGTTCGATGCCGTCATTCCCGCGAAAGCGGGAACCCAGAGTCGTTGCAGTGACGTCGCGTCGAAGTCGCTGGGTTCCCGCTTTCGCGGGAATGACGCGGCTTCCGGCGTCACGCCGTAGAGATCGAGGCATGCAATTCTTCTTCGAAGTGCTGATCGGCGGCCTGCTGTCAGGCGTGATGTACTCGCTGGTCGCGCTCGGCTTCGTGCTGATCTACAAGGCGTCGGGGGTGTTCAACTTCGCGCAGGGCACGATGGTGTTCTTCGCGGCGCTGACATTCGTCGGCCTTACCGAGCATGGCCTCAGCTTCTGGACGGCGATACCGGCGACGCTGCTGGTGATGGTGCTGCTGGGGCTCGTGATCGAGCGCGGCGTGCTGCGGCCGCTCGTCAACCAACCGCAGATCTCGCTGTTCATGGCGACGATCGGCCTTTCGTTCCTGCTCGAGGGACTGGCGCAGATCATGTGGGGCTCGAGCGTGCGCGGCCTCGATATCGGCATCCAGGACGAGCCGATTCAGTGGATCTCCGACCGGCTCGGCCTCAACATCTCGAAATTCGACCTGTCGGCGGCGGCGATCGCGGCGGTGCTGGTCGCCGTTCTCGCGCAATTCTTCACCCGCACCCGGATCGGCCGTGCGCTGCGCGCCGTCGCCGACGACCACCAGGCGGCGCTCGCCGTCGGCATCCCGCTGCAGCAGATATGGGCGATCGTCTGGGCGGTGGCGGGTGCCGTGGCGCTGGTCGCGGGGCTTTTGTGGGGCGCGCGCAATGGCGTGCAGTTCGCGCTGACGTTCGTCGCGCTGAAGGCGTTGCCGGTGCTGATGCTGGGCGGCCTCGAGTCGGTGCCCGGCGCCATTATCGGCGGCCTCATCATCGGCGCGTCGGAAAAGCTCGCCGAGGTCTACCTCGGCCCTTACGTGGGCGGTGGCATCGAGGGGTGGTTCCCGTACGTACTCGCGCTGCTCGTGCTGCTGTTCCGGCCGGAAGGCCTGTTCGGCGAAAAAATCATTCGCCGCGTCTGAACCCGGGACCCGCCCACCATGCTCTACCGCGAAGCCGGACAGTTCAAGACGACCTACCTCGCCGATTCGGCGATCTTTCCGATTCGCCAGGATCGCATCGGCATCGCCGTCGTGCTCGCACTCGCGTTCGTCGTCGTGCCGCTCACCGCGTCGCCGTACCTGTTCTCGGCAATCCTGATCCCGTTCCTGATCCTGTCGCTGGCGGCGATCGGGCTCAACGTGCTGACCGGATACGCGGGACAGCTGTCGCTCGGGTCGGCGGCGTTCATGGCGGTCGGCGCATTCGCGTCGTTCAACTTCATCTTGCGCATTCCGGGCATTCCGATCCTCGTCGCCTTCGTGTGCGGCGGCCTGTGCGCGGCGGCGATCGGCATCGTGTTCGGGCTCCCCAGCCTGCGCATCCGCGGCTTCTACCTCGCGGTGGCGACGCTCGCCGCGCAGTTCTTCATCATCTGGTTCCTCACCAAGGTGGGCTGGGTCACCAACTACAATTCGTCGGGCGTGATCACCGCGCAGCCGATCGTCATCTTCGGCTACCACTTCGACGCGCCCGCTGCGAAGTACCTTCTGGTGCTGACGATCGTCGCCGTGATGGCGCTCGCCGCGAAGAACATGGCGCGCGGCAACATCGGCCGCAAATGGATGGCCATCCGCGACATGGACGTCGCCGCCGAAGTGATCGGCATTCCGCAGGTGCGCACCAAACTGCTCGCATTCGCGGTGAGCTCGTTCTACTGCGGCATCGCCGGCGCGCTGTTCGCCTATGCGTACCTCGGCACCGTCGAGCCCGAGGCCTACAACCTCGACCTGTCGTTCCGGATCCTGTTCATGGTGGTGATCGGCGGCGCGGGAACGGTGCTGGGATCGTTCCTGGGCAGCGCGTTCATCGTGCTGACTCCGATCATGCTCAACATTTTCGTGCACTTCCTCGACACCAGTGTAGGACTGCGCGTGCCGGCGAGCGCCGGATCGAACCTCGAGGTGATGGTGTTCGGCGCGCTGATCATCTTCTTCCTGATCGTCGAGCCGCACGGGCTCGCGCGGTTGTGGAGCATCGGCAAGGAAAAATTGCGGCTGTGGCCGTTTCCGCACTGATGGCCAGTCGTATATTGCGGGGTAACAACCCGTGCGGACCGCGGCGGAGTCCATTCGTCCGCCGCGCGCGCGGGCGGCATTCGGTCGAATTCGAAGTCATCATGTGTGTCACTGGAGGAGAGCCATGAAGTCCATCAAGACGTTGTTACTGTGTGCCGCCGCGATTTGCGCGCTGCAGGTTGCGCCTGCGCAATCGCAGCAGTTCATTCCGGTCCTGTCGTATCGCGTGGGTCCCTATGCAGCCGGCGGCAGCGGCTACTTCGGCGGCGCGATCGACTACTTCAACCTGGTCAATCTCAATGGCGGCATCAACGGCGTCAAGCTGACCTGGGAAGAGTGCGAGACCGAATACAACGCCGCGCGCGGCGTCGAATGCTACGAACGGCTGAAGAGCAAGAACGGCGGCGCGTCGACCGTCGAGCCGCTGTCCACCGGCATCGCCTACGGCCTGCTCGATCGCGTCGCCAAGGACAAGATCCCGATGACGACGTTCGGCTACGGTCTCGGCAGTTCGGCCGACGGCAGCGTGTTCCGCTGGGTATTCCCGCTCGGCACGACCTATTGGGATCAGCTGGCGGCGATGATCGCGTATCTCGAGCAGAAGGATGGCGCGAACAAGTTGAAGGGCAAGAAGATCGCCTACCTCTATCACGATTCCGCCTACGGCAAGGAGGCGATCCCGGTGCTCGACGCGCTGGCGGGGCGCGATGGCTTCGAGGTCGTCAAGATCCCGATCACGCCTCCCGGCACAACGCAGGAATCGCAGTGGCTGCAGGTGCGCCAGCAAAAGCCCGACTACGTGATCCTGTGGGGGTTCGGCGTGATGAATCCGGCGGCGATCAAGGCGGCGGCGAAGACAGGCTTCCCGCGCAACAAGATCGTCGGCGTGTGGTGGGCTGGTTCCGAGGAAGACGTGATCCCCGCGGGCGATGCGGCGAAGGGCTATGTCAGCGCCGCGTTCTCGGCATCGGGCACCAATTTCCCGGTGATGCAGGACATCAAGAACAAGCTGTATGCGGCCGGGAAGGGCAATCTCGAGGATCCGTCGCGGCAGGGCTCGATCTATCACACGCGCGGCGTCGTGTACGGCATCCTGATCACCGAGGCGATCCGCAATGCCCAGGCACATTTCGGTAAGGGCAAGGTGATGACCGGCGAACAGGTACGCTGGGGCCTCGAGCACCTCAACCTGAGCGAAGCACGCATCAAGGAGCTCGGCGCCAGCGGGTTGTTCCCGCCAGTGAAGACGAGTTGTAGCGACCACGAAGGATCGGGCATGGTCAAGTTCCAGGAATGGGACGGCACGAAGTTCAAGCCGCTGACAGGCTTCATGGCCGGCGATCGCGCGTTCGTGCGCAAGATGGTCGACGAGAGTGCTGCGAAGTATGCGAAGGAAAAGGGCATCACGCCGACCGACTGCAGCAAGGAACAGTAGCGCAGCACGGACCTCTTCCCTTGCGGGAAGGGGTTTACCGTGGCGGCATCCCGCGGGACGCCGCCACGGCAAACCGGAAGGACCGATGCAACCGCAACCGACCACCGCGAGCGCGCCCGTCGCGCTCAACGTCAACAACATCGAGGTGATCTACGAGCACGTAATCCTCGTGCTCAAGGGCGTGTCGCTCGCGGTTCCGCTGGGCGGCATCGTCGCGCTGCTGGGCGCCAACGGCGCCGGCAAGAGCACGACGCTGAAGGCGATCTCCAACCTGCTGCGCGCCGAGCGCGGCGAAGTGACCAAGGGCACGATCGAGTTCAACGGCACGCGCGTCGACCGACTCACGCCCAACGCGCTGGTGCGGCTCGGCGTCTGCCAGGTGATGGAGGGCCGGCATTGCTTCCAGCACCTGTCGATCGAGGAGAACCTCCTGACCGGCGCGTTCACGCGCGGATCGGCGCGCGGCGAGATCGCCGCGTCGCTCGACAAGGTCTACGGCTATTTTCCCCGCCTGAAGCAGCGCCGCACGAGCCTCGCCGGCTACACGTCGGGGGGCGAGCAGCAGATGACGGCGATCGGCCGCGCGCTGATGGCGAATCCGACGATGATCCTGCTCGACGAGCCGTCGATGGGGCTCGCGCCGCAGATCGTCGAGGAGATCTTCGAGATCGTCGGCGGACTCAACGCGCGCGAGAACGTGTCGTTCCTGCTTGCCGAACAGAACACGACGATCGCGCTGCGCTACGCCAACTATGGCTACATCCTCGAGAACGGGCGCGTGGTGATGGATGGCGCGGCGCGCGACCTCGCCACCAACGAGGACGTCAAGGAGTTCTACCTCGGGCTGTCGTCGGGCGCGCGCAAGAGCTTTCGCGACATCAAGCACTACCGCCGTCGCAAGCGCTGGCTGGCATGAGCGGCATGCGCGAGCACTTCGATACGCTGGAGACGCGCGACCCTGCCGTCCGCGAGGTCGAAGTGATGGCAGCGCTGCGCCGCCAGGTCGCCTTCGCGCGCGCGCACGCGCCGGGCTTCGCGGAAATCCTGCGCGACGTCGACGTCGCCGCGTTGCATACGCGCGCTGCGCTCGCGGCGATCCCGGTGACGCGCAAATCCGACCTCGTCGACCGCCAGAAAGCCGCGCGGCCGTTCGGCGGGCTGGCGGTGCTGACGCGCGGCAGCGCCGCGCAGGTGTTCGCGTCGCCGGGTCCGATCTACGAGCCGGCGGGACGCGGCGACGACTGGTGGCGCCTCGCGCGATCGCTGTTCGCCGCCGGATTTCGCGCCGGCGACCTCGTGCACAACTGCTATGCCTATCACTTGACACCGGCTGGTGCGATGCTGGAATCAGGCGCGCTCGCGCTCGGCTGCACGGTGTTTCCCGGCGGCACCGGCCAGACCGAAATGCAGGTGCAGGCGATTGCCGACCTGCATCCCGATGGCTATGTCGGCACACCGTCGTTCCTGCGCATCATCCTCGACAAGGCCGACGAGCTGGGCGTCGCGTTGCCGTATCTCAAGAAGGCGCAGGTGTCGGGCGAGCCGTTTCCGCCGTCGCTGCGCGATGCGTTGCAGGCGCGCGGCATCGACGGCTACCAGGTCTACGCGAGCGCGGATCTCGGTTCGATCGCCTACGAGTCGCCGGCGCGCGAAGGCCTTATCGTCGACGAAGGCGTGCTGGTCGAGATCCTGCGGCCCGGCACCGGCGATCCGGTCGCGTCCGGCGAAGTGGGCGAGGTGGTCGTCACCACGCTCGCCAATACCGACTACCCGCTGATCCGCTTCGGCACCGGCGACCTTTCGGCCATGTTGCCGGGGCAATCGGCGTGCGGGCGCACCAACGCTCGAATCAAGGGCTGGATGGGCCGCGCCGACCAGACGACGAAGATCAAAGGCATGTTCGTGCATCCATCGCAGGTCGCGGCAGTGGTGCGCCGCCATGGCGACATCGTCAAGGCGCGTCTCGTCGTCGACAACCCCGACGGCGTCGACCGGATGACGTTGCTGTGCGAAGTGCGCGACATCGATGCCGCGATGATCCCGGCCATCGTCGACAGCCTGCGCGATGTCACGAAGTTGCGTGGCGAGGCGGCACTGCGCCAGCCTGGAACATTGCCCAACGATGGCAAGGTGATCGACGACACGCGCACCTACCGTTGACCGGCGCGGTGTTAGGATGCCAGCGCATCCTTGGAAATGCGCCATGCCCACTGCCTCGACCCCGCTTTCCGATCCGCTCGCGCCGCTCGAGGAGAAGACGCTCCGTGACATCGCGTCGACCGGCGTCATCCGCGCGTTTCCGAAGAACTCCGTGCTGATCAACGAGGGCGATCACGCCGACTCGATGTTCATCATCCTGACAGGCCGCGTGCGCGTCTATTCGAGCAACACGCAGGGTCGCGAATTCGTCATCGACTTCCACGGCCCCGGCGAATACGTCGGCGAAATGTCGCTCGACGGCTCGCCGCGCTCGGCGTCGGTCAACACCGTCGAGCCCACGACCTGCGCGGTGGTGAGCCGCACCGCGGTGCGCGAGTTCCTGCTCGCGCACCCGGACTTCGCCGAGCACCTGATCCGCCGGCTGATCCACCGCGTGCGGGCGACGACGGAAAACGTCAAGAGCCTGGCGTTGTCGGACGTCTACGGCCGGCTCGCGCGACTGCTCGACACGATCGCGCCGCCGAGTGAAGGCGATCGCACTGTTCCCGAACGGCTGACGCAGCAGGACATCGCCGACCGCGTCGGCGCGTCGCGCGACATGATCAGCAAGCTCCTGAAGGACCTGATTGCCGGCGGCTATCTGTCGGTCAACGAGCGCACGATCACGCTGCACAAGAAGCTGCCGAGCGGCTGGTAGGGTTTCACTGCGCGGCGGCTGCTGCGTGGATTCGTCGGTCGCATGCGACGCCGGTCATCCGGCAGGCGGCCGCCATCGCGCCAAATTCCCCCGCTTGAACGCCCTGCGAATGTGAATTTTCGACATTTTCGCTGCGGAATTTTCCATCGTCCCGCAGGTTCGCGGTCGGCATAGTGAGGCCGTGTTCCAGGGCGCCGTGCAAAAGTCGAATCATCCGATTCCACACCGCGCGATGCCAGGAAGACGCGGCGCTCAAGCCAGGCGCCCTATCCAGGAGATAGCAATGAAGATCGATTACCAACGCAACCAGGAAATCGAACAATCGCTCAAGGTCGGTGCCAGGGCATTCGCCGTGGGCGCGGTATTGATCCTCGCGTTGTCGGTGACCGGCATGCACAACCCGAATTCGGGCGATGCCATCCTCGGAATAGCGTCGACGCCGGCCGTGGTGAGCGATGCCTCCGCCGGCGCGGCGAGCCCCGACGCGGCCACCGCGACGACACGGATCGACGTGCCGTTCAGGTCGAACCAGGGCGACGTCGAGGAACTGCCCCCGCAGTTCTGAACCAGGTTCCACCGTCGATCGGCGCGGCACGCGACGAGCGTGCCGCGCCGGTGCATCGAGCTGGTGTAGTGAGTCAGAAGTTCGCTCGATAGTTCGCGGCGAAATCAGCCACCAGGCTGCGTTGCGCGTACTCACCGTAGCTATGGCTACGCTTTCGGCCGCGCGCCTTGCCTGGCGGCTGATTTCATCCGCTCCTTTATCTTCGGAACTCCTGACTCACTACACTACTGGTCGATGCCGCCGAAGCAGACGTACTTCACTTCGACGAATTCCTCGATGCCGTATTTCGAGCCTTCGCGGCCCAGTCCCGACTGCTTCATGCCGCCGAACGGCGCGACCTCGGTGGTGATGAGCCCGGTGTTGACGCCCACCATCCCGTATTCGAGGGCTTCGGCGACTCGCCAGATGCGGCCGATGTCGCGCGAGTAGAAATACGACGCCAGGCCGAACTCGGTGCGGTTGGCGAGCTCGATCACCTCGGCATCCGATGCAAAGCGGATCAGCGGCGCCACCGGTCCGAAGGTTTCCTCGCGAAAGATCTGCATTTGCGGCGTGACGCCGGTCAGCACGGTTGGCTCGTAGAACGTGCCGCCGCGCGCTGCGCGCTTGCCGCCCACCAGCACCTTCGCGCCACGCGACGTGGCGTCGGCGACATGCTGCTCGACCTTGGCCAGCGCATCGGCGTTGATCAGCGGACCCTGCGTGACCCCCGCTTCCGTGCCCTCACCCACATTCAACGCGGCGACGCGCTCGGCGAGTTTCGCGGCGAACGCCTCGTAGACCTTGTCGTGGACGAACAGCCGGTTGGCGCAGACGCAGGTCTGGCCGGCGTTGCGGTATTTCGACACCATCGCGCCTTCGGCGGCCGCGTCGAGGTCGGCATCGTCGAACACGATGAATGGCGCGTTGCCCCCCAGCTCGAGCGAGATCTTCTTGATCGTCGGCGCGACCTGCTTCATCAGCAGCCGACCGACCTCGGTCGAGCCGGTGAACGACAGCTTGCGCACTGTCGGGTTCGCGCACATCTCGCCGCCGATCGCCGGCGCGTCGCCGGTGATCACGTTGAACACGCCGGGCGGGAAGCCGGCGCGCGTGGCGAGCTCGCCGAGCGCGAACGCCGAGAACGGCGTCGCCTCGGCCGGCTTGATCACGACCGTGCAGCCCGCCGCGAGCGCGGGCGCGACCTTGCGCGTGATCATCGAGCTGGGGAAATTCCACGGCGTGATCGCCGCGCAGACGCCCACGGGCTCCTTGGTGACGACGAGGCGGCGGTCGTTGCCGATCGTCGGGATGACGTCGCCGTAGACGCGTTTCGCCTCCTCGGCGAACCATTCGATGTACGCGGCGCCGATCGTGATCTCGCCGCGCGATTCGGCGAGCGGCTTGCCTTGCTCGCTGGTGAGGATCAGCGCGAGGTCGTCGACGTTGGCAAGCAGCAGGTCGTTCCACCTGCGCAGGATCGTGCTGCGCTCCTTCGCCGTCCTGGCGCGCCACTGCGGCCACGCGCGGCTCGCCGCCTCGATCGCGGCGCGTGTTTCCTGCGCACCGAACACCGGCGCGGTACCGATCACGCCGCCGGTGGCGGGATTGACGACGGGCATCGTCGCGCCGCCG
The DNA here is from genome assembly GCA_040006455.1 of Betaproteobacteria bacterium. Lineage (GTDB taxonomy): Bacteria > Pseudomonadota > Gammaproteobacteria > Burkholderiales > Casimicrobiaceae > VBCG01. Next base: position 10,952 of record JBDTWY010000055.1, on the reverse strand, counting down.
TCCGCGTTACACCATTGGCCGTCGACGAGGCATTGCTGGCGCAGCAGCGACGGGTCCTTCAATGCGGGAATCGAGCGTTCGAGGGTATCGGGAGGCATGCGGAAACTCCAGGAGAATGGGGCCGCGGAATGCTGGGACGACAGCGGCGCGCGTGCAGTCCGACAATTATATTCCCGCGCGATTCGCGACCTGGGAATTGAGGTAGCAGTCGTTTACGTATCGGCGTCGGAGTCGTCTGTGCAAACGACTCCGCCCCGATTTGCAGACCCCAATTCGCATTGGGCGCTTTCGCAGACTATTCGCGCTCCACGGCGCCCGGGCGCGGACGCGCCGACACCAGCATCACGCCACTCAGCACCAGCGCGGCGCCGACGAGTTGCAGCAGGTTGGTCGGTTCGTCGAGGATCGTCGCGCCTAGTCCGATCGTGAAGATGGGGCCGAGCGAGCCCACCAGTGACGACTGGTTCGCGCCGATGCGCCGGATCGCCTCGGCGATCAGCCACGTCGGCAGCACCGTGGAAAGCACCGCCATCGCCAGTGCGAGTGCGTGGATCGACCACGGCAGGTCCAGCGCCGACGCGGGCCGTGTCAGTGCGAACTGCACGAACACGAACGCTGCCGAGGCGAGCATCGCCCAGGCGATGAAGCGTGACGATCCGAGGCGCTCGATCAGCGGTCCCGCCAGCACGAGGTAGATCGCATAGAGCACCGCGCTCAGGAATACCAGCGTGCCGCCGTACATGATGGCTGCGTGATCGACACCGAGCCGAAGGTCGTGCGCGAACGCGAGAAAGAGGCCGGCGTAGGACAGCAGCAACGCCAGCACCACGCGCCGCGTGATGGGCTTGCCAAACCACCATGCCGACAGCAGCACGACGATCGTCGGATAAAGGTAGAGCGTCAATCGCTCGAGCGCCGCCGTAACGTACTGCAATCCGACGAAGTCGATCAGGCTCGACAGGTAATAGCCGATGAAACCGAGTGCCAGCAGCATTCGCCAATCGTGCGCGGCGGTCGGATGCGCGCCGCGCCCCGCCCACCATGCCATGACGATGAAGAACGGCGTCGAGTAGATCATCCGCAGCGTCAGCAGCGTCACGGCGTCGAGCGACGGATCCCACGCGTAGCCGAGCTTGACGAGGATCGCCTTGAACGAGAACCCGAGCACGCCGACGATGGCGAACAGCGAACCGATGCCGCGCCCGCCGGGTGCGGCGGGCGCACGTTCAGCTGCCGTCAGGGCCACTGCACGAGGCCGCTGCCCGCCGTCGCGAGAATGAACACGCCGAACGCGATCCGGTACCACGCGAACGGCCGAAAATCGTGGCGGCTGACGTAGCGGATCAGCCAGCGCACGCACGCGAACGCCGAGACGAATGCGGCGACGAAGCCGACGCCGAACATCGGCAACGACGCGCCATGGAGCAGTGCCGCATCCTTCCACAGCGAATACAGCGTCGCCGCGAGCAACGTCGGGATCGCGAGGAAGAACGAGAATTCCGTCGCCGCACGACGCGACATTCCGAACAGCATGCCGCCGATGATCGTCGCACCCGAGCGCGACGTCCCGGGAATCAGCGCGAACGCCTGCGCGAGGCCCACCTTCAACGCATCCTGCCATTGCATCTCATCGACTTCGTCAATGCGCGGCGGCGTCGCGCGCGCGCGCGCGCGATGCTCGGCCCACAGGATCACCAGCGCGCCGGCGATGAACGCGCACGCGACCGGCACCGGCGCGAAGAGGTGCGCCTTGATCGCGCGATTGAACGCGAGGCCCAGCACCGCCGCAGGCATGAACGCGATGACGAGGTTGACGACGAAGCGCGTCGCGCGCGGCTCCCGCAACACATGGCGCGCGACATCGATGAGGCGCCGCCGGTATTCCCAGCACACGGCGAGGATCGCGCCGGCCTGGATGACGATCTCGAACATCTTCGCCTCATCGCCGGTATAGCCCAGCAGCGATCCGGCGACGATCAGGTGGCCGGTGCTCGAGATTGGCAGGAACTCCGTCAGGCCCTCGACGATGCCGAGGACCAGCGCGACCACCAGCGTCAGGGATTCCAAGGGGATGGCGAGCTTGCGGCGGACAAACCCGCCAGGGAATTACGCGCGATTCGCCTTCATCGCCTGCAATTGGGCGAGAACCTGCGAGACCTGGTCGCTGTGATCGCCGGGCACCGTGCCGTCCGGCGTCATGTGATCGATGACGCCCGGCAGCGCCTGCGCGACGCCGCTGGCCGCCTGCTGCGGCGACATGCCGAATTTCTGCGCGATCTCGGCCAGCGATCCTTGTCCCAGCACCTGCTGCAGCACGTCGCCGTTGATCGGCTGGTTTTGCGAGCCCGGTGTGAGCCACGATTGCGCCGCGCCGCCGTGGCCCGCCTGCTGGAACTTCTGCAATACGCCGCCGATGCCGCCGTTCTGCTGGATCAACTGCAGCACCATCTGCAGCATCGGGTTACCCGATTGCGCGCCAGTTCCCTGCATGCTGCCCTGGAATCCGCCACCCATCACCTGACCCATTACATTGTTGAGCAATCCGTCGAGCAATCCCATTTGCGCCTCCTCGTCTGAAGTTGCCGGCCGATGCCCGCGCATCACGGGCGCAGGTACGCCCAGCCTTGCTGTTGTTTCTGCATCAGTTCGACAACGCCCGACGGCACGTAGCCGACGCGATCGAGCATGTCGGGCTTCGCGAGCTTGGCATTGCGCATCGTGTTCTCGCATGCAACGACCTTGACGCCCGCGGCCAGCGCCTCGTCGACTCGCCCGCCGACGGCCGAATCCATCTTCAGCATGTTGATGCCCGGTCCGTAGGCGACGATCTCGATGGCGACATTGGCGGCGCCCAGGTCGGACTGGATGTTCTTCGCGTTGTTGAGCGCGAGGTTCCATTTCGCCGGATCGTTGTCGCTCACCTGCAGCACGACCTTGCTGGCCGGCGCCGGTGCCGGTGCTTGCGCGAGGCTGCCTGCGGTGCACGCGAAAGCCAGCACGACCAGGCACAGCGCTTGCGATACGGGATGACGGAAGAGGCTGCGCATGCTGCGGCTCCACGGGTGCGAAAATGCGAGTGTAGCGCAACGCATACTTGACATGCGCCTCTGCTATTGTGCGGGCTCTTCCTCCACCGGCAACCGTCATGCAACCTGTACAAACCGACGACGCCAGCCTCGCGCTGTTCTGTGATTTCGAGAACGTCGCGCTCGGTGTCCGCGATGCCAAATACGACAAGTTCGACATCGGCAAGATCCTCGAGCGCTTGCTGCTGAAGGGCAGCATCGTCGTCAAGAAGGCGTACTGCGACTGGGAGCGATACAAGACTTTCAAGGCGCCGATGCACGAGGCGAACTTCGAGCTGATCGAGATTCCGCACGTGCGCCAGTCGGGCAAGAACTCCGCCGACATCCGCATGGTCGTCGACGCGCTCGATCTCTGCTACACGAAGGCGCACGTCGACACGTTCGTCATCATCAGCGGCGACTCGGACTTCTCGCCGCTGGTGTCGAAGCTTCGCGAGAACAACAAGCGCGTGATCGGTGTCGGCGTCAAGAATTCGACGTCCGACCTGTTGATCGCCTGCTGCGACGAATTCATCTATTACGACGACCTCGTGCGCGAGAAGCGCAAGCCCGCGCCGAAGAAGGCCGTCAAGGGCACGGCAGGCGCCGCGGCGCCGCGCACGAATGACGTCAAGGGCGACGATGAGCGACGCCAGGAAGCCACTGACCTCGTGATGGAAACGGTCGAGGCGCTGGTCGCCGAACGCGGCGAGGACGACAAGATCTGGGGCTCGATGATCAAGCAGGCGTTGAAGCGCCGCAATCCCGGGTTCAGCGAGTCGTACTACGGATACCGGTCGTTCAACGATTTGCTCGAGGACGCCGGCGAAGCGGGGCTGCTGTCACTGGCGCGCGACGACAAGTCGGGCGGCTACCTGGTGCGGCTCACCGAGGAGTAGGCGGCGCCCCGTCCGCATCCGTGCGCGCATGGACAGCGATCCGGGCGAGCGCACGGTGCCGAGGATCGGCGGCATCGGGGTCTTGTGCCTCGCCATCGCGGGCGCGGGAATCATTTCCGAGGACCGGAATCATCTTGCGTGCGCGCGGTTCCCAGTTGCGCCAGCAGGCGCTGCGCGTTGCGCGGCGCGTGCACCTTGTCGGTGTTGTCGAAATAGCAAAACACGTCCCGACCGCCGCGCGCCTTCGCCGCGGCCCGCGCGATGCGCGGTCCGTCGTCGGCGAGCAATCCCGCGCGCCAGCGATCGATGCGCGCGGCCCACGCGTCGATCTGCGCATCGGCATAGCCGCTCTTGTAGAGCTCGCTCGCGCCGTGCAGCCGTACGTAGACGAAATCGGTCGTGACATCGAGATATTCCGGCCAGCGCCCGGCGGTATCGGCGACGACGAAGGCGACCCGCTCGCTGCGCAGCAGCGTGATGAACGGCGAGGTGACGAAGCTGTCGTGCCGGACCTCGACCGCGTGTCGCAGTGGCCGCACTTCGGAACCGTAATCCAACACGCAACGACCCTTGACCTTGGCGTCGTGGTGGCGAGCCAGTGCCGCCGCGGCTGCGGTGTCGCGCGGCAGCATCGCCAGGAATTCGCCGACCAGCGTGGCATCGAATTTGAAGCTGGGTGGCAGCTGCCAAAGGATCGGTCCCAGCTTGTCGCGCAGGTTGGCAATGCCGGATGCGAAGAAGTTCGCGAGCGCGGCGCGAGGCTCGCGCAGGCGCAGGATGTGCGTGATGAAGCGCGGGCCCTTGACGCTGAACACAAAGTCCGGCGGCGTCTGGTCATGCCACGCCTGCCAGCTCTTGGGCGCCTGCAGCGAGTAGAAAGAGCCGTTGAGCTCGATCGTCGGCAACGCGCGCGATGCGAATTCGAGCTCGCGTCGCTGCGCCAGGTCCTCGGGATAGAACGTGCCGCGCCACGGCGCGTAGCGCCAGCCCGAGATGCCGATGCGGACTTTGCCTTGTGATGACATGATCGGGCATTGTCGCGCCGCGGTGCGAAGCGCGGCGTAGGAGCGCCGCGCGCCGGCGCGTCAGTGCACCGGCAACGTCAGGTGCCGATCGCGTGCCGCGCGGCTTACTTGCGGCCGTACCTTGCGGTGAACGTCGCCTTGCCGAGCTCGTTGGCGTGGATCATGAAGCCGATGAGCGCGCCCGATGCATTGGCGTCCGCGTCCAGCTTCGCGGTTTTCAACGCGTGGACTGTGAAGACGTAGCGATGGGGCTTGTCGCCCTGCGGCGGGCACGGTCCGCCATAGCCCGGCGTGCCGAAATCGGTGCGCGACTGCACGGCGCCCGCCGGCATCCCGGCGCCCGCCGGATCACCGACACCTGCCGGCAGCGACGTCGTGTCGGCGGGCAGGTTGAACACGACCCAATGCCACCAGCCGCTGCCGGTCGGCGCATCGGGATCGTAGACAGTGATGGCGAAGCTCTTGGTCCCGGCGGGTGCACCCTGCCACGCCAACGACGGCGATATGTTGCCGCCGCTGCAGCCGAAACCCTTGTAGACCTGCGCGTCGGCAATCGTCGCGCGAGGCCTCACCTCGGCGCTTTCCAGGCTGAACGCGTTCGCGGCCACCGGCAGCAGCGCCAGCAGCGCGACGAAGAATGGCAGTCGCATATCGTTCTCCTCAAACCACCTTGACGTTGATGTCGTAGAGCCCGTCGATGTGACCCTGCATCACATCGCCGGGAACAACCGGCCCGACGTTCTCCGGCGTACCGCAATAGATGATGTCGCCGGCGATGAGCTCGTAGTACTGCGACAGGTGTGACACCTGCTCGGCGACGTTCCAGATCATCTTGGAAAGATCGCTCGACTGCTTGGTCTCGCCGTTGACCTTGAGCCAGATTGCGCCGTGATCGAAATGCCCGGTGCGGCTCGCCGGATGCAGGTGGCTGACGACGGCTGCATGGTCGAAGGACTTGCCGATTTCCCAGGGCTTCTTTTCGCCCGCCATCTGGTTCTGCAGGTCGCGGCGCGTCATATCGAGCCCGACCGCATACGCGTAGATACTGTCGCGCGCGCGCTCGACGGGGATCGCGCGGCCACCCTTGCCGAGCGCCGCCACCAGCTCGACTTCGTAGTGATAGTTCTTGGTGACCGGTGGATACGGGTGGTCGACCGTCACGCCCTGAGGCACCGTCTGGATCGCGTCGGTGGGCTTCTGGAAAAAGAATGGCGGCTCGCGCGTGGGATCCGACCCGCGCTCGATCGCGTGCGCCGCGTAGTTGCGCCCGACGCAGTAGATGCGCCGCACCTGGAAACGCTGCTGCGTGCCGGCGACCGGAATAAAGCTGCCCGGTTGCGCGAACAGGATGTCGCCTGCTGGATCGGCGGAGCGCGCAGGTGACGCGGCCAGTGCGACGGCGCCCAGGGCGACCGAGCGCTGCAACAGGTGACGGCGTGGATAATCCATGGGTCGATCTCCTGTCGGGCGGAAACATCGCGCGACATCGGCGCATTCCGCAATTATCGTTCAATCGTGACGCCGCGGCAGCGAATCGCCGCGACGACGCTGCAAGCTGCCGGCTATGCCTTGCTGTAGACCTCGGCGCCCTTTTTCACAAACTCGATCGCCTTGGCTTCCATTCCCTTGGCGAGCGCGTCGGTCTCGGCGATGCCCTGTTTCTTCGCGTATTCGCGCACGTCCTGCGTGATCTTCATCGAGCAGAAATGCGGCCCGCACATCGAGCAGAAATGCGCGAGCTTGGCGCCATGCTGCGGCAGCGTCTCGTCGTGGAATTCGCGCGCCTTGTCGGGGTCGAGGCCCAGGTTGAACTGGTCCTCCCAGCGGAACTCGAAGCGCGCCTTGGACAGCGCGTTGTCGCGCATCTGCGCGCCGGGATGACCCTTGGCGAGGTCGGCCGCATGTGCTGCGAGCTTGTACGCCATGATGCCGTCCTTGACGTCGGCCTTGTTCGGCAGGCCGAGATGCTCCTTCGGCGTCACGTAGCACAGCATCGCAGTGCCGTACCAGCCGATCATCGCCGCGCCGATCGCGCTGGTGATGTGATCGTAGCCAGGCGCGATGTCGGTGGTCAGCGGCCCCAGCGTGTAAAAAGGTGCCTCACCACATAGCCGCAACTGCTCGTCCATGTTGTGCTTGATCATGTGCATCGGCACGTGGCCGGGACCTTCGATCATCACCTGCACGTCGTGCTTCCACGCGACCTGCGTCAATTCGCCGAGCGTCGCGAGCTCCGCCATCTGCGCCTCGTCGTTGGCGTCGTAGATCGAGCCGGGACGCAGGCCGTCGCCGAGCGAGAACGCGACGTCGTACGCCTTCATGATCTCGCAGATTTCCTCGAAATGCGTGTAGAGGAACGACTCGCGGTGGTGCGCGAGGCACCAGCCCGCCATGATCGATCCGCCGCGCGACACGATGCCGGTCATCCGCTTGGCGGTCATCGGCACGTAGCGCAGCAGCACGCCGGCGTGGATCGTGAAGTAGTCGACGCCTTGTTCCGCTTGCTCGATCAGCGTGTCGCGGTAGATTTCCCACGTCAGTTCCGCGGCCTTGCCGTCGACTTTCTCCAGCGCCTGGTAGATGGGCACCGTGCCGATCGGCACCGGCGAGTTGCGCACGATCCATTCACGCGTCTCGTGGATGTTCTTGCCAGTGGAGAGGTCCATCACCGTGTCGGCGCCCCAGCGTATCGCCCACGTCATCTTTTCCACTTCCTCGCCGATCGACGACGACAGCGCCGAATTGCCGATGTTGGCATTGATCTTCACGAGGAAGTTGCGGCCGATGATCATCGGCTCGGTTTCCGGATGGTTGATGTTGTTGGGGATGATCGCGCGCCCGCGCGCCACTTCGTCGCGGACGAATTCGGGAGTGATCGATGCGGGAATCGCCGCGCCGAACGAATGCCCGGCGTGCTGGCGGCGCACGGCTTCAGGCATCGCCGCGAGCATTTCCTCGCGCCGCAGGTTTTCGCGGATCGCGACAAATTCCATTTCCGGCGTGACGATGCCGCGACGCGCGTAGTGCATTTGCGTGACGTTCGCGCTGACGCCGTTGACAACCGATGCGCGTCGCGGCTTGCGCGTCAGGTCGAAGCGGAACCCGGCGAGCTCCGCGTCGGATGCACGCGCCTGTCCGTAGCTCGATGTCGGACCCGGAAGCTCGATGGTGTCGGCCCGTTCGCCGATCCACGGTGCGCGCAGCGCGACGAGCCCACGGCGGATGTCGATCGCCGCGTCGGGATCGGTGTAGGGGCCGGAGGTGTCGTAGACGGTCAGCGGCGGATTCGCTTCCGCATCGTCGATCGACGAGGCCGGTGTCGCCGACTGCGTGATTTCGCGCATCGGCACGCGCACGTCGGCACGCGAGCCCGGGACGTAGATCTTGCGCGACGCGGGCAGTGGCGCGACCGCGGCGGCGTCGACATGCGCGTCGCGGGCGAAAAACCGATCATTGGCGTTCATGGAAGCTCCTCACGTACGGTTGTCGCGGGGAGCGCACGGGCGGATTCGACCACGCTTCCCTCGCGCCGGAATTACCCGGATCAGGTTCCAAGGGTTTGATCTCACCCGCGCGAAACTGCTCCGCGCAGGACCCCTAGCGTCAGCGCGAACGGTACGCCGAATCGGCGTCGCGGGCAATTGCACGCGCCCTCGGGCTTCACTGCGAATCCATGCGTGCTCGGAGCGTTCGAGCCGCGATCGTCGCCAGCGGGCGACAAGGCGTTGGCGGAGTGTCAAGTCTGCGCGACGACGTGATGTTATGGTCGGGGTCATTCGCGCTACCTCATCCTGTCGTCGAGCGTCGCGGATTTGTTCATCGATGACACGCCGACTCCCGCATTTCCTGCTTGCCCACGCATTCAATGCGACGCTGCTCGCCGTCCTCGCGGCGCCTGCCATGGGCGCGGACGGCGCCGATTGCGCGAAGTTCGCCGACGATCGCGCGCGCCTCGCCTGCTACGACGAAGCATTCGGTACCGCGGGCGTGGACGTCACGAATGCGCCCGCCGCCACCGCGCCGATGCAGCAGAGTCCGCCGCCGCCGCCGCACATGTCGTCACCGGGCGCGTCCGCGGCCGCCGTCACTTCGGCGACGGTGGGTGCGCTGACGGGACAGCGCGAAAACATTGCCAAGCCACCGCCGACGCCTGCATCGCTGCTCGGTGAAAGCTGGGCACTCGATGCCGATGCGCGCGATGCGCTGTTCAACCTGCGCTTCCACAATCCGAACTACGTGAGCTTTCGCTACAACGATCACGTCAACGCGCGTCCATTTTCGCCGAGCGAAGGCACGGCGCCGGTGCTGCCGGCGCCGCTCGATCCCGAGGAGATCAAGTACCAGATCTCGTTCAAGGCGCGCCTCTTCGAGACCGAAAACCGCCGCTTCGCCACGTGGCTCGGCTACACGCAGCAGAGCAACTGGCAGATCCTCAACCGCGAGCTGTCGCGGCCGTTTCGCGAAACCGACTACATGCCAGAGCTGATGTTCGCGCTGCGGCCCGACCTGGAGTTCGCGGGCTGGCGCTGGCGCCTGCTCAATCTCGGCATCGTCCACCAGTCGAATGGCCGCGCCGATCCGCTGTCACGAAGCTGGAACCGCCTCTACGCGCAATTCGGCGTCGAGCACGGCAACTTCGCGTTCTACGTCAAGCCCTGGTACCGGATCCACGAGCACGACGACAACAATCCCGACATCCTCGACTACATGGGGCATGGCGAAGTGCAGGCAATCTATCGCTCGGACGCCGGCTACGCGATGACGTTCACCGGTCGCTACAACGGGCGCACCCACAAGGGCGCCGCGATCTTGGAGCTGACCACCAAGCCGCTGGTCGGTCCGCTCAAGGGCTACCTGCAGATCTTCAACGGCTACGGGGAAAGCCTAATCGACTACAACTGGCGGCAGACGACGATTGGCGTCGGCCTGTCGCTCAACGACCTGCTGTAGCGGCGGCGGCCCGTCGGCAACGGCGTTGCGCAATGCCGATTGAATTCAACGTGCTGCCTGCCACAGCAATCCGCACAGGCCCGCGCCGATGACCACCGTGACGACGCCGATGCGACGGCGCATCAGCGCGATCGTCGCACCGACACCGATGACGAGCGCCGGCCATTCGAAGCGCCCCGCGAAACCCGCCGGCCACAGCACGTGCCCCGCGAAGAACACCGCGAGGTTGACGATGATCCCGACCACCGCGGCCATGACGCCGGTCAGCGGTGCGGTGAAGCGAATTTCGTCATGCGTCGCCTCGACCAGCGGTCCGCCGATCAGGATGAACAGGAACGACGGCAGGAAGGTGAACCAGGTCGCGATGCAGGCGCCGGCGGCGCCGCTGAGCGATGGGTGTACGGTGCCGGGCAGCGCCGCCGCGTGGCTGCCGACGAAGCCGACGAATGCGACGATCATGATCAATGGACCCGGCGTCGTCTCGCCGAGCGCGAGACCGTCGATCACCTGCGCGGGCGTCAGCCAGCCGTAGGTTTCCACCGCGCTTTGCAGCACGTAGGGCAGCACCGCGTAAGCGCCGCCGAAAGTCAGCAACGCCGCCTTGGTGAAGAACCATGCCATTTGCGTCAGCGTTGCCGTCCAGCCGAACTTCAACGCCAGCAGTGCGAGCGGCACGAGAAGCAACGCCGCGCCGGCGAACGTCACGCGAATCGTGTGGCGAAGGTCGAAGCGTGCGTGCGGTGGCGGGGGCGTGTCGTCGTCGATGACCGCGGCGCCATAGCCAGAGCGCGCGCTATCGTGCGATTCGCCGGCGGCGAAGCGCGAAGGCCACACGCGCCCGCCGATGTATCCGGCGATACCAGCACCCAGCACGATCAGCGGAAACGGCACGGCGAACGCGGAAATCGCGACGAAGGCCGCGATCGCAATCGCGACGAGCGCGCCGTTGCGCAGCGTGCGCGTGCCGATGCGGTGGGCGGCGAAGACGACGATCGCCGTCACCGCGGGCTTGA
>JBDTWY010000054.1:0-19730 GCA_040006455.1 Betaproteobacteria bacterium | reverse complement strand
ACGTCACCGGCAGTACCGCCGACAGCGCCATCCACAGCGGCAGCTCGGGAAACGACCGGATGACCTCGATCATCCGCTGCACCAACGTGTCGATCCAGCCGCCGAAATAGCCGGCGAGGCCTCCGAACAGCAACGCCAGCGCGAAGCTGATCGTGATGCCCAGCAGGCCGATGGTCAGCGAGATGCGCGCGCCGTAGACGATGCGCGACAGCACGTCGCGTCCCAGCCGATCGGAGCCGAGCAGGAACAGCGTTCCCTGCGGATCCGGGCACACCAGGTGGAACGACAGGTCAACGAGGCCCCAGAACCGATACGGATCGCCCGAACACAGGAAGCGCAGCGGCTGCGGTCGCGCCGCATCCTCGCGGTAGTCGCGGCGCAGCGTCTGCATGTCGAGCGTCTTGTCCATCGCGTAGACGAACGGCCGCGTCAGCTGGCCGTCGCGGATGAAATGCACGCGCTGTGGCGGCGCATAGATGAAGTTGGTGTTGCGCGTGTGCAGGTTGTACGGGACGAGGATTTCCGACACCAGCGTCGACGCGTACATCAGCAGCAGGATGGCGCCGGAGAACACCGCCACGCGGTGCTGCTTGAACTTCCACCACATCAGCGTCCACTGCGACGCCAGGTAGAAACGCTCCTGCTCGGGTGTCAGCCGCGTCGCCGATACCGGATCGAAGGGCTCGGTGGAAACGAAATGCGCGAGCTCGTCGGGCCGCTGCGCGACGTCGGGCGCGTTCATCGCGACACGCCGCCCTGCAGGCGGATGCGCGGGTCGAGCGCGACGAGCGCCAGGTCCGAAACCAGCACGCCGACGACGATCAGCACCGCGAGGAACATCAGGAACGAGCCTGCCAGGTACATGTCCTGGCTCTTCAGCGCCGCGAGCAGCATCGGCCCGGTCGTCGGCAGCGACAGCACGACCGCGGTGATCTCCGCGCCGGAGATGATCTGCGGCAACAGGCTGCCGATGTCTGACACGAAGAAGTTGAGCGACATGCGCAGCGGATACTTGATGAGCAGCCTGCGCGGCGGCATGCCCTTGGCGCGCGCCGTGACGACGTACTGCTTCTTCAATTCGTCGAGCAGGTTGGCGCGCAGCCGCCGGATCATGCCGGCGGTGCCGCTGGTGCCGATGACGATCACCGGAATCCAGCTATGCGCGAGCACCGATTGCACCTTGTCCCACGTCCACGGCTTGCCGATGAACTCCGGACTCATCAATCCGCCGATCGAAGTGCCGAACGCGACGTTGGCGACATACATCATCACCAGCGCCAGCATGAAATTGGGAATGGCGATGCCGAGGAATCCCAGCAACGACAGCCCGTAGTCGCCCCAGCTGTACTGGTGCGTCGCCGAATAGATGCCGATGGGGAATGCCACCGCCCAAGTGAACAGCACCGTCACCAGCGACACGATCATCGTCAGCAGCATGCGGTCACCGACGACCTTCGTCACCGGCATGTTGAACTCGAACGAGTAGCCGAAGTCGCCGACGAGCATGCCGCCCGCCCAGCGCAGGTACTGCTCGACGAGCGGCTTGTCGAGCCCGTAGTACTGGCGCAGGAACTCGACCTTCTGCTGGTCGACCGTCTCACCCTGCGCCTGCAGCTCGGCGATGTAGCTCTCGAGGTAGTTGCCCGGTGGCAGCTGGATGATCGTGAACACGATGATGCTGACGGCGATCAGCGTCGGGATCATCAGCAGCACGCGCTTGACGACGTAGCGCAGCATCAGCGCGGGACTCCGTCTTCAATCCAGAACGTGTCCGGGTGGTACATGCCGAAGTAAGCGCCCGGATCCCAGCTGTAGACGCCGTCGGGAGGGACGTTGCGCAGCTTGTCGGCGACGACGATCGGCTGCGGCGCGCGCGAGACGATGCCGATGGTGAACACCTGCTGCGCCTGGATGTCGAGCATCTGCAGCCAGATCTTCTCGCGCACCTCGTCGGATACGGCGACGCGCCACTGCTCGTACAGCGCGACCAGCTCGCGCGCTTCCGGCAGCGCCGGCGCCTCGCCGGCGTCGCTGCCGTTCTGGTAGTACTGGCCCCACTTCGGCCACTGCAGCTGCTCCTGCGACGTCGGCGCGAGCTCGCCTGGGCCCATCGCCGGCGTGGGGATGCCGTTGCTGAGTCCCGACCAGATCGACATCATCGACATTCCGGAGAACACGCGCTTGCGAAACACCTCGCGCTGCGACGGCCGCGGAAACATCGCGATGCCGACGCGGCGCCAGCTGTCACGCACCAGCTCCAGCACGTCGGTCTCCTCGGTGCTTTCGCCGGACGTGTCGACAATCAGCTCCATCGGACGGCCGTCCGGCAACAGCCGGACGCCGTTCGCGTCGCGCTTCCCGAGGCCCAGCGCGTCCAGCAGCTTGTTCGCGGTGGCGATGTCGAGCGTGCTCCAAGCGGCGCGGAATTGCGGACGGAACAGCGGGCTGCGCAGCAGCACCGTGTTGGCCGATTCCTTGGCGAGGCCAAAGTAGACGACCTCGTTGATCTCGTGGCGATCGACCGCCAGCGACAGCGCACGGCGAAAGCGCACGTCGCGCATCAGCCGCTGCCATTCGGGATCGGTGACGTTGAGGTTGGGGTAGAGCGCGAGCTGCGAGCCGAGCGACTTTTCCCAAAGCCTGACGCGATAGTGGTTGCGCGCCTCGCCTTGCTTCAGGAACGTGTAGTCGTCGAAGCGCAGGTAGCGCGCCTGCAGGTCGGAGTCTCCCGCGCCGGTCTTCGCCGGGATCAGCTTGTCGTCGGTGATGTTGACGGTTACCCGGTCGATGTACGGCAACTGGCGCCCTGCCGCATCGACGCGATGGAAATAGGGATTGCGTACCAGCACGAAGCGCGTCGACGGCAACGGCGTCGTGTTGATCCACGGCTCGAGCGTCGGCAGGTCGGGGTTGTCGAACCGATATTGCTCGTCGAGCTTCTGGTGCAGCCCCGCCCAGTTGCGCGAGCCCGCGGCGACCGCGAGCGAATTGGCCTTGTCGAGTCCGGCGAAATGCGGATGAAATTTCTTCAGGTAGTGCGCGGGACGGTAGATAAACAGCGGGCTCGGTGCGGCGAGCGCCGGCAGGAATTGCGGATTCGGCGCGTTCCAGCTATAGCGCACCGTGTACTCGTCGAGCACCTCGAATTTCGGGCCGCGGTTGTCGACTTTCAGCGCCTGCGGCAACCCGAATGGCGACAGATCCTTGTTGTTGGCGACCTCTTCCCAGTAGTAGCGGAAGTCGGCCGCCGTGAACGGCTTGCCGTCCGACCACTTGTGACCGGGCCGCAGGTGCAGCGTGTACACGCGGTCGGACAGGTTGTCGACGCGCTCGAGGATGTCGGGAACGATTTGCAGCTTTTCGTCGTAGCCGACGAGCCGCGAATAACCGTAGACGACCATCATGCGGATGTCGCGGTCCTTCGCCATCAGCGTTCGCAACGTGCCGCCATAGCGCCCGGGCGTCCAGCCCGCGCGATCGATGTTGACCACCAGCGGCACGCCCGGCAGGCGTTGCGCAAGCGGCGGCAAGCGTCCGGCAGCGACGTCCGCGGCGAGCACCGGCGACTCCTCGCCCGCCATCGCCATCGCCATTCCGAGCAGCGACAACAGCGCGACGACGCAAGTTGCGATCGCGCGCTTCATGCGCGAAGGCGTCCGGGAACGGCGTCCGGCTGCACGCGCACGCGATGACCATCGCCGAAGTCGACGAGCTCGCCTGCGCCTTGCGCCGTCCAGCCGAACGGCGCAGGCCATTGCTCGGGACTGCGCGCGGCCCCATCCAGCACCGCCGCGAGGTCGAGCTTGCGGCCGAGGTCAGGGTAAGGCACGGCGGCGAGCAATCCCATCGTGTACGGGTGCATCGGATTGCGGAACAGCACCTCGCGCGGCGCGACTTCGACGATGCGTCCGCGGCACATCACCGCGATCTCATCGGCGATGTAGTCGACGACCGCCAGGTTGTGCGAGATGAACAGGTACGTGAGCCCCAGCGCGGCCTGCAGGTCCTTCAGCAGATTGAGCACTTGGGCCTGGATCGACACGTCGAGCGCCGACACCGGCTCGTCGCACAGCACGAGGTCCGGTTTCAGCGCCAGCGCGCGCGCGATGCCAATGCGCTGGCGCTGTCCGCCCGAAAAGCTGTGCGGATACCGATTGAGGAAACGCGGATCGAGGCCGACGAGGCGCATCAGCTCCTTCGCCATCGCCGCGCGATAGTCGGCGTCGCCGACACGATGGATGATGAGCGGCTCGCGCAGGATGTCGAACACCGTCATTCGCGGATTGAGCGAGCTGAACGGATCCTGGAAAATGTACTGCACGCGGCGGCGAAAGCGCAGCAGGTCGTCGGCGCCGGCGTGCACGACGTCGAGCATGCGTCCGCGATCGTTGAAGACGATCTCGCCGCTGTCGGGCTCCATCGCGCGCATGATGAGCTTGCTCAGCGTCGTCTTGCCGCATCCGCTCTCGCCCACGAGTCCATAGCAGGCGCCGCGATTGATGAGCAGGCTCACGTCGTCGACCGCCCGCAGCGCAGGACCCGTGCGCTTGCGCAACAGGCCCGTGGCGCTCGGCACGAACGACTTGCTGATGCCGCGCACCTCGAGCAGCACCTGCGGCGCGTCGGCGGGCCAGGGTTCGAGTTGCTCGACCAGCGGCCCCGTCTGGTGGTCGACCGCGCGAATCGACTCGAGCCGTTCGCCCGGCTGCATGTCGAAGTGCGGAACCGCGCGCAGCAGCGCCTGCAGGTAGGGGTGCGTCGGATGCTCGAACAGCGCGGCGATCGTGCCCTGCTCGACGACCCGCCCCTCGTACATGACGACGACTTCCTCGGCGATGTTGGCGACGACGCCGAGATCGTGGGTGATGATCAGCACCGCCATGCCGAGCTCGGCGCGAAGCTCGTTGACGAGCGCGAGGATCTGCGCTTGGATCGTCACGTCGAGCGCCGTCGTGGGCTCGTCCGCCACCAGCAGCGACGGCCGGCACACCAGCGCCATCGCGATCATCGCGCGCTGGCGCAGTCCGCCGGACAATTCGAATGGGTAGTTGGAGAGCGCGCGCACCGGATCCGGGAAGCCGACGAGGCCCAGCATTTCCGCCGTGCGCCGCATGCCCGCGCGGTGGCTGATCTTGTGATGCAGGAACAAGGCCTCGCTGACCTGGTCGCCGATCGTGTGCAGCGGCGACAGCGACACCATCGGCTCCTGGAAGATCATCGAGATGTGACGGCCGCGAATGTGCCGGATCCTGCGGCCGTCGCGTGCGAGCTTGGTGATGTCGACCGGCGCCTTGTCGGTGCCGGGTTCGCAGAACAGGATCTCGCCGCTCGTCACATGCGCGGTCGCCGGCAGGATGCCCAGCATCGCCTGGGCGGTGACGGACTTGCCCGAACCCGATTCGCCCACCAGTGCGACGGTCGATCCGGGGCGGATGCGAAACGACACGCGCGACAGCGCGGGCACGCGCAAGCCGCGATTGTCGAACTCGATCGAAAGATCGCGCACCGAAATCAGGTCTGCCAACTGTTCCCCCTTGCGCAGCAAGCCGGCGGGTCGTTCGTCAATGCAATGCGACTGCGCGTCCCTGTGGCGACGCGGCACGCCAACGGCGATCCGCGATCCATCGTGCGCGGGCAAGAGCTCGCATGCCGCGGACGACCCGCATTATGCGGGCTCGCCGTACCAAAGCGTTAGCGGGAGATAACGGGCGCGGTCGTGCGCCGAGCGTCGGCGCCAAGGTCGAACAGGCTCGTCGCGATGAGATCGACCGCCGTCTCGCCGCGCTGGTTGCGAAGCTCCCAGCGCCAGCGCACGACGCCGAGGTCGGGCCGGCTCTGCGAGCGCCGCGCGTCGTGCACGGTGATCGTCAGGGTCAACGCATCGCCGGCGCGCACCGGTGCCGGCCATTTGACGTACTCGAGTCCCGGAGAGCCGAATGACTCGGAGCCGGCGAGCACGTGATCGACGGCGAGCTTCATCGCCACCGCGCAGGTCTGCCATCCGCTGGCGATCAGGCCGCCCCAGCGGCCATCGCCCGCACGTTGCGGATCGGCATGGAACCATTGCGGATCCCACTTGCGCGCGAATTCGACGATGTCGGCTTCGCTCAGGCTGGCCGGCCCGAGGGCGATCACGCGTCCCGCGGCGATGTCGGCGAATCGCATTCGTCTAATAGGTTTCGAAGTGCAGGCGGCCGCCCACCTTGAGCTCGCGCCAGTGCGCGGTCCAGTCGCCGCCGGCGGCGGCGACCGCTTCGGCCAGTGCTGCGAGCACGCCCGCCTCCATGCCGCGCAGACCGCACACGTAGATGTGCGTCGCCGGGTGCACGACCAGTGTCGCCAGCGCGTCGATGCGCTCGCGCATCCGGTCCTGCACATAGCACCTGGCGACGCCCGGCATTCGCGAATACGCGAGGTTGACGTCGATGAATTCGCGCGGCAGGCTGGTCAGCGGACCAAAGTAAGGCAGCTCGCCTTCGCTGCGCGCGCCGAAGAACAGCATCAGCGGGCCGCCGCCGCCGTGGCGCGCGAGACGCCGGCGGCGCTCGGTCATCGCGCGCATCGGCGCGCTGCCGGTGCCGGTGCAGATCATCACCAGGCTCGCCGCCGGGTCGTCCGGCATCAGGAACGAATGGCCGAAGGGGCCGATCACATGCACGACATCACCCTTGGCGAGATCGCACAGGTAGTTGGAGCCCACGCCGCGTACCGGCTTGCCGTCGTGATCGGCGGTGACGCGCTTGACCGTCAGCGACAGGTTGTTGTAGCCGGCGCGTTCGCCGTCGCGCGGGCTCGCCACCGAATACTGGCGGGCGAAATGCGCGCGGCCTTCCGCGTCGACTCCGGGCGGCACGATGCCGATCGACTGGCCCTCGAGGACTGGAAACGACGCCGAGCCGAAGTCGAGCACGATGTGGCGCGTGTCGCTCTCGGCGGCGTCTGCGGTGACGCGGAAATTGCCGACGACGGTGGCCGTGACCGGTTCGCGCATCGAGTACAGGTTGACCTGGGGATGCGCGGCGCTGCGCGGCGGAATCGTCGCGCCCGGCGCGTTGTCGACGAGACCTGCGGATGGCGCTGTCGCCGCCGCGGAGGTCGCGGGCATCGCGGGCGCCGGCAGGTCGGAGGCAGCAGCGTCATCGCTCGAAGCCGGCAGCACGTCCCAGCCGAGCTGCGCATCGACGCCGTGCGCGGCGTCGCGCGCGACAATGCGCCAGTTGTCGATTGCGCCCGTCGGGCACGGACCGATGCAGGCGAGACAGGCGTTGCATCTGGCGGCGTCGACCACGTAGTTGCGCGCATCGTGCGTGATGGCGTCGACCGGGCACGTCTCCTCGCAGGTATTGCAGCGGATGCAGATCTCGGGATCGATCAGGTGCTGCTTCAGCACGTCGACGGCGATGTCGGCCGCGCCCATCGTCGTCAGCCGAACCGCACGTAGTCGAAGTCCATCGGCTGCTTGTTGACGCCCATCGTTGGCGGCGCGATCCAGCCGGCGAACTTGCCCGGCTCGACGACGCGCCCCATCAGCGACGCGACGAACGCCCGGTCTTCGGCCGTCGGCAGCCACGCATCCACGTTGGCCTGCCACTCGACCTCGGCGACGACGCGGCCCTCGGGACTCACGCGTAATCCCGCGAGCGAGCCGATGCGCCGATTGAACGCCTTGTGCGGCGTGACCAGCCGCTGCGCGACGCCGTTCTTCTCGAGCAGCTTGTTCCAGCGGCCGACGCCGGCGACCGAGTCGCGGATGAAGTCGTCGCGCAGCACTTCGTTGAGCGCATTGAGCATCGGCACGTCGCGCTCGGCCAGCTGGCCGTTGACGTTTTCGACGATGCGGTAGGTCGCGCCTTTCAGCAGATGGTCGTCGTTGCGCTTGCCTTCCTCGAAGCGGCCCTTCAAGCCTGCGCTGTAGAACGTCGCCGCGTTCGACGACTGGTCGGCGCCGAAGAGATCGATTGTCACGCTGTAGTGGAAGTTCAAGTAGCGCTGCAGCGTCGCCAGGTCGATCGCGCCGGCGGCGCGCACCGCCTGCGGATCGTCGTTGCCGAGCGCGCGCATCACCTCGGCGGTGCGCTGCAGCGTGCGCGCGACGCCGGATTCGCCGACGAACATGTGGTGCGCTTCCTCGGTCAGCATGAAGCGCGTCGTGCGCGCCAGCGGATCGAACGCCGATTCGGCGAGCGCGCACAACTGGAACTTGCCATCGCGGTCGGTGAAGTACGTGAACATGAAGAACGCCAGCCAGTCGGGCGTGCGCTCGTTGAACGCGCCGAGGATCCGCGGATTGTCGCTGTCGCCCGAGCGACGCTGCAGCAGCGCCGCTGCTTCCTCGCGACCGTCGCGCCCGAAATGGCGGTGCAGCAGGTACACCATCGCCCACAGGTGGCGGCCTTCCTCGACATTGACCTGGAATAGGTTGCGCAGGTCGTACATCGAAGGGCATGTGAGCCCGAGGTGCCGCTGCTGTTCGATCGACGCGGGCTCGGTGTCGCCTTGCGTGACGATGATGCGCCGCAGGTTGGCGCGATGCTCGCCCGGCACTTCCTGCCACGCGGGCTCGCCCATGTGCTCGCCGAAATGAACCTTGCGCGCCGCGTCGTGCGGCGCGAGGAAGATGCCCCATCGATAGTCGGGCATCTTCACGTAGCCGAAGTTGGCCCAGCCGGACGGCTCGACGCTCACCGCTGTACGCAGGTAGACGTCGTGTGCCTGCGAATCCTGCGGGCCCATTTCGCGCCACCATTCGAGGTAGCCGGGCTGCCACTGCTCGAGCGCGCGCTGCAACGCCTTGTCGCCGGCAAGATTGACGTTGTTGGGAATGCGCTCGTTGTAGTCGATCGTGCTCATGTGCATTCCTTTCGCCGCGGCGTTCGCGTCAGACGCGGTCCCAGTCGAACTTCGGCTTGTCGCCCTTGCCGTAGACCTTGAGCGCGCCCTTGTCGCCGACAGCATTGGGACGGTTGAATATCCAGTTCTGCCACGCCGTCAGCCGGCCGAAGATCCGCGATTCCATGGTCTCGGCGCCGCCGAAGCGCAGGTTCGCCTCGAGGCCGGTCAGCGCGTCGGGCGACAGGCTCGCGCGCTCCTCGATGGCGATGCGGATCTCGTCGCTCCAGTCGATCGCGTCGGGAGTCGCAGTGACCAGACCCAGCGCACCGGCTTGCGCGGCATGCAACGCCTGGCCGATCGCTGCGCGTGCAGCCGCGAGCGCCACACTGTCGTCATGAAAGCGCGACGCCAGCCGCGCGCGCCCGTTGACCATCGGATATGCGCCGAAGTTGCACTCGCTGAGCGCGATCGCCGGCGCGCGCGCGACGTCGTCGGCGAGTGCCAGCTGGTAGCTGCGATCGGCGGCCAGCGCGACTTCAAATAGCGTCCCCGCGAAGCACGACCCCGGCTCGACCAGCGCGAAGATCGTCCGCGACGTGACGTCGAGGCGCGCGAGCGTACGGCGCAGCGCGCCGGTCGTCTCGCGGACGAACCAGTGTGTTGCATGGGCGTCCAGCGCGGCGTCGATCCGCAGCGCCTGCGCCGGATCACCCTCGCTGCGCATCACCCACGTGCCGATTCCGGGCTCGTTGCTGCGCATCGACAGGATCGCGTCGCCGAACTGGCGCGCGAATGCAAGCGGCCACCATCCGGCGCCCGCTGCTTCGATGCCGGCGATGTCGTCGGCCGCGTCGGTGTCTGGCCCGTGCAACGTGAATGTGGCGACGCGACGCGCGCGATCGATGGCGACGTCGACATGTGCGTAGTGAAGGCCCGCGTCGTCGACGCAGCGCTCGATCGGCGGCAACGCAACACCGCGCGCATCGCGCGGCCGATCGCTCGCCGCCGCCAATGCCTGCGCGCGTGCCGCGACCGCGGCGCGAAATTGCCCCGGCCTGGCGATGTCGTCGACGAGTTTCCAGTCTTTCGCGCGCTGGCCGCGCACGCCTTCGGAAGTGGTGCAGAAAACGTCGGCCAGGTCGTGGCGCACCTTGCGCTTGTCGGTGACGCGCGTCAGCCCGCCGGTGCCGGGCAGCACGCCCAGCAACGGAACCTCGGGCAGCGACACCGCCGACGAGCGATCGTCGACCAGGATGATTTCGTCGCACGCGAGTGCCAACTCGTAGCCGCCGCCGGCGCAGGCGCCGTTGATCGCGGCGATCGACTTGAGTCCCGAATGGCGGCTCGCGTCCTCGATGCCATTGCGCGTCTCGTTGGTGAACTTGCAGAAGTTGACCTTCCATGCGTGCGACGACAGGCCCAGCATGAAGATGTTGGCGCCGGAACAGAATACGCGCTCGCGGCCGCTGGTGATGACGATCGCGCGCGCCTGCGGATGCTCGAAGCGAATGCGGTCGAGCGCATCGGCGAGCTCGATGTCGACGCCCAAGTCGTACGAATTGAGCTTCAGCGCGTAGCCCGGACGCAGGCCGCCGTCCTCGGCGACGTCGAGCGTCAGCGTGGCGATGCCATCGTCGACGGCGAGATTCCAGTGACGGTAGCGCGACGGCTCGGTGCGAAAGTCCACGGCGTCAGTCATGCGGCCCTCACCCCGATCCCTCTGCCGCACGCGGGCCAGGGGCCGCTTCGGTTGCATGTCGCGTGGTACGCGGACTTGGCACGACGTCGCGACTCGCACCCGCTCTCCCGCGTGCGGCAGAGGGCCGGGGTGAGGGCGCGACATCGGCGACGATCGTGCGCAGCGCGTCGAACGCCTGCACCAGCGTCTTGCCGCGCGTATCCAGCACGCGATCGGCCTTGGCGTAGAACGCCGCGCGGCCGTCGAGAATGCGCCGCAGGTCGTCCATCGCCTCGCGATTGCCCGCCATCGGTCGCATGTCGCCTTGCGCCATCACGCGCCGCATGTGCTCGTCGGGCGACGCCTGCACCCACACCGTCGTGCAATGCGCGAGCAGCCGGTTGAACGTCGCCGGCTCGGCGACGATGCCGCCGGGCGTGGCGATCACCGCATCGGTGTCGGCGGCCAGCACCGCCTCGAGTGCGCGTCGCTCGTAGCGCCGGTAGGCGGCCTGCCCGTACAGCGCGTGGATCTCGTCGGCGCGGCATCCGGCCAGCCGCTCGATGTCGCGCGACAATTCGACGAACGCGACACCGAGCGCATCGGCGAGCCGCTTGCCCAGCGACGACTTGCCGGCACCGCGCAGGCCGATCAACGCGATGCGACGGCGCGCCGCAGGAAGCGCCGCGGTGTCGCCGAAAATTCCCATCAGCGCGTGCCGCGCCGTTTCCAGTTCCGCATCGGAACGCCCGCTCAGCAAGTCGTCGATCAGCAGGCGCTCGGCGGAATCGTGCGCGGCATCGCCGACGACGTCGGCGAGCGGGCAAGCCAGCGCCTCCGCGACCTGGCGCAGCACCAGGATCGACGCGTTGCCCACGCCGGATTCGAGATTGGCGAGATGCCGCTCGGACACATCCGCGCTGGCGGCGAGCGCCTTGCGGGTCATGCCGCGGCGCGCGCGCAATGTGCGCACGCGCTCGCCCAGCTGGCGCAGCAACGGGTCGCGGCCGTCCGCGACCGGCGCCGCGCCCGTGGGGCGATCGGCAGCAGAGCGTTTCGCAATCGGCGGCAGCATGCATGCATTATAATGCTTGACATGTCAAATAACTAGCATTATTTTGCATATCCGACCGTCGCTCGGGGCGACCCTTGCCCTCTTCCACCATCGCTCGAACGTGAACGCGCCTCCGCAGCACTTCAACTTCGCGTCGGAAGTCCTCGCGCGTGCCGCCACGCAGCCGCAGGCGCCCGCGTATCGCGACGACAGCGGCACGCTGTCGTACGGCGAGCTCGCCGATCGCATCTGCCGTTGCGCCGCCGCGCTCATCGCACTCGGCGTGCGTCGCGACGAACGCGTGCTGCTGCTCGCGCACGATGGCCTCGACTGGCCGGTCGCGTTCCTGGGCGCGCTGTACGCGGGGATCGTGCCGGTCGCGGTCAACACGATGCTGACCGCCGACGACTACGCGTACATGCTCGGCCATTCGCGTGCGCGCGTCGCCAT
This sequence comes from Betaproteobacteria bacterium, assembly GCA_040006455.1. Classification (GTDB taxonomy): domain Bacteria; phylum Pseudomonadota; class Gammaproteobacteria; order Burkholderiales; family Casimicrobiaceae; genus VBCG01. The sequence goes on along the minus strand of JBDTWY010000054.1, from coordinate 7,716 downwards.
CGTGTCGCCGGCGCTGGCCGACACGCTCGCGCAGGCGATGGCGCGCGCGCCGCATGCGATCGAGCACGTCGTCACGTGCGGCGGCCAATCGGCGGCGCCGCAGCATCCTGCGTTCGCCGATTGGCTGGCGCACGCGCAGGCCCCGGCGACCTGCGCCGACACACTCGCCGACGACATGGCGTTCTGGCTCTATTCGTCGGGCTCGACCGGGCGTCCCAAGGCGGCGGTTCACACGCACGCGAACCTGTGGTGGACGCACGCGACTTACGCGCGCGACGTGCTGGCGCTGACGCCCGGTGACACGGTGTTCTCGGCGGCCAAGCTGTTCTTCGCCTACGGGCTCGGCAACGCACTGACGTTTCCATTGAGCGCCGGCGCGAGCGTCGTGCTGATGGCGGAGCGTCCAACGCCGCAAGCGGTGTGGAAGCGCATCGTCGAGCACAGGCCTTCGGTGTTCTTCGGCGTGCCGACGCTCTACGCGGCGATGCTCGCGATCGCCGACGCGCCAACGCGCGACGCCGTGGCGATGCGCGTGTGCGTGTCGGCGGGAGAAGCGCTGCCGAAGGAGCTCGGCGAACGCTTCAGCGCGCGCTACGGCACGGAAATCCTCGACGGCATCGGTTCGACGGAGATGCTGCACATCTTCCTGTCCAATCGCGGCGGCGCGGTGCGCTACGGCAGCACCGGCACGCCGGTCGCGGGCTACGACGTCGACCTGCGCGGTGACAGCGGCCCGGTCGCCGATGGCGACATCGGCGACCTCTACGTTCGGGGGCCGAGCGCCGCGTTGTTCTACTGGGCCGACCGCGCGCGCACGCGCGCCACGTTCCAGGGCGAGTGGACCAAGAGCGGCGACAAGTATTCGCGCAGCGCCGACGGCTACTACACGTATGCCGGACGCGCCGACGACATGCTCAAGGTGAGCGGCCAGTACGTGTCGCCGTTCGAAGTCGAAGCAGCGCTGATGGCGCATCAGGCGGTGCTCGAGGCCGCGGTGATCGGCGCGCCCGACGCCGACAACCTGACGCGCGCCAAGGCTTACGTCGTGGTGCGCGCGGGCGTCACCGCCGGCGACGCGCTGGCCGACGAGCTGAAGACATTTGTCAAGGACCGGCTGGCGCCCTTCAAGTACCCGCGGCTGATCGAATTCATCGACGAGCTGCCGAAGACCGCGACCGGCAAGATCCAGCGCTTCCGCCTGCGCGAGCGCGCGAGCGCCGCGTAGTGCTTTCGATGCGTGTCGCCGCGCGATGACGCCGGCGTTCGTCGACATACCGGGCGACGATGCACCGGTCACGATCGAATACGCGTGGATCGCGCCGGCGCGCCGCGATGCGCCGCTGCTGGTGTTCCTGCACGAGGGCCTCGGGTCGCTCGCGCGCTGGCGCGGCTGGCCACAAACCGTGTGCGACGCCGCGGGATGCCGCGGCCTCGTGTATTCGCGCGAAGGCTACGGTCGCTCGACACCGCGCCGCCACGACGTAGCGTGGGCGGCGTCGTACATGCACCGTCAGGCGCTGCATGCGCTGCCGGCGTTGCTGGCGGCGCTCGGCGTCGACGGCGCACGCACCCCGCTGTGGCTCGTCGGTCACAGCGACGGCGGATCGATCGCGCTGATCCACGCCGCGCGCTTTTCGGCACAGGTCGCGGGCGTGGTGGCGATCGCGCCGCACATCATGGTCGAGGACGTGTCGATCGCCCGCATCGAGCGCGCGCGCGATGAGTATCTCGACGGCGATCTCGCGACAAAACTTGCGCGTTACCACGCCGACCCGGTGTCGGCATTCGATGGCTGGTGCAACGCCTGGCTCGCGCCGGAGTTTCGCCGCTGGTCGATCGAGGATATCCTTCCCGACGTGCGCTGTCCGGTGCTGGCGGTACAAGGGGATCGCGACGAATACGGTACGCTTGCGCAGATCGACGGCATTGTCCGGCTCGCGCCCAACGTCGAATGCCAGTTGATCGCGGATAGCGGCCATTGGCCGAGGGGTGAAGCGCGTGAGAACCTGACGCGCCTCGTCGGCAGGTTCGTCACACAACATGCAGTGCTACAACAAGGAGGGGAATCACTATGAAATCGATGGCAACCACGGGCGCGCGTATGCTCGCCGCCGTCGCGCTCGGCGCCTTCGCGCTGGCCGCGCAGGCGCAGGACAAGGTCAAGGTCGGGTTCATGCTGCCGTATACGGGGACGTACGCGGCGCTCGGCAACGCGATCGAGAACGGCTTCAAGCTGTACGTCAACGAAAAGGGCGGCAAGCTCGGCGGTCGCGAGATCGAGTACTTCAAGGTCGATGACGAGTCCGAGCCGTCGAAGGCGGTCGACAACATCAACAAGCTCATCAAGCGCGACAACGTCGACGTCGTCGTCGGCACCGTGCATTCGGGCGTCGTGATGGCGATGGCGAAGGTCGCCAAGGACACCAATACGCTGCTGGTGATCCCCAACGCCGGCGCGCGCGCGGTCACCGGACCGATGTGCGCACCCAACATCTTCCGCGCGTCGTTCTCCAACTGGCAGCCGGGGTATGCGATGGGCAAGGTCGCCGGCGACAAGGGCGCCAAGAAGGTGGTCACGATCACGTGGAAGTACGCGGCGGGTGACGAATCGGTGCAGGGCTTCAAGGATGGCATCGCCGCATCCGGCGGCCAGGTCGTCAAGGAGCTGACGCTGCCGTTCCCCAACGTCGAGTTCCAGGCGCTGCTGACGGAGATCGCGGCGACCAAGCCGGACGCCGTCTACGCGTTCTTCGCGGGCGGCGGCGCCGTCAAGTTCGTCAAGGACTACGCGGCGGCGGGACTGTCGAAGTCGATCCCGCTGTATGGTCCGGGATTCCTCACCGACGGCACGCTCGAAGCGCAGGGCGATGCCGCGCAGGGCATGCTGACGACGTTGCACTACGCCGACGGCCTCAACACGCCGCGCGACAACGCGTTCCGCGCCGCGTACACGGCGGCTTACAAGAGCGCGCCCGACGTCTACGCGGTGCAGGGCTACGATTCGGCGCAACTGCTCGACACGGGACTCGACGCGGTCAAGGGCGACGTCAAGCAGCGCGATGCGCTGGTCGCGGCGATGGGCAAGGCGAAGATCGACAGCCCGCGCGGCATGTTCACGCTGTCGCGCTCGCACGAGCCGGTGCAGGACATCTACCTGCGCAAGGTCGAAGGCAACAAGAACCAGGTTGTCGGCGTCGCCGTGAAGGCGCTGGCGGATCCGTCGCCCGGCTGCAACATGTAGCATCGACGCAGCAGCCGGCCGCGCGCGAAGCCATTGCGCCGGTCGGCTTTTTCACGCCCGTCGATTCCCATGGATCTCGCGACGTTCCTCGTGCAGTGCCTCAACGCCGTCCAGTACGGACTGCTGCTGTTCCTCGTCGCCAGCGGATTGACGCTGATCTTCGGCATCATGGGCGTGATCAACCTCGCGCACGGCAGCTTCTACATGATCGGCGCGTACATCGCGTACGCGCTCGCACCGTTCGTCGCGCAGCACCTCGCCGGTGGTTTCGCGATGGTGCTGGTGATCGGCATCGTGCTGTCGGTGCTGCTCGGGTACGTGCTCGAATGGCTGTTCGTCAGCTACCTCTACCGCCGCCAGCACCTGCAGCAGGTGCTGATGACCTACGGCCTCATCCTCGTGTTCGAGGAATTGCGCAGCATCCTCGCCGGCGACGACGTGCACGGCGTCGCCACGCCCGCGTGGCTGTCGGCGAGCGTGCCGCTCGGCGACCTGATGACCTATCCGGTCTACCGGCTGTTCATGTCGGGCGCCTGCGTCGCGGTCGCCGCGGGGCTGTGGTGGGTGTTGACGCGCACGCGCCTCGGCATGGCGATACGCGCCGGTGCGTCGAACCGCGAGATGATCCAGTCGCTGGGCGTCGACATCCGCCTGCTGTACCGAATCGTGTTCGCCGCCGGTGTCGCGCTCGCTGCGTTCGCGGGAATGATCTCGGCGCCGGTAACTTCCGTCTATCCCGGGATGGGCAACCAGGTGCTGATCATCTGCTTCGTCGTGGTCGTCATCGGCGGCATCGGCTCGGTGCGCGGCGCGCTGTTCGCCGCGCTGCTGGTCGGCGTCGCCGACACGTTCGGCAAGGTCCTCTTCCCGCAGGCGTCGGGCGTGATGATCTACGTGCTGATGGCGGCGATCCTGCTGTGGCGCCCCGAAGGACTGTTCCGCCATGTGTGACGCATGCGTGCCGGCCTGAAACGCCACGCGCCGCTGGCGGCGGCGGCGCTGGCGTGCGCGCTGTTTCCGCTGGTCGCCGGCAAGTTTCACGTCGACCTCGCCACGACGATCATGATCTACGCGATCTTCGCGCTGTCGCTGTCGCTGCTCGTCGGCGAGACCGGACTCGTGTCGTTCGGCCACGCGGCGTTCCTCGGCATCGGCGCGTACGCTACGGTGCTGCTGTCGCCGAAGGCGGGAGCGGCGTCGCTCGCGTGGCTGCTGCCGGCGGTGATCGCGGTCACTGCGCTTGGCGCCGCGCTGATCGGCGCGCTGTCGCTGCGTACGCGCGGCGTCTATTTCATCATGGTGACGCTGGCGTTCTCGCAGATGGCGTACTACGTTTTCCACGACACGGCGATCGGCGGCGGCAGCGACGGCATCTATCTGCCGTTCAAGCCGGCGCTGCCATTAGGGCTCGACCTCGCGAAGCCGCTGACGTTCTACTATGTGACGTTGGCGCTGCTGGCGGCGACTTTCGCCGCGCTGGCGCTCGTCAAGCGCTCGCGCTTCGGCCATGCGCTCGCCGGCATCCGCGTCAACGAGCTGCGGATGCGCGCCGCGGGTTTCTCGACCTACGCCTACAAGCTCGCCGCGTTCGTCATCGCCGGTGCATTGGCAGGCGTCGCAGGCATGCTGTGGGCGGCGAAGGACGGCTTCGTCAATCCCGAAATGCTCGCGTGGCACCAATCGGGCGCGGTGCTGCTGATGCTGATCCTCGGCGGCATCGGCAGCCTGCGCGGCGCGATGCTCGGCGCGCTGGCGTTCGTCGTGATGAAGGAGGCGTTCCAGTCCGAAGCGCTGTTCGGCGCGCTCGCCAGGCATTGGCAGCTGTCGCTGGGCATCGCGATCATCGTGCTGGTGGCGACATTGCCGCGCGGGCTGATGGGAATCGCCGCGCAGCTGCGGCGCATGCGCGACACGCGCGAGGTTGCGCGCACATGAATGCCGCACCACTGCTGCGCGCGACCGGCATCGTACGCCGCTTCGGCGGACTCACCGCCGTCGACGGCGTGTCGATCGATCTCGTCCGCGGCAGCGTGCACGCGGTGATCGGCACCAACGGCGCCGGCAAGTCGACGCTGATCAACGTGCTGTCGGGCGAGCAGCCTGCCGACGCGGGCAGTGTCGAGCTCGCCGGCGTCGACGTCACGCGCTGGTCGCAACCGCGCCGCGCACGCGCGGGGCTCGGCCGCACCTACCAGCGCAGCACGGTATTCCAGGAATTCACCGTGCTGGAGAATTGCCGGCTGTGCGCACAGGCGCGCCATGCGCGCGTGCTGGGCTTCGGCGCCGCCGCGCAGTGCACAGCGAGCCTCGACGACGCGCGCCGCGCGCTGGCGGACACGCGCCTCGACGCGCTCGCCGATCGCATCGTCGCGACACTGTCGCACGGCCAGCGCCGCCAGCTGGAAGTGGCGATGTGCGTCGCCACCCATCCGCAGGTGCTGCTGCTCGACGAGCCACTTGCCGGCATGGGCGCCGAGGAATCGGCGACCATGCTGGAGCTGCTCGCGGCCTTGCGCGACGGCCACGCGATCATGCTGGTCGAGCACGACATGGACGCCGTATTTCGCATCGCCGATCGCATCACGGTGATGGTCAACGGTGCGGTGATCGCCAGCGACACGCCGGCGGGGGTGCGCGCCAATGCCACGGTGCAGGCCGCCTATCTCGGCGTCGACGAAGCGTGAGCGCGTCGCGCGTGCAGCAGGTCGCCATCCGCGCGTCGCGCGATCCGCTGGTCGACATACACGCGTTGCATGCGCACTTCGGAGCGAGCCACGTGTTGCGCGGCGTCGACCTCGCGATCGGCGAAGGCGAGGCATTGGGGCTGCTGGGTCGCAACGGCATGGGCAAGACGACGCTGATCCGCACGCTGCTGGGGCACGTGCGGGCGACGCGCGGTGCGGTGCGCATTCGCGGGCGCGACGTCACCAATGGTCGCCCCGATCGCATCGCACGCATGGGTGTGGGCTACGTGCCCGAAGGCCGCGGCATTTTTCCGGACCTGTCGGTGCATGAAAATCTCGTCGTCGCGGCGCGACGCGGCCGGCGCGGCCAGCAGGACTGGACCGAAGCGCGCGTGCTGGCGACTTTCCCGCGCATTGCCGAGCGCATCTCGCACCGCGGCGACCAGCTGTCGGGGGGCGAGCAGCAGATGGTCGCGATCGGCCGCGCGCTGATGACCAATCCCGACCTTCTGGTCCTCGACGAAGCCACCGAGGGACTCGCGCCACTGGTGGTGCGCGAGATCTGGTCGATCCTCACCGCCATCCGCGCCACCGGCATCGCGTCGATCGTCGTCGACCGCAACTACCGCAGCGTCGTCGCGCACACCGATCGCATCGCGGTCATGGAAAAAGGCATGATCGTGCTGTCGCGCTCTTCGGCAGAGCTCGCATTTCACACGGAGCTGTTGCCGCCGCTACTCGGCGTGTGAGACCTCGCGCGGGATCTAGCGCCGGATCGCGATATTGCGCCAGTAATAGATCAACGCGGCGCCGCCAACCAGCCCCCCCAGATGCGCGAAGTGCGCGACACCCGCCTGCGTGCCGGTGACGCCGAGGAAGAGCTCGAGCGCCGCATAGATGACGACGAATACGCGCGACGGCAGCGGCACGGGAAAAAACAGCAGCATCACGCGATTGTGCGGAAAGTACACCGCATAGGCGAGCAGCAGCCCGAACACGCCCCCCGACGCGCCGACCGATGGATAGATGCCGCCCGTCATGCGCATGGTCACGAGCTGCGCGATCGCCGCGGTGACGACGCAGACGAAATAGTAGACGAGGTAACGGCGCGCGCCGACGACGAGCTCGAACGGGCTGCCGAACATGTACAGCGCGAACATGTTGAACGCGATGTGCGTGAAGCCGCCGTGCAGGAACGCGTAGGTGACGAGTTGCCACGCGCCGAAGCTCACCTGTCCGCCACTCGCGCTCGCCGCGTCGAGCGGCCACAGGGCCAACGGCACGGCCAGTCCCGGCAGCAGCGACTGCAGCAGGAAGATCGCGACGTTGGCGACGATCAGCGCTTGCGTGACGCGTGGCATGCCGATGTCGGTTCCTTACGCGCGATGCGTCGAATGAACACCGCGCCGCGGGGACGTCGGCAGGCGCCTCATCACCGTGATCCCGGCGACGCTACGCCAGCCGGCCGTGGCACTGCTTGAACTTCTTGCCCGAACCGCATGGACAGGGGTCGTTGCGCCCGACCTTGGTGCCGGCGCGCACGAACGGCGGTGCCGCGACCGCGGTGCCGCCGTCATCGCCGGGCGGCGGTGCGAGCGCTTCGTCGTAGCCGGCGTGCTGGTACTTGACGTTGGTCACTGCCGGCGCTTCCTCGACCGCGGCGACTTCCTCGCGGCTGCGCACCTGCACGGTCAGCACGACCTTGACGACGTCCTGCTTGATGCGGTCGAGCATGTCGGAAAAGAGCTCGAACGATTCGCGCTTGTATTCCTGCTTCGGATTCTTCTGCGC
>JBDTWY010000053.1:0-19766 GCA_040006455.1 Betaproteobacteria bacterium | reverse complement strand
TCGCGCGCTTGTCGAGCGACAGGATTTCGCAGAACGTGTTGTAGCCGGCCATCGCCACCACGCCTGCCGCGCGTTCGATCAGCCGCTCGACGTGCGTGTCGAATGTCATCACCTCGACGCGGCCGCCCAGGCGCGCGGCACGCGCGCGGAAGTCCTGCTGGCACGCGGGCGCCATGAACGGCCCGAGAAGCAGCACGGCGCCCAGCGGAATGGTCGGGTCCTGCTCGTAGGCGCGCAACGCCCAGTCGACGACCGATACGCCGTCCTCGCCGCCACCGACAGTCACCAGCACGTACGGCCGGTCGCCGCAGGGCGCGGTCCAGGGTGTCGCGAGGCAGGGTACCGAACGCCGCAGGTATCCGGTGTAGACCATCTTCTGCCGCACCGACACCGGGCACACGACGCCTTCGAGCGGGTCGGCAAAGCTCTGCTGGCCGTAGACCCAGATGTCGTCGTAGAGATGTTCGAGCGCTGGCAGCGCACGCTTGCGGTTCCATTCGCGCATCAGCATCACCGGCTCGTCCATGATGTCGCGCAGGCCCAGCACCAGCGTCGTGCCCTTGGCCTTGAGCATCTTCAGCGTCGCCGCGACCTCGCCGTTGAGGCCGAGCGGCTCCTTGTCGACGAGGAACAGGTCGGGGCGGAAGCTGATCGCCGTCTGGCGGATGATGGCCGCGCGCATCGCCATCGTCTGGTCGAGCGCGATGTGCAGGCCCAGCGACTGATATTCGCCGTTGTGCAGCTTGATGACGCCCGGGATGCGCACGAAGTCGACGCGCGGCAGGTAGTCGAAGCTGCCGATGATCGGCGACCCGGACAGGATCAGCACCGACACGCCCTTGAAGCGGTCGACCAGCGCGTGGGCGATCGCCCGGCAGCGGCGCAAGTGGCCAAGGCCGAAGCTGTCGTGGCTGTAGATCAGGATGCGTGCATTGTCGAGTCGCTCCACGATTCCCTCCCTGGCGTGAGCCACTGCTGTCGGCCCGTCCGGCGGTCCGGCGAGGCTCGCCGGCATCCGCTGACCGCGGCCGCGCATTATGATCCACAAAATGACCGCTGTGGATCACAGGATCGCACGAATATTCCGCACGACGATTTGCCGCATGGCCGGCGAAAGGACGTGCGACGCATGATCAGCGACGCGCACTATCGGGCGAAGCAGCGGCATCGGGGGCGGGGCGTCGCCGAGCTGGTGCGTCGCACCGGCGACGTCGTCGCCGAGATCGACCGCCGCCTCGCGGAGCGCGACGTCGTGCGCGTGCTGGAGCTCGGCTGCGGCTATGGCACGTTGCTGCTGGACCTGCGGCAGCGCTATGGCGCCCGCATGGACCTGCACGGCCTCAATCGCAGCGCCGATGACGGCAATGCCGACATCCTGCGGCGCAACGGCATCGAGCGCGGGATGGTCGCCGTGGACGGAGAACCCGCGCCCCCGCTGCCGATGATCCATCATGCCGATGTCGCGCGCGGACTGCCGTTCGGCGATGCGCGTTTCGATCTCGTCGTGAGCCAGGTGGCATGGCTCTATTTCGGCGACAAGGCGGGGGTCGTGCGCGAGGTGTGCCGAGTGCTTCGCGACGATGGGCTGGCGCTGATCGACGCCGACGAAATGCACCCGGCGCTGCCACCCGAGTATGGCCGCCTGGTGGAGATCTGGCAGGACGGCCGCGTGGTGCCCTTCGGCGACTACCTGCGGCGCTTCGGCGCCGCCTTCGTCGCCGCCGATGAAGGTGAATACCTGCGATTCGGCAAGCTGGCGAATTTCGCCGACGACCTGGAGCTGGTGTTGCAGGTCGACGTCAGCGAAATCGATGCGGAGTGGGACGGCGTCAAATGCGTCTATCGGATGCGATACTGATCGAGGAGCGAATCGTGCCCCCCAAATCCAAGGCCTGGCGGAGGCGGATCGTCGTGCTGCTCGCACTTGCGTGCCTGCCGTTCGCGACGATCTCGTGCAACGCCGCCGGTTCGCCCGCCGCGGCGCAAGCCGTTGCGCTGCCTGCCACGCTGACTCCCGAATCGGTGCGCGACCTGTTGTCGCGTCTCTCCGACCAGCAAGTCAGGGGGCTGCTGCTCGAGCAGCTGGATCGCGCTGCGAAGCCGTCACCCGCCCCGGGCGCGGGCGGCATGTTCGCCATGGGCGGAATGACGCAGATGGCGGGCATGGCCGGCATGGTTGACCAGAACGCCGGCACGCTGCGCGGGCGATTGGAAGCGCTATACGCGGCATGCGTGGCGCTGCCGTCGACACTGCGCGGCGTGGCGATTCGCCTCTCGACCGCCAATGCGGAGGGTGGAGCCGCGGAGCCGGCGCAATTCTGGCGGCGCCTGGGCGAACTCGCCGCGATGCTCGTGGCCGGTTGGATCGCGCTGCTCATCTATCGCCGCGCATTGCGCAATTTTCGCGCGCGCCTGATGCACCCGCCTGCCAATGCCTATTTCGCGCGCGCGTTCCAGCTCGGCGTCGGCCTGGCGCTCGATCTGTCGGGGATCGGTGTTTTCGCGCTCGTCGCATTCGCGGTCTATCTCGCGCTCGATCATGCGCACGAGCTGTGGCGCATCCTGATGCTGGCGACGCTGATCGCATGCGTCGTCGTGCAGGTCGTGCAAGTGTTCGCGCGATTCCTGCTCGACACCGCCGATGGACACGATCGCCTGCTGCCGTTCGCCGACGCGCCCGCGCGCCGCCTGCGCGGCTTCGCGATATCGCTGTCCATTCTTTTCGGCGTGTTCGTGATGGCGTTGTCGCTGCTCGGCGCCGCGGGCGCGCCGATGGCGACGCTCGATGTGCTGCGCGCGGCCGGCGGACTCGCCGGACTCGCCATCACGCTGGCGGCGGTCTGGCGAATGCGGCGGCCAATCGCACAACTGATCCGGGGAAACGGCGACCATGGCGCCATTCGCGGATGGATCGCCGACCTGTGGCCGGTCGCCGCGACCGCGTATTTCCTGATGCTGTTCATCGCCAGTATTTCCAGCATGCTCGCGGGCTCACCCGGTCCTCTCGGCCTCGGTTTTGCGAGCGTTCTGGTTGTCCTTGCGCTGCCAATCGTCGACCTTGCGCTGTGCCGCGGGCTGGCCGCGGCGGCAGTGAATCGCCGGCCCACCGGCGACGCGCCGCTCGCCGGGATGCTGCGCGCGTACGAACCGATTTTCCGCCGCGCCATCCATATCGTGATCGTGGTCGCCGGAATCCTGCTGCTGGCCGAAATGTGGCAGCTGCGCCTATTCGACTATGCGCGAAGCGGCGTGGGCGGAAGGATCGCCGGTTCGCTGCTCGGCATCAGCATCGTGCTCCTTGCGACCTACCTGGCCTGGGAAATTACGCGCACCGCGATCGACCGCCGGTTGAGCGCCGAGGCCGAGCAGTCGGACGACATCCCGTCGACGCGACTGCGCACGGTGCTTCCCATCCTGCGCGTGACGATCATGGTGACGATCGCGGTGATGGCGACGATGTCGGTACTGGCGGCGCTCGGCATGGACATCCTGCCATTGCTCGCCGGCGCGAGCATCGTCGGCGTGGCCATCGGGTTCGGCGCGCAGACGCTGGTGCGCGACGTCGTGTCGGGGGCGTTTTTCCTAATGGACGACGCGTTCCGCCTCGGCGAGTACATCGAGGTCGGCGATGCCAAGGGGCGGGTCGAGAAGATCAACCTGCGCTCGGTGTTCCTGCGTCACCACCGCGGCGCCATCAACGTGCTGCCGTATGGCGAGATCCATCGATTGCGCAACACCAGCCGCGACTGGATGGTTCACGTGATGGAATTCAGGCTGACCTACGACACGAACTTGCTGCAGGTCAAGAACATCGTGAAGAAGATCGGCCAGGAACTGGCGGACGATGCGGATTACGCGCCCGACATCGTGCAGCCGCTCAAGTCGGCGGGCGTGATGGCGGCGGAGGACAGCGCGATCGTCGTGCGCGTGAAATTCACCTCGAAACCGACCAACAACGCCTGGGTGGTGCGACGCGTCGCCTACGACAAGATCATCCGCGCGTTCCGCGACGCCGGAATCCGCTTCGCGCACCGGCAGGTGACGGTCAACGCACCCTCGTCGCCCGATCCTGGTGCATTGGCATTGGCCACCGCCGGCTCCGTGGCGGCGGTCGCCGTCGACCCCGGCGTCGTTCCGGCCGACGCCGGTTCGCGTCGCGGATGATTCACACGAGGAAAACCAGAATGGCGCATTCCCGAAACCTGCCGATCTATGAGCATCTGGCGAAGCGGCTCGCCGATACGCGGCAGCAAGGCTTGTTCAAGCTCGAGCGCGTCATCGTGTCGCCACAGGGCACCGAAGTCAGCTGCGACGACGGCGTCACGCGCCTCAATTTATGCGCGAACAACTACCTCGGCCTTTCCGGCAGCGGCGCGCTGGTCGACACCGCGATCGACGCGCTCAGGGAATTCGGCTACGGGCTTTCGTCCGTTCGCTTCATCTGCGGCACGCAGGGCGTGCACAAGGCGCTGGAGGCGCGGATGGCGGAGTTCCTCGGCCAGGAAGATTGCATTCTTTACGCATCGGCGTTCGACGCCAACGGCGGGCTGTTCGAGCCCCTGTTCGATGCCGGCGACGCGATCATTTCCGATGAGCTGAACCACGCGTCGATCATCGACGGCATCCGACTTTGCCGCGCCAGCACGTTGCGCTACAAGCACGACGACATGGCCGACCTCGAGCGGCGCCTCGAGGAATCGGCATCCAGCCGATACCGGGTCATCGCCACCGACGGCGTATTTTCGATGGATGGAACCGTCGCGCAACTGGACCGGATTTGCGACCTTGCCGATCGCTTCGATGCAATGGTGATGATCGATGACTGCCACGCGACCGGCTTCATGGGAAAAACGGGCCGCGGCACCCACGAGCACCACGGCGTGATGGATCGCGTCGACATCATCACCGGAACGTTCGGCAAGGCGCTGGGCGGCGCGATGGGCGGCTTTACCGCAGGTCGCCGAACGCTGGTCGAAAGCCTGCGGCAGCGATCGAGGCCGTACCTGTTTTCGAACAGTCTTGCACCGGTGATCGCGGGCACCACGCTGCGCGTGCTGCAAACCCTGGCATCGTCGACGAGCCTTCGCGACGATCTTTTCCGCAACGCCGAGTTCTTCCGCGCCGGGCTCACGCGCATCGGTTACACGATACCGGCCGGTTTCCATCCGATCGTTCCCATCATGGTGTTCGACACGCAACTTGCGCAGGAACTCGCGCGGCAGCTTTACGCGAAGGGGATCCTGGTGACGGGATTTTTCCACCCCGTGGTGCCGCTCGGCAAAGCGCGCGTCCGCGTGCAGCTTTCCGCCGCGCACACGCGCGAGCAGCTCGAGCGCGCGCTGGTGGCCTTTGGCTCGGCGGGCCGCGACCTGGGGCTTCTGTCCGGGCCGAGAGCCCATGCATGAGCAGGATCCTGGTCATCGGCGCGAACGGGCAAATCGGCAGTGAACTGACCGCCGCCCTCGCTGATCTGCACGGCGATGCCAACGTGGTCGCCGCGGATATTGCACCATCCCGGCAGACGCCTCGCGTGCCGTTCGTGGTCCTCGATGTTCTCGACCAGGCAGGATTGCGCGAAGTCGTCGAGCGCCACGCGATCACCGACGTTTACCTCCTCGCGGCGGTGCTTTCGGCGAAGGGCGAAGCCGCGCCGCTGGCGACGTGGGCGCTCAATGTCAACGGGCTGCTGAACGTATTGGAGCTGGCGCGTCAAAAAAGGATCGCGCGGATCTTCTGGCCGTCGTCGATTGCGGTCTTCGGGCCGCACAGCGCCCGCGATGCGACGCCGCAATGGACGGTGATGGATCCGACGACGATCTACGGCGCGAGCAAGCTGGCCGGAGAGAGGTTGTGCGAGTACTACTTCGCGAAATTCGGCGTCGACGTCAGGAGCCTTCGATACCCCGGCGTGATCGGACACCGTGCACCTCCCGGAGGCGGCACCACCGACTATGCGATCGCGATCTTCCAGGCGGCGAAGCGCGGTGAAACCTATCGCTGTTTTCTCGGCGAGGACACGATGCTGCCGATGATCTACATGCCCGACGCGCTCCGGGGCACGCTGGAATTGATGCATGCCGACTCCGCGCGATTGCGCATACGCTCTTCATACAACGTCGCCGGCGTCAGCTTCAGCCCGCGCCAGGTGACGGACGCCATCCGTCGCTACGTTCCCGGTTTCAACGTGAGCTATGCGCCGGACCACAGGCAGGCGATCGCCGCGACCTGGCCGCGCACGATCGACGATTCGAGCGCGCGCGGCGATTGGGGCTGGGCGCCGCGATTCGATCTCGAACATCTCACCGCGGACATGCTCGAACACATGCCGCTGGATTGGACGTTCGCCTAGCGCGGCTTCGACTTGCCGCCGAGCCTGACGGCGACCCGCACCAGCGAGCGCTTGTCGAGGTCGTTGAGGCGTCCGGCGAGCGCGTTGTGGCGTTGCACCAGCTCGGCGATGTACGACGAGCGCTCGCCCACCATCGACTCGAGCGCGGTGATGCGTTCCTGCGCCGATTTGAGCGCGATCAGCAGGCCGTCGCGTTCGCGCGCGACCATCGTTTCCGCGGCGGCGCGCCGCGGCAGCTCGTCGCGCAGCACCGACAGCGCCTGCCCGGACTGGCGCATTGCCTCGTTCAGGCTCTCGCGGTCGGCGATCGCGCCATCGCGCTCGTGACGCAGCGCGTCGAGCTCGGTCGACAACCGCGAGACTTCGCGCATCGCGTGGTCGCGGTCCTTCAAGAGCTTGTCGCGCTCGGCCTGGATGTCGGACGCCTGCGCGCGCCACGCGTCGATCTCGTCGGCGATCACCGCGTAATCGTGCTCACGCGCCTGCGCGGTCTCACGCGTCTGCGCGAGCTCGGTGGCGAGCGCTTCCAGGTGGTGGCGCGCCGAGTCGAAGCGCTTGGCGTTGCCGTCGGCATCGCGGCGCGTGCTTTCGATTTCATCGGCAAGCCTGGAGATCGTCGCGCGCTCGTCGTAGAGGTCGCGATGCGCCTGTGCAAGCTCGATGCGCATCGCCTCGGCGTTGCGCGGCGCCTCGGCGACCGCAGTCGTCATGCGCACGATCTCGCCGCGCGTCTTGGTCAATTCGTCGATCAGCAGCGCGCGCTCGCGTGCGCGGTCTTCGCGCAACGCCTCGAGCTGCGCCACCAGCATCGACGCGTCGGGCGGGGGGGCGGCGTGCGCCCGCAGCGCGTTGAGCTCGCCGGTCGCCGCCTGCAGCCGGGATTGCGTAAGCGCCAACTCGGTGGCGATGCGCACCGTCGATTCGCGCGCGGCGTCGAGCTCGGCGGCGAGCCACGGCGCGATCGCAGCCGTCATCGCCGGGCGCGCCGCGCTGGCGAGCGCCTCGACGTCGCGGCGCGGGTCTACGCCGGGCGCCAGCCTGGCAAGCCTGGCGTAGCCGGCCTCGAGCACCGTGTCGAGTCCCGATTGCATGCCGCCGGCGCTGCGCTCGTCGTGGCCGTTCTTGACGCGCGGGCGCGCCTTCTGCGCGGCGTCACGTGCTGCCGTCGATGCCAGCGGGAAATGCGCGTCGCGGGCGATGCGCTGCAAGGTTGCCGCCGGGTCCGACTGCCATTGCTCGAACGTCACCAGCGCGCGACGCAGCCCGCGCGAGCCGCGCTCGCCGTCGACGACGTGGTGATGCCACAGCGCCAGCGATTTCTCCGGGGCGAACTGTGCGCGCTTGGCGAGCGCCGTGGCCACCTCGTGGGGCCGGCGCAGCGTCAACGCCACCGACGGTGCGAAGCCGTTCTGCTCGAACGCCTCGCGCCAGAAGGGCAGCAGGCGACACATCCGCGGATCGGCGACGACGACGGCGTCGCCATCACGGTATTCCTCCGCCACCGCCTCGGCGGCGGCGGGCGCCAGTGCCTTCAGCGCATCGTTGCTTTCCCAGCGGTCGGGTAGCGCGACCGGCGAGTCCCAGGTGATGCCGATGCAACGCAGCGCCTCGTCGGATAACGCCGTCAGCCGCGCGCAGCGCGTGGAACCGCCATCCTCATCGATCGTGGGGGTCGTGGTCGCGCCCAGCGTTGCACCTGCCTGGGCGAGTGACGTCGCCAAGGCAGAAGTGCCGCCGGCGTGCATTCCCAACAGGAAAAGGACGGGCCGAGACATGGGATCAGGACAGGCGCAAGCATCGTGCCAAGACGCCGCGCGCGAGGGTGGGCCCGGCTGGGCTCGAACCAGCGACCAAACGATTATGAGTCGTCTGCTCTGACCAACTGAGCTACGGGCCCGGAAGGCGATGGTGACGCGTGTGGTGCAGCGCGCGCCGGCGACAAGCCGCGACGTTCAGAACTGCGGCGCGGAGCCGATTATATCCGCTGCCTCGCGTGGCGCCGGCCGCCGCCTGCGGTCGAGTACACTCGTTCGCATCCCGCCATGCGCCACCTGCTCCAACCGCTGCTGGTTCCCGCCTCGGTCGCGCTGGTTGGCGCGTCCGAGCGCGAAGGCGCGCTCGGACGCGTGGTGTTCGGCAACCTCCTCGCCGGCGGCTTCCACGGCGAGGTCCATGCGGTCAATCCACACCGCCGGCAGGTGTCCGGCATGGCGTCGCATCGCTCGCTGGCGGCGATCGGCAAGCCGGTCGACCTGGCGGTGATCGCCACGCCCGCACGCAGCGTGCTGTCGATTCTCGACGACGCGGTCCGCGCGGGGGTCCGCGCCGCGGTGCTGATCACGGCGGCGCCGGCAGGCGATTCCGTGACCGCAAGGCGCTGGCGTGACGACGTCGCTGCGCACGCCAAGGCCCGCGACATCCGCATCACCGGGCCGGGCGCGTTCGGCGTGATCCGCACCGATGTCGGCCTCAACGCGACCTTTTCCGACGTCGCCGCGATCCCCGGCCGCCTTGCGCTGGTTTCGCAATCGGGCGCCGTGTGCACGGCGATGCTCGATTTCGCGTCACCGATGGGCATTGGCTTTTCCAGCGTGCTGTCGGTGGGCGACGAAATCGACGTCGATGTCGGCGAGCTGCTCGATGCATTGCTTGCCGATCCCGCGACCGACGGCATCCTCGTGTACCTCGAGAGCGTCGCGAACGCGCGCGGATTCCTGTCGGCGCTGCGTGCCGCGGCGCGCGCGAAGCCGGTCGTCGTGCTGAAAGCGGGCCGGTCGCTGGCGACCCCCGGCGTCGACGGCGCGCCGTCGGAGGACGACGTGTTCGACACGGCGCTGCATCGCGCGGGCACGGTGCGAGTCGATACCTACATGCAGTTGTTCGCGGCCGCGCGTGCGCTGGCGATGGGCCGCATTCCGCGCGGCGACCGCATCGCGATCGTCGCCAACGGTCGCGGCCCGGCATTGCTTGCCGCCGACCGTGCGCGCGACATCGGCGTGCCGCTGGCGAAGCTCGCCGCGCCGACGCTCGCTGCGCTCGAAGCCATCCTGCCGGGCGAGAGCGTGCGCGGCAATCCCGTCGACGTGCGCGGCACCGCAACTGCCGCGCGCTACGCCGCGGCCTTGCAGGCGGCGCTCGACGATCCGGGCGTCGACGCGGTGATCGCGCTGCACGTACCGCGGCCAATCGACACGCCGGTCGCCATCGCGCATGCGGTGGCGCAGACCGCGAAGGCGTCGCGCAAGCCGGTGCTGGCGGCGTGGCTCGGTGCCGTCGAGCACCGCGACGCGCGCCTGGCGCTCGAAGCGGGCAGCATCGCCGATTTCTATACGCCGGAGAACGCCGTGGACGCGTTTTCGTTCCTCGCCGCCTATCGTCGCAACCAGGAATGGCTGCTCGAAGCGCCGTCTTCGCGCGCCGACACCGACACGCCGGATATCGCGGCCGCCAATGCGGTTCGCGCTGCGTTGCCGGAGGCCGGCGCGCTGCGCCTCGACACCGCCGCCACGCGCGTGCTGCTCACGGCGTTCGGCATCGCGCACGTCGACGCGCGCAGCGTCCGCACGCTGGCCGACGCACACGTCGCGGCGCGCCATTTCGGCTTTCCGGTCGTGCTGATCCGGGACGGCGCGACGCCGCTGCGCGCCGTCGTTGCCGACGCGCATGCGCTCGATGGCGATTTCACGCGGCTCGCCGGCGACGGCGCGAGGCTGCGCGTCGTCGCCGCGCCGCGAGTCGACGCGGCGCGTGCATTCGCCGTCGGCGTTCACGTCGACCCGACGTTCGGGCCGGTCATAACGCTGGGCGCGACCTCCTACTTCGCGCGCGGCCACCGCGCGACGATGCTGCCGCCATTGAGCCGGCGGCTTGCGTGCGACATGGTCGACGCCTGCGGCAGCACCGACGACATCGGCAACGCCTCGCGTGACGCGCTGCTGCGGTTGCTGCTGCAGCTTTCGGCGCTGGTGTGCGCGCTGCCGTGGGTGCGTGCAATCGCGCTCGAGCCCGTGATCGTCGGCGAGGGACTCGCGATCGTCGCCGATGCCCACATCGACGTCGACACCACGCGCAAGCTGCTGGCGCACTACGCGCACATGGCGATCCATCCGTACCCTGTGGAGCTCGAGGGCGAGATTCGGCTGCGCGATGGTGCGCGCCTCGCCGTGCGGCCGATGCGTCCCGGGGACGTCGACCTCGAGCAGCGCTTCGTCGCCGCGCTGTCCGACGAATCGCGCTACCTGCGTTTTTTCTACCAGCTGCACGCGCTGACGCCGCAGCTGCTGGCGCGCTTTACGCAGGTCGACTACGACCGCGAAATGGCGCTGGTGGCGCTGCCGCGCCTGGCGGACGGCGCCACCGCCGATGAATTCGTCGGCGTCGCGCGCTACATCGCCGCCATCGATCGCCACCGCGCCGAGTTCGCGATCGTCGTCGCCGACGCATGGCAGGGACGCGGCGTCGGCGAGCGGTTGATGCAGCGGCTGATGGACGTCGCACGTGCCAGCGGCGTCGTCCACCTCGAAGGCACGGTGCTGCGCAGCAATGTCGCCATGCTGCGCTTCGTCGACCGGCTCGGATTCGCCGCGCGCGACGATGCCGAGGATCCCCATCAAGTGATGGTCGCGCGCGCGCTCTGAGGCGCCGCCGCCACGCCGATGGAATGAAATCACCGCGGCAGGTGTTGGCGCGTTCGCCGCCGCGCGCCGGGCGCGTGGCGGATCACCCTGGAGGAATCGCAATGAACGTCGCAATCAGCAGGATCGCATCGGCGGTCACGCTCGCGTTCGCCGTGTGTGCAACGGCGCAGGCATCGGACATATCGTTTTTCGTCACCAGCACCGGATCGGGGAAGGGCGCCGACCTTGGCGGCCTCGCCGGCGCCGACAAGCATTGCCAGGCCCTGGCGGCTGCGGCAGGCGCCGGCGACAAGACCTGGCACGCGTACTTGAGCAGCAGCGCGCAAGGCGCCACCGCCGCGGTCAATGCGCGCGACCGCGTCGGCAAGGGGCCGTGGAAGAACGCCAAGGGCGTGGTGATCGCCAAGGATGTCGCCGAGTTGCACGGCAGCAATCACCTGACCAAGCAAACCGCGCTCACCGAAAAGGGCGGAATCGTCAACGGTCGCGGCGACACGCCGAACCAGCACGACATTCTCACCGGCTCGCAGCCCGACGGCACCGCGTTCGCGGGAAGCGACGACACCACCTGCGGCAACTGGACCAAGAGCGGCAGCGACGGATCGGCGATTGTCGGTCACGCTGATCGTACCGGTCTCGACACGACGCCGCCGGCGCTGTCGTGGAACTCATCGCATCCGACCAAGGGATGCAGCGACCCCGGCCTCGTTTCCACCGGCGGTGCCGGCTACCTGTACTGCTTCGCGGCGAACTAGCGGCGCGCGAGTCGATCGCCGACAAGGCGGCCTCGCATCGAAGCGACGGCCGCCTGCCGGTCACTCATCATCACCTCGCCAGCGGCGGGGTTTTTTTGTTGGCGGCGCGCTAAACTACGCGCCCACGCGTTCGCCGGACCGCAATCGATGCGCAGCCTCGACTGGTTCGACTTCCTGCAGCATGCGCAGATGGCATTGCTCGCCGCGGGATTCGCATCGCTGCTGATCGCCGAATCACTGCTGCCGCAAGGTATCGCGCAGCCATGGCGCACGCGCGCCGTGCACGTCGGCCGCAATGCGGGCCTGTGGATCATCACGACGATCATCGTGAGCCTGGTGTTCGGCAGCGCGTTCATCGGCGTCGCGCTGTGGCTCGAAGTGCACCGCGTCGGCGTGATGTACCTGTGGGCGGCGCCGGGATGGCTGCTGTTCCTCGTCGGCTTTCTCGCGCTCGACCTGGCGGATTACGTCTACCACCGGCTGAGCCACCAGTCGCGCTGGCTGTGGCTGCTGCATTCGGTGCATCATTCCGACCCGCGCGTCGACGTGTCGACCAACCTGCGCGCACATCCACTGCACATCCTGCTCAATGCGCTGACCAAGCCGATCGTGCTCGCGGCGATCGGCATTCCGCTGTGGGTGTGGATGCTGCGCGAGTTGCTGAGCCTGCCGGTCACGCAATTGCAGCACTCATCGCTGCGGCTGCCGCCGCCGCTCGAGCGCGCGCTGCGCCCCTTCATCCTGACGCCCGGGCTGCATCGCATTCATCATTCGCCCGACCCCGTCGAGACCAACAGCAATTTCGGCGGCGTGCTGCCGCTGTGGGACAAGCTGTTCGGGACTTTTCGCGACGCCGGCGCGGTCGACGCGCGCTACGGACTCGACGCGTTGCGCGACGACAAGTGGCAGACGGTCGGGGGCATGCTGCGCACGCCGGTCAGCGCACGCCGCATCGAGACGTTCTAGTGGACCGCGGCGCCGCACATCGAAACCTGCCAGTCAGCGCCTGCGCCGCATCAGCACGATCGACGCGCCGAACAGCAACAGGGCGAGCGCGGTGAGCGGGCCGGCGCCGAGCGTCGGCACCGCGGTGGCCACGGCGGCGACGAGCGCGTTGCCGAATCCCGACAGCTGGATGAGCGGCCGCATGACGTTGTCGCAGACGAGCGCGACGACGCCGACGACGCTGGTCAGCGCACATTGCACCGACAACTGCGCGGTGCGCGGCCCCGCCACCGAGGGCGTGAACGTCAGTTGCAGCGTGCAGCCTGCGCCGTCCGCCAGGAAGAAAATCGGCGTGCAGGTGCCGCCGGTGACCGCGAAATCAGCATTGTCGATCGACGTGCCGGCGATCTGCAGCGCCGTGCCGGGCGGAATCGGCCCGGGTACCGCCACGATGTGCGCGGTCAACGTTTCGGTCTGCGGTGCCGACGCGGCGTTCACCGGTTGCGCGGGAAAGCTCATCGTGCCGCCGAGCAACGTCGGCGCGCTGGTCAATGCGCCTGCCAGCACACCGCCGCCCGCCCAGGCGCTTCCCGCCATGCAGCACGCAATCAATGCAACGCCAGCAGTCAACCGTCGAATGGCCATGGGCGCGAGTCCGTCGAGAGGAGTGCGGCGACTGTAGGCGCGTCGGTACGCCGCGTCAATCGACGGGCGGGGCGCCACGCGGAATGCGGATCTGGCCCGGATCACTTCACCGCGCCGGCCGCGAGGCCGGACGTCAATTTCGATTGCAGCGGCAGGAACAGAATCAGCGTCGGCAACGTCGCGATCGCCGATGCCGCCATCACCGCACCCCAGTCGACGCGGTCGTCGCCGAAGAACTGATAGAGGCCGAGCGGCAGCGTCTTCATCTCGGTGCGCGTAAGGAACGCGAGCGCGAACAGGTACTCGGTCCAGCACAGCAGGAATGCGTAAGTGGCGGTCGCCACGATGCCGGGCATCATGATCGGGAAGACGATCTTCCAGATGACCTGGAAGCGCGTCGCGCCGTCGATGGTTGCGGCTTCGTCGAGGCTGCGCGGAACCGTCGCGAGGTAGCCGGTCAGCATGTACACCGAGAACGGGATCGTGAATGCGGTGTAGCAGAAGATCATCCCGCCGTAGCTGTTGACGAGACCCAACTTCGCGTAGGCGACGAACAGAGGGTTCACCAGCATGATCCACGGGAACATCTGGCCGAGCAGCACGGCGCCGAACAGCACGCCGCGGCCTCTGAACCGGTACCGCGAGAACACATACGCGGCGCACACGGAGACAAACGTCGACACCGCGGTTGCGGCGGCGCAGATCAGCACGCTGTTGAGCGTGAACCGCACGAAGCCCGAAGCGAAGATGCGCCGGTAGTTGGCCAGCGTGAATCCGCTCAACTCGCCCAGCATTCCGCCGCCCGCCTTGAACGAACCGTAGAAGATGTAGATCGCCGGATAAACCATGAACAGCAGCAACACGGCGGTGATGACGAGGACGACGACCGTCCGCATCGGCGTCGGCCGTTGCCACGTGCCGCGACGCGGTGCTTGCGCCGCCGATCGCGGATCCAGTTCGAGCGCGCCCGCGGTCACAGGCTGTCCTTCAGCTCGGAAGGCGCCAGGAAGCGGTAGTAGACGATGCCGA
Organism: Betaproteobacteria bacterium; assembly: GCA_040006455.1. GTDB lineage: Bacteria > Pseudomonadota > Gammaproteobacteria > Burkholderiales > Casimicrobiaceae > VBCG01. The sequence goes on along the minus strand of JBDTWY010000053.1, from coordinate 5,406 downwards.
AAACAGCCATCACCAGCGCCATCACCATGCCGACGGCGGAGCTGTAGCCCAGCCGGAAATCGACGAACGCCTTGATGTAGATTTCCGTCGCCAGCACGTTGGTGTAGGTGCCGGGCCCGGCGCCGGTGGCGAGCCATACGTAGACGAAATTGTTGAACGTCCAGAACACCGACATCAGTGTCAGCACGGTGATCGTCGGCATCAGGAACGGTAGCGTGATATAGCGGAATTGCTGCCAGCGCGCTGCGCCGTCGAGTGCCGCGGCTTCGTTCAGTTCATCCGGAATCGACTGCAGGCTGGCGAGCAGCGAAACAGCGACCAGCGGCACGGTGTTCCAGACGATGATGGTGACGACCGACGGCCACACGGTGCGCAGGTCCGCGAAAAACGCCACCGGATGGTCGACGATGCCGAGGTTTTTCAGCACCGCGTTGACGATGCCATTCTGCCCGTCGAGCATCCAGCGCCAGATGACGACGGCGACGATCGGCGGCGTCGCCCACGGCACCAGGATCGCGAGCTTGGCGATCGTCGACAGCCGCACGCGCTTCAGCACCCGCGAGTCGAGCAGCAGCGCCATGCCGAGACCGATCAGCATGCGCAGCGCGACGGACAGCAGGGTGAGCCAGACGACCGTGTTGAACAGGATGTGCCCGAAATCCGGACCGGTGACGAACTCGCGATAGTTGTCGAGCCCGACCCAGTTGCCGCCGACCTTGAGCCGCAGCAGCGACAGGTCAGTCAGGCTGATCGCAAGATTCTGCAGCGTCGGATAAAGATAGAACAGCGCGAGGACCAGGAATGCCGGCGCCAGCATCAGCGCGATGAAAAGGCGTTCTCCTCGCATGTCCGGTCGGTTCCGTGAATGCCTTGCAACTGCGCGCGTGCACGTCGCACGCGTGCGTTCACTGCCCGCGCGTCTGCATCAGTTTGGACATTGCCTGCAACAGTTCGTCGGCGGCATCCTTTTCGCTGCGCTGGCCCGACAGGGCTGCGCTGAACGCGCGGCCGGTGGCGTTCCACATCGCGCCGATCGGCGCGGGGCCGTCGGAATAGGGACCCCAGGTACGCGCATAGCCGAGCTGTTCGGCGAATCCCTTCATCTCGGTGCCGAAATCGACCTTCTTCAGCAACGACCGCTGCGCGGGAAACTGAGTCGTGTAGTACTTGGTGAAGATCGGTTCGGTGGCCAGGTACTTGACCAGCTTCCACGCCTCCGCCGGATGCTTCGAGTTGACGTTGATGCCGAGCATGCGTCCGCCGATGTTCGATGTCCGCGTGACGCTGCCCTTCGGGAACGGACCCGACACGAACGGCAGCGGCTTGCCCGGGTTGGCTGCCGCGTAGCTTTCCAGCACCTGCTTGTAGGTGTTCGGCGGCATGGTGCCGATTCCCTGCGTGCCGGCGACCAGCGCCTGCAGGATGGCCGGATCATGCGCGTCGCTGGCACTCAGGTTGGACGTGGGATTGTGGCCCTCGGTGATGAACGACTTGAAGTAATGCATCGACTCGGCGATGTCGGCGGCGGTGAGGTTCATCCCGTACGAGCCGTCCGGCTTCTGCACGACCAGCGCCTTGCCGTTCGACCACCAGTAATAGTTTGCGAGGAACCAGATCGCGCCCGACGCCGAACCTCCGGCGGGGAATCCGAACCCCGCCTTGCCGGTGCGCTTGGTGATCTGCGCGCTGGCGTCGTGCAGTTCGGCCCAGGTGTCCGGCAGCTGGGTGATGCCGGCTGCCTTCAGCACGTCGGTCCGGTACACCATCGCCCACGTGTCCGTCGTCCAGGGGAGGCCGAAGATCACGCCTTGCTTGTCCTGCGCGAGATCCTGCGCGACGAAGTCGTCGAAGCCGTTCGGCAGCGGCGACTTTTTCATCAGGTCGTTCAGGCTCAGCAGCGCGCCGGCCTGGCCCATTTCCTTGACCCAGACCTGGGCCATGTGCACGACGTCCGGACCCTGTCCGACCGCGGCTTCGCGCAGGTATTGGTCGCGCGCGTCACGCCAGCCGATGCGCTGCAACTCGACCTTGATGCCGGGGTTCTGTTGCTGGAACTGGTCGAGCGCCGCTCGCATCGGCTGCTCTTCGGTGTCGTTGAAGCGGAACGTGAGGTTGACCGCGGGTTGCGCGAGCGCGGGCCCGATCGTGAGCGACAGCCCGAGCAACAGCGCTGCGAACGACAACGTCAGTTTCCTCATCTTTGCTCTCCTTGGCGGGTCCACGCGCGTCTGGCGCGTCGCCTCGCGTCGCGGCATTTGCCACGAGGGAATGCTAACGTTATCATCGTTGCAGTGTCAATCGCCGGAAAACCCATGCCGAACGCGGTGGACAGCGTGTCGGGTACGCAGCAGGCGCCGTCGCGGATGGAGGATGTCGCGCGCTGCGCCGGCGTGTCGGTGATCACCGTGTCGCGCGTGTTGCGCGATCCCGGCAAGGTGGCCGCGCCGACGCGCGCGCGCGTGCTGACCGCGATCGAGACGATGGGCTATGTGCCCAACCTGATCGCGCGCAGCCTCAAGTCCCGCCGCTCGGGCATCGTCGCGGCAGTGATTCCCAGCGTCACCCATTCCATCGTTGCCGAAGTCGTGCGCGGCATGAGGGACATGCTGAACGAGGCAGGACTGCACTTGCTGCTCGCGGACAGCGGCTTCTCGCCGCAGGAGGAAGAGGCGTTGGTGGCGGCGTTCCTCGCGCGCCGCCCGGATGCGATCTACCTGACGGGAACGACGCATACCGCCGGCACCCGCAAGATGCTCGATGCCGCCCGCATCCCGGTCGTCGAGGCCGGCAACCTGACGGATGCGCCGATCGACATGGTGGTCGGCTACTCGAACCTGGAGGCGGCGCGCACGATGACCCGCGACCTCGTGACCAAAGGCCGGCGCAGCATCGGCTACGTCGGGCAAGTGGGCCGCGACTACATCGATCGCGTACGCGACCGCCACGCCGGACATTGCATGGCGCTGCGCGATGCGGGCCTGGGCGATCGTGCGCGGCTGCAGGTCGAGGTCGAACTGAGCTTTCGCGGTGGTGCAGCGGGCGTTGGCGAACTGCTGGGTCGCGAGCCCCGCCTCGACGCCGTGTTCTGCACCAGCGACATCATCGCCGTCGGCGTGCTCTTCGAATGCCAGCGGAGGGGAATCGCGGTGCCCGCGCAACTCGCGGTCACCGGCATGGACGACCAGGAGATCGCATCGCAATGCGTACCGGCGCTGACCACGATCCGCATGCCGCGCTACGAAATGGGGCGCCGCGCCGCCACGATGCTCTGCCGACGATTGGAGGGCGAAGCCGTGGACGCGACCGTGGTCGACCTGGGCTTCGACATTGTCACGCGGCAGACCACCTGACGTGACCGCGGTGGCCACGCACCGCGCGACGCCGGTCGCGCCCGTCACGGATAACCTGGCGCTGCTGGGTGAGTCGGCGCTGTGGTGCCCGCGCGAGCGGTTGCTGTATTGGGTCGACATTCGCGCACCGGCGCTGCATCGCTTCGATCCGCAAACGGGCGCCGCTGCGCATTGGCCGTTGCCCGACCTGTGCGGCGCCGTGGCGCTGTCGCGCAGCGGCCGACTGCTGCTGGCGATGCGCTCGGGTGTGTGCTGGTTCGACCCGGCACTGGGCAAGCTCGATCCGTTGCTGTCGCCCGAACCGGAATCGCTCGGCAATCGTCTGAACGACAGCAAATGCGATCGTCGGGGGAGGCTCTGGACCGGCAGCATGCGCGACTACGGCGTGGCGACCAGCGGATCGCTGTACCGCATCGGCGCGGACCTCGCGTGCGCGCGGGTTTTGACCGACGTCACCGTTCCCAACGCACTGGCATGGAGTCCCGACGATCGCACGCTGTATTTCGCCGACACGCCCGATGGCCGCATTCGCGCCTACGATTTCGACGCCGACGAAGGTCGGCTCGGCCGCATGCGCGTGCTGGTCGAAAGCGGCGTGCTGCCCGGCAGGCCCGACGGCGCCACCGTGGATGCCGACGGTTGCCTGTGGAACGCTCGCTACGATGGCGGTTGCGTCGTGCGGATCACGCCGCAGGGACGCATCGACCGTCGCATCGACGTGCCGGCAAGCCGCGTGACGTCTTGCGCGTTCGGCGGCGCCGACCTGCGCACGCTGTTCATCACCACGGCGCGGCAAAAACTCACCGCGGACGAATTGATCGCCCAGCCGTTGGCAGGTGCGTTGTTCAGCACGTCGCTCGACGTCCGCGGATTGCCGGAACCGCGCTTCGCCGCGTAGCGCAGGCGTGTCGCGTCAGAGGTGACGGCCGCCGGTCGCCTGCAGGTCGGCGCCGGTGATGAAGCTGCCGGCCTCCGAACAGAGCAACAGTGCGGCGCCCGCCATTTCATCGGGGGTGCCCGCGCGCCGCATCGGGCTCGAGTCGCGCTCGATGTCCCCCCAGGCTTGCGCATCCTCGCGGCGCCACCTGTTGCGTTCGGTCGCGATCAGTCCCGGCGAGAGATTGTTCACCGTCACGCCGTACGGCGCGTACTGGCGGGCGAGGTTGATCGACAGGTTGTGTTGCGCGCTCTTGAGGGCGGCGTAGACCGCAAGCTCGGCTTCGGGGGTCGTCTGGTTGACGCTGCCGATGGTGAGCACGCGACCCCAGCCGCGCGCCTGCATCGGCGGCAGCGCGGCCTGCAGCAATTCGATCGACGCCTTGAAGTTGACCTGGATCTGGCGCTCGATCTGTTCGGGCGTCACCGCGTCGAACGCGACCCGGTACTGGATCGACGCGCACACCACCAGCACGTCGACGCCACCAAGCGCATCCGCCGCCGCGTCGATGCTGCGGCGCGCCTCGCCGGGCAATTCGAAGTTGGCGTCGATGACCATCGCCCGGCAGCCGCGCTCGCGGATCAGGTCGGCCGTTTGCTGCGCAGCTTCGGGCTGGCCGAACGCGACATCCGCAGCGGAGTCGTGATGAATCGCAACCGCGGCGCCCGCGTCGGCGAACGCGAGCGCGATCGCACGACCGATGCTGACGCTGCCGCCGGTGACCAGCGCACGCCGGCCCACCATGGAAAAACGTGCAGCGAGCCGTCGCGCGCCGTAGGTACCGATGGCTGAATGCGGGGTGTCTGTGGCAGTGCTCATGGATAGGCGCGGAAGTCGGTCCCGAACGGGCGGTTCACGCGCGATGATAACGTTGTCATCGACGCGCTACAAGACCGCCTGCCACTGCTGCCGCCATTCCCGCGAAAGCGGGAAGCTAGTGACGTTGAATTGACGTCGCGGCCAAGCCGCTGGGTTCCCGCTTGGGCGGGAATGACGGCAGTGGGGGCCATCGCGGCGGCATCGCGACCGTGGAGCGTTTGCGGTCGCGAGTGCGAATCCGCCATAGTGCGGTCGCGAGTGCGAATCCGCCATAGCGCGGTCGCGAGTGCGAATCCGCCA
>JBDTWY010000052.1:0-20080 GCA_040006455.1 Betaproteobacteria bacterium | reverse complement strand
GCACCCCTCAAGCAAAGGCCCGCTCTTTCGAGCGGGCCTTTGCGCTTCTGCGGCGACTGACGTTGACCAATCCTGTGACCGACAAACTTAAACAAACAGCCAGGCGTTCTTTCCGCAGCGCCATCGCGCGCGCTATTTGACCATCGCAAGCGTCGATTTAAACCGTGACGCCATGCGCGTGCACGATCGATCAAAATGATGCTGCGTTCAGTTCACCGCATCCCGCCGCGAGGAGTTTCAATATTGATCAAACCATCATCGGCAGCCATCACGGATGATGTCCGTGCGGGCGTCGAGCGCATCAATCGCGCTGGCGGCGCATATCACAAGTACCACCTCGCCGATGGACTCGTGATCGAAGGTGACTACGATCTTGTCAGGTGCTTGCGCCATTACAATCTGCCCCGGCGGCTGGACGGCTTATCTGTACTCGATGTCGGCACGTCGTCGGGATTCCTGGCCGTGGAGTGCGCGCGGCGCGGCGCGCAGGTCACCGCAATCGACCTGTGGGAAGTATCCGTGGAAATGCAGGTCGCGTGCGTAGCGTACGGCGTAGCCGTACGCTACGTTCAGAAAAGCGTATACGACCTCGCCGCGGAGTTCGGCCAGTTCGACCTCGTGCTCTGCGGATCGATGCTCCTCCACGTGTCGTCCCCTGTCGAGGCGTTGCGCGGCCTCCGCTCCGTCTGTCGAGGCCGCGCAATCGTATCGACGACCTGTGTTCCCGAAAGCGCGACCAGCGAACGCCCTGTCTGCGACTTCGTCGGGGTTCGCGCAAACGATGGCGATTACTGGCACTACTGGTCCATCGGTGCCGAGGCATTGAAGCGCATGATGCTCGCGTCCGGCTTTTCGGCAATCGAACGGGTCGATCATTTCGTGCTGGAGACGGAGCCGGGGCGAGTGAGGCATTCGTCACCCCACGTCATCGTGTCCGCGACGGTGTGACGCGTGGCACGTACGATCGCGCACGAATGGCTCGCGATTGAATAATCCGCAAGCCGAACGCTTCGCGAACGCTCGCGCCGATGCGATCGCGGTTGCAGTGCTTTGGGCCGCGACCGCCGCCGCAGCGTGGTGGCTGCTTGGCCCCCACACCTTCGACCTGCATTCGCCGCTAATTTACTCAGGCGACGGCTTGTCGCACGCGTTCCTCGTCAAGACGATCATCGATGTCGGCTGGTTTCCCGTGCATACGCCATGGGTCGGAGCACCATTCGGATCCGATCTCTTCGACTACCCGTTCAGCGATGCGCTGAATTTCCTGTTGATATGGCTGCTTGGCCGCATCAGTTCTGACTGGGTCGTCGTAGTGAACCTGTTCTATCTCGCGACCTATTTCCTGGCCGGCGCGAGCGCCTTTTTCGTGCTGCGAACATTCCATATCGCCAGGCCGCTTGCAGTGTCAGCGGCGCTGCTGTTTGCGTTCCTTCCCTTTCACTGGTTGCGCTCCGTGCATCTGCTGCTGGTTTCGTATGCGATCGTTCCGCTCGGCGTCTGGCTTGCACACGTCGCGTGGCGCGGCACGTCTGCGCAACAACCGAGATCGCGCAGCATCGCGATCGGTGTGATCGCGCTGGCCGTGGGATCCGCGGGCGCCTACTACGCGTACTTTTCCGCATTTCTCGTCGGCGTCGCAGGCGTTGGCCGGACGTTGGCCACATCGAGGTGGCGTAACGTCATGCCGGCCGCGGCGATCATCGGCGTGATCGCGGCGGCCCTCGTGCTCAACGTCACGCCGACGCTTTGGTATCGCGCTTCGCACGGGGCCAATCCCGAAGTTGCGGTGCGCGGCGCTGCGGAAAGCGAGGTCTATGCGCTTCGCCTGACGCAGCTCGTGCTGCCGCACGCCAAGCATCGGATCGAGTGGATGCGCGAGATCGCCCAACGGTACGCGTCCGAGGCCCCACTGGTCAACGAAAATGCCTCCGCGTCGCTGGGCATCGCCGGCGTTGCCGGATTGCTCGTGCTGGTGCTGGTAGCGATCCGCCGGATTGCTGGTGCAACGGGCAAGAACGAATTGCTGCCGTTCCTCGCGATACTTGCGATCTGCGCATTCCTGCTCGGCACGATCGGCGGCGTCGGCTCGCTGATCGCGTTCCTGGTATCGCCCGTCATACGTGGCTACAACAGGATCAGCGTGGTCATCGGTTTCCTGTCGCTGGCGGGTCTCGTCGCGTGGATCCAGTGGATGCTCACGCCAAAACGGGGTTCGCCGCGAGAAGCGGCCATCATCGCGATTTCGGTCGTGCTGGCCGCGATCGGCGTGCTCGACCAGACGCCGCGTGATGCTCTCGCCAAGCCGACCGCTCAATTCGACGAAGATCGGGCTTTTGTGCACGCAATCGAAGCGCGTGTCACGCCCGGTACGATGGTATGGCAACTGCCCTACGAGGCGTATCCCGAAGGCGGCGCGTTCATCAAGAGTGACGCCTATGGCGGCATGCGTGGTTACCTCAATTCGACCACGCTGCGGTGGAGCTACGGCGCAATGCGTGGCCGCGAGGCCGACCGCTGGATCCGCGCGCTCGCCGCGCATCCTGTGCGCGAGCAAGTCGATCTCGCCGCGCGCAGCGGCTTCGGCGCGGTAAGCGTTGACCGGCGGGGGTTCGCGGATCATGGCGCGGAAGTCGAGAAGGAACTTCGCAACTCGCTCGGCGCACCCATCGTGGAGAGCGGCGACGGCATGATGGCGCTTTATGCGTTGAACGCAGCAGGTGCGTTGCCATTGCCGCTTGCGAGCATCCTTGCGCCGATCGATGCACCGATCCGTTTTGATGCGAGGATGCTGGGCGGCAGGATCGCCAAGCTGACGGGGATTTCGGGTTGGGAACCGTGGGGCCGTTGGACGGAAGGCCCCGTCGCGCGCATCGAGTTTACGTTGCCGCTTCCCGATCATTTCGTGCTGCGGGTTGACACCGCGGTGGCGATGCGTCCGAGCGCCGGCGTAGATCTGGGAATCCGTGTCGGCAACGTCGAGCGGAAATTCAAGGTCGGCGCGCACGGTTCGACAGTCGAGATCCCGTTCGATACCGACGGCCGCGCGACCGCCATCGAGATCCATATACCCGAACCGCGCTCTCCCCGCCAGCTCGGAATCGGCGAAGATGATCGCAAGCTGGGTATCGGCCTCAAGTCGATAGCCATCGAGCCGATCGTCGCGGCGCGCTGAGCGTAGATCGACGGCACTTCACGCGACGGCGCAATGCAATGCGGTCGGCAGTCCGCGGGAAGTGGCCCCATGCAGTAAAATTCGGCTTCGTTCGATTGGACCCAGCTGATTGTGATCGCCAAGCCAAATTCAGCCGACAAGGCGCTCATGCGAGCCGAATGGCAGCCGCGCCTGTTCGGAATTCCGGATCGCGCGGCGCTGGCCGAATGCGTCGCGGATTGGCCGGTGCGCGACATTCGTGTGCGCGTGCACCGCAATCATGGTTTCGAGCCGGTGGCATCGGCAGCCGCGCCGTATGCGGCGTGGAACAGTCTTGCGATCCAATGGTCGATCGGCATGTACGACGACTCGCTTTCGGGCGAGCTGCACGGAGACGCGGATGTCGATGTCGTCTGGCTCGACACGGCGCGTCTCACGGGCCTGGCCGACGGCGAGATGGCGCCATGGCTGGTTTCGCGTCTTCGGCAGATGCGCGAACAAACGGCGAATCCGATCGTGGTCCTCGCGTGGCCGCTGGCCGCGGACGCTCGCGAGTCGCTAGAGCGCGCGCCGCTGACGGCGATTCATTTCCCGGACCTCGATGCCATGGCGAACGCGCTTGGCCCGCGATGGCTGGACATGCGCGCCGAGTCGATCAGCGGCACGCGCTTGTCCAACCGCGCGTGCCTGCTGGTGGCAGGCGAGCTCGCGTGCCGCTGGCTGCCCGCATGCGTTCTGCCGCCGATTAAATGCATCGCGCTCGATCTCGACGGGACGCTCTACGCCGGCGTTCTAGGCGAGGACGGCGCGACGGCGGTCGACCTGACTGAAGCTCATCGCATGCTCCAGGAGTGCATCGCGGCGATGCGGCGCAATGGCGTGTTGCTGGCGCTCGTTTCGCGCAACGACCGCGCGGACGTCGACGCGCTGTTTGCACAACGCCACGATTTTCCACTTCGCCTCGACGATTTTTCCGCGGTCGAGATCACCTGGGAGGAAAAGTCGGTCGCATTGGCGCGAGTCGCGACGCAGATGCGCATCGGTCTCGACGCGATCGCATTCGTCGACGACAACCCGGGCGAGCTGGCGAGCGTCGCGTCATCCGGCCCTGTCGTCACCGTGCATGCCGGAGACGACGCTTGCCTGACGGCGGTTGCGTTGGACCATGTGGCGGGAATGTTTCGCTGGCACACGACGCGCGAAGACGTGTTGCGCGACACCGACCTGCGCATGTCTGTCGCGCGGGCAACGCTCGCGGCGGCAGGCGCGTCTGCCGACGACTACATGCGTAGCCTCCGGCCGCGACTCGAGTATCACGTCGGCGCCATCGGCGATGTCGCGCGCGTCGCTGACCTGGTTCGCAAGACGAATCAGTTCAATCTTGCGCTGACGCGGATGAGCGAAGTCGATATCGTGCGGCGACTGGAGCGACACTCGGGCAACGTCGTCACGATCGCCCTCGCCGACCGCCTTTCCGACAGCGGAATCATCGCCGCGCTGGTCGGGAGCTGCGACGGCGATACGCTGCATGTCGAGGAGATCGTCGTCAGTTGCCGTGCGCTCGGCCGGCGGCTGGAGGACGTCATGCTGACGCGCGCGCTACAGTTGATGGCCGAAGGACGCGCGCCGACGCAGGTCGTGTTCGTCGTGCAGCAAGGCGCGCGCAACTCACCGGCACGCGAATGGGTCGCGCGCTATTCTGGCAACGACTCGTTGCCTGCAAGTTGCAGGATCGCGATCCCGATTGCGCGGGTGGCGGTGCGGACACCTTCAACGGCGATTGTCGAGACGGTCAGGTACGGGGAAACGATCGCGTGAACGCCGCCGACCTTGAAGTCGAGGTCCGCCGTCTCGTGGCGCTGATTCTCAAGCTGCCCGCAGACGCGACCGATATGCGACGCAGCGACGTCGCCGAATGGGACTCGCTCAAGCACATGGAGATCGTCTTCGCATTGGAGGACCGGTACCACGTCCAATTCGACGAGTCGGAGTTCGCCGCGATGACGTCGTCGAGCGCCATCGCAGCACTGCTGCAACCGCGCCTTGAAACATGACCTCGTAATGCGTGGCCACGCATTTGCGCTGCGGCCGGTCACGACCGCGGACGCGGCGTTCATCGTCGACTTGCGATCGGCACAAGGACTCTTTCTTAATCGCGGCGCGCGCTCGGAAGTCGCGCAGCGAGAGTGGATCGAGCGCTATTTCGAACGCTCTGACGATTACTATTTCGTCGTCTGTCGTAATGCGGACGGCGAGGCGGAGGGATTGGCGGGCATGTACGACGTCGACGATATCGCGCAGGACGCCGAGTGGGGGCGATTCATCCTGCGTAGTGGTTCATCCGCCGCCGTGGAGACGGCGCTGCTCGTCTATCGCTGCGCATTCGACGCGATGGGATTGCAGCGGATTCATTGCCGCACACTGATCGACAATGTTCAGGTCGTCGCTTTCCACGACAGTTGCGGTCTCGCCCGTCGCGACCGACCCGTCGTGATCGAGCATGATGGCCAGCAATGCGAAGCGATCGAGCACAGGCTGTCGCGCGCCGGATGGCCCGCAGTGCGCGAACGACTCGACCGGGTGGCATCGCGAGTCGCCGCCGCGTCGCGACGCTGATACATGAAAGATTCCCCGGCGAGGCTCGTGTTCCATCACGTCGGCGTCGCGTGCGCCGACATCGAATCGGAAGCCGCGCGTCTCGCACCGCTCGGATATGCACGCGAGGCCGACGTGTTCACCGATCCACGGCAGGGCGTGCGCGGCGTATTTCTCGTCGGCCAGGCGCCAAGGCTGGAACTGCTGGAGCCGCTTCACGGCGCCAACGGAGGCGTGCTTGCGCCTTGGCTCAAGCAGGAAATCAAGCTATACCATCTCGCCTATGAAACCACCGACCTCGCCATGTCGATCGAGCGGCTGCGTGGCGAACGTGCCAAGCTCGTGGTGCCGCCAATTGCGGCCGTGGCGTTCGGCGGCCGTGCGATCGCATTCCTGATGCTGGCGAACCGGATGCTGGTCGAACTCATCGCGCGGGAGTGACACTTGAACGACGAATCAGAGCGGCTGGAAGCTATCGCCCGGGACTCGCGCTATGCAGCCGGCGTCAACACCGACAGCATTCGGTACTCGTTCCGGGTTTTCGCGCGGTATCTGCGTGGGGTGTCGATACTCGAGATGGGCGCGGCCGAAGGCGTGATGACCGCGTTGCTCGCAGGCACCGGTAAGTCGCTGACGATCGTGGAAGGAGGAGGCGCATTCTGTGCGGCGCTCACCCAACGGTTTCCCGGCGCCCGAGTCACCCATAGCCTGTTCGAGGAATTCGATCCGGAGCAGAAATTCGACAACATCGTGCTCGGACACGTTCTCGAGCATGTCGAAGATCCGGTGACGATCGTACGCTGCGCCGGCAACTGGCTCGCACCAGGTGGGCGTGTGCTCGCCGCCGTGCCGAACAGCAGGTCGTTGCACCGCCAGGCGGCGGTTCTGATGGGCCTTCTAGCGCGCGAGGATGCGCTCAACGAAGCAGACGTCCACCACGGGCATCGACGCGTGTTTGACCCGGCATCGTTCCGGGAGTGTTTCATCGCTGCGGGACTGGCGGTCGAGCATTTCGGCGGGTACTGGCTGAAGCCGCTGTCAAACGCGCAGATCGAGGCAACGTGGTCGCCGTCGATGCTTTCGGCGTTCATGCAACTGGGCGAGAAGTACCCCGACGTCGCGGCGGAAATCTACGTGGTGGCGGGACGACCTTCGGCATGAGCGACGAGTTGCCGGTGTTCCGGTTCGAACTCGAGCCGGCGCTCGTTCGTGCGCTGTCCGAGGCCGCCGCACGTGTGATCGAAAGCAGGCGCTACGTGCTTGGACCAGAGGTCGAGCAGTTCGAGCGCGAGTTCGCGGCGTATTGCGGCAGCCCGCACTGCGTCGGCGTGGCCAACGGCACCGACTCCATCGAGCTCGCATTGCGCGCCATCGGCGTGACGGCGGGCGATCGCGTCGTCACCACGGCGAACGCCGGCGGATACACGGCGACGGCTCTTCATGCGATCGGCGCCCAACCGCTGTTCGTCGATGTTGGCGAGGATCTCGTCATGTCGCCGTTCGCGCTTGATCGATCATTGGACGGCGTACGTGCCGTGGTAGTGACGCACCTCTACGGTCGCATGGCGGCCGTGGGCGAAATCGTCGAGCGTGCGTCCGCGGCAGGCGTGCCGGTCGTCGAGGATTGTGCGCAAGCGCACGGCGCTCATATCGACGGCAAGAGTGCGGGCACGTTCGGCGCGCTCGGCTGCTTCAGCTTCTACCCGACGAAGAACCTGGGCGCGCTTGGCGACGCGGGCGCGATCCTGACGGCGGATTCCGCGGCGGCGACGCGCATGCGCGCATTGCGCCAATACGGCTGGGACAACAAGTACCATGTCGCCCATGAAGGTGGTCGCAACAGCCGGCTCGATGAAATGCAGGCCGCATTCCTGCGCGTCAAGCTGCCGTTCCTGCGCGGGTGGACCGCGGCGCGCACCGCGATCGCACTCCGCTATTGCGCGGGCCTGCGCGGCGCACCCGTGCGGGTGCCGCAGTGGCGCGGTGGCGAATACGTCGCGCACCTCTTCGTGATTCGATGCACCGACCGGGATGCGTTGCGTGCGCATCTCAGTCGAGCGGGCATCGGCACGGATATTCACTATCCCATAGCCGATCACATGCAGGCTGCGGCGCGGCGCGACGGCGTGCGCCTTCCCGTGACCGAAGCCGCCTGCGACGAAGTCCTGTCGTTGCCCTGCTTTCCTGGCATGCGCGAAACCGACGTCGATCGGGTCGTCGCCGCGGTCCGCGATCACTATGAAGGGAGTGGACATGGCTGAAGTGCCTGCAGCGCGCAGCGTGTCCGTGGTCATACCCGTCTATTTCAATGAAGGCTCGCTGCCTGGCCTGTTCACCGCGTTGCTGGACGTCGAGCAGGCATTGTGCGAACGCGGCCTGACGCTGCAACTGGTCTTCGTCGACGATGGTTCAGGCGACGGCTCCCATGCGGAACTGATGAGGATCAAGGCGGCGCGACCGGCGACGACAGTCGTCAAGCTGACGCGTAACTTCGGCGCCGTGCCTGCAATCCGCACCGGACTCCGCTTCGTCACCGGCGACGCATTCGCTTTTCTGGCGGCCGACCTCCAGGACCCACCCGGGCTCGTTGTCGAAATGGTCGATCGTTGGCGGGCAGGAAGCAAATTTGTGATCGCCGAGCGCGAAACGCGCGGCGACCCCATGGTGTCGCGGCTGTTGTCGCGCGTCTATTACTGGCTGTTGCGCAAGCTGGTGCTGCCGGGGTATCCAGCGGGTGGCTTCGACCTTGCGCTGATGGACAGAGTGATGCTCCAGCCGCTGCGCGACAGCGCGAAGAGCGCTTTCCTGCCGTTGCTCGCGTACTGGCTGGGATACAGGCCCGACGTGTTGCGCTATGACCGGCGTCCGCGCGTGCACGGTCGGTCGCGGTGGACGCTGCGCAAGCGGTTTCGCGCGTTTGTCGACGTGATGCTCGGCTTCTCGGTGACGCCCATCCGTGCGATCTCCGCAGTGGGCGCCATCGTTTCGCTGGCAAGCTTTGTCTACGGGGCGGCAGTGGTGTTCGCCGCCTTCGTGGGCCATATCCCCGTGCCCGGGTTTTCCACGCTGGTCGCGCTGGTGACGTTCCTGCTGGGCCTGATTATCCTGATGCTGGGGGTCATCGGTGAATACCTGTGGCGCATATTCGACGAAAGCAACCGGCGGCCGGAGGCCGTGGTCGATGAGGTCAATTGACGCGAGTGCACTGCGATTCCTGGCAGCCGGGGCGCTCAATACCGCGCTGACGTACGCCGTCTACCTGCTGTTGCTGCAATGGGTCGCATATCGGTGGGCATTCACGCTCGCATTCGCGCTGGGAATTGCCGCAAGCTATGCGCTCAATGCGCGATACGTGTTCAGGGCGCAGGCGACGTGGCGCTCGTTCGCTCGGTTTCCGCTGATTTATACACTCCAGTACATTCTGGGTCTGGTCCTCGTGGCATCGTGCATCGATCGGCTCGGGATGCCCACCTGGCTCGCGCCGCTCGTCGCGCTCGCTGTCACCATTCCGGTCACCTATCTACTGAGCCGCGCCTTGTTCGCCAAGAGACCGCAATCATGAAGCGCTCGACCGTCGATGACTGTCGGATTATCGATCTCCCGCGCAAGGACGACCCGCGCGGCAAGCTCACGTATATCGAGCAGAGCCGTCATGTGCCGTTCGAGATCCGGCGGGTGTTCTACCTTTACGACGTGCCGACCGAGGAAAGCCGTGGCGCGCACGCCCATCACGCTCTGCAGCAGTTCATGATCTGCATGTCCGGCAGCTTCGACGTTGCCATCGACGACGGACGCACGCGGTCGCGCATCCATCTCAATCGACCGTGGAAAGGGCTCTACGTGCCGCCGATGATCTGGGCTGCGGAAGTGAATTTCGATCCCGGTTCGGTGTGCCTAGTGCTAACCTCGGAGTTGTACGACGAAAATGACTATATCCGCGATTACGCCGAATATTTGCGACTGGTAGGATCCTGAACGGCGCGATGGCCTCGTGAGGTGCCGTCGCGACATCGCAATCGGCGCCGCATGGGTGCTGCCGGCGTTACAATCGTCACCCGTTCGCCGCTTAGGCGCCACCATTCGCGCGCGTGAGACTGATCAATCCGCCATCCTGTCGGAGGGTTTCCTTGTCATTGCCCTTGCCTATGATTCGGCGTCCATCCTTGGCCCCCGATGAGCGCGACAGGTGATTTCGACCGATGGCTGCGCGCGATATTCCGCAGCAGCCAGACACGCAGGAACGCGCAGGAGCTCGCGTCCCGCGTCGACGCATTGCAGCGGGAATTGGCGGCAGCGCGCGCCGACCAGGACGCCGCCGTTGCGCAGACTGCGGCAAACAATGAGGTGACGCGGCGTGACTTGGCGACGATGCGTGAGCACGACATCGAGAAGGTCCGCGAAGCGCTTGCCGAAAGCATGCTTCGGCAAGCAAGACTCGCACAACGCATCGATCGTCTGGCGCCGGAGATGCCGGCTGGCGCGATTGAATGGACCGCACTTGCATTCGCCGAAAAATTCCGCGGCTCCGTCGACGAAATCGAGGTCCGCTTGCAGGTCTACCTGCCTGACATTCTGGCGGCGCGTGCACGCACGGCGAACGCAATCGTCATCGACGTCGGCTGCGGGCGCGGTGACTGGCTCGATGTCTTGCGCAGGAACGGCGTCGATGCCATCGGCATCGACGAGTCGCCGCAGGTAGTCGAAATCTGCGTCACTGCCGGCCTCAATGCTCGCGTGGGCAATGCGATGGCGGCGCTGCGCTCGCAGCCGGACGCGTCGGCAGCGGCCATCACGGCGTTTCACATCGTCGAGCACATGCCGTATGCCGCCGTGGCCGCGTTGATCATGGAAGCACACAGGGTCGTTCGGCCCGGCGGCGTGCTGATGATAGAAACTCCCAATTGCGAGAACCTCGTCGTTGGCGCCAACACGTTCTGGCTCGATCCCACCCACGTCAGGCCCTATCCGCTGGCACTGCTGGAATTCATGATTTCGCAGGCGGGGTTCGACGTCCTGGACATCAAGCGGCTACATCCAAATCAGGCGATGATCGACGCGGAGAGGATGCAAGACCTGCCCGAGAATTTGCTGACGCTCGTCGCCGGGCCCCAGGACGGTGCAATCATCGCGATGCGAAAGGGTGATTGAGTTGCATGGGTCGCTAGCAGGCCGATTGCGCGCGCGCGTCATCGTTCCCGCGAGGCAACGCGTCGGCCGGCTACTGAAGCGTTTTCCACGGCTCAAGGAATTCCTCAAGCGAATCGAGGCGAAGGCCGGACTTGTTCGACCGGCGACGCCGACGATCGCTCTGCCGCAAGTCCACGGTATTGCCACATGGCCGTGCGCCGCTCGTGCCGCTCGCGACCTGCGGCGCCAATGTCGCGCGCATCGCGCCCGCGGTGCGTCCGTGGATCCCTAGCCCGATGCGGATCGTCATCGATCTGCGGAGTTGCCAGGACGCCGGCGTCCCCACCGCAGCGCGCGATGCGGTGCTCGCCTTCGCCCACCTGCTGGTGAACGCCCGGCAGCGCGACGACATGCGCATCCTGTTGAGCGATCGAATGCCGTACGGCATCCCCTGGCTGCGCCGCGAATTCCTCGAGCTCTCCGAAGCGGGGAGGATCGACGTGGCATCGGGGTGCGCGTCCGGCGACGTGGTCGAGGCAGCCACCGTGGCGTGCGAGTTGTCGCGCGTCCTGGAGGCGTCGTTCCTGCGCGATCTCGAGCCCGACTGCGTGATCGTCCCCGTGTGCGCCGTCAACGTGTCTGCACGGGTGACGGACGAAGCCGATGCGGGCGCGCGGCATCCATTGATGCTCGCATGTCATGTCGCCGAGGACCCGGCCATCGTCGCCGCCCTTGCCGTCGACCGGCTCGACCAAATGGACCGTGCGCACACACTTGACGAAGCGGCTGCGCCGCGCTTGACGAAGGTGGCTGGCAGGCGTCGCCGGCTCGCTTTCATCTCGCCGCTGTTGCCATCGAAAACAGGTGTCGCCGGATACAACGCCAGGCTCATTCCTGCGTTGGCTGATTTCTATGACATCGATGTGATCACCGGCCAGCAGGTCGTCGATTTGCGGGGCATGGAAGGGCGCGTCAACGTGCGTCCGGTTGCCGCATTCACGGGTGATTTCGACACGTACGATCGCGTGCTCTATCACATGGGGAATTCCCCATTTCACGCCGATGTCCCCCGGCTCATCCGCGATTATCCAGGGACGGTGACGATGCACGACGTGTTTCTGGGCGACTTGATGAACTGGCTCGACGTCCAGCACGAAGGGCGCGGTCGCCTTCAGCGGGCGTTGCTGGATGGCCATGGTTACGTCGCCGCCGCCGCGCTTGCCGCGAACGTGCCGCGCGGCGAGCTCGCCCGCGCCTATGAGTGCAACACCGATGTGCTCGACGAGGCGAACGGAATCATCGTGCACTCGGCGTTCGCACAGGCGCTCGTCTCGCGCCGCTTCCCCCACTATGCAATCGTGCCAGTGGCACGCGCTGCGCTGTGCCGGCTCGTCGCCACCGATGTCGATCGCACGGCGTCGCGACGCCGGCTCGGCATCGGCGCAGACGAGTTCGTCGTGTCGACGTTTGGTTTCGTCAACCACGTCAAGCTGCATCGCGAGCTCGTCGTCGCATGGTCTGCATCGCGCATGGCGCCTTCTGCGCGATGCCGGCTGGCGATCGTCGGTGAAGGACAGGGTGATGACTATCATCGGGCGCTCGAATCGCAAATCGCCGCGTCGCCGGCGCCGACACGGATCGTCGTCACCGGCTATGTCGACGATGGCACGATGTCGGACTACCTGGCGGCAAGCGATGTCGCCGTCCAGCTTCGCAGCGAGACGCGAGGCGAGTCTTCGGGTGCGGTGCTCGATTGCATGGCATTCGGCCTGCCATTGATCACCAACGGCTTCGGCGCTCTCGCGGAGATACCGGTATCGGCCGCCATGCGGCTGCCCGTCGATTTCAGCATCGCCGAGCTCGCAGGCGCGCTGGAATCGCTCGAGCGTGACGTCGCGCTGCGGTCGCGCCTTGCCGACGGAGCAAGGCGTTTCGTCGCCACTACGCATGACCCGCGCGACGTCGCAACTCGATACGCCGATGCGATCGAGCATTTCGCCGCCGATGGCCCGCGCGCACGTCATGCGTGCGACATCGCGGCGCTGGCGGCGGTCGTGTGTGCACGCGACGTCGACAACGATGTCGAAGGCATCGCGCGCGTGATGGCGTCGAACCAGCGGCGTCCCGGCACAACGCAGCTTTTCGTCGATGTGACGCCGATCGTCGACGAGGATCTCAAGACAGGCATCGAACGCGTCGTCCGCGCGGTGGTCCAGCGGCTCGTCGAATTACCGCCGTCCGGTTTTCGCGTCGAGCCCGTCAGGTTCGCTGACGGGAGGTTCGTCTATGCGCGCCAATTCATGTCGGTGTGGCTGAGTCTTTCGCCGCCGGAAGAAGACGGTGTGGTCGAGCCGCGCAATGGCGACGTCTTCCTGGGACTCGCGTGGTCGCCTCACGCAATTCCCCAGGCGCAGGAGGTGCTGCGCCGATATCGCGATCTCGGTGTGCGCATCAATTTCGTCGTTTATGACCTGCTACCGCAACGACATCCGACATGGTTTCCGCCGGGCCTGGCCGAGCAGCATCTCGGTTGGCTGGTCGCGGCCGCAGCGGTCGCCGACCGGCTGATCGGCATTTCGCGGGACGTCGCCGATGACGTAGCCGCATGGCTGCACGACAACGGGCCGGACCGGATCCTGCCGCTTCGCATCGCGCATTTTCCGCTGGGCGCCGACATCGAATCCAGCGTGGCATCGCAGGGTCTTCCGGTCGATGCCCAATCGATTCTGGCGAAAATGCGCGCGCGCACGACGTTCTTGATGGTCGGCACGGTCGAGCCGCGCAAGGGGCACCGCCAGGCGATCGAAGCATTCACCGACCTGTGGCAAGACGGGCGCGATGTCGCGCTCGTGATTGTCGGCAAGCGGGGATGGATGACCGAAGACGTCGAGGCGCTGATCGCAGCGCACCCCGAAACCGGTACGCGTCTCATCCGCATCGACAACGCCAGCGACGAGTTCCTCGAATGCCTCTACGATGCCGCCACCGCGTTGCTGGCACCATCGTACGGGGAGGGTTACGGCCTGCCTATTGTCGAAGCGGCCAAACGCTCGATTCCCGTCGTTGCACGCGATCTGCCGGTGTTTCGGGAGGTTGCGGGTGAAGGAGCAGCGTACTTCCATGGCAATTCGCCGAAGGACCTTGCGTTTGCGATCGAGAGATGGCTCGCTCAGGCAAAAGTGGGTACGCAACCCATGCCGGACAGGATCCGCGTCCGCAATTGGATGGAATCGACATCGCTGTTGCTGGATGCCCTGTCGGGCACGGCCGATTGCGCGATCTGGGATCCATTTGCCGACCCCGCACGCGAGCGCTTCGCCGTCGGCGCCGCGGAATGTGTGATCGACTTCGCCGAAGCGCGATGGCCGCGGGAGGTCGCATCGATCAGTGGTCTTTCGGGGACCGAGGCGTGGGGACGGTGGTCGGATGCGACGCTTGCCCCTTCGGTGTCAGTCGGCTTCTGCAAACCATTGCCCCGGCAGGGCACGTTAAGCGTCACCGCACGGGCATTCGGCCCCAATTGTGACCGCGACATCCGCATCTCGGTGGGCGGCGCGGTCTACCACGTGCGGTTCGGCGCAACCGATTCCACCGTTGACATCCAGTTCACGACTGACGGCAACCAGCACACGGTGCGGCTTACGCCACCGGCGCCTTTTTCTCCGGCGCAAGCGCAGCTTTGCGACGATGCGCGGCGACTCGGCGTGGGGCTGGTTCGCCTCGAACTTCGCGGCCGCGGCGTCGCCACGGCAATCGCCGCGGACCGTATCAGTGCAGTGGTGAAATCAGATTGAGCGTGTCGCTGAAGTGCAGGAAGCGGGGATCGACAGCCGTCGTGCCATTCATCGTCCACACGGCGGTCGAACCGTCCTGGTGACGCCAGAAAATATCGCCCTTGCCGTCATGATCGACATCGCCGACCTGGGTCACCGTCCAGTTCGCGTCGTAGTAAATGATGCGTGATTCGAGCGTGGTGAATCCATCCATTAACCAGATCGCTGTCGTGCCGGTCGTCGTGTTGCGCCAGACAAGGTCATAGCGACCGTCGTTGTTGAAATCGGCGGCATGCGTAACGACCCAGTTTGGCACGTTGAAGATGACCTTCGCTGCCGCAACCTGTACGCCATCCATCAGCGCGATCATCGTCTCGCCGGTCGTCGCGTTGCGCAACACCAGGTCTGCTTTGCCGTCGCCGTCGAAATCGCCGATCGTGATGAGCGACCATGGCGCGCTCATCACGATGCCGACACCATGCGATTGCAGACCGTCCATCAACCAGATCGCCGTTTCGCCGGTAAACGCGTTGGTCCACAGCAGGTCGTCCTTGCCGTCGCCGTCGAAATCGGCCGATGCCGCCACCACCCAGTGCGAATCGGTGAACACGACACTTGAACCTCTGGAGGCGAGCCCGTTCATCAGCCAGATCGCCGTTGCGCCCGTCGTCGCATTGCGCCAGACGATATCGGCGAATCCGTCACCATTGAAATCGCCGAAGTGAACCGGTGTCCAGTTGCCATCCGGCCATGCGATTGACGAGCCGGTCACGCCGATGCCATCCATCAGCCACAATGCGGTGGCGCCTGAGTTAGCGTTCTTCCAGACGAGGTCCGACTTGCCGTCGCCGTTGAAATCGGCCGCGCCCGTAAGCGACCAGTTGGCATCGGTCATCACTATTTTCGTGAACGACGAGACGACTCCGTTCATTTTCCAAAGCTGCGTCTGCCCGGCGCTGTCGCGCCACGCGAGGTCCGACATCCTGTCTGCGTCGAGGTCGAAACCATAGGCGGCCGGCCCTCCGGTCGGCGTGAATGCAACCATGTGCGCGCTTTGATCCGTCACGTACAGCGCACCATTGAACGCGATCGGACTCTGCCAATGGATCCCGCCAACCTGGCCGCCGGCGCTGCTCCACAGGATGTTGCCTGACGTCGGATCGACGGCGCGCAACGTGCCGTTGCCAGCGTAGTAGAGAACGTTGCGGGCGATCACCGGCGAGGTGCCGCCTTGTGGAATCGTCCAGTTCGGGACGAGCGACGGATTGCCGGAGACATCGAGTTGCAGTTGCAGGCCGGAAAGGCCGCCCGAGGTTGCGACGAACACCCAGCGCTTGCCGTCGACAGGATTGATCCACACGACGGGCTGCGAGAACACGCCGCCACCCTGCGGCACGTTGATGATCGATCCGATCGCGCCGCCAAGGTGTCCGGACTCAGGCGCCGTGCCGAGATTGGCGAGATTGTCGAGGTTGACGAGGCGCAGCTTCGAATCCTTGCCGCCCTGTACGCCGAGGTGCGCGACCGACGCGCCGGACGGGACTGGAATGATCGCGACTAGCGTGCTGCCGACGTCGGCGTCCGCGCTGTCGAGTGACTGGAAATTCGCCGGCGTATAGGCGTCCACCGGGCGTACGGCGATGCTCGTCCCGTCGGCATGGATCGCGAGGACGGATTCGCTCCAGTTGAGGCCATCGGTGTTGCCGCTATAGACGCCATTGCCGGTTGCGAGAAACAGCCGGTCGGTCACCTCGTCGTAGATCGTTCCCGGACGCGACCAGATCGCTGATCGCGGCGTCGTGCAATAGGGGTCGGTCGGCGGTGGATTCGGATCTGCCGGCACCTCGCCGAAATGCGCGCGCACGTTGCTGCACATCGTGTTGAATACCGTCTGCGCGCCGGACACGAGGTTGATTGTCGTCACGTGTCCCTGGTAATCGCCGTTGTCACCCGGATAGCCGCCATGCACCGCATAGAGATACGTGCCGGAGTCCGCGACAGCGAAGCTCAGCGCCGACGATCCCTTTTCGTGGAACGGCTTCAGCGTCGCCAGTTGCGGCCAGCCGCCCGTGGTGATCTCGGTGCCGTCGGTGACCTGGTGCTTGTGCACGTACCCGTCGAGGCCGTAGCCGTAGACGAACGCCCGACTGGGATCGATCGCGGGAGACGACGTCGTGTAGCAGGGCCCTCCGGTCTTGTTGATCTTGCACGTTCCGGGGCCATGCGGCTTCGACCAGAGCTGCACGCCGGTCGCGGCGTTGAGCGCGACGAGGTCGCCGTTGAGCGTCGTCACGAACAGCATGTCCGTCGGACCCCCCGGCAGTTGCACACCCCGCAACGCTACTGGCGCGCCGTCAGCGGTCGCAGGCAGCGTCACCGCGTATTTGAACGCCAGGCTTTCGACGTTGGCGGGACCGAGCCGGCGCTCGAGCGTATTGACGCCGCTGTGCGCGGCATCGCCGTTGAACTGCAGCCAGTCGTATGCCGCCGCAGGCGCCGCTATCGACAACGCCATCGCGAGCGCAGTCACGCGAATGCACGTGATGGTGACATGGACAACGGCACGTGCGTTCACGGATTTATCGCGCATGGCCTGCGGTTCTCACTGATGGATGGCGCGTGCGCGGAGCCGTCGCGCACGGGTCCGCAATGTTAGCGGGTTTCCTGCCGCCACAGGCGAGTACTCGCGGCCGCCGGTGCGCAACAGCGATGTGCGACGTCAGTAGGACGGCGGCACACCCCAGTTCGCGTCGGTCATCACCGTTGCCGAACCGGACGTGCTAGTCCCGTTCATCAACCAGATCGCCGACTGCCCTGTTCCCGCGTCTTTCCAGAGAATGTCGGATTTGCCGTTGCCATCGAAGTCGCCGACGCGGACCGCCGAAAGACTGGCGTTCGACGTAAGCGTCGCCGCCGACGCCGCGCTGATCCCGTTCATCAGCCACGCTTGTGTCGCGCCGGCCGTGTTTCTCCAGAGGATGTCGGCCTTGCCGTCGCCATCGAAGTCGCCGACCAGCTTGGCCTGCCACGTTGCATCCACGTTGAGGATCGTCGAGGTCGTCGACGCGATTCCGTTCATCAGCCAGATCGCAGTCTGTCCCGTGCCGCTGTTGCGCCACAGCGTGTCGGACTTGCCGTCGCCGTCGAAGTCACCGATCAGCGTGACCGTCCACGCTGGATCCCACATCTCGATCGCCGACGCTTTCGCCGACATCCCGTTCATCAGCCACACCGCCGACTGCCCGGTGCTGGAGTTGTGCCACCAAAGGTCCGACTTGCCGTCGCCGTCGAAGTCGCCGACGTTGGTCACCGTCCACGCAGGATCCCACATGATGACCGCTGTGGCCGATGGGACGACGCCGTTCATCAACCAGATCGCGGTCTGTCCGGTCACTGAATTGCGCCAGACGAGGTCGGCGTGACCGTCGCCATTGAAGTCGCCGACATTCGTGACCGTCCACCGGCCGTCCGCCATGACGACCGCGGAAGAAGTCGGCGACAGCCCGTTCATCAACCAGATTGCGGTCTGTCCTGTCGTGGCGTTTTCCCAGATCAGGTCCGCCTTGCCGTCACCGTTGACGTCCGCGGCCTTGACCACTTTCCAATGCGCGTCATTCATGACATTGGCCGACGTGCTGGTGGTCAGGCCATTCATGAGCCAGAGCATCGTCTGTCCCGTCGACGCGTTCCTCCAGACGAGGTCGGTATCGGTGCTCGCATCGAAATCAGGACTCGCTGCCTTGGCGAGCGACGTGACGCGAACCGTCAACGCCGAAGCGGTCCGCGAGAGCACGTCCACCGCAAGGCCGTAGTAGACGTCGACGAATCGCGATCCGGTGGCGAGCGCGGCATCGGCGAACGTCGTCGTGCCGGGTTTCATGTCCAGCAGCTCGGTATCGTTGCTGTACGAGTCGCAACCGCTGCAATAGGTTTCGAACGGCCGCGTGATGCGCACCTGCGCGCCATCGGCGTTGGCCGCGGAAATGCCGCTGTCGAAGCCCAGCGGCTGCCGGTATTCGAGCCAGTACGTTCGATTGGGGCCCGCGGGGATGCGCACGGCATAGCGCGAGCCTCCCGGCGTCTCGATCGGATTGAGCGTGTATGTGGCGACGCCGCTCGAATGCGTCGTCACGCTGGCGTCGCTGATCCATTTGAGCGTCTGCTTCTGGAACGCGCTGAAATGCATCGCGCTCGAATTGCCCATCACATCGAACGGGTCGCCATATTCGCTGACCGTGCATGTGCCGCCGATCGGATTGACTCCGCAATCGAGGCTGCCGGCGTGATAGAGGCCGAATGTGTGGCCGAGCTCGTGCGAAATCACCGACAGCGCGCTGGTCTGCTTGATGAACGCCAGGCCGTAGCCGATGTACGCGAGTCCCGACCATCCGCAATTGAAGCCCGTCTGCGTGAAGACGAACACCACGTGGTTGTTCGCGCCGGCGCTGCCGGGGTAGATGTTGCTCGGATTGAGCTGCGCGGACGAATAGCCGGCATTGAGGGCCGCCGCCGTGCTCTCGTCCTGGATGAAGTTGATGTCGCATGTCGGGTTGTTGTGGATGTCGACCGGCGGCGTATCCGCTGCCTGAAGCCACTGCGGCGTCGTCCCCGTGGACGCGGTAACGCCAGTCAGCGTTTGCTGTCCGTAGGAAACCTCCTTGTAGTACTGCGTGACGCTCTGTGCGGGCGCTGCACCGAACACCGCGGTTTTGAGCGTTGTGACGCTGAACGGATCCGCGGGATAGACGGCCTGCGCATTCGGGAACTTGACCGGGACGACGAACACGGAGTGCGTCGATGCGGCTTTGAGGTCTTTCAGCTGAGTGTCGCTCGCGGCTCCGACCTGTGCATGGCGAAGCACGATGATGTGCTCGGCCGACAGTACGCCATTGGCGTCGACATGGCCCGCGACGCTGACCTCCATGCCGTTTTCCAATGCGTCGAGCAACTGCGCGCCAGGGATCTGCTTGCGGCGACCGTCGGCGGCGAACACGGCAAAGAAATAGACGCTGGGCCGGTCGATGTAGTCGACGTGACCGAGGCGCAACGTACCGTCGATGACGAATGGATTTTCCGCAACCGCCGCCTTGGTTGACGCTCGGACGGAAGGCGCGGCCGACTCGGCCTGGAAATACTTGCCGTTCGACATTCCCAGCACGCGGTAGCGCGCACCGTTCTGGAGTGCTTGAGCACCGTCGCCGCGCAACAGGTGCGTTTCGCCATCGTCGGTGACTAGCAGCTGGTACTCGTGCGCCGCGTGGCTGACCTGATCGTCGACCGTCACGTGGCGAATCGTGCCTTCGATCGTCGAGCGTGTCCCGGCATTGCGCGAGTCCGTGGCGACCTCGGCGTGATCGCCGTGCGCAATCGCTTGCGTGACGATACCGAGGGCGACGATTGCTGCCATCAGAGTGAAAGATCGGGTCATGGTCAT
>JBDTWY010000051.1:0-21742 GCA_040006455.1 Betaproteobacteria bacterium | reverse complement strand
CGGCGCGAGGTCGCCCTTGAGCCACGCGCCCATCGGCGTGCCGAAGCCGCGCTTCGGCCGATGCAGGATCTCGTCGGGGAGGATTCCTTCGAGCGCCTTCTTCATCGCGTACTTGAGCGTGCCGCCGCGCATCTTGATGTCCTCGGGCATCGCCGCCGCCAACTCGACGAGCTCGTGGTCGAGCAGCGGCACGCGGCATTCCAGCGACACGGCCATGCTCATCTTGTCGGTCAGCATCAGCAGGTCGTCGGGAAGTTGCGTCTCGGCATCCACGGCGAACATGCGGTTCATGCCGTCCTCGCCGGCGCTGCGCGCGAACGCGGCGTCGATCGCTCGCGGCGCGGCGCGGCCGCCGTGCGTCTCGACACGCAGCGTATCGCGCGCGCCGGCGTCGCACACTTCAACGTAAGCGAGATAGCGCTGCTCGAACGGCAGTTCCACCGTCTCGAGGAAGCGCTTCGCATAACGGAAGCGGTTGAGCAGGCCTGAGTGCCGGTCGCTGGGCAGCCGCCGCGCCACGCCCGCAGCCATGCGCCGTGCCCAGGAGGGGAAGCGCCGATAGCGCCGCGCATAATGGTCGCCGAGGTAGCGCCGGTAACCGCCGAACAGCTCGTCGCCGCCGACGCCCGACAGGATCACCGTGACGTCGCGGCGCGCGAATTCGGACACGAGGTAGGTCGTCACGAACGCGGTGTCGGCAATCGGCTCGTCCATGTGCCACAGCAATCGCGGCAGCAACGACACGACGTCCGGTCGCACGACGATTTCGTGGTGATCGGTGCCGAATTGCGTGGCGACCTGCTTGGCATACGGCAGCTCGTTGTAGAACGCGTCGGCACGCCCGCCTTCGAAGCCGATTGAATACGTCTTCACCGGCTGGCGGCTGTGGCGGCTCATGAACGCGACCACGGCGCTTGAGTCGATGCCGCCCGACAGGAACGCGCCGATCGGCACGTCGCTCACCATCTGCATCTTCACCGACGACTCGAGTCGCGCACGTATCGCGTCGATCCATTGCGACTGCGTCATCGCATGGTCGATTGCGTGCGGCATTTGCCAGTACCGGCGCTGCGTGGCCTTGCCGCCTTCGATCACCAGCAATGTCGCCGGCGGCAGCTTGGTGATGCCCGCGAACATCGATTGCGGCGTCGGCACGTAGCCGAGCTGCAGGTAGCTGTCGAGCGCCTGCGAATCGACGCCGACACCGACTCCGGGCAGCGTCAGCAGCGCTTTCGCCTCGCTGGCGAACGCGAGGCGACGCGCGTCCTGCGCCAGGTAGACGGGCTTGATGCCGAGGCGGTCGCGGCCGATCAGCATGCGACGGCGCTGCGCATCCCACAGTGCGAACGCGAACATGCCATTGAGGCGCGTGACGCAATCGTCGCCCCATTCGGCGTAGGCGTGCAGGATCACTTCGCTGTCGGACTCGGTGCGGAAGTGCCGTCCACGTTGCTTCAAGTCATGCCGCAACTCGCGAAAGTTGTAGATCTCGCCATTGCAAACGAGCCACAGCAGTCCATCTTCGCTGGCTAGCGGCTGGTGACCACCGGCGAGGTCGATGATCGACAGGCGGTTCATGCCGATCAGCGCCGATCCGTCGACGTGGTGGCCGCTGTCGTCCGGGCCGCGGTGCGCGATTGCGCGCGCCATCGCCGGCACGACACCCGCGTCCGCGGGCGCGCCATCCAGTTGCACGAGGCCGAAGATCCCGCACATCGGCTGCTAGCCCCCGACCGCGCGATGTCGTGGCGCGACGAGCGTCGTCATCGACGGCACCAGTCGCCGATAGACGTCGCGATAGCGCGCCACGCTGTGCGCCCACGTGCGTTCCTGCTCGACAAAGGCGCGCGCGCGCCGCCGCATCGCCGGCCACTGATCGCGCGTCGACAGCATGCGGTCGATCGTCGCGGCCAGCGCCGCCACGTCGCCCGCCTTGAACAGCAGGCCGGTTTCGCCGTCGCGGATCAATTCGCGATGGCCGCCAACGTCCGACGCCACCAGCATGCGTCCCTGCGCCATCGCTTCCAGTGGCTTCAACGGTGTCACCAGCTCGGTGAGCCGCATCGACCGGCGCGCATACACCAGCACGTCTATCAGGTCGTAGTAGCGCTGCACATCGGCGTTCGGCACCCGCCCCGCGAACACGACGCGATCGGCGAGGCCGAGCGCCGCGACACGTTCGCGCAGCACGGCTTCGTGCGAGCCGCCACCCACCAGCAACGCCTTCACGTTCGGGTGAGTGGGAACAAGGCGCGCCAACGCATCGAGCATCAGGTCGACGCCTTCGTAGGCATAGAACGACCCGACGAAGCCCAGCACCGTCGCGTCGCGCAGACCGAGGGCGTCGCGCAACGCGGGATCCGGCGTCGTTGTCGTCGAAAAGAGGCTCGTGTCCACCGCGTTGGGAATGACGGTGACTCGTTCGCGCGCGATGCCGCGTGCGACGAGATCGTCGCGCAACCCTTCGCAGATCGTCGTGATCGCGTCGGCGCGATGCAGTGCAAGCGTTTCCAGGCTGCGCGACACGCGATAGCGCACGCTGCCTTCGCGCGTCGTGCCGTGATCGACGGCGGCGTCTTCCCACAGCGCACGCAGCTCGTAGACGACCGGCACGCGGCGCCGATGCGCCGCCCACAGCGCCGGAAATGCATTGAGCACCGGCGAGTGCGCATGCACAATGTCCGGGCGCAGCCGGTCGATCAGTCCGCCGATGCGACGCGAGGTCGCCGCCATCTCGCGCGCTTCGGCGATGCCGGTGGCGCGCTGCAGAGCGCTTTCGCGCAACGGCGTCCGATAAAAGCGCCAGCCATCGACGACTTCCTCGTCCGCTGGCATCGCACCCTGACGCGGCGTCGTGAGCTGGAACGTTTCCCATCCCATCGCCGCCTGCTCGCGCAGGATCGCGATGGTGCGAAACACGTAGCCGCTGTGCAGCGGCAATGAGTGGTCGAGCACGTGGAGAATGCGCAAGGTCATGACGCCAGTGCGAGCTCGCGCGGCGCGTCCGCGGATTCCATCGTGTTGCGCAGGAACGCCTCGAACATCAACAGCGTCCACAGCGGCGCGCTGTAGTCGCGCGCGCCGCTCTGGTGCGCATCGACGAGGTGGCGCAGCGTGCCGGCGTCGAACATGCCGGTATCGGCAAGTCGCGGGCCGAGCACGGCGTTGCGCATGCGCTCTCGCAATGGACCGCGGAACCAACGCGCGAGCGGCACGGCGAAACCCATCTTCGGTCGATAGAGCACGTCGTGCGGCAGGTAGGGTTCCATCGCCTTCTTGAGCAGGTACTTGCCCTCGCCCGAGCGCAGCTTCAGCGACGACGGCAACGTCGCCAGCCATTCGATCAGCGGATGGTCCATCAGCGGCTCGCGCACTTCCAGCGAGTGCGCCATCGCCGCGCGGTCGACCTTGGTATTGATGTCGCCGACGAGGTAGGTCTTCAAGTCGACGTACTGGATCAGCGCCAACGGATCGTCGGTGCCGGCGCGCGCGGCGTGGCGTTCGAACACGTCGCGCGCATCGTAGCCTGCGAGCTCGGCGCGGAAACGCTCGCTGAAAAGCCGTTGTCGCATCGGCGCGTCCATGATCGACATCGAATGGAAGTACGCCTCGATGGACGAGCGTCCCATCGCCTCGAACGTCGTCTTGGCACGAAACATCCGCGGCGCCCAGTCGAGCTTCGGAAACGCGTTGCCGAGAAAGCCGAACGCCGGCCGTCGCAAGCCGAGCGGCAATGCCGAACGCACGCGCTCTTCCATCACATGCAACCGGTAGCGCCGATAGCCGCCGAAGGATTCGTCGCCGCCGTCTCCGGACAGCGCGACGGTGACGTTCCTGCGCGCGAGCTGGCACACCCGGTACGTGGGGATCGCCGAACTGTCGGCGTAGGGCTCGTCGTAGACGCCGGCAAGCGTGTCGATCAGGTCGAAGTCGTCGCTCTCGACGACTTCGGCATAGTGGTGCGTGTGATAGCGCTCGGCCACGCGCCGCGCGAACTCCGATTCGTTGAATGCCGGATCGCGAAACCCGATCGAGCAGGTCTCGACCGGCGTATTCGACAGACCCGCCATCATCGCCACGACGGCGCTCGAATCGACACCGCCCGACAGGAATGCGCCCAGCGGCACCTCCGAGATCATGCGCAACCGCACCGATTCCTGGAGACGACGCGTGAGCTCCGCGCAGGCGTCGACCAATGTAGTCGGGCTGTCCAGCGAAAATCGCACATCCCAGTACTCGCGTGGCGGCGGCAGCGGATGCGCGCGACGGATGGCGAGCGTTTGCGCAGGCGGCAGCTTGTGCGCGCCGCGAAAGATCGTCCGCGGCTCGGCAACGTACCCCAGCGCGAAGTATTCCTCCACTGCGCAAGGATCGATGTCGCGTGCGAGACCGCCGTGGGCCAGCAGCGACTTGAGCTCGGACCCGAACACCAGCATGCCGTCGGGCAGGATCGCATAGTAGAGCGGCTTGACGCCCAGGCGGTCGCGCGCGAGGAACAGCGTCGCGCGGTTGCGATCCCACAGCGCGAACGCGAACATGCCGCGAAAGCGCTCGACGCAACGCTCGCCCCAGGCTTCCCACGCGTGCACGATGACCTCGGTGTCGCTGCGCGTGCGGAATTGATGTCCCAGCGCCGTCAGCTCGGGAATGATTTCCTGGTAGTTGTAGATCTCGCCGTTGAAGATCACGCAGACGCTGCCGTCCTCGTTGTACAACGGCTGCTGGCCCGTCGACACGTCGATGATCGACAGACGCCGGTGACCGAGTCCGACGCCGGGCTCGATGTGCACGCCGCTCTCGTCCGGTCCGCGGTGGAACTGCGACGCGTTCATCCGCGCGAGCGCGGCGCGATCGATCTCGCGCGCGCCGCGGGTGTCGAAGATGCCTGTGATTCCGCACATGATCCGCATTCCCCCGATCAGGTTCCGTTGCGCCCACAGCTGCCGCAACGAAGCTCGGCCCGAACGGGGAACCGAAGGCCCGGACGCATCAAGCTTGAGCTCGAATGGGTTCGGTTAATCGTCATGTCCGGCTCAACCGCGCTACCGCGTCCGCGTTGTCGGAAAGTAGCTGATCATAGAGCCTCCGATACGCCCGCAACATCGCACCAAGGCTGAAATCCCGCTCGATTCGCGCGCGCCCCGCCCGCCCGACTGCCTTGGCCGCTTCCGGACTTTGCAGATAGACATGCATCAGGTCGGTCAGTCGCTTCGAATCGTTTGGTGAGAAGAGCTCGCCAGTTTTTCCCGTGTCCACGAGCTCCCCATTTCCCCCAACATCCGTAGCGATAACCGGAAGCCCGCTAGACATCGCCTCAAGAATCGTATTCGAGATTCCCTCCCCCAGCGACGGAAGAACGAACATATCGAAAAGCTGCAGGGCTCCCGGTATGTTGTCCATCGCTCCTGGGAGCCAAGCGATATCGGCAATTCCCAAGGTTGCCGCCAGGTCACGGAGACCCGAGAGCATCGGCCCGTCTCCAATAATTGCTACACGCAGTGTTTGGCGCAGCCGAGGGTGGCGTTGTACCAGGCTAGCTATGGCGCGCAAAAGCGTTGCCTGGTCCTTGACCGGCTGGGCACGCCCGACAGTCCCGACGATCGTTAACGATTCACCGCGCAGATGTGGCGGAAGCATTTCGACAGGTTTGAGCGTCGCGGGCGCAAACTTTGTCGTGTCAACCCCATTGCAGATTCGAGTAATCCGCGACGGCGCGACACCAACATGTTGAGTTAAATAATTTTCCAGCTGTTTCGAGACCGTTACATAGCGATTGACAAGGGGAGAGTGCATTTTTCGCAGCAACGAAGGCTTCCACCGGTCCCATTTCAAATTGTCAACGTCGAAGCCGTGCTCACCATGTACACAGGCGGGAACCCTCGCCATGCGAGCCGGAGGCAACGCATCCAGGCCGGAAAGATTGCGCGTATGGACGATCGCGGGACGCAACCGCCTGCAAAGCTTGAATAATTGCCGCCGCACCTGCCATATTCCCACTCGCGAACGGTGCAGGGCTACTATCTCGACATCTTTCCGACGGAGACGATGCCGAAATTCCGAGTAGTCCTCGATACAAGCTATCGCATGCCGAAATTCTGCCGACGGGAGGCCGTCAATCAAATTGATCAGCCCGTTCTCCATACCCCCCGTAACGAGATGATGGATAACGTGAAGCACCAGTGGTCGCCGGTCTTCCGTCATCGTATTCCCTGACAGCGGAAGAGAAATGCACGGTCTGAAAATTCCCAGTTGATGCCGCCTCGCAGCACATTGTAGCGGTCGACTACTCCGATATTCGACCCTCCGTACGCTGACAGACAGGCCGCATATCCAGCAGCGCGGACAAGGTCCAGACGCTGCGCATTCATGTGTTGGCGCCCGCCGAACGGATATGCGAAGTAAACCTCGGCAAGTCCTAGTCGGCGTTCCAGGTCTGCGCGCGACCGCGTGAGCTCCTCCACAACCGCGGACTCCGGCTCTTTGACGCAATCGATGTGGCTGACCGAGTGCGAACCAATGGTAAATCCATAATCATGCATTTTTTTCACGTTTTCCCATGTCATGACCGGTGGCCTCGAACCGCCGCGTCGGACATCGTGAGGAAACGGTCGATCAGTGCCTATGATCCCGGTGGAAACAAAGAATGCCGCAGGAATCGCATTGCGCCGCAGGATCGGAAATGCGTTGATGAAGTTGTCCAGATAACCATCGTCGAATGTGACGCAGACCTGCGGCCGTGTAGATGTGGGAATCGTGTCGCAGGCCAACACTTCTTCAAGCGTCAAGAGGTCGCAGTGCCGGCGAATCAGCGCCATCTGTCGATCAAACTGTTCGATGCCGACCGTCAGGTTGTCTCGCGCTTCATCGCTGACCCGGTGATACAGGAGAACTGTGATGCGCGGACGCATGGAAAGGCGAGCAATCGGCAGGCAGGAACGTGCAGCGGCATACATCGTTTCCCTTGCAATCCGTTGCGGAAACGAACCAGGAAATACCACGTCGCGTGCCAGTCTGCGCGTGAGTTCCGCCGTTTGCGCGAGCGTGGGTTTCCGGTTGGTCCGGCCATTCGTGGGCTGTGGATAGCCGATGCGTTCACCGCTCAGTATCCGGCGCACGGCGGTCCGCATCAGGTCAACGCCAACTTCGTCAAGACGAAGTTGTAGTCCGCGGACCGTCGAAAATCTCTCTCGTTGGACGGTCGACTCCACAACGACCGGACCAGCGTCTAGCTTGCTCTCTACCCAATGAATCGTGCATCCGACTTCCTTCTCCTCATTCCATAGCTCCCAAAACGCCGGCGGCATGCCGCGATATTGGGGAAGTTTGCCTTTGTGCAAATTCAGGGTTCCAAGCCGTGGAAGCGAGAACAGCGACTCGCGCAAGATTGGAGCCGCCAACGAAAGACCCAAATCCGGAGCGAATTTACGAACTTCTGCAAGCGTCACTTCGTCATGAATATCATTTGATCTCAGGATTCGCAGATTGCGACCTGGCGCCAAGGACTGAGCCGTGTGACGCGGACTTCCCAATGAAGCGCTACTCCTCAGTTGGGCGCCGATGCGTCGTACAACGTCGCCAATTTGGTAATGCACCCATCGCCAACCGTTACGGCGGAGGTTGCGCCTTTGGCTACCTATCAGGGCCGCGATGGTCTTGCGAGGGGAGTGCAACAACACCAACCATTCGATCTCAGCGACAGCGCGATCGATCTCCGCGATACCGGCGCACACTGAATAGGACAGGTCCCCCGTAAATACGGCGATTTTGTGCGTCACCTCAACCGCCCAGGCAGACCGACACAGTGATCAACTGACCATCGCAGGAGATATTCCAAAGCGGCCCGATACCGGAATTCATCGCCGTTCCCGCGTCGCCGCCAACGCGGCGACGATTGCCGCGCCTTGGTCACGCACGAAAGCCTGCAGCAGTGGCGCCGCCGCGACTGCATCAGACGCCGGTACGTAGAGGACGATCGCCGCCGAATCGTCGCGTCCGTGGGTCAAACGCGCCCATGCCGTCAAGAGCTTGGCAACTGCGTCGCGGGCGGTGAGCCGGCCGTCGATCCAGTAGAACTTCCACGCGACGAGGTGCTCGCCGCCATGCACGAGCTCGGCGGTGGTCATGTCGACCGGGGTGCTGCCGACCATCATCGCACCCGTCGTTCCCTGGGTCAGGCGCCGCCATGCGCGGTCCTCGCTGTGCACGAGCACGTTGTTTGAGCTCACGAGCTTGCGCGACGCGTCCTGGTCGCGGTAATACGCGATGTAGAGACCGACGACGGAGTTGCCGCGCACGAAATGGCCGTCGTAAGTCGCCGATGCGCGCTCGAAAACCGGATGCCACGTCGTGAGCGCTCCCTGCGTGCCGGTCCAGCCGGCGGTTGTCGCGACTGGTGCGAGCTGCACGGGGCCGGCGGCATCGGCGGCGTTGAAGCGCGACTGCACGACGGCGAAGAACGCGACGACCAGCATCGCTGCGAGGGATGCGACCCAGAAGCGCGAGACTCGCAGCGGCGCCGTCGTGGACGCCAGCTGCATTGCAGTGTCGGGCGGGTTCGACACGGCCCGCACGCCTCCTTCGGGCAAGGGATCCTCACGCCAACGCCCGCCGATCCAGAACATCAACATGATCACGAACGCGAAGAACAACCAGCCGTAGATCAGATGGTCGACGCCGACGGCGAGCTTGTTGCCGGACACATGGCCCAGCAGCACGATCAGGTAGGCGCGCACCCAGTTGGCAACGATCGGCACGACGATCGCGAAGCCGACGAAGATCCAGCGCCTGCGGTTCGATCGGTAGGACAGGTACGCATAGAGCGTGCCGACCATCAGCGACGCGATCAGGTAGCGCACGCCGCTGCACGCTTCCACCACCGACCACGTGCCGGAGGGAATGACGAAGACCAGGCCCTCGCGATAGACGGGGATGCCGCTCGCGCGCAACGCGGCCACTGTGAAGTTCGCGGTCCAGTCCATCAGCACGGGCAGCACGAACTCGCCGAAAGGCACGGCGAAGAACAGGAACAGCAGCGGGAACATCAGCGTGCGGGCGATGCGCAGGCCAAGCACCGTGGGTACCGCGGCGATGATCATCGCCGTCATCGCGAATTGCGCGAGCGCGTTGACTTCGGCGAGGCGGCCCAGCAGCCACGCGCAACCTGCGAGGGCGATCGCACCGATCGCCGCCCATTGCGGTCGCGGTGTCATCCGCGCCAATGCGTCGCGTTGGCGCCATGCCAGCCACAACGCCAGTGGCGGGACGATGAAGCCATGCGCGAACGTTTCGGAGCGTGCCCACGTGCTCACCATGCCCGCCGCCGTCGACCAATAGCACGCGACGATCCACGCGACCAGCAGCGCCAGCGCACCGAGTGCAACACGCCACGCAAGGCGCGTGTCCACCGGCGCGGCCGGTGCGACGCGCGGCGCGGCCATCGCCGGTGCGTGCGGGCGGAGGATGCTGGAAGCCATTACGCGGCAGTCCTCATCGGAGCGTCATCCGAGGTTCTTCACGATGTGCGGTCCGAGGCGATTGGCGAGCGACAGCGGCAGGCGTCGCCACAGCGCGATGAACGCGCGGTACCTGGGATTCAGCGGATTGTTCTGCGGGATGTCGTCGCGCTTGTACAGACGGTATTCGTAGTGCAACGGTTGCGGCGTGAAGCCCCAGTTCTTCTTGAAGTCGAACGGACCGGTGTCGCGCTTGCTGCGTCCGTAGTCGAATACCTTGCAACCGCGCTCGCACGCGCGTCGCATCAACTCCCAGTACTTGAAATCGTTGGCGGCGACGTCACGCGCGGCGACATCGTCGCCGGCGTAATACGGCAGCACCTCGTCGCGAAAGTAGAACGCGAGCACGCTCGACAGCGGCTTGCCGCCGGGCGCCTCGACGGTCAGCACTTCGCAGGCGTCGCCGAACACCCGCAGCAGCGTCTCGAAGTAGCGTCGCGACTGCGGCGGCGTGCCGTGGCGGTGGACGTTGCCGGCGTAGAGGGCGAAAAAGCGTTCCGGCGTGGCGTCGATCGTGCTCGCCAATCCATGCTTGATTCCCTTGCGCACCATCGCGCGTTGCTTACGGGGAATCGCCTGCATGTTGGCGTCGACGTCCGGCGCGAGCGCCTTGCGGAAGGTGACATAGAGGTCCTGCGTCGGCCAGTCCGCATGCCGTGGCCGCACATTGCGCAGCTCGAGGTGCTCGACGCCGAGCGCCTGCGCAAGTCGCTGCGCCTCGGCCTCGAGCGCGTCGGCCGCCTCTGCGGTGGTGGCCGCCACGCCGCCGTAGACGGCGAATGGCAGCGACACGAGCGCGTCACCGAAGAGCCGGCTGCGATTGCGTGCGAGCGGCAGCACGCCTTCGATGACACCCGCACGCTCGGCGTAGAGAAAGTAGGTCGGATGCCCGAACACGTCGTCCATCACCTGCTGCCAGCCGGCGCGGTGAAAGAACGTCGCCTCCGGACATTTCTGCACGAACGCGTCCCAGCGCGCGGCATTGGCGGCGTCACCCCGCCCGAGCGTGGCGACACGCAGCATCGGCGGCGTGATCGTTTGCAATCCTTGTTCGGCGGGGAAATGCTTCATGGTCATTCGCTCACTGCGGCGCACCCGACGGCAGGAACACGTCGTCGACGCGACCCCACGCGAAGTCGCGCAGCAGGTGGCGCAGCCGCGCCTCGGTGCGCGACAGGTTGACGTAGTGACGAAAGCGCGTCTTGGCGTCGATGCCGGGCACGCGCGGTTGCGCGGCGTCGATTTCCCAGGGATGGAAATAGAAGATCGCCGGCGCGCGATCGTGCCGATTGACCCGCTGCAGCAGCCAGCGCGACATCGCGTAGGGCATCAGGCGGAAAAACCCGCCGCCTCCTGCCGGAAAATTGCGATCGAAGAAACGCACCGTGGTCACCGGCACCTCGACGAGTCCCGGCCGTATCTGATGCGCGAAACGCGGCGAATCGGGCATGCCGTAGTGATCGTGCCGGATCGGATAGACGCTCGAGCTGTAACGATAGCCCGCCTCCGCGATGCAGTCGAACGCCCACAGGTTGCCCGCACCGACGGAAAAGCTCGGCGCGCGATAGCCCTTGACCTCCTGTCCCGAAATGTCCTCCAGCACGAGTTTCGCGAGGCGGATGTCGGCTGCGAACAACGCCGCGCCCTGGTCGGTCGCGCGACGATGACCAAAGCCATGGCTCGCAAGCTCGTGTCCTTGCTCGACGATCTTGCGCACCACCTGCGGATGTCGCTCGGCGATCCAGCCGAGCGTGAAGAACGTCGCGAGCACGCCGCGCTCGGCGAGCAGGCCGAGGATCACGTCGATGTTGCGCTCGACGCGGCAATCGCGCGTATCCCATTCGGCGCGCGGAATGTAGCGCGCGAATGCCGACACCTGGAAGTAGTCCTCGACGTCGATCGTCAGCGCGTTGACGATGCCCGCAGTCACCGG
This sequence comes from Betaproteobacteria bacterium, assembly GCA_040006455.1. Taxonomy (GTDB): domain Bacteria; phylum Pseudomonadota; class Gammaproteobacteria; order Burkholderiales; family Casimicrobiaceae; genus VBCG01. Next base: position 10,297 of record JBDTWY010000051.1, on the reverse strand, counting down.
CGTGGCGACGGGCGGCGCAACCGCCGGCGGCGCGGATGGCATCAGCGGCGCGGAGAGGCTGCTCATGCCGGCTCCGCGCTGGTTGCGCGGCGACTCGCGAGCCACGCTGCCAGGTCGGCGGCGATGCGCTCCGCCGCTCGTCCATCCCAGCCTTCCGGCACGCGCCCGCGCTTGCCACCACCGGCGAGGATGTCGTCGACGCCGCGCAGGATCGCAGCGCGATCGCGCGCGACCAGCGTGTTGGTTCCCTGATCGATCGTGATCGGGCGCTCGGTGTTCTCGCGCAACGTCAGGCAGGGAATGCCGAGCGCCGTGGTCTCTTCCTGGATGCCGCCCGAATCGGTCAGCACCATCGTCGCGCCGGCCATCAGGCCGAGCATCTCGAGGTAGCCCTGTGGCGGCAGCACCGCCACCGGCACCTGCGCGAGGAGCTGCGACAGTCCGTTGCGCTCGATCGTTGCGCGCGTGCGCGGATGCAATGCGAACACGAGTGGCAGGCGTGTCGCCACCTCGCACAGCACGCGAAGCAGCGCTTCGAGCGTCACCGGATCGTCGACGTTGGACGGCCGATGCATCGTCACCACGCCGTAGCCGCGCGGCGCATCGAGCAGCTTCGCATCGACGTTGGCACGTCGCAACGTGTCGGCGGGCGCCACCGCACTCGCGCGATGCGCGAGCAGCGAATCGATCATCACGTTGCCGACGAAGCGGATGCGTTCCGGCGCGATGCCCTCGCGCAGAAGATTGTCAGCGGCCGCGCGTTCGGTCGTGTACAGCAGGTCGGCGATCTGGTCGGTGAGCACGCGGTTGATTTCTTCAGGCATCGTGCGATCGAAGCTTCGCAGGCCCGCCTCGACGTGCACGACGGCAACGCCCTTCTTGGCGGCAACCAGGCTGCAGGCCAGCGTCGAGTTGACGTCGCCCACCACCAGCACGCACGACGGTGCATGCTGGTCGATCAGCGGCTCGAAGCGTCGCATCACCTCGGCGGTCTGCACCGCGTGGCTCGCCGAGCCGACTTCGAGGTTGATGTCGGGTTTCGGCAGCTGCAGGTCGGCAAACACCTGGTCGCTCATCGCCGCGTCATAGTGCTGGCCGGTGTGCACCAGCAGCGCCGGCAGGCGCGGCCGCGCCGCGGCGAATGCGCGCAGGATCGGCGCCATCTTCATGAAGTTCGGGCGCGCACCGACGACGCACAGCACCGGCGACATGGCCGCTCCGGAATCGTCGCGCGTCATGCCGGCGGCCCTCCAGGATCGGACGGTCGCGCGCGAATGGCGTCGAGCAACTGCTGCAATACCGTCAGCGTCGCGGCAGCCTGGCGCTCGAGCCGCGTCAGGCGCTCGTCGACTTCGTTCGCCTGCAGCCCGGCGATGAGACGAGTCGCTTCGCCGGCGATCTCGCTGTCGAGCTCGACATTGAGGAACGGCAGCGGCGCCGGCGCATCGGTGACCGACTTGACCGCGATCGATTCGCTGGCCGGCTGCCGTGGTTCCGGCGGCGGTTCCGCGGGCACCGGCCCGGAAAATGTTTCCTCGCTGATCTCGCGCGCGACATCCTGCACGTCCTGCTGGTCGAAGCTGCGCTTGCCGGCGAGGTATCCCGACAGCAGCACGCGATCGCAGACCGCGTTGATGCGCCTCGGAATGCCGCCGGTGGCGCGATAGACGGCCTCGTAGGCGGAAGGCTCGAACTGCGGCACGCCTTTCCAGCCAACCTTCGTCAGCCGGTGCTCGATGTAGCCGCGCGTCTCCGCGAGATCCATCGGACCGATGTGGCAGGCGGCGATCACGCGCTGGCGCAGTTGCAGCATGTGCGGGCTCTGCATCGTCTGGCGGAATTCCGGCTGGCCCACGAGGAAGCTTTGCAGCAGCGCGTGCGTCTCGAGCTGGAAATTCGACAGCATCCGCAATTCCTCGACGGCGCGCGGCGTCAGGTTCTGCGCCTCGTCGACGATCAGCAGCGCGCGCTTGCCCTGTTGCGTGACGCTGACGAGGAACGCCTCCAGCGACAGCAGCATTTCCGACTTGGGGATTTCCTTGCTGGCGATGCCGAAAGCGGCGCCGACCATGCGCAGCGTGTCTTCGGCGTCGAGCTGCGTGCTGACGAGTTGCGCGGCGACGACCTTGCCGGGATCCAGCTTGTCGAGGAGGCTGCGGACGATCGTCGTCTTGCCGGCGCCGACGTCGCCGGTGATGACGATGAAGCCTTCGTTCTGGTGCAGGCCGTACTCGAGGTACGCCATTGCGCGCCGGTGCTGCCGGCTGCCGAAATAGAACGAAGGATCCGGATTGAGCTGGAACGGCTTCCCGGTCAATCCATAATAGGATTCATACATGAGGCAACCGTCAGAACTGCATCAGCAAAGACGCGATGAAGGCATTTTCGGTGTAATCGGACGTGCCACCGCTGTCGCCGGTGAAGCGTGTATGCCGATATTCCAGTGAACCGGACGTGCGACGTCCGAGCTGCGTGACATAGCGAAGGTGGCCATCCCATTGGTCGCTCGCCAGGTTCGACGACGATTCGCCGGTCGTGCGTCGCCACGAGGTGCCGGCGCCCACCGAAGAGAAACCCGTCAGCTTGTGACTGTAGTCTGCGCTGGCGCCCCATTCCTTGGTGTTCGGCTGAACATTGGAGGGCGTGCCCGTTTCGGTTGCGGCGCCCAACGCATCCCGCGTCGTCTGGTAGACGATGAACGCAAGGGTATTGCGCACGCCGAGAAATGCCGCCGACAGCTGCGTGCGGCGCTCGACGAAAACGCTTCCCACCAGAAAATCAGGAGGCAAGCCCAGGTCGGCGGGAATGCCGCCTTCGCGCAGCAACCGTTGCGCCTCGGCGGCACGATCGATCGGGTCGGGGAAGCGCGTCGTCAGCGCGGCGAACAGCAGGTTGAACGCCGAGCCAGGGCCGATGCCCGCCGCACTCTGCGCATCGGTGTTGACGTCGCGCGACGATCGCAGCGAGAACGACAGGAACGGCGTGCGATGGCTCGCGCCGTAGTCCCAGCCATTGCCGAAGAAGCGCCGCTCCCAGTGTCCGTACACGTTGCTGCGCGGCGTGGGCCCCCATTCGAAGCCCGCGCCATAGGTCGCGTGGCCGGTCGCCTCGAGCGTCGCGTAGTCGTTGCGCTCGTAGCCACCAGTGCCCGTGATCCTGAACTGGGGATCGAGCGTATAGGTGAGGATTGCACGAGCGCGGTCCGCCTGCGTGTCGCGTCGTTGCGTGTTGTCGACCTGCTGGCTGTCGATTTCCCCAGCCCACGCGAGGCTGGTAAGGCGGGTCGCGCCGCCGATGTGCGCGGACGCTTCGCTGACCTTGGAATCACTTGCCTGGTCCGACGTCGACGTCAGGTCGGTGTAGGTGTAGCGGACGATGTAATTGGTCGATCCCGTGAACTGGCCGCGGACGTACGGGCTCACCGAGTAGGTGCGCGTCTCGGTGCGATTGTTGCTGACCGTCGTGTTATCGGTCGGTCGCGGACCGAACGCCGACACCGCCTGCTGGGCGATCGATGCGCTGCCGTCGACGAAGAAGAAGTTCTCGATCGCCTCGACCGAACCGTTGGCGTTGAGCGAATTGCGGATGTCATTCTGCGACGACTCGCGTGCGTAGATCACGCTGTCCATCTGGTAGTCGAGATGGAGCTTGACGCGCTTGCCGTTGCCGTCGATGCGGATTCCAGGCACGACCTCCGTGACGAAGTCGCTGCGCTTGCTGCCGTCAGGCGATTGATCGACGTTGTCGGTTGCGGTTCCCTTGACTTGCACGCTGGGCGCGAAAGTCCAGCCATCCGCGGCGAGCGCGGCCGTCGAACCTGCGACTCCCAACCCGAGAAGGACCGCGCGACGAAGGGTTCGTGACGATCGCCGCCGTTCAGTTGCCGTAGCCATAGCCATATCCGTAGCCATAGCCGTAGCTGCTTCCCGCGGAGCCCGCGCGTGTCTTGTTCAGCATCATCAGGCGGATCGGACACGCCTCGATCGTCGCCAGCGCCTGCTTCACCGCCGCTTGCTGCGTGTGCTGCGCCTCGACGACGATCACCACCTGCCCCATGTGCGTGGCCAGCACGCGCGACTCGGTGGTGACCAGCAGCGGCGGCGAATCGAACAGGATGATCCGGTCCGAATAGCGCTGCGACATGTCCTCCAGCAACCGGTTCATCGATTCGCTGGCGAGCAGCTCGGTGGCGCGCGGATGCGACGCGCCGCTGGGCAGGATGGACAGCTTCTCGATGTCGGTGCGAATCAGCACGTCTCGAAGGTCGACGCTGTCGTCCACAAGCACGTCGAGAAGCCCGCGCGTCTGCGGCCAGCCGAGGATCTTGGGAAGCGTCGGCCGCGCCACGTCCGCGTCGACCAGCAGCACCGTGTGATCGAGCTCCATCGCGATGCTCATCGCGAGGTTGAGCGCGGTAAAGCTCTTGCCCTCGCCGGGCAGCGCGCTGGTGATCATGATCAGGTTGCCGTTGCGGATCGGCGCAGCGCTCTTGCCCGTGGCGTTGAGGATCAGCGGACGCTTGATGACGCGAAACTCGTCAGCGATCTGCGAGCGCGGCGCATTGGGCGTGACGACGCCCGCGGCGGCCAGCCGCTCGAGGTCGAGCGCGATCCGTCGCGTTTGTGGACCCGGCGCGTCCGCCACGACGTGCGGCATCGGCGATGTGACGACGGTCTCGTGTTCCTTCACCGTCTCGATCGGCCGCAACGGCCGCTTCGCCTGGAGCGCCGCGGCGCGCTCGATGAGGCCGGGCTGGTCGCCGCGGCTCGCCTCGGCGGGCGTCGCCGAGGGCGCGTCGAAACCTGCGCGGCGCAATTCCTCGAGGCGCTTGGCCGCCTGTTCGATTAGGCTCATTTGGTTTTGGTCTTCAGACGGCCGCGCGCGCGGTGTGGATGAACAGCATCAGGAGTCCCGCGCCGAAGGACGCGAGGAAGGCGAGGAACGCCGAGACGAAGCCAACGATCCCGCGGCGATCACGGCGCTTCTGCGGCTCGCTGACCACCATCGACACCGTCCCCAGCACCGGCAATCCAGTGGATTCGCGCAGCGTGCGGAGGTCGAAGAACGTCGGCCACAACTGGCTCGCCACGAAGCTTGCCAGGATGCCGGCGGCAAGCGCGCCGAGCAGCGCGAGCGGGAACAGCACGACACGGTCGGGCGACACCGGCTGCGACGACACGCGCGGCGGATCGATCAGCCGGAAATCGGCGACGCCGGACGTGGCTTCCATGTCGCCCGAAATTTCGGCCGACTCGCGGCGCGACACCAGCGCGTCGTAATTCTTCTTGTTGATGTCGTAGTCGCGATTGAGCTGCGTGAACTCGGCTTCGATTTCCGGCACCTTGAGGGCGGACGCGCGCAACGCCGCGTAGCGCGCCTCATACTCGGACACGCGCGTCTGCAGCGACGCCACATTAGCCTCCGCTTCGCCCAGCGAGACCTTGAGCTGCTGGTACACCGGATTGGCATTGACCGGGCTGCCGGTGGCGGCGCCCCGCGCGACCAGCGCCTTCTTCTGCGCGGCGAGCTCCACACGCTTCTGCCCCTCGAGGTCCTCGATCACGCGCTTGATGCCCACGATGTCGGGATGCTCATCGGTGTAGCGAAGCCGCAACGTGTCGAGGTTGCGCTTCAGCGTGTCGAGACGGGCGTCGACTTCGCTCGGACCGGAGTTAACGGCCGACGCCGAGTCGGCGGGATCGGGCAGGAACATCGGCTCCTCGCCCGCGACCTGGCGCTTCAGCGCATCGCGCGAATTCTCGGATTCGCGCAGCTCGAGGCGCGCTTGCGCGAGCGTCGTCGCGACCTCGTTGATCTTGCCGTAGTAATCCTTGCCGTCGGCACTGGCGAGGTTCATGTGCTTGAGCTTGAAGTCTTTCAGCCGGTTCTCGGCGTCCTCGAGCTTCTTCTCGTAGACCCTGATCTGCTCGTCGATGAACTTCTTCGCCGTATCCGAATCCTTGCGCTTGCCGCCCAGGCTCGAGTCGAGGAAGATCGACGTCAACGACTGCACCACGCGCTTGGCTCTCTGCGGGTCGGAGTCGCGATAGGCGAGCGTGTAGAGGTTGTCACGGCCCGCGCTCGAGATCTGCAGCGATTTCATCAGCCCGTCGATCATCGATTCCTCGTCCGCCTTGGTCTTGGCGGCGAGATCCAGGTCGGCCATGCGCACCAGTTTCTCGACGTTCGGGCGGCTGATCAGCGTGCGGCTGAGGATCATGATCTTCTGCTCGACATTGGGCTGCACGGCGATCCCGGACATCAGCGGCTTCAGTACCGATTGCGTGTCAAGGTAGATGCGCGCCGAGGCTTCGTACTTGTCGGGAATGCGCAGGATGGCGAACGCCGCGGCGATGCCCACCACCCACACGACGACCATGCCGAGCCACCGGCGTTGCCACATGCCTTTAAGCAGGAACTGGGCCTGGCGAATCAGATCATCCATAGCAGCGATATCCCATGATGCGGTTGCAGCCGAAGTTCGACGCCGTGTGCGTCAGAACCAGCTTTGCGGAATGAACAGCACGTCACCGGGCTTCATCTGCACGTTCGCCGAGACGTCCCCGCGCTTGATCAGGTCCTTGACCCGCACGTGATACTGCTTGTTCCCGTCGGAGGGTCGCAGGATGGTTGCGGCATTGCCGTCGGCGAAGTCGGTGACGCCGCCCACGGCGATCATCACGTCAAGCAGCGTCATTTCCTGGCGGTACGGAAGCGTCTGCGGCTTCGGCACTTCGCCGACAATCCGGACCTGCTGGTCGTAGGGTCCGACGAAGTTCGTGACGATCACCGTGACGACCGGGTCGCGGATGAACTTGCCGAGTGCCTTCTCGATGTCGCGCGCCAACGCGGTCGCATCCTTGCCTTGCGCCGGCAGGTCCTCGACCAGCGCCGTCGAAATGCGCCCGTCGGGCCGCACGGGAACGACGAGCGAAAGCTCGGGGTTGCGCCAGACGATGATGTTGAGCATGTCACCCGGGCCGATCTTGTACGTGTAATCGGGCGAAGCGGCGACCGCGGGCGCCATCGGCATGTCCTTGGTCGCGCAACCGGCGAGGAACGACGACGCCGCGGCCGCGACGAGGAATTTGAGCAGCGTAGCGGCGAATCGCAGGGAATCGTTTGGCATGATTGTTTTCTCGGACAGGCGATACACGATCGGACCGGCTCAATTGCCGGCAGAAGCATAGCGGAAATCGTCAAAACTGCAACGACGACCGTACGAGCGTGCATGATTGGCGCCCCGACGGTCGGCGCGTCATCACATTGTCAAACTGTCGTGCGCAATTTGTGTGGAAATGGCGACATTCGTGAATATTCGACAGCTTCCGCTTATAACAGACAGTTCGTTGCAATGCACAACCATTATGCGCGACGCCGGCGAATGCGATGCGAACCTCTGCATGAGTGCGCGCAAAGGACGCAAAGTTCAGAGCAGGATTGGCGACGGATGGACACGCTGCGCAATTGCGGGGTGCATTTTGGGGCGGCCGCATCGATTCGCCGCGCATCGACGGACAAAGGTCGGTGGAGGGTTCGCGCTCACCTCGCGGGCCGCGCGGCCCGGACCCCAAAAGCATGATCCCCGCGCATGGCGGGGATCATCGTTGCAACTAAAGCCTGAAATTAGATGCGCGGACGGCGTCTCGCGAATCCCAGTCCCGCGAGGCCGATACCGAGCAATGCGAGCGTCGCCGGTTCGGGAATCGGGGCTGCGCTGGCATCGGGCAGGTCGAAATTCAACACGGCGGGCCCACCGTCAGCCGCGACGTAGAACAGGCCGAAATGATGCGAACCCGCGTCGAGCGTCAAGTTTCCGGAGGTTGCCTGGCCGGGAACGCGGCCGGGTGCGCGGAAAATATTGTTGTTGTCGACGTACAGGCTGGCACCGTCATCGTGCAGGATCGTCGTGCTGAAATCCGTTCCAGAGGTGTACATGCCCGTGATCGCAAAGTAGCTTGCGAAGCCATTGCCTTCCTCGCTCATGGACTGGCTGAGGAAACTGGACTGCGATACCGCGCTCGTAAATCCCGAGATCGTGCCGCCATCCAGGAAGTTGCCGTAGGTGTTGAACATACCGGCCGTCGATGCCCACGTGAGTCCAAGGCTGGCGTCGTCCGGCGTGAAGTCGAATTCCGCCAGCGGTGTGGCGCCCGGCACCGGCACGTCGGCCTTGTCGGCGTTGAACATGCAGGCCTGGCCGCCAGAGCAGTCCGCGAGCCCGTTCCACACGGTCACGTGATAGCTCTCCGCGGAAGCCGCGGTGGCGAAGGCTGCGATGGCGGCAGCGGCGAAGATTTTTTTCATGGCAAACATGGCAACTTTCCAGTGTGAGGAGGTTATTTAGAACCCTCTTCCCCATCCTTCATAAAGCAGTTATTGCGCCATACGATTTTTACTTTTTACTAACAATGGGTTACCTTATTTTTGACCGACACGACCGGGTGTTGTGTAAAAAATCTCGACGCCTCGATCTCGAGGTCCAAAACGTCCGATCCGACTCAACGTCTACTCACCGGAAGAATACCGCCGTTGGTCAGTCGGCGCCATTGCTGTAGTAAACGAACCAACCAAACGACGCATTCCCGGCGTTGTCGCCTGACCTGACGACAACGGCAATGAAGCCGTTGTCGTCGATTCCCGCGCTCGTTCAGGGTGTGATCACCATGATGTTGTAAGTTTCACCGGCACCGAACGTCGTGGCGTCGTTGAACAGGAACCAGCCATTGCCCGACGCCGAGCCGCCGGCGCATGTCGTTCCAGTCTGATAGACGGCGGCGACGGGCTTCGTGGTCGCGCCGCCTCGCTGCTGCACGAACAGCAACAGGCCGGACAAATTCGCGGTTGCACTGAACGTCTGCGTGTTTTCGATGCGAGTGAAATGTGCATCCGCGCAGATGTTCGTGGCACCTGTCTGATGGATGAAAGCGAGGGTCGACGAATTCACGCCCGCACCGCGCACGCGCAATCCCCCCTGCACGACGTCAATCGCGTTCGCGCCTTGCGCCAGCCTCACGTCGGCGCCACCACCGCCTACCGCGCGCAGCGCCGCGCCCACCGGGCCTGTTTCATCGATATTCAACAGGCCGCCATCGGAATTCAGGTTGCCGAGGATGCTGAAGAAATCCGTCGTGTTGCTGGGGTCCATCTGCGCGTAGTAGCCATTGACGTCGAGGGCCATGTTCGCCGCGGTGCTGCGGATCTGCACCTGGAAGCTGCCGCTGGCATCCACCCCTGTCGCCGTCGTGGCGCTATTCCACAGCCCGGCCTGCATCACCATCAGCACCGTGCCGCCGAGCGTCGCGCCGGTGGCGATGACCTCGACGTCGCCCGACGCAGGTGTCGGCAGCGTCGTCACCGCGACCGAAACCGCCTGCACCCGGTTCGCACCGGCCGGAATTCCGCAATGCCCGACGGCGACGTAGTTGCGAATCTCGTTCGCGGTGAACGCAGGTCCGCCATAAACCGGATTGAACGCGCCACGCGTATCCACCAGGCGGCACGGTGCGACCGGTATGAAGGTCGACAGCGTGCGCGCGGCCTTAAGGTCCGCACCCGCCTTGATGCCGAAAGATCCATCGGAGCTGAACGCGCCGTTGGGCGCATTGAAGTATTGCGGCGCTGCCCAGTTCTCGAGCGGCGGATTCATCATCCCGGATTGCGACACCGCGTCGAGCCGCTGTTCCATCGAGGGTGCGAGTCCCGCGGCCATCGCCGACGCGGCGAATGCGAATGTGATGCAACCTGGCAGCAGACGGCGGAGTGTCGAGGTCATCATGAAAGTCCCTAAACGGTTGATATCGAGACGGAGCCGTCGCAACGTCGCGCGGCATGGCCTTGCGCGCGCCAATCAGCACGCGTTGACGCTGGAACTTACGCAAAATTCCATCGGGTGGATATAGGCATTCGCCCGACATCGCGATGGCGACGTGCAAAATTTGCACAACTTTCGTCGCTGGGCCGCGTTGGGAGGAGCTTCCTGCTCCGTTGCATCGAGCGGCCAGACTGTAAAGAAACCCGAAAGGCTTGCGGCGACGGGGCGACGAACGGTTGCCAATCGCGTGTTAATCAGACGAACAACGCCGTCGCGTCGCGAGGACGCGAACACAATGCTGGCATGCGTGAATGGGGTGGCTGATGGGACTCGAACCCACGACAACCGGAATCACAATCCGGGACTCTACCAGCTGAGCTACAGCCACCATGGTTACCGCCGCCTGCCGCGGCGCGTCGATGATTGGCGCGCCCGACAGGACTCGAACCTGTTACCCCCGGCTTAGAAGGCCGGTGCTCTATC
>JBDTWY010000050.1:0-22179 GCA_040006455.1 Betaproteobacteria bacterium | reverse complement strand
GCGTCGGCGTGGCGCGCGAGCTCGAGCGTCGCCGCCGGCAGCGGATGCCCGGCGCAGTCGTGTCCCGCGCCGCCGATCGCGCCTTCGTTGACATCGATCGCAATGCCGTCGCGACGCAGCGCGTCGATCACCTTGCGTGCTTCGTCGCAGATCTCGGGGCCGATCCCGTCGCCAGGCAGCAATGCGATTTTCACCGGAGTTGCTTTCAGGAAGACGCGTCGCGTCAAATGCAGCCGCGCCGAGGTACGGCTAGACCAGCCAGGGCTGTCGGCGCAGGTGCTCCGCCTCGAACGCGTGGATGGTGTCAGCGTGCTGCAGCGTCAGCGCGATGTCATCGAAGCCGTTGACCAGGCAGTGCTTGCGAAAAGGCTCGACCTCGAAGCGGTGCGAAAACGCATGGTCGGTCGTAGCGACCGTCTGCGCCTCGAGGTCGATGGCGAGCTTGTAGCCGGGGAACGCGGCGACGTCGTCGAACAGCCGCGCGACGACCGACTCCGGCAGCACGATCGGCAAGAGCCCCGTCTTGAAGCAATTGTTGTAGAAGATGTCCGCGTACGACGGCGCGATCAGCGCGCGCAACCCGAAATCGGCGAGCGCCCATGGCGCGTGCTCGCGCGAGCTGCCGCAGCCGAAATTGCGGCGCGCGAGCAGCACCGACGCGCCGGCGTAGCGCGGCTGGTTCAGCACGAATTCGGGGTTGGGTTTGCGCGCCGCGTTGTCCATCCCGGGTTCGCCATGGTCAAGATAACGCCACGCGTCGAAGAGGTTGGGACCGAAGCCCTGGCGCTTGATCGACTTGAGGAATTGCTTGGGGATGATCGCGTCGGTGTCGACGTTCGCGCGGTCGAGCGGCGCGACGATTCCGGTGTGCTGGCGAAAGGCTTGCATGGGATGAAGTTTTGCGTTGATGGAACCGGCGCGGCGACAGCGCCGCCGCGCCCGCATGACAATGACGTTACTTCGGCTTGGCCTGGTCGGCGGCCTTCTCGACGGCGCCGCCCGTGGCCTTCACATCCTTGCCGACGCCTTCGACGGTGTTGCACGCCGCGAGCCCCGCCATCAGGCCGGCAAGCGCAAAAAGGGCCATCATTTTCTTCAGCATTTCCACGCTCCTCGTGTCGCTAGAACAGTCGACGCACGTCGACGAAATGCCCGGCGACGGCAGCCGCAGCCGCCATCGCAGGACTGACCAGGTGAGTCCGCCCGCCATCGCCCTGGCGGCCCTCGAAATTGCGGTTCGACGTCGACGCGCAGCGCTCGCCGGGCTCGAGGCGATCGTCGTTCATCGCGAGGCACATCGAGCAGCCGGGCTCGCGCCATTCGAAGCCGGCGTCGCGAAACACGCGGTCGAGGCCCTCGGCTTCGGCCTGCGCCTTGACGAGTCCGGATCCCGGCACGACCATCGCGAGCCTTACGTTGCCGGCGACGCGGCGTCCGCGTGCGACTGCCGCCGCGGCACGCAGGTCCTCGATCCGCGAATTGGTGCACGAGCCGATGAACACCTTGTCGATGCGGATGTCGGTGATCAGCGTGTTGGGCTCGAGCCCCATGTAGGTCAGCGCGCGCTCGATGCCTTCGCGGCGCGACGCATCGCGCTCACGGTCGGGGTCGGGAACGCGGCCTTCGATCGACACCACCATCTCCGGCGACGTGCCCCACGTCACCTGCGGGCGAACCTCGGCGGCGTCGATCACCTGCGTCGTGTCGAACGTCGCGCCGTCGTCGGAATGCAGCGTGCGCCAGTAGTCGACCGCCTTGCCCCAGTCCTCGCCGGCGGGCGCGAACGGGCGCCCTCGCAGGTAATCGAACGTGACATCGTCGGCGGCGATCATGCCGGCGCGCGCGCCGGCTTCGATCGCCATGTTGCAGACGGTCATCCGCGCTTCCATCGACAGCGCGCGAATCGCGGTGCCGGCGAACTCGATCGCGTGTCCGGTGCCGCCGGCGGTGCCGATGCGGCCGATCAGCGCCAGCGCCATGTCCTTCGACGTGATTCCAGGTCCGGGACGGTTGTCGAAGCGCACCAGCATCGACTTCGACTTGCGCGTCAAAAGGCATTGCGTCGCCATCACGTGCTCGACTTCGGACGTGCCGATGCCGAATGCGAGTGCCGCGAACGCGCCGTGCGTGCTGGTATGCGAGTCACCGCATACGACCGTCATCCCGGGCAGCGTCGCACCGCTTTCCGGCCCGATGACGTGGACGATGCCCTGGCGCCGGTCGCGAAACGGAAAGTACGCCTTGGCACCGGTGGCGCGGATGTTGGCATCGAGCGTTTCGACCTGCGTGCGCGAAATGGGATCGCGGATGCCTTCCGCCCAGTGCGTCGTCGGCGTATTGTGGTCGGCGGTGGCGACGATCGATTGGGGACGCCAAGGCGTGCGCCCGGCAAGGCGCAGGCCTTCGTAGGCCTGCGGACTGGTCACTTCGTGCACCAGGTGGCGATCGATATACAGGAGCGCCGTGCCGTCGCTTTCGCTGCGCACGACGTGGCTGTCGAAAAGCTTGTCGTAGAGGGTCTGTCGTTGCATGGTCTTGCCGCACGCGCGAAACGTGCGATGCCGGACGTTGATTATTGCACAGCGGCAGCGTGCGGATTTTGCCGCCGCGCATGCCGGCCGGGCCCCGGCCGCGACGCAGGCGACCCACGATGAAACGAACCGCGTTTCCCCTCGAGATCAAGCTGCTGGCGGCGTTCGCGATCGCGGCGCTGGGACTGCTGGTGGCGGTGGCGCTCGCCGCGCGGGCGGGCGGCGCGTATCTCGACGCCGACCGGGCCTCCGATGGCCTGCGCGACCTCGATCGCGCAATGACCGCGCTCTACCTGTCGGTGCGAACCGCTGAATCGGGCGAGCGCGGCTACCTGCTGACCGGCCGCGACACCGCGCTGGTGCCCTACATGATTGCGACCGGCGAAGTTGCCGCGCGTTTCGAAGCGGCGCGCGCGCTGGCCGAAACGAACCCGCAGACAGCCATGGCGCTCGCCAGCCTGCGCCCGCACGTCGATGGCCTGCTGGCCGGCCTTGCCACGGCGATCGACCTGCGCAAGCGCGAAGGCTTCGACGCGGCGCTCCGCGCGACGCTGGCCGGCAATGGCGCGGCGGAAATGATGACGATCCGCATCGCGTGGGAAACCGTCCACGCCGACCTGGCCGCTCAGGCCGATGCGTTGCAATTGCGCTTGCGCGCGCATTTCGACGACACGATGCGCCTGCTGGTCGCCGGCGTCGCGCTCGCGCTGGCATTGCTGGCGATCGTCTACGCGACGATCGCCCGCGAAGTACGCGCGCGCCGGCGCCTCGCCGATCGCGTGCGCCGCGAAGCCGATCACGACGAGCTCACGCGTCTTCCCAATCGCCGCTTTTTCTCGCAATGGCTGGGCTACGCGATGGCGCAGGCGCGACGCGAGTCGTCGACGCTGGGCCTGTTGTGCGTCGACATCGACGGCTTCAAGACGATCAACGATAGCGCCGGGCACGAAGCCGGCGACGCCGCGCTCGTCGAGATCGCGCGCCGCTTCTCCGCCGTCAAGCGCGACTCCGACGTGCTGGCACGGCTCGGCGGCGACGAGTTCGTACTGGCCGCCACCGGCGCAATCGACGGCCGCGAGCTCGCGCAACTCGCGCACCGGATGATCGACGCACTCGCCGACCCGCCGATCTCGTCGCCGCCGATCGGCGCCAGCATCGGCATCGCGTTCTTTCCCGACGATGCCGGCGACCCGCCGGGATTGCTGGCGACGGCGGACGCGGCGATGTATGCGGCGAAGCGTGCCGGCAAGAATCGCGTCGTGTTCCACGCCGTTGCCGAAATCGCCCACCGCGACGCGCAGCCGCAGGGCGCGGGCTAAGTCGTGTCGATCGCCGCCGCGATCCGTGCAACGATCGCGTCGCTAGCGATCGTCTGCGAATCGATCGCGACCGCCTCGGTCGCGCGCAGCCACGTGTACTGGCGCTTGGCGAGCTGGCGCGTCGCCGCGAGCGCGCGCAGCCGCATCTCGTGCGCGTCGATGCGGCCGTCCTGGAGTTGCCACGCCTGGCGATAGCCGACGCAGCGCATCGACGGCAGGTCGGGCGCCAGCGCGAACCGCCGGCGCAGCCCCGCCAGCTCGTCGACGAGCCCCGCGCCAAGCATCGCGTCGAAGCGCGCGGCGATCGCCGCGTGCAGTCGCGCGCGGTCGGCCGGCACCAGCGCGACGCTGACGACGCGCCCCAGCGCCGCGGGCTGCGCATCGCGCCGTCCCTGCAATTGCGACAGCGGCACGCCGGCGAGCGTCCACACTTCGAGCGCGCGCTGCACGCGCTGCGCATCGTGCGGGTCGAGGCGCGCCGCGCTGGCGGGATCGACGCGCGCGAGCTCCGCATGCATCGCCGGCCAGCCGTCGCGCGCGGCGCGCGCGTCGATCGCCGCGCGCAGCACGGCATCGGCGGGCGGCAGCGCCGACAGCCCGTCACGCAGCGCCTTGAAGTAGAGCATGGTGCCGCCGCTGAGGATCGGCACGTGGCCGCGCGCGCGGATGGCGCTGATCGCCGTGTTCGCATCGGCGACGAATTGCGCCGCCGAGTAGCGCGTATCCGGCTCGACGATGTCGATCAGGTGATGAGGTACCAACGCACGCTCGGCCGCCGACGGCTTGGCGGTGCCGATGTCCATGCCACGATAGACCTGCGCCGAATCGACGCTGACGATCTCGCCGCCGACGTGCTGGGCAAGCGCCAGCGCGGTTGCGCTCTTGCCGGCGGCGGTCGGGCCCATCAACAGCACGACCGGCGGGCCGGCGCGCATCAGTGCCCGCGCATGAAAAGCTTGTCGAGGTCGCCGAGAGAGAGCCGGTACCACGTCGGCCGGCCATGGTTGCATTGCCCTGCGCGCTCGGTGGCTTCCATCTCACGCAGCAGCGCATTCATTTCCGGCAGCGTGAGGCTGCGATTGGCGCGTACCGCCGCGTGGCAGGCCATCGTCGACAGCAGGTCGTCGCGATGCTGCGTCAGCACTTCGCTGGCGCCGAATTCGCGCACGTCGTGCAGCACGGCACGCGCGAGCGTGGCGGCATCGGCGTCCTTCAGCAGCGCCGGAATCGCGCGCACGGCGAGCGTCGACGGGCCGATCGCGCCGACGTCGAAGCCCAGGCTGTCGAGCGTATCGCGATGGTCGGCGACGGTCGCCATGTCGAGCGCGTCGGCGACGAACGTCGCCGGCACCAGCAGTGGCTGCGTCGCCATCGCCGTCACCGGCGAGGCCTTGAGTCCTTCGTACACGATGCGCTCGTGCGCGGCGTGCATGTCGACCAGCACCAGTCCCTCGCGGTTCTGCGCGAGGATGTAGACGCCGTGCAATTGCGCGAGCGCGAAGCCCAATGGATAGTCGTCGTCGCCCGGCAGCGTCGGGGCGGCGGCGTCACGGGTGCCGAAGAGTCGCGCGTAGAACGGCGCGGGTTCGCTGGTGCCGGTCTCCAGCCGCCGGTCGGCGAGCGCGAAGCCGGCCTGCGAAGGCACGCGCCAGTCGCCGCCGGCGAGCGGCGTACGCGCGGCCGCCACGCCCAGCTTTTGCGCCGCCGACACCGCCGGCTGCTCGGCAGCGGTTGTCGCCAGCGCACGCTCCACCGCATGCCGGACGAACTGGTGCACGCCGCCGCTGTCGCGAAAGCGCACTTCGGTCTTTTGCGGATGCACGTTGACGTCGACGTGGCGCGGATCGAGCGACAGCCACAGCACGTAGCTCGGCGCGCGATCGTGGTGAAGCACGTCGCGATACGCGTCGCGCAGTGCATGCGCGAGCACCCGATCGCGCACGTAGCGGCCATTGACGAACACGTACTGGCCGCCGCCGCCGGCCGCGTACGCGGGACGCACGGCGAAACCGTGCAGGCGGATCGGGCCGGCGTCGGCGTCGATCATCGCCGCATTGTCGGCCCATGCGTGACCGAGCAATGCGTCGACGCGCGCGCGGATACCTGCCGGCTGCAGTCGATGCTGGACGCGCCCGTTGTGCGCGAGCGTGAAGCCGATGTCGGGACGCGCCAGTGCGACGCGCGCAAAGGCTTCGGCGCTGTGCGCCCATTCGGTTGCTTCGGAGCGCAGGAACTTGCGGCGCGCCGGCGTATTGAAATAGAGCTCCTCGACGCTGACGGTCGTGCCGCTCGCGAGCGCGGCGGGCGTCGTCACGCCGACCTGGCCGCCTTCGACCTCGATCCGCCAGGCGTGCGGCTTGCCGCGCCGGCGCGACGCGAGCGCGAAACGCGACACCGCCGCGATCGACGCCAGCGCCTCGCCGCGAAAGCCCAGCGTGGCGATCGCTTCCAGGTCGGAGGGCAGCGCGATCTTCGACGTCGCGTGACGCGCCACCGCGAGCACCAGCTCGTCGCGCTCGATGCCGTCGCCGTCGTCGGCGACGCGCATTCGCTTGATGCCGCCGCCGGCCAGGTCGACGTCGACTTGCGCGGCACCCGCGTCGAGCGCGTTCTCGATCAGCTCCTTGAGCGCCGCCGACGGCCGCTCGACGACCTCGCCCGCGGCGATCTGGTTGATCAGCAGGTCGGGCAACGGGCGAATGGCGGCCATCAGCGTGCGAGCCCCTGGATCCAGCGCGCGTAGATCGACGACGCCACGTCGTGGAGGCCGTCGATCCGCACCGGCAGCCGGCCGCGGATGTCGGCCTCGGACTGGCGCGCCGGCGTCGACACCGACGGCAGCTCGTCGGCAGACGAGCGGCACCACACGTCGACCAGGTCCTCGGTCATCTCGACGTGGCACTGCATGCCGATGTGCAGGTCGTCCAGCGTGTACGCCTGCACCGGATTGAAGCCGTTCGACAGCACGCGCGTCGCGCCCTGCGGCAGCGCGAACGCGTCGTAGTGCCACTGGAACGCGGCGAAGCGCGGGCGGCCGCCGAACCATGCGCGCGCGCTCGCCGCCGCGTCGACGTCGACGTCGATCCAGCCGATTTCGGATTGCGCGGCGCGCGTGACGCGCGCACCCAGCGCGCGCGCCAGCAACTGGCCGCCGAGGCAATGGCCGATCACCGGCACGCGCGCGGCGACCGCGTCGCGCAGCAACGCGCACACAGGCTCGATCCACGACAGTGAATCATTGACGCTCATCGGCCCGCCCATCATGCCGATGCCGGCGAACGCACGCGGATCGGCGGGCATCGGCGCACCCTCGTCGAGCGCGACCAGTCGCCACGGCAGGTCGTGCGCGTCGAGCCACTGCGCGAAATACGCGGGGCCTTCGGTGGGCGAAAAGCGGAGGATCGCGATGGGAAGCATGCCTCGCGCACGTGCGTTTGAACGCGTGCGGCAGCGTCGTTGCAATGCACGAATCTTAGCAGCCGCATGCCACCGACCCCGCCGGCGGCCCTCGCCATCGTGTTCTCACATCTGCTTGAAGAGGTGCACGAACTGCCGCGAGATCGCGAGCTTGTCAGGGCGGTTCTTCAGCAGCACGAACTGGCGCTCGGCATCCTCGCGCAGCACGCCGGCGACGGCGTCGAGGTTGACGACGGTGCTGCGATGCACTTGCCAGAACTGGTCGGGGTCGAGATCCACCAGCAGGTCCTTGAGCGGCGTGCGGATCAGCGCTTCCGATTGCGGCAGCACGACGCGCGTGTACTTGGTGTCGGACTGGAAGAACACGACATCGGCGACCGCGATCAGCTTGACCTGCTTGCCGACGGCGGCCTTGATCCACTTGAGCCGCGGTGCGGGGGGCGCAACGCCGCGCTGCGCGGTGAGCTGCGCGAGAAGCGTCGACAGGTCGGCCGGCGGCGATGCGAGCTTCCTCTGCACGCGCTCGACCGTCTGCGCCAGCCGGTCGGCTTCCACAGGCTTCAGCAGGTAGTCGACGGCGCCGGCCGCGAATGCGCTGATCGCGTACTGGTCGTAGGCGGTGATGAACACGACGTGGCAGTCGCCGCCGATCAGCGCCGCCACGTCGAGGCCGCTGCGTCCCGGCATGCGCACATCGAGGAACGCGACCTGTGGCGCGTGCAGGTCGAACAGCGCCAGCGCTTCGTCGCCGTCGGCGGCTTCGCCAATGATCGTGCACTCCGGCCACAGTTCGGCGAGCTTTTCCTTGAGTCGCTCGCGCATCAGCGGCTCGTCTTCGGCGATCAATGCGGTCGCGGTGGTCATGGCCCGATCCTCATGGGGGCTGGATTGCGCACCATGGCCGCGGCATCGCGCGCCACCGGCTGCGCTGTCGCGCCGCCATGCGGCAGCAGGATGCATGCGACGAAGCCGCGCGGCGAATTTTCGGCGAGCTCGAGCGACGCCGAGGCGCCGTAGAGCAGGTGCAGTCGCTCGCGGATGTTGGCGAGCCCGATGCCTTGGCCCGGCTGGCCGCCGCCACCGAGGCCGGCGCCGGTGTCGGCGACGCGCAATGCCAGCGAGTCGCCCTCGATGCGCGCGACGACGTCGATGCGACCGCCCGCGGCGGACGGCTCGATGCCGTGCTTGATGGCGTTCTCGACCAGCGTGATCAGCATGCCCGGCGGCAGCGGCTCGTCGGCGAGCGGCGGCGGCACGTCGATCGCATAGTCGAGGCGGCGCGTCAGGCGCGTGCGCATGATCGACAGGTAAGCCTCGGCCAGCATCGCGTCCTCGCCGAGTGTCGTCGCCGCGTCGCGCAGCGAAGGCGTGGCCGCGCGCAGGAAGCGGATCAGGTCGGCGATCAGCCGCGCCGCCTGCGGTGCGCCTTTTTCGGCGAGCTGCTGCGCGCTGCCCAGCGTGTTGAACAGGAAGTGCGGCTCGATCTGCAATTGCAGCAGCTTGAGCCGCGACTCGGCGAGCTGCCGCGACAGCTCACTCTGCCGCGCTTCGGCTTCGAAGTGCGCGGTGAGCGCCGCGTACTCGCGGTTGCGAAGCTGCGAGATCAGCGCCACCAGCAGCGCATAGAGGAAGCTGAACACGAGGCCCGCGGTGATGCCGTGGCGCAGCCGCGTGTAGTCGTTGAGCAGGTCGAGCGGACTTTCGCCGTTGATCAGGCCCGCGACCACGGCGCCCGCCAGCGTGCCGATGATCAGGAACACCACCGGGTCGACGACGACGCGCCGGAAGATCCGACCCTTCAGGCGGCGGAAGCCGAACCATGCGGAGACGCCCGACCACACGAGCAGCAGCACGACGACGTTGAACAGCACCGCGGCTTCGGCGAATGACATGTTCCAGGGCAATTGCGCGCCGAGCCAGGCGAGCACGGTCGTCGCGGCGACCAGGCCGGCCAGCCAGCGCCAACCTTCGTCGAAGAACCAGCGGTCGAACGAGCGCACGTCGCGCCGCTCGATCTCGGACAGCGAGGCGAGCAGGCGTTCGGCGAACGCGTCGTAGCGGACCTTGAGCGCAGTGATCGGCATCGCGTCATTCTAGGCAGCCCCCGTGCCACGCGCATCGGCCACACTGACGAGCGGCAACCGGGGGAGACGGATGACGGCGGCGGCGGACGAACGTCCGCGCGTGTTGCCTCAGAGGCCGCGCGAAATGCGCGCGAACGCCGAATGGTTGTGGATCGACTCGAAGTTCTCGGCCTCGACGGCGAAGGCGCCGATCCGCGGATCGCCGGCCAGGCGCGCGGCGACGCCGCGCACGAGGTCCTCGACGAAGCGCGGATTGTTGTACGCGCGCTCGGTCACGTACTTCTCGTCGGCGCGCTTGAGGATGCCGTAGAGCTCGGCCGACGCCTCGTCCTCGGCGATGCGCAACAGGTCGGCAACGTAGAGCGGTGCCGTGGGTCGCGCGACGATGCGGATCGCCGAGCGCTGGCTGTGCGCGCCGTAGTCGGAGATTTCCTTGGAGCAGGGACACAGCGACGTCACCGGCGCGACGACGTCGAGCGTCTGCGTGTAGCGGCCGCCAGCGAGCTCGCCGCTGATCCTGACCTCGTAGTCGAGCAGGCTCGCCACGCCCGACACCGGCGCCGTCTTGCGGACGAAGAACGGGAACGCGAACTCGATGCGGCCGCCGGGCGCGTCGAGGCGCGTGACGAGATCGTCGAGCAGTGCGCGAAAATTGGCCACCGACAGCGGTGGCGCCGACGCCGCCGCATGTTCCTCGAGCAGCGCGACGAGCCGCGACATATGGGTGCCCTTTTGCGCGGCGGGCAGCGCGACGTAGACGTCGCATGCCGCCACGGTACCGCGCGCGACGCCATCGGCGTCGACGAATGCGAGCGGATAACGCAGCCCGCGGATGCCGACCTGGTCGATCGCGATGTCGCGATCGTCGTGGCGCGCCTGGACGTCGGCGATGGGCGCCAGCATGTCGTCGGGTTGTTGGGGCTGGTTCATCGGTTCCTCGTGCGTCGTCGAGCCTATCACGCGGCCGGCTTGACCGCACTTCCCCGGGCGCTGCCGAAGCGCGTCTCGATCGAGCGCAGGATGCCCTGCGCGTCGAGGCCCACGTGCGCCAGCAGGAACGCCGGATCGCCGTGATCGATGAAAATGTCGGGCAGGCCGAGATGCAGCATCGGCATCGCCACGTCGTGGTCGGCCAGGCACTCGGCGACCGCGCTGCCTGCACCGCCGGCGACGACGTTTTCCTCGACGGTGACAATCGCCATGTGGGTGCGCGCGATGTCGAGCACAAGGCCAACGTCGAGCGGCTTGACGAACCGCATGTTGACCAGCGTGGCGTCGAGCTTGTCGGCAACGGTTGCCGCTGCGGTGACCGGCGCGCCGAACGCGAGGATCGCGATGCGGTTGGCGCGGCGCTTCGATTCGCGGCGCACCTCGGCCTTGCCGAGCGGCAGCATCGTCAGCGCGGGATCGATCGCGACGCCGGGTCCCGCGCCGCGCGGATAACGCACCGCCGACGGCGTCGGCAGGTGGAATGCGGTGGTCAGCATCCGCCGGCACTCGTTCTCGTCGGCGGGTGCCATCACCGTCGTGTTGGGCAGGCAGCGCAGGTAGGTGAGGTCGAACGCGCCGAGATGCGTCGCGCCGTCGGCGCCGACGATCCCCGCGCGGTCGATCGCGAACATCACCGGCAGGTTCTGCAGCGCGACATCGTGGATCAGCTGGTCGTAGCCGCGCTGCAGGAACGTCGAGTAGATCGCCACGACCGGCTTCATGCCCTCGCAGGCGAGGCCCGCGGCGAACGTCACCGCGTGTTGCTCGGCGATGCCGACGTCGAAATAGCGGTCGGGAAATTGCCGCGAGAACTGCACCAGTCCCGAGCCTTCGCGCATCGCCGGCGTGATCGCGACGAGGCGCGGGTCGGCCTGCGCCATGTCGCACAGCCAGTCGCCGAACACCTGCGTGTACGCCGGCTTGGCAGGTGCCTTCGGCGTATAGCCCTGCAGCGGATCGAAGCGCGTGACGCCGTGGTAGAGGATCGGATCGTCCTCGGCACGCGCGTAGCCCTGGCCCTTGCGCGTGACCACGTGCAGGAACTGCGGGCCCTTCAGCGCGCGCACGTTGGCAAGCGTGCGCACCAGCGCGTCGATATCGTGGCCATCGATCGGGCCGATATAGTTGAAGCCCAGTTCCTCGAACAGCGTGCCGGGCAGCACCATGCCCTTGAAATGTTCCTCGGCCCTCTTCGCCAGCGCATGCACCGGCGGCAGCCGCGACAGCATTTCCTTGCCGCCGCGGCGCACGGTGTTGTAGAAGCGCGATGCCAGCACCTTGGCGAGATACTGGTTGAACGCGCCCACCGGCTCGCTGATCGACATGTCGTTGTCGTTGAGGATCACCAGCAGGTTGGCGCCCGCGGCGCCGGCGTTGTTGAGGGCCTCGAACGCCATGCCGGCGGACATCGCGCCGTCGCCGATCACCGCGACGGCGCGCGTGTCGTGGTTCTGCAGCCGTGCCGCCAGCGCCATTCCCAGCGCCGCGGAGATCGACGTCGACGAATGCGCGGTGCCGAAGGTGTCGTACTCGCTCTCGCTGCGCCGCGGGAATCCCGACAGCCCGCCCCACTGGCGCAGCTTGTCCATGCGCGCGCGCCGGCCGGTCAGGATCTTGTGAGCGTAGGTCTGGTGGCCGACGTCCCAGACGATGCGATCGCGCGGCGTGTCGAATACGTAGTGCAGCGCGATCGTCAGCTCGATCGTGCCGAGGTTCGACGACAGGTGGCCGCCGGTCTGCGCCACCGACTCGAGCACGAATGCGCGCAGCTCGCGCGCGAGCTCGGGCAGCTCGCCGCGCGCTAGCTTGCGGAGGTCGGCGGGATCGTCGATGCGATCGAGCAGTGGAAAAGGCACGGCTTTAGTTCCCGCGCAACGCGATCCAGTCGGCGATTTCGGCGAGGCGCCGGCCTCGTAGGCCGAACGGCGCGAGCGCGGCATGCGCATCCGCGCGCAGCGATTCGGCGTGCTGGCGCGCGGTTTCCGCGCCGAGCACAGTGACGTAGGTCGGTTTGCCGGTCGCCGCGTCCTTGCCCGCGGTCTTGCCGAGCGCCGCGGACGACGCCTCGACATCGAGGATGTCGTCGACCACCTGGAAGGCGAGGCCCGTGGCCGCCGCATACCGGTCGAGCGCGGCGCGCGCATCGGCGTCAGGGTCGTCGCCAGCCAGCGCGCCGATGGCGATCGACGCGCGGATCAGCGCGCCCGTCTTCAACCGGTGCATCGCCTCGAGCGCCTCGATGGCGAGCGTGTGGCCGATCGCCGCGAGGTCGATCGCCTGTCCCGCCGCCATGCCGCGAATTCCCGACGCATGGGCAAGGATTGCACAAGCTTGCGCGGCGTCCTTGCGGGAATCGGCAAGTTGCGCAAAGGCAAGCGCCTGCAGCGCATCGCCGGCGAGCAGCGCCGTGGCTTCGCCGAACGCGATGTGGCACGACGGCCGTCCGCGCCGCATCGCATCGTCGTCCATGCACGGCAGATCGTCGTGCACCAGCGAATAGGCGTGGATCAGCTCGACCGCAGCGGCCGCGGCGTCGATATCGGCCACCGCTGCATCGGTGAACTCACCCGCCGCATAGGCGAGCAACGCGCGTACGCGCTTGCCGCCGGCGAGCGTCGCATAGCGCATCGCATCGGCAAGCGACTCGGCGCCCGCGGTTTGCCCGCCGAGCGCACGCACCAGAACCGCTTCGACGCGCTGTTGCCGATCCGACGCCCATATGGCGAACTCGACGTCAGGCGTCATCCTCGCCTTCGGCGTTGAACACCTTGAGCACGCCCTTCTCGAGCACGAGGACTTCCTGCTGCGCATCCTTCAGCGCCGCCTGGCAGAACTGCAGCAGCTCGGCGCCGCGCTTGTACGAGGCGAGCGATTCCTTGAGCGGCAACTCGCCGCCTTCCATGCGGTCAACGATGGACTCGAGCTCGGCGAGTGCTGTTTCAAAGGTCGGGGTGGGGGTCTCGGGCATGGCTTGGCGTGGCGATACCGTTGGAAAACGCGCTGCGATCGCGCAGGCAGACGGGGCGTGACAGCGCTTTTCGAGCTTGGGGTCTTGCGCTTCCTCCACCGGCCCCAATATCGTGTAAGGTCTTGACCTGACTACATAAACACCGATATACTACCACGGTTGACGATGCAGCCGAAGTCGAAGTTCACGCTTTCGCACGGCTGACTTGGCATGGCGGTCCGGCGGGCCCCGCAGGTAATCGATGGGCGAGGCAGTTTCCGGGTTGTTGGGTTGGGTTGGTTTGAATGCCGGGGCTGATTTCCCGGGTCGAAAGGGTTTCGGCTGATGTCCAATCTTGCGACGGTGACGCGCCTCTCGGAGGCCGTGTCCCAGTTCCCTTCTTCGTGGTATTGCGATCCGCAGGTATTCGCCGCGGAAATGCGCACGCTGTTTCCGCGTGCGCCCGGCTACGTCGGCCACGAGCTCATGGTTCCTGAAACCGGCGACTACTTCGCGTTGCAGGCGCGCGACAACGCGCAGGCGCTGGTGCGCAACCCCCACGGCGTCGAGCTGCTGTCGAACATCTGCCGGCATCGCCAGGCCATCATGCTGGAGGGCAAGGGCAACGCGCAGGCCATCGTGTGCCCGCTGCATCGCTGGACCTACGATCTCAAGGGCGAGCTCCTCGGCGCGCCGCACTTTCCGCAGAAGCCCTGCGTGAGCCTCGCGCGTGCGCCGATGCGGCGCTGGAACGGCCTGCTGTTCGATGGCCCGCGCGATCCCGCGCGCGACCTGGCCGGCCTCACGCTGGACCGGCTCGATTTCTCGGGCTACCAGTTCGATCACCTGCACGTGCACGAGTGCAACTACAACTGGAAGACGTTCATCGAGGTTTACGTCGAGGACTACCACGTCGGACCGTTCCATCCCGGCCTCGGCCAGTTCGTCACCTGCGACAACCTCGAATGGGAATACAACGACTGGGCCAACGTGCAGTTCGTCGGCGTCAACAACGGCCTCGCCAAGCCGGGATCGCGCACTTACGAGCGCTGGCACAAGGCTGTGCTCGACTTCTATCGCGGCGAGACCCCGCCGCATGGCGCGATCTGGCTGACCTACTACCCGAACGTGATGGTCGAGTGGTATCCGCACGTGCTGGTGGTGAGCACGCTGATCCCGAAGGCGGTCGACAAGACGATCAACATCGTCGAGTTCTACTACCCCGAGGAGATCGCGCTGTTCGAGCGCGAGTTCGTCGACGCGGAGCGCGCCGCCTATGCGGAGACCGCGCGCGAAGACGACGAGATCGCCGAGCGCATGGATGCGGGACGGCGCGCGCTGTACGTTGCCGGTCGCAGCGAGATCGGCCCCTACCAGTCGCCGATGGAGGACGGCATGCGCCATTTCCACCAGTTCTATCGCCAGCAGATGGGAACCGCGCTGGCGGGACTCTGACACCCGGGCGCAGGTGAGTGCTGCGCTTTGCGGTTCGCGCGTTCGCGTAAAATCGGCGCGATGTTCCGCACGCTGATCGACTCCGGCGAGCTTGCCGCGCACCTCGATGATCCCGCGTGGGTGGTCGTCGACGTTCGCCACGACCTGATGCAGCCCGACCGTTGGGGTTATGACCAGTACCGGGCGGCGCACCTGCCGAATGCGCGCTTCGTCCATCTCGACCGCGACCTGTCGGCACTGAAGAACGGTCGCAACGGCCGCCACCCGTTGCCGGCGCCCGCCGATGCGGCGGCGCTGTTCGGTCGCCTCGGCATCAATTCCGACACGCAGGTCGTTGCCTACGACCAAAGCTCCAATATGTTCGCGTCGCGGCTGTGGTGGATGCTGCGCTGGCTCGGCCACGACGAGGTCGCCGTGCTCGACGGCGGCTTCGACAAGTGGGTGCGCGACAACCGTGACCTCAGCGCCGAAGTTCCGGTGGTGCGGCCGGCGACGTTCACGATCCGCTCGACGTTGCCGACCGCCAGCGTGCAGGACGTGCTCGACAGCCTTCCCACGCACGCGCGTTTCATCATCGACGCACGCGCGCCGGAGCGATTTCGCGGCGAAATCGAGCCCATGGACCCGGTCGCCGGCCACATTCCCGGCGCGCACAACTGGCCGTACGGGCGCAATCTCAATCCCGACGGCACGTTCAAGTCGCCCGCCGCGCTCGCCGCGGGCTTCGCCGAGTTCCTGGGACCGACACCACCGGCCCGCATCGTCCACCAATGCGGCAGCGGCGTCACCGCGTGCCACAACATCCTGGCGATGGAACATGCCGGCTATCCGGCAACGACGCTGTTCCCCGGCTCGTGGAGCGAATGGGTCGCCGACCCGTCGCGTCCCGTCGCCACCGGCCCCGGCTGACGTCGAATATTCGGCGTCCGCCGCGCCGATTGCTCACCCCCATCGGCGCCCAAACGGTTTCATCCTGCAGTCAGTTGCGTTCGTCGCATGGCGATTGAAGCAACCCGGAGGCATTGCGTAATGTGCGTTCAACAAAGCGTCGGGACAATACGTACCGGTGAACGCGATGACTCGAAGGAGCTGACATGGACATGCAACATGGACGATTGATCCCCGGCGCGCTGGCGACCGTCATCGGTGCGGCGCTGCTCGGAACTTACTGGGCGTACATCGGTTTCGACGCCGACATCGGCCATTCGGCGACGCTCCTCGCGCTCGCGATTGGTGTTTTCGTGCTTCCCGGATGCGCGGGCGCGGTTTTCATCGACCTACGCGCGCGTCGCTCGCAACGCGCCGCCAAGGCCGTGATCGTCGTCGCCGCGGCCGATATCGCGTTGCCGTTCCCGGCGGCCGAAGCGGTCGCCGACCTGCGGTCGCTGACCGAAGCGCGCGTCGAAAGGCGCCACCGCGCACGCCGCGCCCACGCGCGACACGCGCGGCAGGCGCTGACGGTCGGATGATGCTGCAACCGGCGCGGGGTCGACCTGGACAGGCGTTGCACGACGCGCCAGGTCGGCTTCGCGCACGGCCGCGCGGCGCGCTATGCCAGCGCCCAGCGCGCGATCTCGTCGTAGCGCGCGCCGTGCGGCGCGGTGCTGGACGCCCACAGTGCGAACTGCGTCACCGGCCATTGCACCGCGCAATCAATTTGACGGGCTTCGATCGCTCGCGTGCAATGGCGCGCGAGCGTCACGTGCGGCGCGAATGGCCGCGCCTCGGTGCGAAAGCCCGCGTGCGCCAGCGCACCGGCGAGTGCGTGCTGCAGCATGACGAGTGCCGGAGCAACGGCCGCCGGCGCGACCCACGCCACCCGCGCGCGGCGAAAGCTGCCGACCCGGTCGAGTGACAACGCGAAGCGCCGTGCGCTGACGGTGGCGCCGAGCGCGACCAGCTCGCCGATGCGCTCGACCGCGATGTCGCCGATGAACGCGAGCGTCATGTGGATCGAATCGGCCTGCGGCACGCGCCCTTGCGCCGCCAGCGCGACCTCGTCGGCGAGGCGCACGAATGCCCGTTGCAGCGCGACCGCAGGTGGCAACGCGAAGAACACGCGACGCATTGGCATTCGACATCCTCGTCACTCGCCGTGCATGCGTCAAGCATGCAAAAAAACGCCGTGGCGCGAAATGCGCGCACGGCGTTCACTCGACAGAAATGCGCGGAGGCGAACTCGTCAGGCGTTCGCGACCGACCGTTCGGCATCCTGCCGAGCATCGAAGAACTGCGCGTTCTCGGTCGAATTCCTGAGTGCGGTCGTCGACGACTGGCTGCCCTGGATCGTCGTCGTCACCGCGTCGAAATAGCCGGTTCCCACCTCGCGCTGGTGCTTGACAGCGGTGAAGCCTTGCGCGACCGCCGCGAACTCCGCTTCCTGCAGGTCGACGAACGCAGTCATGCCATGGCGCGCGTAGCCGTGCGCGAGATTGAACATCGAGTAGTTGAGGCTGTGGAATCCGGCGAGCGTGATGAACTGGAACTTGTATCCCATCGCGCCCAGCTCGCGCTGGAACGCGCCGATCGTGCGGTCGTCGAGATTCTTCTTCCAGTTGAACGACGGTGAACAGTTGTAGGCCAGCAGCTTGCCGGGGAAGCGCGCGTGGATCGCATCGGCGAACGCCAGGGCGAACGCGAGATCGGGCTTGCCGGTCTCGCACCAGATCAGGTCGGCATACGGTGCGTAGGCGAGCCCGCGCGCGACTGCCTGGTCGAGGCCATTGCGCGTCTTGTAGAAGCCTTCGATCGTGCGCTCGCCGGTGAGGAACGGCCGGTCGATGTCGTCGACGTCCGACGTGACGAGGTCGGCGGCTTCGGCGTCGGTGCGCGCAAGCACGATCGTCGGCACGCCCAGCACGTCCGCGGCGAGCCGCGCCGCAACCAGCTTGTCGATCGCTTCACGCGTCGGCACGAGCACCTTGCCACCCATGTGGCCGCACTTCTTCACCGATGCGAGCTGGTCCTCGAAGTGCACGCCGGCGGCGCCGGCTTCGATCATCGCCTTCATCAGCTCGAACGCGTTGAGCACGCCACCGAACCCCGCCTCGGCATCGGCGACGATCGGCGCGAAGTAGTCGACGTCGTCGTTGCCTTCCATGTGCTGGATCTGGTCGGCGCGAATGAACGTGCTGTTGATGCGGCGCACCACCGACGGCACCGAATTCACCGGATAGAGCGACTGGTCGGGATACATCTCGCCGGCGGAATTGGCGTCAGCGGCCACCTGCCAGCCGGACAGGTAGATGGCCTTGAGTCCCGCCTTGACCTGCTGCAGCGCCTGGTTGCCGGTCAGCGCACCGAGCGTACTGACGAAGGGCTGCTCGTTGACCAGCTTCCACAGTTTTTCGGCGCCGCGACGTGCGAGCGTGTGCTCGATGGCAAGCGAACCGCGCAGTCGCACGACATCGTCGGCGCTGTACGCGCGGCGGATTCCCTTCCAGCGCGGATTTTCGGACCAGTCTTTCTTCAGTCGCGCGGCTTCGAGGTCATAGTTCATGGTTGTTCCCAATCTCGTTTCACGTCGTTCAATTGCCGTCCGGATGGCCGGCACCGAATGCGTCGTCGCGCCCACATGGCGCCGCCGCCCTGCCCCTGCCAACGAGGATTGCCCGCTGTCGCTTGCGTGCCTGTCGCGCGCCGGGGGTCCCGCCGGGGGTCCCGTAGGCGCCGACTTGCGCCCTGCGCGGGGTTCACCGCACAAGGCCTCCAGACACGTTAGCAAAGTGGTGTGCGGGATTCAAGCTGTTTTGTTGCACTGCATGTCAATAAATTTAACTATAATTCAATAGCTTGGAAACTATTTTCGCAACATGGAATCGTGGATAGAAATATTGCGTGCAAATATGCGGCAATGCAATGCAGCGAGGGTCGCCGGTTGGTTGGCTAGCCCCACTACGCCCGGCAGCCTCGCTTGCATCCATCGCTGAAGCTGCCGCCCAAGTAGCACAATGCATTCCACGACATGGAAATTGATTCCGGGCGAATGCGTGCACGGTGCACGGGGAATTGCATTAGGCTGCGTTCGATGACGGTGATTTTCACGACGATGACGTTCGCGCTGCTGGTTGCCGTCGCCAATGCGCAATCTCGAATGCCGACGGGGTCGACGTCGCACGCTCGCAATCTCGCGGCGACGTGTGCCGCATGCCACCTGCGCGGTGGCGCGGGTGACACCGCGATTGCGCCACTCGAGGGACGATCCGCCGACGAAACGGCGGCAACGTTGCGAGCGTTCAAGTCCGGCGCGCGTTCAGGCACGGTGATGCCTCAGCTTGCGCGCGGCTACAGCGACGCCGACATCGACGCGATGGCGGCGTGGTACGCGGCGCGACATCCATGACGCCGCGTCGCCGGTTCATCCTTGGCGCGAGCGCGGCGGTGCTTGCCGGTTGTGCGGCGCCGAGGGCGAGTGCTTCGCTTGGGCGTGTCGTGGTGATCGGCGGCGGCTATGGCGGCGCCACCGTGGCCAGGTACCTGCGCGATTGGAGCGGCGGCGCGATCGATGTCGCGGTGGTCGAGCGCGACCGCGCTTTCGTCAGTTGCCCGATGTCGAACCTGGTGATCGGCGGTACCAAGTCACTCGCCGACATCACCTATGAATACGATGGCCTGGCGCGACGCGGCGTCACGCACGTGCACGACATGGCGATGCACGTCGACGTCGAGCGCAAGCGCGTGATGCTTCGGAGCGGCGAGTCGTTGCGCTATGACCGCCTCGTCGTGTCGCCCGGAATCGACTTCGACTGGAGCGCGCTGCCGGCCTTCGCCGACGCGCGCGTGCGCGAGCGGTATCCACATGCGTGGCGGGCCGGCGCGCAGACGCTTGCGTTGCGCGCGCAGCTCGAGGCGATGCGCGCGGGCGGCGTGTTCGCGATCAGCATTCCGCTCGCGCCGTTTCGTTGCCCGCCGGCGCCCTATGAGCGCGCGTGCCAGGTGGCGAGCTGGCTCGCGCACGCGAACCCGCGCGCCAAGCTGCTGGTCCTCGATGCCAACGACGACGTGCTGTCGAAGAAGGAGCTGTTCAAGGCGGCGTGGCGGGATCTCTATCCGCAAATCGTCGAGTACCGCCCGAATTGCACGCTGACCGACATCGACGCCGCCACCGGCACGCTGAAGTTCGAGTTCGCGGACGATGTGAAGGCCGACGTCTGCAACGTGATTCCGCCGCAGCGCGCGGGTGCAATCGCCGCGGACGCGGGTGTCGTCACCGCCAACGGACGCTGGTGCGAGGTCGATTTCCTGACATTCGAGTCGATCCGCGTCAAGGACGTGCACGTGCTCGGCGATGCGATCCAGACGGCGCCGCTGATGCCCAAGTCGGCGCACATGGCGAACCAGCAGGCCAAGGTGTGCGCAGCGGCGATCGTCGCGCTGATGTCGGGCGACGCGGTGGATCCTGCGCCGCTGATGGCCAACACCTGCTACAGCTTCATGAGCGACCGGCTCGCGGCGCACGTGACGTCGGTGCACCGCTACGACGCCGCGCAGAAGACGTTCCTGCCGGTCGAGGGCGCGGGCGGATTGTCGGAGGCGAGCAACGAGCTCGAAGCGCGCTACGGCGAAGCGTGGGCGCACAACATCCGCGCGGATTCGTTCGGCTGACCGCCGTCATTCCCGCGAAAGCGGGAATGACGGCAAGAAAAGGGGGCGTGACGGCAAGACCGGGGAATGACGGCAAGAAAATCGCAATAGCCGCGCAACACCGGAAACAATGAACAGAAACACGGCGCCCCGCGGGGCGCCATTCTTGTCACCAATACCGCTGAATCAGGCGAGCTCTGCCTCGGGCGTTTCGTCGAACACGAGCTTGGCGTGGTCGTTGTCGTCGAGGTCGATCGTCACCCTGCCGCCCGACACCAGCCGGCCGAACAGCAGCTCGTCGGCGAGCGCCTTGCGGATCAGGTCCTGGATCAGCCGCGCCATCGGCCGCGCACCCATTTGCGGGTCGAAGCCCTTCTTCGCCAGGTAGTCCTTGAGCTTCTGCGTGAACGTCGACTCGACCTTCTTCTCGTGCAACTGGTTCTCGAGTTCCAGCAGGAACTTGTCGACGACCTTGAGGATGACCTCATGGTCGAGCGCGGCGAACGAGATCGTCGCATCGAGCCGGTTGCGGAACTCGGGCGTGAACAGCCGCTTGATTTCGGTCATCTCGTCGCCGGCCATGCGATCGTTGGAAAATCCGATCGACCCCTTCGCGAGCTCGGCCGCACCGGCGTTCGTGGTCATGATGATCGTCACGTTGCGGAAGTCGGCCTTGCGTCCGTTGTTGTCGGTCAGCGTGCCGTGGTCCATCACCTGCAGCAGCACGTTGTAGATGTCGGGATGCGCCTTTTCGATTTCGTCGAGCAGCACCACGCTGTACGGATGCTTGGTGACCGCCTCGGTCAATTGCCCGCCCTGGTCGAAACCAACATAGCCGGGCGGCGCGCCGATCAGCCGCGACACCGCGTGACGCTCCATGTACTCGGACATGTCGAAGCGGATCAGCTCGATGCCCAGGCAATACGCGAGTTGCTTCGCAACTTCGGTCTTGCCGACGCCGGTGGGGCCGCTGAACAGGAAGTTGCCGATCGGCTTCGCCGGATTGCCGAGACCCGAGCGCGCCATGCGGATTGCCGCGGTCAGCGCGTCGATCGCCTTGTCCTGCCCGAACACGACGTTCTTCAGGTCGCGATCGAGCGTGCGCAACGCGTTGCGGTCGTCGGAGCTCACGTTCTTGGCGGGGATGCGAGCAATCTTGGCGACGATCTCCTCGACCTCGTTCTTGCCGATAATCTTCTTCTGCTTCGACTTCGGCAGGATCTTTTGCGCAGCGCCGGCTTCGTCGATCACGTCGATCGCCTTGTCGGGCAGATGGCGGTCATTGATGAAGCGCGCGGCGAGCTCCGCCGCCGACGTCAGCGCCGCGGGTGCGTACTTGACGCCATGGTGTTCCTCGAAGCGCGTCTTCAGTCCGCGGAGGATCTCGACCGTCTCGGCGATCGACGGCTCGGGCACGTCGACCTTCTGGAAGCGCCTCGACAGCGCATGGTCCTTTTCGAAGATCTGCCGGTATTCAGCGTACGTCGTCGCACCGATGCACTTCAGCGCACCGGTCGACAGCGCCGGCTTCAGCAGGTTGGACGCGTCGAGCGTGCCGCCCGACGCCGCGCCTGCGCCGATGATCGTGTGGATCTCGTCGATGAACAGGATCGACTTGGGATTGTCGCCGAGTTGCTTCAACACCGCCTTCAGGCGCTGTTCGAAGTCGCCGCGGTATTTGGTGCCGGCGAGGAGCGCGCCCATGTCGAGCGAGTAAACCTGGTAGTCGCTCAGTAGATCGGGAACGCTGCCTTCGTTGATCCGGCGCGCCAGGCCCTCGGCGATCGCCGTCTTGCCGACGCCGGCTTCGCCGACGAGCAACGGATTGTTCTTGCGGCGGCGGCACAGCACCT
>JBDTWY010000049.1:0-22207 GCA_040006455.1 Betaproteobacteria bacterium | reverse complement strand
TGCCGTTTCCAGCGCCGACCGTTCATGATGATGCCGAGGCGAAGCGTTTCCATGTCTACTCGCAGGTTGACGGTTGCGCGGTGGCGACGGATATCGGCGTCAGCGCGTGGAAGTCGGGATCGGCGCGATGCGCGAACCCAGGCGCATCCAGCGAGCCCAGGTCGATCCGCCCGTCGTGCACTCGAAGGCAGGCGACGCCGTTGACGTCGCTGTACAGGTCAGGATGCGCGGCGACGAAGCGGCGTTGCTCGTCGCGCGGCGCCGCCGACATCCCGTCTGCGTAGTGGTGGCCGTTGCGCTCGGCGTGCGAGCAGCCGAGGATCGCGGCGAGCGCGCAGTCCTGCTGCACGGCGAGCCCCGCCTGCGCCGTCAGGTCCTCCGCCGACACGAACGCGCGCGCGCCCGCCGCTTCGAATCGCGTCACGCGCAGGCGATTGACGAGCGCCTTGTAGAGTCCCTTGCAGCTCTTGCTCGACACGCCCGCGTAGCCAAGCGCGCGTGCGCGCGGATACGCCGCATAGCCGTCGTCGGCCTCGTCGATCATCAGCGGCCACGCGCGCGCCAGCGGCGCGACGTCGGTATGCATCGTCGCCGCGCGCGCGATCGGCTGCTCGATCCACGCGACGCTCGCAGCCAATCTCGCCAGCGCAGGCTCGGTACGCAGGCGCGCGACGAATTCCGCCAACGCAGCGACCTCGTACTGCTCGTTGCCGTCGAGCGTCGTGCGATACGCGGGAAGGTGATCGAGCACGCGCGCGATGCGAGCGAGCCGCGCGAGGTCTTCGTCCGCGCGGCCGCCGAGCTTCAGCTTGAGCCAGCGCAGTCCGTAGACGGCGACCGCGTCGGCCAGCGTCGCCGGCAGGCCGTCGCCGATGCTCGCTTCGCCGGCGTCGATCGCGTCCGCCATGCCGACCGTGTGGCGACACTCGATCGTCGGCGCGGCATCTAAAGCTGCCAGAAACGCGTCGAAGTCGGCATCGGCGAGATCGGGTGTCAGCGCCGCGTCGAGGCCGATCGCGTTGGCGCGCAGCGCATCGCCGAAGGAAACGCCGAGGCGTTGGCACAACGCGTCGACGATCGCCTTGTCGATCTCGGCCGCGCCGAATGCGGCCGCGAGCGGCGGGAGCCGATGGCGCGCGCCGGCGGCGACGATGCCGGCAAGCTGCGCTGCCGCATGGCCAAACGCGGTGCGTGGCAGCGCTTCCGACGTGTAGGCATCCGCGGCGAGCCGCAACGACAATCGCAGCTGCGTGATGTTGTCATCGTCGGAGAGCGCCGGATTCTTGTCGAACCATTTCGGCACCATCAGCTCGGCCGTCATTCCGGTGGCGTGCGTGGCATCGGCGAAGCGCAGCGTGACGCGCACGAACGCCTGTGGCGCCGCGGTGAGCGTCACCGCGCCGAAGCGGAACGGCAGGCGCAGCGGCGTCGGGCGTTCGAACAGCTCGACGCCGGCGATCACGAAATCGGGAGCGTTGCGCGCCATCACGTCACGCGTCGAGCGTTCCCTGCGAATAGAAGTGCGTGCGGATCTTCTGCGTCAACGCGACGAACGCCGGATCGGCCATCACCGACAGCGTGCGCGGCCGTGGCAGCTCGACGTCGTAGATTGCCGCGATCGATCCCGGGCGCTCGCTCATCACCAGCACGCGGTCGGCGAGGAACACCGCCTCGGGAATGCTGTGCGTGATGAAGAGCACCGTCTTGCGCGTCGCCGACCAGATGCGCTGCAGCTCGAGGTTCATCCGCTCGCGCGTCATCGCGTCGAGCGCGCCGAACGGCTCGTCCATCAGCAGCACCGCGGGATCATGCACCAGTGCACGACAGATCGACGCGCGCTGCTGCATGCCGCCCGACAGCTGCCACGGGAACTTGCGCTCGAAACCGGCGAGTCCTGTGGTCTCGATCAGCGCGCGCGCCTTGTCGACGTAGCGCGCGCGGGGCAGCTTGCGCATCTCGATCTGCAGCAGGATGTTGTCGAGCACGTTGCGCCAGCCGAGCAGCACCGGGCTCTGGAACACGATGCCGACGTTGTCGGGCGGGCCGTCGACTTTCGCACCGCCGAGCGCGATGGTCCCCGTCGTCGCCGGCAACAGCCCGGCCACCATTTTCAGAAGCGTCGACTTGCCGCATCCGGACGGCCCGACGATCGTCAGGAACTCGCCTTCGCGAATGTCGAAGGTGAGCGGCGTCAGCGACGCCACCGGACCGTCGGCGGTCTGGTAGGTCTTGCTGACGCCATCGATCTGGATGAACGGTGTCGACACGCGAGGAGCAGCCGTTGCGGCGGGCATCAGGAGCGACACGGCGCCCAGGACCGCCCGGGCGCCGTGCGTGCAGTCGTGGCTTAGGGCAGGTAGGCGTTGGTGTAGTAGTCCTCGGCCTTGCCGGCGGTGGCCTTGTCCATGCCTCCGTATTCCTCGAGCAGCGCCATCGTCTCCTGCATGTTCTTCGCGCCCACGCGTAGCGGACGATCCTTTGGATTGTCCGGACCCTTGTACAGCGCCGCCGTCGCCTTCATGCCGACCAGCGCCGTTTCCTTGACGCCTGACTTCGGCTTGTCCTTCAGCATCGCGTCGATGGCGGCTTCGGGGTTCTTCGCACCTTCCTCGAGCGAGCGCGTCGCCGCCTTGAGGAAGCGCTTGATGACGTCCGGGTGTTCCTTCAGGTAGTCCCTCTGCACGATGAAGCCCGAACTCACCATGTTGACGCCGAAGTCGGCGAAGCGAATCGGGCGGACGTCCTTGTGCGCGCCGTCCTGCAGCTTGATCGCCTGGTCCATCACGTAGCCCAGCAGCAGGTCGGCCTTGCCCGTCATCACCGCGTTGAGCTTCGTCTGCGCGTCGCCCGACACCGTCGTGAATTCGGTTTCCTTGAGGCCGGTCTTCTTGAGGAACAGCGGCCACACCTGCGACATCGAGTCTCCCGGCGTCACGGCCACGATCTTGCCCTTTATGTCGGCGGGCTTGCGGATGTTCTTGTCGGCGAATCCCATGACCGACATCGGCGACGTCTGCAGCGCGACGCCGACGGCGATCACCGGCGCACCCTTCGACGCCGCCTTGATCATCGTCGCGACGTCGGCATAGCCGACGGTGGCGGTTCCCGCGGCGACCGCCTGGATCGTCACGCCGGAACCGCGGCCCTCCTGGATGTCGAGATCGATGCCCTCGTCGGCGAAGTAACCGCGCTCGAGCCCCAGGTAGAGAGGCGCGTGCTCGCTATACGTGTACCAGTTGAGCAGTACCGTGACCTTGTCCTTGGCCTTGGCCTGCGCAAAGGCGGTGCTGCCGACGAGCGCGAACGCGAGCGCCGCGGCGGTGATGGTCAGTCGCTTGAACATGAGTGCTCCTCCGTTGGTGAAAATGATGCCGGCCGTGTTTCAGGTGGACAACTAAGCGGTCGCGGCAAAGTCGCTGCGATGCGAGGCATGCCAGGGAATCAGCAGGTGCTCGACGACGTCGACGACGACAAACAGCAGGACGCCGATCGCCGACAGCACGGTCAGTCCCGCGAACATCAGCGGCAGGTCGAAATTGCCGTTGGCGATCTGAAGCAAATACCCGATTCCGGAATTGGATCCGACGAATTCGCCGACCACCGCGCCGACGACGGCGAGCGTCACCGACACCTTGAGTCCAGCGAAAATGGACGGCAGCGCCTGCGGGAAGCGGATGCGCAGGAACGTCTGCAGCTTGCTTGCCTTCATCGAGCGCGCGAGGTCGATCATGTCGGGCTCGACCGACTTGAATCCCATCACCGTCGACACGACGATCGGGAAAAAGCCGAGCATGAACGCGCAGATGACCTTGGGAAAGATGCCGAAGCCGAACCAGACGACGAACAGCGGCGCGATCGCGACCTTCGGCACGCTCTGCGAAAACACCAGCAACGGATAGACGAAGCTTTCGATCGTGCGCGAATACGCGATGCACAACGCCATCGGGATGCCGAACGCGATCGACAGCCCGAAGCCGCCGAGCGTTGCATAGGTCGTCACCAGCGCTTCGCGCCACAGCTTCGGCCATTCGCCGTAGAGCTGCTGCACCACTGCCCACGGCGTCGGAACCAGGTACGGGGGAATTCGAAACACGCGGATCGTCACATCCCACAGCACCAACAGCAGCAGGATCAGCAGCACCGGGCGCACCCAAGCCGAAAGCAGCACGCGCTGCCAAGCCGGACGGCTGCGCATGCCGCTCATGTCGCCTTGCGCGAGCGCGGCACGTCGGATTCACGCACCACCAGTGACGCCATCACCATGTGCTGCATGTGCGCGACGCGCTTGCGGCGCGCCGACGGCGTGGTGAGGTCTCGCGCGAACACCGTCGACAGCGTGGCGATGTTGGACAGGTAGAAGTACGACAGCGCGGCGATCGAGACGTAGAGTTCGAGCGCATCGGCGCTGGCGTGGAATATCCCCGCCTCGTTGCCGCGGCGGACGATCGTGCGCAGGTTGGCGATCAGCGGCGAGTTCATCGCGCGAATGCGCGCCGACTGCTTGAGATGCTTCGCGTGGTACAGGTTCTCGTTGTTGAGCAGCGTGATGAACTCGGGATGGGCAAGGTAGTAGTCCCACGTGAATTCGACGAGTCGCCGCACCGCGAGATCGGGACCCAGGTCGAGCAGGCGCAATTCGCCTTCCGCCGCGCGGATGCGCGCATACGCGCCTTCCAGCACCGCGAGGAACAGCGCCTCCTTGTTGCCGAAGTAGTAGTAGAGCATCCGCTTGTTGGCGTCGGCGGCGACGGCGATGCGGTCGACGCGCGCGCCGGCCAGGCCGAACGCGGCGAATTCCGCCGTCGCGGCGTCGAGGATGCGCGCGCGGCTCGCGTCGGCGTCGCGAACGAACGCCGGGGCGGGAGTCTTGCGCACAACCTTGCGCGTGGTGCTGTCGCGGGGCATGGGCAAATAGTTAACCAGATAGTTAACTGGGGCGCAAGGCTGATCTGCGGCGCAAGCACGCCCCGGGGCCGGATTTTGCGGTGCAACACGCGGCGGTTGCGTCGCGTGGCGGGTCAGGTGTGCGGCTCGCCGACCTTGACGATCTTCATCGTGTTGGTACCACCCGACTTGCCCATCGGCTCGCCGATCGTCATCACGATGAGGTCGCCCTGCTTGACCTCGCCGCGCTGCAGCAGCTCGTGCTCGGCGGCGCGCAGCACCTCGTCGCGGTCGGTGCTCTGCTCGAGGAAGAACGAGCGCACGTTGCGATAGAGCGCCATCTTGCGCTGCGTCGCCATCTTGGGTGTCAGCGCGAAGATCGGGCAGCCGCAGTCGTGGCGCGACATCCACAGCGCCGTCGAGCCGGAATCGGTCAGCGACGCGATCGCCTTCACCTTGAGGTGGAACGCGGTGAAGATGGTCGCCATTGCGATCGACTGGTCGATGCGTGTGAACGTGCGATTGAGGAAGTCGCGATCGAGCTCGACGGTGCGCGAATTCTCGGCCTCGACGCAGATCTGCGCCATCGTGTCGACCGTCTCCACCGGATACTTGCCGCTCGCCGTTTCCGCCGACAGCATCACCGCATCGGTGCCATCGAGCACCGCGTTGGCGACGTCGGACACTTCGGCGCGCGTCGGCACCGGATTCTGGATCATCGACTCCATCATCTGCGTGGCGGTGATCGTCAGCTTGTTCTGGTCACGCGCCATGCGGATCATCCGCTTCTGCAGCCCGGGCACCGACGCGTTGCCGACCTCGACGGCGAGGTCGCCGCGCGCGACCATGATGCCGTCCGAGGCGTCGATGATTTCCTCGAGCGCCGTGATCGCCTCGGCGCGCTCGATCTTGGCGATCAGCAGCGCATTGCCGCCGGCCGCGCGAATCAACTGGCGCGCCATGTACATGTCCTGGCGGCTCTTCGGGAACGACACGGCGAGATAGTCGGCGCCGATCTGCGCCGCCGTCTTGACGTCGTCCATGTCCTTGGCGGTGAGCGCCGGCGCGGTGAGCCCGCCGCCCATCCGGTTGATGCCCTTGTTGTTCGACAGCACGCCGCCGACCTCGACGATCGTGACGATACGCGGGCCGTCGACGGCGTCGACGCGGAGCCGGATCAAGCCGTCGTTGAGCAGCAGGATCGCACCACGGCTGACGTCGCGCGGCAGTTCCTTGTAGTCGAGTCCGACGCGGTCGATGTCGCCCAGCTCGGCGTCGGCGTCGAGGATGAATTGCTGTCCTGCCACCAGCTCGACCTTGCCCTCCTTGAACTTGCCGACGCGGATCTTGGGGCCTTGCAGGTCGGCCATGATCGCGACTTCGCGACCGAGCGCCTTGGCGGCTTCGCGCACGGCTTCGCCGCGCGCAATGTGGTCGGCGGCGGTGCCGTGCGAGAAATTGAGGCGCACGACGTCGACACCGGCGGCGAGCAGGCGCGCGAGCACCTCCGGTGACGAACAGGCAGGTCCCAGCGTGGCGACGATCTTGGTGGCGCGTGGCATGTGTTTCCAGAAAGTGGGACGGGTAGGTGACTTCCGATGGTACGGGAATCGTTCGGACCACGAAATACTCGGCGCCGTTCGTGCGGTGCAGGGTCACGTCAGGCACGCGCTTCCAGCGCGGCGACCGCCGGCAGCGTCTTGCCTTCGAGGAACTCGAGGAATGCGCCGCCCGCGGTGGAAATGTAGGAGATGCGATCGGCGACGCCGAACTTGTTGATCGCGGCGATCGTGTCGCCGCCGCCGGCGATCGAATAGGCGTCCGATGCGGCGATCGCCTCGGCCAGCGCGCGCGTGCCGGACGCGAACGCGTCGAACTCGAACACGCCGACCGGCCCGTTCCAGACGATCGTCCCCGCGCCCGCGACGATCGTTTTCAGTGCTGCGACCGAGCGCGGACCGAGATCGAGGATCAAGTCGTCGTCGGCGACATCAGCGACCGCCTTCAACTGCGGCGCCGCATCGGCGGCAAACCGCTTCGCGCACACCGCGTCGACGGGGATCGGCAGCTTGCCGGGAAAGCGGTCGAGAATCGCCTTGGCTTCGGCGACGAGATCGGGTTCGGCGAGCGAGCGCCCGATCCTGCCGCCCGCGGCGAGGATGAACGTGTTGGCGATGCCGCCGCCGACGATCAGCGCGTCGACCTTGGCGACGAGTGCAGTGAGAATCGACAGCTTGGTGGACACCTTGGAACCGGCGACGATCGCCACCAGTGGGCGCTTCGGCTGCGCGAAAGCGAGCGTCAGCGCGTCGAGCTCGGCGGCCATCAACGGTCCCGCGCATGCAACCGGTGCGTAGCGCGCGACGCCATGCGTCGTCGCCTCGGCGCGATGCGCGCTGCCGAAAGCGTCGTTGACGTAGACATCGCACAGCGCGGCGATCTTCTGCGCGAGCGCCGGATCGTCCTTTTTTTCGCCGCGATTGATCCGGCAGTTTTCCAGCAGCACGAGGTCTCCGGGCCGCAACGCGTCGTGCCACGGGCCGCCGTCGACCCAGTCGCGGATCAGCGGCACATCGCGGCCCAGCAACTGTGCAAGACGCGCGGCGACCGGCGCCAGCGAGTCGGCCGCGGTCCACGCGCCTTCGGTGGGTCGCCCCAGGTGCGACGTCACCATCACCGCCGCGCCGCGCGCGAGCGCATCGCGGATGCCGGGCAACGATGCGCGGATGCGCGTGTCGTCGGTGATGGCGCCGGCATCGTCCTGCGGCACGTTCATGTCGGCGCGGATGAAAACGCGCCTGCCGCGCACGTCGACCGCGTCGAAGCGCTTGAATCGCATGTCAGATCGAAAAGTCGAAGGGTTGCAGCGTCACCGCATCGACGACGCGGACGGTGCGACCGCGCGCCGCCGCACGCATCTGCACGAGCTCGTCGCTGATGCGGCCCGCGGTGGTGCTAAAGCAGAACGGCAGCAGCGCGTGCACCAGCGCGGCGATGCCGCCCAGCGTCATCCGCGTGCCGAAGCGCAACGCGAAGCGCAAGTGCTGCCAGTACGTTTCGCCGACGCTTGCTGGATGGTTCGTGAACGGATTAACCATGTTCGTCGCACCTTTTCGTGGGCTCGCGCGCAGTGGATCAGTGGATGAGGCTCGCGCGCGTGAACTCGCAGCCGCGCGCGGTGACCGCTTCGTCGATGTAGGCGATGTCGTCCGCCGACAGGTACTCGGTGTAGTTGCCCACCTTGCCCTTGCGCACCTTGTACGACTCGAGGTCGTCGACGCGGCCGGGAACCAGCGCGCTGCCGCGAAAGCGCTGCTCCACCTCGGCTTGGCGCAGGTTGTCGAAGCGGCAATAGTCGATCGCCGCGGCGATCGCGCCGGCGTCGGCGTCGAGGCCCAGGAACGGCAGCACGCGCGCCAGCGTGCCGGCGGTGTCGCGATGCAGGTCCTCGTAGCGCACGTGCATGAACTGCGCGGGCACCTGCCGGTTCGCCGACCAGATGCGATGGAACGCGAGGATCTTGTCGACGCCGTACCAGTCGTGGCGCAGGAACGGCGAGATCGGCTCGCCCCATTCGCCGTTGCGCCGCGTCGCCTGCAGGTACGCCGAAACGAGGTTGTCGCGCACGTCGCGATTCATCAGCAGCACACGCTTGCCCGCATAGACGCCGCGGTCGGTGGGCATGTCCTGCCAGCGGACGTGATAGCGCATCGCGCTGCCGTCGTGGTCGAAGCCGATTGCCGGAATGCCCGCGAGCCGCGTCAGCGCTTGCGTGTCGAGCATCCGGCGTTCCGAAAAGCCGTAGCGATCGACGAGCAGCTTGCCGACGATCGCGCGCAGCCACGTCCGCCCCGCCTTCGGATACGACAGCACGAAGGTATCGGCGTCGAACGGCAGCGCGTGCGCCTTCATCGACACCGGCGGCGCATTGGCGATCGTGGGCTGCATTGCCTGGGACGCTCGCGCGCTAGCGCGCGTTCATCAACGCGACCGTCGTGTCGAGCAGCCGGTTCGAGAATCCCCATTCGTTGTCATACCAGCTCGACACCTTGACGAGGCGTCCCGACACCTTGGTCAGCGTCGCGTCGAAGGTCGACGACGCCGGATCATGGTTGAAGTCGGACGACACCAGCGGCGCCGTGTTGTAGTTGAGGATGCCCTTCAGCGGCCCCGATTCCGACGCCGCCTTCATGATGGCGTTGACCTCGTCGGCGGTGGTGTCGCGCGCGGCGATGAACGACAGGTCGACGATCGAGACGTTGATCGTCGGCACGCGGATCGCATAGCCGTCGAGCTTGCCCGCGAGCTCGGGCATCACCAGGCCGACGGCGCTGGCGGCGCCGGTCTTGGTGGGGATCATGTTCATCGTCGCCGAACGCGCGCGGCGCAAGTCCTCGTGATAGACGTCGGTCAGCACCTGGTCGTTGGTGTACGCGTGCACGGTGGTCATCAGCCCGCTGACGATGCCGATCTTTTCATTGAGCGGCTTGACCAGCGGCGCGAGGCAATTGGTCGTGCACGACGCGTTGGAGATCACCGTGTGCGATGCCTTCAGCACGCCGTGGTTGACGCCGTAGACGATCGTCGCGTCGACGTCCTTGCCGCCGGGCGCCGAGATGATCACCTTCTTGGCGCCGCCCTTCAGGTGCGCGGACGCCTTTTCCTTGGTCGTGAAGAACCCCGTGCATTCGAGGACGACGTCGACGCCCAGCATGCTCCACGGCAGCTGCGCCGGGTCGCGGATCGCGAGCACCTTGATGCGGTCGCCGTTGACGACCATCGAGTCGCCTTCGACGCTGATGGTGCCGGGAAACTTGCCGTGCGCGGTGTCGTAGCGTGTCAGGTGCGCGTTGGTCTCGGCGCTGCCGAGGTCGTTGACGGCGACGATTTCCAACCCGTGTTTCTTGCCGCCTTCGTAATGCGCGCGAAGCGTGTTGCGGCCGATGCGGCCGTAGCCGTTGATCGCGACCTTGATCGTCATGCTCGAGTCTCCTGTGACGGGGGGTGCTGCATCAGTGCAGTGTAACGGCGTTGCAACGTGCGACCAGTTGCGGCAGGTCGCGCCATCCATAGCCGGCCTCGACGAGGTCCATGCCATCCCATTGGAACGGCTGCTCGACGACCAGTGCGGCGCCGAGCGCCAGGTAGAAGTCGCGCGCCGCCTTGTTGGCGGCGATCACCCAGACGACCATGCTCTGCGCCTTCTGCGCGAGCAACGCCGCGGCGGTGACGCCAACGAGCTTGCTGCCAAGGCCCAGGCGCTGGTACGCGGGGCGAAGGTAGACGGCGGCCAGGTCGGCATCGAAGCCCAGCTTGGCCTCCGGCAGCACGACCCCGGCAGCGAAGCCGAGCACGCCTTCGGCGTCCTCGGCGACGAACACCTGCGAGCGCGCGCTTTGCGCCGACAGCGACTTGTCCCACAGCGTGGCGCTCGCCTCCACGGTCATCGAATCGAGGTACGACTGCGGAATCATGCCGCGATAGGTGGTGCGCCAGCTCTCCACGC
This sequence comes from Betaproteobacteria bacterium, assembly GCA_040006455.1. Taxonomy (GTDB): domain Bacteria; phylum Pseudomonadota; class Gammaproteobacteria; order Burkholderiales; family Casimicrobiaceae; genus VBCG01. The sequence continues at coordinate 11,817 of JBDTWY010000049.1, read as the reverse complement.
GCACGCGCGCGATCGCGACGGCGTCGTCGACGGTGGCGCGGCGAATGCGGACGTCGATCATTGAGCGAGCGTACCGCGCACCGCGGCGGTGATGTGCTCGACGGTAAACCCGAAGTGCTTGAACAGCACGCCCGCCGGTGCCGACTCGCCGAAGCGGTCGATGCCGACCACGGCGGCGCGCGGGTCGTCCTCGGCGCCGACATACTTGCGCCAGCCCTGCGTGACGCCGGCCTCGACCGCGGTGCGCGCGACACCGCGCGGCAACACGCTGGCCCGATACGCGGCGTCCTGGCGGTCGAACACCGACGTCGACGGCATCGACACGACCCGCAGGTCGATACCTTCGGCGGCGAGCGCGTCGCGCGCCGCCAGCGCGAGCGGCACTTCGGAACCGGTGGCGATCACCAGCGCGCGCTGCGCACCCGGCGTGCCGGTGAAATCGCGCAGTACGTAGCCGCCGCGCGCGATGGCGGCGATCTGCCCGGGTTCGCGCGTCGCGAACGCGATGTTCTGCCGCGACAGGATCAGGCACGTGGGACCGTCGTCGCGCATGAGGGTCGCCGACCACGCGACCGCGGTCTCGACGGTGTCGCACGGCCGCCAGACATCCATGCCGGGGATGAGGCGCAACGCGGCGACGTGTTCCACCGACTGGTGCGTGGGGCCGTCCTCGCCAAGGCCGATCGAATCGTGCGTGAACACGAAGACGTTGCGCAGCTTCATCAGCGCTGCCATCCGCAGCGCATTGCGCGAATAATCGGAGAACGTGAGGAACGTGCCCGAATACGCAATCAGCCCGCCGTGCAGCGCGATGCCGTTGCCGATCGCCGCCATGCCGAACTCGCGTACGCCGTAGTTGACGTAGTTGCCGGTCGCATCCTTCGACACCGGATGGCTGCCCGACCAGTTGGTGAATACGCTCCCCGTCAGGTCCGCCGATCCGCCGAGCATTTCCGGCAACGCCTTGGCGAACGCCTCGATCGCCTGCTGCGACGCCTTGCGCGTGGCGACCGTCTCGGCCTTCGCCGCCTGCGCGTCGACGAAAGCGCGCGCGGTCACCGCGAAATTCTCCGGCAGCTTGCCGGCCATCCGCCGCTCGAACTCATCGGCGAGCGGCGGGTGCGCGGCGCGATAGGCGGCGAATCTCGCGTTCCATTGCGAGGTCAGCCGCGCGCCCGCCGGCCGCGCGTCCCAGCCTGCGTAGACGGCGTCGGAAATCACGAACGGCGGATCGGTCCAGCCGAGTGCGACACGCGTCGCCTCCACTTCCTTGGGGCCGAGCGCTGCGCCGTGCGCTTCGGACGTGCCGTGCTTGCCCGGCGAGCCGCGCGCGATCACCGTCTTGCAGCAGATCAGCGTCGGCCGGCCGCGGGTGGCCTTGGCCTCGCGGATCGCCGCGTCGACCGCGCCGACGTCGTGGCCATCGACGGCGCGGATCACGTGCCAGCCGTAGGCCGCGAAGCGCGCCGGCGTGTCGTCGGTGAACCAGCCGCGCACCTCGCCATCGATGGAAATGCCGTTGTCGTCGTAGAACGCCGTCAGCTTTTCCAGTCCCCACGTGCCGGCGAGCGACGACACCTCGTGCGAAATGCCTTCCATCAGGCAGCCGTCACCGAGGAACACCCAGGTGCGGTGATCGACGATCGCGTGCCCCGGGCGATTGAAGGTGTCGGCCATCAGGCGCTCGGCGAGCGCCATCCCCACGGCGTTGGCCAGGCCCTGCCCGAGCGGCCCGGTGGTGGTCTCGACGCCGGGCGTGACACCGACTTCGGGGTGGCCGGGCGTCTGCGAGCCCAACTGGCGGAATTGGCGCAGCTCGTCCATCGGCAGGTCGTAGCCGGTGAGATGCAGCAGCGCGTATTGCAACATCGAGCCGTGACCGTTCGACAGCATGAAGCGGTCGCGATCGGGCCATTGCGGATGCGCGGGATCGTGGCGGTAGTGGCCGCGCCAGAGCGCGAGCGCGATTTCGGCCATTCCCATCGGCATCCCGGGATGCCCGGATTTGGCGGCTTCGACGGCATCCATCGCCAGCGCGCGGATCGCGTTGGCGAGCGTCGGGTCGGTGGCGGCGGAAGGGCGTGGCGAGGGCGAGGCGTGCGCGGGCATGGATGGCTTTGGAGGGCGCCGCGACGGGGTGCTGCAGCGCAAAAGAGCTTGAAATTATGGCGAAAAGCGCCATTTCATGCAATAATTTGATGTTCCGCCCGGCTTCGACAAAAATCCTCGCGAATCCCTTTCTCGTCGGTAGAGAAGCGGGGTCGACGCCGAATTCGCAACACCTCATGCTGGGTCCCGCGCGCATTCAGGAAGTAAAGGCGGCACAGGCAGATTCTCCGGGAGGGGCTGATGGACGGAATCCATCTGCTGGGCGAGTGGTATGGCTGCCCGGCCACGACACCTGAAATGCTCGACGCCGACGCGCTGCGCGCGCTGTGCCTGCGCGCCGTCGACGAAGCGGGCCTCACCACCGTCGGCGAACGCTTCCATCAGTTCGAGCCGCAAGGCGTCACCGGCGCGGTGATCCTCGCCGAATCGCATCTCGCCGTGCATACGTGGCCGGAGATCGGGTCGGTGACGATCGACGTCTACGTCTGCAACTACACGACCGACAATTCGGGCAAGGCCGAGGCGCTGTTCCACGCGCTCGAAAAGGTGCTGAGACCTGCGCGCACGCGCTTCCAGGCGATTCATCGCGGTGGCGCCAATGGCTGAAAGCCCCCCGGCAGACCTCGCCCCGGGGGCGATGACCGAGTACCTGACCGACGATTGGGGTTACTTCATCCGCTCGTCGCGCGCGATCGAGAAATTCCGCTCGCCGTTGCAGATGGTTGAAGTGCACGACACCGTGCCGTTCGGCAAGCTGTTCCGCCTCGACGGGCACTTCATGACGTCGGAGCGGGACGAGTTCTTCTATCACGAGAACCTCGTGCATCCGGCGGCGATCACGCATCCGCAACCCGAGCGCGCGCTGGTCGTCGGCGGCGGCGATGGCGGCTCGGCGGAAGAGCTCCTCAAGTATGCGTCGATGAAATCGGTGACGCTGGTCGAGATCGATCTCGCGGTGGTCGACATTTCGCGCAAGTACCTGGCCAACGTGCATAAGGGCTGCCTCGACGATCCCCGCGTCACGCTGCGCATCGAGGACGGCTTCGCGTTCGTGCGCAATTCAACCGAGACTTTCGACCTGGTCGTGCTCGACCTGACGGATCCGGGCGGGCCTTCCACAGCGCTCTACACGCCCGACTTCTACAACGCCTGCGCGGCGCGATTGTCACCGGTGGGCGCGTTGACGATGCACATCGCCAGCCCGATCGCGCATGCGTCGCGGATCCGCGACGTGCTGAAGGACCTGCGCGCGGCGTTCCCGATCGTCTCGCCCTACCTGACGTCGGTGCCGCTCTACGGCGGGTTGTGGATGATGGTGATGTGCTCGTCGACGCTCGATCCGCGTCACATGACGTCGATGGAAGTCGATCGCCGCATCGTGCGTCGCGGACTGACCGAGTTGCAGTACTACAACGGCGACATGCATCGCGCGGCGCTGGCGCTGCCGAACTTCATCCGCGCGATGGTCAGCGCCGGCTGACCGCGCGATTCTGTTGTTCGCAGGTCGCGCCTTCACCGCCGGCACCGCTGGAATCAGCATTCGGGCCATTGCTTCGCAGTCCTCGATCCGGCATCGTGGCGGTGTGCCGGGGTGGCGGGCGCCGCGGTTGAAACTGCGGGAATCCGCCCGCACCTTGCAAGCGACGGGACCGCGGCTGTCCCCGGCTACGGAGACCTGGCAACCATGACCCTCGTTCACACGATGCACGATTCCGACTTCGTCCTGATCGATGGAGTCGTCTGCGAGACCGAATACCTGCGAGTGCCGGACGAATACACGGCGCCGGACGATGTCGTGCTCGAGGCGACGAGCGGCGACAGTGACTATGAGTTCACTCGCGCCGATTTCGATGGCGCGCAGGACATGGGCGAGGGCATCTACAAGCTGTCGAGCGGCCGGCTGCTTCGCTTTCTTTCCAGCGCCACGCTGCATTGATTGCGGCGCCGACGGCGCGCCTACCCATGTGCTGGACCCAGCGGTTGTTGCTGCTCCGGCGTTGGCGACACGGGGCATGACCGTGCGCGCTTGCGTTGTCGCGGCGACACGCCGAAACGCTTGCGAAACTCGATCGCGAAGGTCGTCGGGCTGCCGAACCCGCAACGCGACGCCACTTCCGCCACGCTGCAGGCGCCCTCAACGAGCGCCTGCAGCGCATGGTCGAGGCGCAGATTGCGCACGTGCGCGACCGGCGTGATGCCGCGAAAGTCCGTGAACGACTTTTCCAGCGTACGCAGGCTGACGCCGCAATGTGCGGCGAGCTCCGCCATCGTGAATGCCTCGCCCAGTCGTTCCTTGGCGTACCAATCCGCGCGCTTGAGAAACGCGGGCTCGAGCGGACGCGTGGCTGCGCCACTTCGCACACTGCCCGGTGAGCTCCGCGCATGGCCATTTTGTGGCGCCGCCAGGTGCAGATAGCGCCGGTAGCTCGCACGCGCGGCGGCGGTGTCCCCCAATGCATCGAGGACCACTGACCGGTCGTATTCGAGAAACTCGAGCAGCACGTTGAACGTGCCCGTTTCACGCGCCATGTGCTGCGCGACATCGAGCTCGTGCAGCGCTTCGGGATAGCGTCCCAGCGTTCGCAATCCCCACGCGAGATTCGATCGCGTGACGATCTCGTCGTAGCGGGCGCCATGCGATTGCAGCACGCCGAGGCGCTTGCGGATCGCACGGACCGCGTGGTCGGCATGGCCCAGCAGGATTTGCAGGCGTTCGATGTTGCCAGCCACGTACCATGCGGCATATTCGTAGTGTGCGGAAATGGCGACGTCGCGCGCGTTTTCGAACAGCCGCAACGCTTCGCGCGCGTCGGTTTCCATCGGTGCCGCGTCGCGCGGATCGATCGACGTCAGGTGCATGCGCGCGTGGGGCGCATCCAGCTTCGACGTGGCGCGGTCGAAATGCGCGGCGCCCAATATGTTGAAGACCTGCACCATTACGTACCTGTCGCCGCTGGCCCGCGCGATCCGGATGGCGCGTTCGGCGATCGCGGAGATGCCGTCGTAGTCGACTCTCGCAAGCAGGATCGCGATGCGTATGCGCAGCGCAAATGCCGCATAGGCCAGGTCGCCCGATTCTTCCAGGCGCACGATCAGGCGGTCGACGATGTCATCGGCTTGCGAGTAGCGACCCTGGAAATACGCGAGCTCGGCACGCCACGTGTCGATGCGCATCGCCGTACCGGCATCGTTGCCCGGCGGTGCGTTTTCGCGAACGGCGGCATCGAGCTCGCGGAGCGCCTCGGCGTGTCCTCCCTGCCGCATTGCGCAGAATGCAGCCACCAGATGTAGTTCGGCCCTGTTGACCCTCGTGCCGGGCGGAAGCGCGTCAGCGAGAGCCTGGCGAGCCGCCTCGGCCCCGCCGCGGAGGTCCCCCGAGCGTGCGATCTCCCAGATTCCGGCGGCGTCTCGGACCAAGGCGCGAAGGTGTTTCATGGCGGCATTTTTCCCTTATTCGGGGCAGGCGGGCGATCGCGTCGGCAAAAACTTGCGAATTTCGATAGATCGCGCGCGCGGTGTCCTCCCTTTTGCGCTAAACCCGCCCGGACTCCGGCCGTCCTCCCACGGAGAAGAGTCGGCCATGAAGTGCAATGGTTTCCAGACGGCGCCATCGGCGGCACCGAATGCCCGCTGGCTGCGAATGCTTGACATCGATCAGCATATGCGCATACGCTCATACGGGTGATCCTGCGCAAACGGAACGCTCGCGTCAAGCCGGCCGCTCACGCGACCGATTCCAGTGAGCTCGATGCGGTCTTCGCCATCGTCGCGCGGCATTTCTCCCTGCTGTCGGAACCGACGCGTCTCAAGATCCTGCACGCGATCTGCCGCGACGAGCGCTCGGTGTCACAGATCGTCGAGGCCACCGGCGCCACGCAGACCAACGTTTCGCGCCACCTGGCGCTGATGCACCAGGCCGGCGTCGTCACGCGCAGGCGCGACGGCAGCACCGTCTTCTACCGCGTCGACGACCCGGAATTCGTCGAGATCTGCCGCAACGTCTGTGTGCAGATCGCAAGCCGCATCGACGAGCGCGAGCCATTGAAGCTCGGCTTGCTCGAATTCGCCAACGAGCACTGACCGATGACCGCGCGAACGCCAGGGCGGATACTTCCCGCACCTGCGATCGAGATCGATGCTGCGGCATCGCGTCGCGGATTCCTGAAGCGCGCGGCGTTGTTGAGTGGCGCTGCGCTGACGGCGGCGAAAGCCGCCGGTACGGTCGCAGCCAGCCCTCCGCCCGACATTCCGGAGTGGAGCCGTACGCTGGGTGCGCCGATCCTGACGTCACCGTATGGCGTGCCGGCGAAATACGAGGCCAACATCGTGCGCCGCGACAGCCCGGGTCTCACGCGCACGCCGTATTCGTCGGTGGCGTTCACGCCGCTGCAGAACCTGTTCGGCGCCATCACGCCGTCGGGATTGCACTTCGAGCGGCACCACGCGGGCGTCCCCGACGTGCACCCGGCCGAGCACCGGCTGATGATCCACGGGCTGTGCCGCGCACCGCGCATCTTCACGATGGACGACATCCTGCGTTTTCCGTCGGTGTCGCGGATCCACTTCATCGAATGCGGCGCCAACACCGGCATGGAATGGGGCAATGTCGCCGTGCCCACGGTGCAGTACACGCACGGCATGCTGGGATGCAGCGAGTGGACCGGCGTGCCACTCGCCACGCTGCTCGACGAAGTCGGCTACGACCAGGCGCGCGGCAGGTTCATCCTCGCAGAAGGCGCCGACGGCGCCGCGCTGACCCGCACGATCCCGATCGAATTCGCGCTCGACGACGTGCTGGTCTGCTACGGCCAGAACGGCGAGATGCTGCGGCCCGAGCAGGGCTATCCGCTGCGCCTGGTCGTACCGGGCGTGCAAGGCGTGTCGAGCGTCAAGTGGCTGCGGCGGCTCAAGATCGGCGACACGCCGTTCAACACGCGCGAGGAGTCGCTGCACTACGTCGACATGATGCCGAACGGCATGCACCGCCAGTACACGTGGATCCAGGAGGCGAAAAGCGTGATCACGTCGCCATCGGGGGGCATGACGCTGCTCGATCGCGATTATCACGAGATCACCGGCCTCGCATGGTCGGGCCGCGGCAAGGTGCGCGCGGTTGACGTGTCGACCGATGCCGGGCGCAACTGGCGTCGCGCGACGCTGCAGACGCCGGTGCTTGCCAAGGCATTGACGCGCTTTCGCGTCGACTGGCGATGGGACGGCGCGCCTGCGCTGCTGCAATCGCGGGTGGTCGACGACACGGGCTTCGTGCAGCCGGCGATCCGCCAGCTGCGCGCGGTACGCGGTACCCGCTCGATCTATCACAACAACGCCATCCAGACGTGGCGCGTCGGTGCCGACGGCGCGGTCAGTAATGTGCAGGTCGGTTAGCGTCCATGCCATGGCGCTCGCCGCGGCGCTGGCCACGCTGGCGATGTTCACGACGCCGGTTGTCGCGCGCGACGTGGCGCCGTTCGGTTTCGGCAAGGCTGCGACACCCGCTGAAATTGCCGGCTGGGATATCGACGTGCGCCCCGACGGACGCGGTTTGCCGCCGGGGCACGGCAGCGTGCGTGAGGGCCAGAAGATCTACGACGCCAAGTGCGCGAGCTGCCACGGCACGTTCGGCGAGTCCAACAGTTACCTGCTGATCGCGGGTGGCGTGGGCTCGCTCGGCACCGCGCAGCCTGTGCGCACCACCGGCAGCAAGCTCAACTACGCGACCACGCTGTTCGACTACATCCGCCGCGCGATGCCGCTCACCGCGCCGCAGTCGCTCACTGCCGACGAGGTGTATGCGCTGACCGCGTACGTACTGAACCTCAACGACATCGTCCGCGACGACGTCACGCTCGACGCCGCGTCGCTGGCGTCGCTGCGAATGCCCAATCGCGACGGGTTCACGACCGCGCACGGCCTGATGCGGCGCGACGGCGTCTCCGACACGCACAATGCCGAGTGCATGCACGATTGCGTGCAGCAGGTGGCCGTGACGTCGCGGCTGCCGGACTACGCGGTGGGCACTCATGGCGACATCGCGTCGCAGATGCGCTCGTTCACTCACGTCGCTGCGGCGCCCACCCCGGGCGAGGTGGGGACTGCCCTAGCGCGGCACGCCGGTTGCATCGCGTGTCATGCGGTCGATGCGCGCGTCGTCGGCCCGTCGTTTCGCGAAGTCGCCGCGCGCTATCACGACGACGCGGGCGCGCCGGCTCGTCTTGTCGCGAAATTGCGCGACGGCGGCAGCGGCGCGTGGGGTAGCGTGCCGATGCCTGCGCAATCGTTGCCCGATGCCGACGCGCGGGCGCTGCTGCGGTGGATCCTCGACGGCGCCCCATGAATGACATCCGCGGGACCTGTGCGCCGGCCGTGATGTACCCGTCGCGGGACTGCTAGAATGAAACCAGACGAACAGGGGAACGCCATGGCCGACATCGATCAGACACGACGCAAGGCGCTTCAGCAGGGCGCTTCGCTTTCGCTATTGACGCTTCTTTCCGCGGCCGGCTGGCTCGCTCCGGGAATCGCCGGCGCCGAAACGTGGAACAAATCGGCGTTCGACGCGCACTCGATGGACGAGACGATGAAGGCGTTGAATGGCTCGTCGCCGGCGCCGAGCAAGGACGTGACGTTCGTCGCCACGCCGGATATCGCGGAAAACGGCGCGGTTGTGCCGATCAGCGTCGTCAGCGCGCTGCCCAAGACCGAATCGATCGCGATCCTGATCGAAAAGAATCCGAACATGCTGGCGGCGGTGTTCGACATTCCGCAGGGAACGGATCCGTCAATCACGACGCGCGTGAAGATGGCGCAAACCTCGAACGTCTATGCACTCGTGAAGGCCGACGGCAAGTTCTACGTGGCGTCGAAGGAAATCAAGGTCACGCTGGGCGGCTGCGGCGGCTGAGCCGTTCGTGACGCGGCGGTGATCGCGGGCAGGTCGTCCGCAGCGCGGCGGTGGCCGACTAACACCGGCATGCAAACATTCTCGAGAAGGTAGACCGATGCCAGATCCGATGAAAATTCGCGCCAACCAGCTCGGCGACGCGACCGAGGTCAAGGTGCTGATGAGCCATGAAATGGAAACCGGCCAGCGCAAGGATTCGCAGGGCAAGGTGATTCCCGCATGGTTCATCCAGCACGTCGATGTCACTTGCGCCGGCAAGACCGTGCTGTCCGCACAGTGGGGCACGGCGGTCTCGAAGAATCCGTTCCTGTCGTTCAAGTTCAAGGGCGGCCAGAAGGGTGACAAGATCGTCATCACGTGGACCGACAACCGCGGCGAGAAGCGCACCGACGAAGCGACGATCGCGTGACGCACGCGACAGGGAGACGACGATGAACCGCTCGACACTGGCCGCCGTCGCCGTCGCCGGCGCCGCGCTCTTCGCGATGGCGACGATCGGCGCGCACGCGCAAGGCAAGGACACCGCCGCGGAAATCGAGAAATACCGGCAGGCGCTCGCCGACGGCAATCCGGCCGAATTGTGGGAAGCGCGGGGCGAAGCGATGTGGAAGGAAGCGCAGGGCCCGAAAAAGGCGTCGTTCGAAAAATGCGATCTCGGCGTGGGTCCGGGCGTGGTCAAGGGCGCGTACGCGCACCTGCCGCGCTACTTCGCCGACACCGGCAGCGTAATGGACCTCGAGACGCGCCTCATTCACTGCATGACGACGCTGCAGGGCATCAGCGAAGCCGACGCGCACAAGACGCTGTTCGGCGGCCCCGGGCAGCGCTCGAACATCGAGGCGCTCGCCGCCTACGTGACGGCGCAATCGAGGGGCACGGTGATCGACGTGTCGCTCGCCGATCCGCAGATGAAGAAGATGTACGCGATGGGCGAGAAGATTTTCTTCTATCGCGGCGGCTCGCACGACTTCGCCTGTGCGACCTGCCACGGCGAGGATAACAAGCGCATTCGGCTGCAGGACCTTCCGGACCTCACCAAGAAGGCCGGCGCGCAGAAGGCGTATGCGACGTGGCCGGCCTATCGCGTTTCGCAGGGTGAGTTGCGCACGATGCAGTGGCGTCTCAATGACTGCTTCCGCCAGCAGCGCTTTCCCGATCTGGTATTCGGCTCGCCGGCATCGATCGCGTTGACGACCTACCTCGCCTACAACGCCAACGGCGCCGTGTACGACGGTCCGGCGCTGAAGCGCTGATTCGGCGAAAGGAATTCAAGATGAAACGCACATTGATCGGCACGCTCACGCTGTTCGCCGCTGCCGCGATCATCGTCGGTTGCGCATCGATGCCGTCCGACACGGAGCTGCATGCCGACACCGTGGCGATGCTCAAGTCGTCGTTCAAGGCCAAGGGACAGGCGACGATGGATCGCGTCGACCAGGACGAGACGCAGCGTGTCTGCAGCGAATATTTCGGCAAGCCATTGCCGGCCGATACCGCGACGCGACTCGAGAAGGCGAACCTCGCACAGATCAAGTGGCCCGCCGACGGCCATTACCTCGGCGACTGGAAAGCGGGCGAAAAAGTCGCGCAGGAGGGCCGCGGCAAGCAGTCTTCCGACGACCCGAAGGGCCCCGTCGGCGGCAACTGCTACGCATGCCACCAGCTGACGCCACAGGAGATTTCCTACGGCACGATCGGCCCGTCGCTCTACCAGTTCGGCAAGCTGCGCGGGTACAACGACGAAATCCGCAAGTACGCGTACGGCAAGGTCTACAACGCCGAAGCGTACGCGGCGTGCTCCAACATGCCGCGCTTCGGCACGCACGGCATCCTGAGCGAGCAGCAGATCAAGGACGTGGTCGCGCTGCTGATGGATCCCAAGTCGCCGGTCAACCAGTAATGCCCGGCCGCCGCGCGCGCCGGCGCTGGCGTTGACGCGCGATGCGCCGCCGCGATTTCCTGCAGGCGCTCGCCGCCGCTGCGGCCGCGGGACTGCCGCTCGGCTGCGCGACCGCGCTCGACGGCACGGCGCAGGAGCACTTCTACGACGCGATCGCGCCATTCGGCAACGTGTCACTGCTGCATTTCACCGACTGCCATGCGCAGCTCAACCCGACGTACTTCCGCGAGCCGAGCGTCAACATTGGCCCGGGCAGCGCGCGCGGCAAGCCGCCGCACCTCGTGGGCGAAGCGCTGCTGCGGCACTTCGGCATTGCGCCAGGCACGCGCGGCGCGCATGCGTTCAGCTGCATCGACTTCGCGCGCGCCGCCAGCGCCTATGGCGCGATGGGCGGCTTCGCGCATCTCGCGACGCTAGTTGCGCGCATGCGCGCGTCGCGTCCGGGCGCGCTGCTGCTCGACGGCGGCGACACCTGGCAGGGCTCGGCGACGTCGCTGTGGACGCGCGGCCAGGACATGATCGATGCCTGCAAGCTGCTGCGCGTCGACGTGATGACGGCGCACTGGGAATTCACGTACGGCGCCGCGCGCGTGCAGGAGGCCATCGCGCGCGACCTCGCCGGCCACATCGACTTCGTTGCGCAGAACGTGCGCACCGTGGATTTTGGCGATCCGGTGTTCGCGCCCTACGTGATGCGCGAGGTCAACGGCGTCGCCGTCGCGATCATCGGCCAGGCGTTCCCCTACACACCGATCGCCAATCCACGCTACTTCGTGCCGGAGTGGACCTTCGGCATCCAGGAAGACAACCTGCAGAAAGTCATCGACATCGCGCGCAGCAAGGGCGCCCAGGTGGTCGTGCTGCTGTCGCACAACGGCATGGACGTCGACCTGAAGCTGGCGTC
>JBDTWY010000048.1:0-22210 GCA_040006455.1 Betaproteobacteria bacterium | reverse complement strand
GTGCCGTTTCCAGCGCCGACCGTTCATGATGATGCCGAGGCGAAGCGTTTCCATGTCTACTCGCAGGTTGACGGTTGCGCGGTGGCGACGGATATCGGCGTCAGCGCGTGGAAGTCGGGATCGGCGCGATGCGCGAACCCAGGCGCATCCAGCGAGCCCAGGTCGATCCGCCCGTCGTGCACTCGAAGGCAGGCGACGCCGTTGACGTCGCTGTACAGGTCAGGATGCGCGGCGACGAAGCGGCGTTGCTCGTCGCGCGGCGCCGCCGACATCCCGTCTGCGTAGTGGTGGCCGTTGCGCTCGGCGTGCGAGCAGCCGAGGATCGCGGCGAGCGCGCAGTCCTGCTGCACGGCGAGCCCCGCCTGCGCCGTCAGGTCCTCCGCCGACACGAACGCGCGCGCGCCCGCCGCTTCGAATCGCGTCACGCGCAGGCGATTGACGAGCGCCTTGTAGAGTCCCTTGCAGCTCTTGCTCGACACGCCCGCGTAGCCAAGCGCGCGTGCGCGCGGATACGCCGCATAGCCGTCGTCGGCCTCGTCGATCATCAGCGGCCACGCGCGCGCCAGCGGCGCGACGTCGGTATGCATCGTCGCCGCGCGCGCGATCGGCTGCTCGATCCACGCGACGCTCGCAGCCAATCTCGCCAGCGCAGGCTCGGTACGCAGGCGCGCGACGAATTCCGCCAACGCAGCGACCTCGTACTGCTCGTTGCCGTCGAGCGTCGTGCGATACGCGGGAAGGTGATCGAGCACGCGCGCGATGCGAGCGAGCCGCGCGAGGTCTTCGTCCGCGCGGCCGCCGAGCTTCAGCTTGAGCCAGCGCAGTCCGTAGACGGCGACCGCGTCGGCCAGCGTCGCCGGCAGGCCGTCGCCGATGCTCGCTTCGCCGGCGTCGATCGCGTCCGCCATGCCGACCGTGTGGCGACACTCGATCGTCGGCGCGGCATCTAAAGCTGCCAGAAACGCGTCGAAGTCGGCATCGGCGAGATCGGGTGTCAGCGCCGCGTCGAGGCCGATCGCGTTGGCGCGCAGCGCATCGCCGAAGGAAACGCCGAGGCGTTGGCACAACGCGTCGACGATCGCCTTGTCGATCTCGGCCGCGCCGAATGCGGCCGCGAGCGGCGGGAGCCGATGGCGCGCGCCGGCGGCGACGATGCCGGCAAGCTGCGCTGCCGCATGGCCAAACGCGGTGCGTGGCAGCGCTTCCGACGTGTAGGCATCCGCGGCGAGCCGCAACGACAATCGCAGCTGCGTGATGTTGTCATCGTCGGAGAGCGCCGGATTCTTGTCGAACCATTTCGGCACCATCAGCTCGGCCGTCATTCCGGTGGCGTGCGTGGCATCGGCGAAGCGCAGCGTGACGCGCACGAACGCCTGTGGCGCCGCGGTGAGCGTCACCGCGCCGAAGCGGAACGGCAGGCGCAGCGGCGTCGGGCGTTCGAACAGCTCGACGCCGGCGATCACGAAATCGGGAGCGTTGCGCGCCATCACGTCACGCGTCGAGCGTTCCCTGCGAATAGAAGTGCGTGCGGATCTTCTGCGTCAACGCGACGAACGCCGGATCGGCCATCACCGACAGCGTGCGCGGCCGTGGCAGCTCGACGTCGTAGATTGCCGCGATCGATCCCGGGCGCTCGCTCATCACCAGCACGCGGTCGGCGAGGAACACCGCCTCGGGAATGCTGTGCGTGATGAAGAGCACCGTCTTGCGCGTCGCCGACCAGATGCGCTGCAGCTCGAGGTTCATCCGCTCGCGCGTCATCGCGTCGAGCGCGCCGAACGGCTCGTCCATCAGCAGCACCGCGGGATCATGCACCAGTGCACGACAGATCGACGCGCGCTGCTGCATGCCGCCCGACAGCTGCCACGGGAACTTGCGCTCGAAACCGGCGAGTCCTGTGGTCTCGATCAGCGCGCGCGCCTTGTCGACGTAGCGCGCGCGGGGCAGCTTGCGCATCTCGATCTGCAGCAGGATGTTGTCGAGCACGTTGCGCCAGCCGAGCAGCACCGGGCTCTGGAACACGATGCCGACGTTGTCGGGCGGGCCGTCGACTTTCGCACCGCCGAGCGCGATGGTCCCCGTCGTCGCCGGCAACAGCCCGGCCACCATTTTCAGAAGCGTCGACTTGCCGCATCCGGACGGCCCGACGATCGTCAGGAACTCGCCTTCGCGAATGTCGAAGGTGAGCGGCGTCAGCGACGCCACCGGACCGTCGGCGGTCTGGTAGGTCTTGCTGACGCCATCGATCTGGATGAACGGTGTCGACACGCGAGGAGCAGCCGTTGCGGCGGGCATCAGGAGCGACACGGCGCCCAGGACCGCCCGGGCGCCGTGCGTGCAGTCGTGGCTTAGGGCAGGTAGGCGTTGGTGTAGTAGTCCTCGGCCTTGCCGGCGGTGGCCTTGTCCATGCCTCCGTATTCCTCGAGCAGCGCCATCGTCTCCTGCATGTTCTTCGCGCCCACGCGTAGCGGACGATCCTTTGGATTGTCCGGACCCTTGTACAGCGCCGCCGTCGCCTTCATGCCGACCAGCGCCGTTTCCTTGACGCCTGACTTCGGCTTGTCCTTCAGCATCGCGTCGATGGCGGCTTCGGGGTTCTTCGCACCTTCCTCGAGCGAGCGCGTCGCCGCCTTGAGGAAGCGCTTGATGACGTCCGGGTGTTCCTTCAGGTAGTCCCTCTGCACGATGAAGCCCGAACTCACCATGTTGACGCCGAAGTCGGCGAAGCGAATCGGGCGGACGTCCTTGTGCGCGCCGTCCTGCAGCTTGATCGCCTGGTCCATCACGTAGCCCAGCAGCAGGTCGGCCTTGCCCGTCATCACCGCGTTGAGCTTCGTCTGCGCGTCGCCCGACACCGTCGTGAATTCGGTTTCCTTGAGGCCGGTCTTCTTGAGGAACAGCGGCCACACCTGCGACATCGAGTCTCCCGGCGTCACGGCCACGATCTTGCCCTTTATGTCGGCGGGCTTGCGGATGTTCTTGTCGGCGAATCCCATGACCGACATCGGCGACGTCTGCAGCGCGACGCCGACGGCGATCACCGGCGCACCCTTCGACGCCGCCTTGATCATCGTCGCGACGTCGGCATAGCCGACGGTGGCGGTTCCCGCGGCGACCGCCTGGATCGTCACGCCGGAACCGCGGCCCTCCTGGATGTCGAGATCGATGCCCTCGTCGGCGAAGTAACCGCGCTCGAGCCCCAGGTAGAGAGGCGCGTGCTCGCTATACGTGTACCAGTTGAGCAGTACCGTGACCTTGTCCTTGGCCTTGGCCTGCGCAAAGGCGGTGCTGCCGACGAGCGCGAACGCGAGCGCCGCGGCGGTGATGGTCAGTCGCTTGAACATGAGTGCTCCTCCGTTGGTGAAAATGATGCCGGCCGTGTTTCAGGTGGACAACTAAGCGGTCGCGGCAAAGTCGCTGCGATGCGAGGCATGCCAGGGAATCAGCAGGTGCTCGACGACGTCGACGACGACAAACAGCAGGACGCCGATCGCCGACAGCACGGTCAGTCCCGCGAACATCAGCGGCAGGTCGAAATTGCCGTTGGCGATCTGAAGCAAATACCCGATTCCGGAATTGGATCCGACGAATTCGCCGACCACCGCGCCGACGACGGCGAGCGTCACCGACACCTTGAGTCCAGCGAAAATGGACGGCAGCGCCTGCGGGAAGCGGATGCGCAGGAACGTCTGCAGCTTGCTTGCCTTCATCGAGCGCGCGAGGTCGATCATGTCGGGCTCGACCGACTTGAATCCCATCACCGTCGACACGACGATCGGGAAAAAGCCGAGCATGAACGCGCAGATGACCTTGGGAAAGATGCCGAAGCCGAACCAGACGACGAACAGCGGCGCGATCGCGACCTTCGGCACGCTCTGCGAAAACACCAGCAACGGATAGACGAAGCTTTCGATCGTGCGCGAATACGCGATGCACAACGCCATCGGGATGCCGAACGCGATCGACAGCCCGAAGCCGCCGAGCGTTGCATAGGTCGTCACCAGCGCTTCGCGCCACAGCTTCGGCCATTCGCCGTAGAGCTGCTGCACCACTGCCCACGGCGTCGGAACCAGGTACGGGGGAATTCGAAACACGCGGATCGTCACATCCCACAGCACCAACAGCAGCAGGATCAGCAGCACCGGGCGCACCCAAGCCGAAAGCAGCACGCGCTGCCAAGCCGGACGGCTGCGCATGCCGCTCATGTCGCCTTGCGCGAGCGCGGCACGTCGGATTCACGCACCACCAGTGACGCCATCACCATGTGCTGCATGTGCGCGACGCGCTTGCGGCGCGCCGACGGCGTGGTGAGGTCTCGCGCGAACACCGTCGACAGCGTGGCGATGTTGGACAGGTAGAAGTACGACAGCGCGGCGATCGAGACGTAGAGTTCGAGCGCATCGGCGCTGGCGTGGAATATCCCCGCCTCGTTGCCGCGGCGGACGATCGTGCGCAGGTTGGCGATCAGCGGCGAGTTCATCGCGCGAATGCGCGCCGACTGCTTGAGATGCTTCGCGTGGTACAGGTTCTCGTTGTTGAGCAGCGTGATGAACTCGGGATGGGCAAGGTAGTAGTCCCACGTGAATTCGACGAGTCGCCGCACCGCGAGATCGGGACCCAGGTCGAGCAGGCGCAATTCGCCTTCCGCCGCGCGGATGCGCGCATACGCGCCTTCCAGCACCGCGAGGAACAGCGCCTCCTTGTTGCCGAAGTAGTAGTAGAGCATCCGCTTGTTGGCGTCGGCGGCGACGGCGATGCGGTCGACGCGCGCGCCGGCCAGGCCGAACGCGGCGAATTCCGCCGTCGCGGCGTCGAGGATGCGCGCGCGGCTCGCGTCGGCGTCGCGAACGAACGCCGGGGCGGGAGTCTTGCGCACAACCTTGCGCGTGGTGCTGTCGCGGGGCATGGGCAAATAGTTAACCAGATAGTTAACTGGGGCGCAAGGCTGATCTGCGGCGCAAGCACGCCCCGGGGCCGGATTTTGCGGTGCAACACGCGGCGGTTGCGTCGCGTGGCGGGTCAGGTGTGCGGCTCGCCGACCTTGACGATCTTCATCGTGTTGGTACCACCCGACTTGCCCATCGGCTCGCCGATCGTCATCACGATGAGGTCGCCCTGCTTGACCTCGCCGCGCTGCAGCAGCTCGTGCTCGGCGGCGCGCAGCACCTCGTCGCGGTCGGTGCTCTGCTCGAGGAAGAACGAGCGCACGTTGCGATAGAGCGCCATCTTGCGCTGCGTCGCCATCTTGGGTGTCAGCGCGAAGATCGGGCAGCCGCAGTCGTGGCGCGACATCCACAGCGCCGTCGAGCCGGAATCGGTCAGCGACGCGATCGCCTTCACCTTGAGGTGGAACGCGGTGAAGATGGTCGCCATTGCGATCGACTGGTCGATGCGTGTGAACGTGCGATTGAGGAAGTCGCGATCGAGCTCGACGGTGCGCGAATTCTCGGCCTCGACGCAGATCTGCGCCATCGTGTCGACCGTCTCCACCGGATACTTGCCGCTCGCCGTTTCCGCCGACAGCATCACCGCATCGGTGCCATCGAGCACCGCGTTGGCGACGTCGGACACTTCGGCGCGCGTCGGCACCGGATTCTGGATCATCGACTCCATCATCTGCGTGGCGGTGATCGTCAGCTTGTTCTGGTCACGCGCCATGCGGATCATCCGCTTCTGCAGCCCGGGCACCGACGCGTTGCCGACCTCGACGGCGAGGTCGCCGCGCGCGACCATGATGCCGTCCGAGGCGTCGATGATTTCCTCGAGCGCCGTGATCGCCTCGGCGCGCTCGATCTTGGCGATCAGCAGCGCATTGCCGCCGGCCGCGCGAATCAACTGGCGCGCCATGTACATGTCCTGGCGGCTCTTCGGGAACGACACGGCGAGATAGTCGGCGCCGATCTGCGCCGCCGTCTTGACGTCGTCCATGTCCTTGGCGGTGAGCGCCGGCGCGGTGAGCCCGCCGCCCATCCGGTTGATGCCCTTGTTGTTCGACAGCACGCCGCCGACCTCGACGATCGTGACGATACGCGGGCCGTCGACGGCGTCGACGCGGAGCCGGATCAAGCCGTCGTTGAGCAGCAGGATCGCACCACGGCTGACGTCGCGCGGCAGTTCCTTGTAGTCGAGTCCGACGCGGTCGATGTCGCCCAGCTCGGCGTCGGCGTCGAGGATGAATTGCTGTCCTGCCACCAGCTCGACCTTGCCCTCCTTGAACTTGCCGACGCGGATCTTGGGGCCTTGCAGG
The DNA here is from genome assembly GCA_040006455.1 of Betaproteobacteria bacterium. Taxonomy (GTDB): domain Bacteria; phylum Pseudomonadota; class Gammaproteobacteria; order Burkholderiales; family Casimicrobiaceae; genus VBCG01. The sequence goes on along the minus strand of JBDTWY010000048.1, from coordinate 15,963 downwards.
TCGGCCATGATCGCGACTTCGCGACCGAGCGCCTTGGCGGCTTCGCGCACGGCTTCGCCGCGCGCAATGTGGTCGGCGGCGGTGCCGTGCGAGAAATTGAGGCGCACGACGTCGACACCGGCGGCGAGCAGGCGCGCGAGCACCTCCGGTGACGAACAGGCAGGTCCCAGCGTGGCGACGATCTTGGTGGCGCGTGGCATGTGTTTCCAGAAAGTGGGACGGGTAGGTGACTTCCGATGGTACGGGAATCGTTCGGACCACGAAATACTCGGCGCCGTTCGTGCGGTGCAGGGTCACGTCAGGCACGCGCTTCCAGCGCGGCGACCGCCGGCAGCGTCTTGCCTTCGAGGAACTCGAGGAATGCGCCGCCCGCGGTGGAAATGTAGGAGATGCGATCGGCGACGCCGAACTTGTTGATCGCGGCGATCGTGTCGCCGCCGCCGGCGATCGAATAGGCGTCCGATGCGGCGATCGCCTCGGCCAGCGCGCGCGTGCCGGACGCGAACGCGTCGAACTCGAACACGCCGACCGGCCCGTTCCAGACGATCGTCCCCGCGCCCGCGACGATCGTTTTCAGTGCTGCGACCGAGCGCGGACCGAGATCGAGGATCAAGTCGTCGTCGGCGACATCAGCGACCGCCTTCAACTGCGGCGCCGCATCGGCGGCAAACCGCTTCGCGCACACCGCGTCGACGGGGATCGGCAGCTTGCCGGGAAAGCGGTCGAGAATCGCCTTGGCTTCGGCGACGAGATCGGGTTCGGCGAGCGAGCGCCCGATCCTGCCGCCCGCGGCGAGGATGAACGTGTTGGCGATGCCGCCGCCGACGATCAGCGCGTCGACCTTGGCGACGAGTGCAGTGAGAATCGACAGCTTGGTGGACACCTTGGAACCGGCGACGATCGCCACCAGTGGGCGCTTCGGCTGCGCGAAAGCGAGCGTCAGCGCGTCGAGCTCGGCGGCCATCAACGGTCCCGCGCATGCAACCGGTGCGTAGCGCGCGACGCCATGCGTCGTCGCCTCGGCGCGATGCGCGCTGCCGAAAGCGTCGTTGACGTAGACATCGCACAGCGCGGCGATCTTCTGCGCGAGCGCCGGATCGTCCTTTTTTTCGCCGCGATTGATCCGGCAGTTTTCCAGCAGCACGAGGTCTCCGGGCCGCAACGCGTCGTGCCACGGGCCGCCGTCGACCCAGTCGCGGATCAGCGGCACATCGCGGCCCAGCAACTGTGCAAGACGCGCGGCGACCGGCGCCAGCGAGTCGGCCGCGGTCCACGCGCCTTCGGTGGGTCGCCCCAGGTGCGACGTCACCATCACCGCCGCGCCGCGCGCGAGCGCATCGCGGATGCCGGGCAACGATGCGCGGATGCGCGTGTCGTCGGTGATGGCGCCGGCATCGTCCTGCGGCACGTTCATGTCGGCGCGGATGAAAACGCGCCTGCCGCGCACGTCGACCGCGTCGAAGCGCTTGAATCGCATGTCAGATCGAAAAGTCGAAGGGTTGCAGCGTCACCGCATCGACGACGCGGACGGTGCGACCGCGCGCCGCCGCACGCATCTGCACGAGCTCGTCGCTGATGCGGCCCGCGGTGGTGCTAAAGCAGAACGGCAGCAGCGCGTGCACCAGCGCGGCGATGCCGCCCAGCGTCATCCGCGTGCCGAAGCGCAACGCGAAGCGCAAGTGCTGCCAGTACGTTTCGCCGACGCTTGCTGGATGGTTCGTGAACGGATTAACCATGTTCGTCGCACCTTTTCGTGGGCTCGCGCGCAGTGGATCAGTGGATGAGGCTCGCGCGCGTGAACTCGCAGCCGCGCGCGGTGACCGCTTCGTCGATGTAGGCGATGTCGTCCGCCGACAGGTACTCGGTGTAGTTGCCCACCTTGCCCTTGCGCACCTTGTACGACTCGAGGTCGTCGACGCGGCCGGGAACCAGCGCGCTGCCGCGAAAGCGCTGCTCCACCTCGGCTTGGCGCAGGTTGTCGAAGCGGCAATAGTCGATCGCCGCGGCGATCGCGCCGGCGTCGGCGTCGAGGCCCAGGAACGGCAGCACGCGCGCCAGCGTGCCGGCGGTGTCGCGATGCAGGTCCTCGTAGCGCACGTGCATGAACTGCGCGGGCACCTGCCGGTTCGCCGACCAGATGCGATGGAACGCGAGGATCTTGTCGACGCCGTACCAGTCGTGGCGCAGGAACGGCGAGATCGGCTCGCCCCATTCGCCGTTGCGCCGCGTCGCCTGCAGGTACGCCGAAACGAGGTTGTCGCGCACGTCGCGATTCATCAGCAGCACACGCTTGCCCGCATAGACGCCGCGGTCGGTGGGCATGTCCTGCCAGCGGACGTGATAGCGCATCGCGCTGCCGTCGTGGTCGAAGCCGATTGCCGGAATGCCCGCGAGCCGCGTCAGCGCTTGCGTGTCGAGCATCCGGCGTTCCGAAAAGCCGTAGCGATCGACGAGCAGCTTGCCGACGATCGCGCGCAGCCACGTCCGCCCCGCCTTCGGATACGACAGCACGAAGGTATCGGCGTCGAACGGCAGCGCGTGCGCCTTCATCGACACCGGCGGCGCATTGGCGATCGTGGGCTGCATTGCCTGGGACGCTCGCGCGCTAGCGCGCGTTCATCAACGCGACCGTCGTGTCGAGCAGCCGGTTCGAGAATCCCCATTCGTTGTCATACCAGCTCGACACCTTGACGAGGCGTCCCGACACCTTGGTCAGCGTCGCGTCGAAGGTCGACGACGCCGGATCATGGTTGAAGTCGGACGACACCAGCGGCGCCGTGTTGTAGTTGAGGATGCCCTTCAGCGGCCCCGATTCCGACGCCGCCTTCATGATGGCGTTGACCTCGTCGGCGGTGGTGTCGCGCGCGGCGATGAACGACAGGTCGACGATCGAGACGTTGATCGTCGGCACGCGGATCGCATAGCCGTCGAGCTTGCCCGCGAGCTCGGGCATCACCAGGCCGACGGCGCTGGCGGCGCCGGTCTTGGTGGGGATCATGTTCATCGTCGCCGAACGCGCGCGGCGCAAGTCCTCGTGATAGACGTCGGTCAGCACCTGGTCGTTGGTGTACGCGTGCACGGTGGTCATCAGCCCGCTGACGATGCCGATCTTTTCATTGAGCGGCTTGACCAGCGGCGCGAGGCAATTGGTCGTGCACGACGCGTTGGAGATCACCGTGTGCGATGCCTTCAGCACGCCGTGGTTGACGCCGTAGACGATCGTCGCGTCGACGTCCTTGCCGCCGGGCGCCGAGATGATCACCTTCTTGGCGCCGCCCTTCAGGTGCGCGGACGCCTTTTCCTTGGTCGTGAAGAACCCCGTGCATTCGAGGACGACGTCGACGCCCAGCATGCTCCACGGCAGCTGCGCCGGGTCGCGGATCGCGAGCACCTTGATGCGGTCGCCGTTGACGACCATCGAGTCGCCTTCGACGCTGATGGTGCCGGGAAACTTGCCGTGCGCGGTGTCGTAGCGTGTCAGGTGCGCGTTGGTCTCGGCGCTGCCGAGGTCGTTGACGGCGACGATTTCCAACCCGTGTTTCTTGCCGCCTTCGTAATGCGCGCGAAGCGTGTTGCGGCCGATGCGGCCGTAGCCGTTGATCGCGACCTTGATCGTCATGCTCGAGTCTCCTGTGACGGGGGGTGCTGCATCAGTGCAGTGTAACGGCGTTGCAACGTGCGACCAGTTGCGGCAGGTCGCGCCATCCATAGCCGGCCTCGACGAGGTCCATGCCATCCCATTGGAACGGCTGCTCGACGACCAGTGCGGCGCCGAGCGCCAGGTAGAAGTCGCGCGCCGCCTTGTTGGCGGCGATCACCCAGACGACCATGCTCTGCGCCTTCTGCGCGAGCAACGCCGCGGCGGTGACGCCAACGAGCTTGCTGCCAAGGCCCAGGCGCTGGTACGCGGGGCGAAGGTAGACGGCGGCCAGGTCGGCATCGAAGCCCAGCTTGGCCTCCGGCAGCACGACCCCGGCAGCGAAGCCGAGCACGCCTTCGGCGTCCTCGGCGACGAACACCTGCGAGCGCGCGCTTTGCGCCGACAGCGACTTGTCCCACAGCGTGGCGCTCGCCTCCACGGTCATCGAATCGAGGTACGACTGCGGAATCATGCCGCGATAGGTGGTGCGCCAGCTCTCCACGCGCACGCGCGCGATCGCGACGGCGTCGTCGACGGTGGCGCGGCGAATGCGGACGTCGATCATTGAGCGAGCGTACCGCGCACCGCGGCGGTGATGTGCTCGACGGTAAACCCGAAGTGCTTGAACAGCACGCCCGCCGGTGCCGACTCGCCGAAGCGGTCGATGCCGACCACGGCGGCGCGCGGGTCGTCCTCGGCGCCGACATACTTGCGCCAGCCCTGCGTGACGCCGGCCTCGACCGCGGTGCGCGCGACACCGCGCGGCAACACGCTGGCCCGATACGCGGCGTCCTGGCGGTCGAACACCGACGTCGACGGCATCGACACGACCCGCAGGTCGATACCTTCGGCGGCGAGCGCGTCGCGCGCCGCCAGCGCGAGCGGCACTTCGGAACCGGTGGCGATCACCAGCGCGCGCTGCGCACCCGGCGTGCCGGTGAAATCGCGCAGTACGTAGCCGCCGCGCGCGATGGCGGCGATCTGCCCGGGTTCGCGCGTCGCGAACGCGATGTTCTGCCGCGACAGGATCAGGCACGTGGGACCGTCGTCGCGCATGAGGGTCGCCGACCACGCGACCGCGGTCTCGACGGTGTCGCACGGCCGCCAGACATCCATGCCGGGGATGAGGCGCAACGCGGCGACGTGTTCCACCGACTGGTGCGTGGGGCCGTCCTCGCCAAGGCCGATCGAATCGTGCGTGAACACGAAGACGTTGCGCAGCTTCATCAGCGCTGCCATCCGCAGCGCATTGCGCGAATAATCGGAGAACGTGAGGAACGTGCCCGAATACGCAATCAGCCCGCCGTGCAGCGCGATGCCGTTGCCGATCGCCGCCATGCCGAACTCGCGTACGCCGTAGTTGACGTAGTTGCCGGTCGCATCCTTCGACACCGGATGGCTGCCCGACCAGTTGGTGAATACGCTCCCCGTCAGGTCCGCCGATCCGCCGAGCATTTCCGGCAACGCCTTGGCGAACGCCTCGATCGCCTGCTGCGACGCCTTGCGCGTGGCGACCGTCTCGGCCTTCGCCGCCTGCGCGTCGACGAAAGCGCGCGCGGTCACCGCGAAATTCTCCGGCAGCTTGCCGGCCATCCGCCGCTCGAACTCATCGGCGAGCGGCGGGTGCGCGGCGCGATAGGCGGCGAATCTCGCGTTCCATTGCGAGGTCAGCCGCGCGCCCGCCGGCCGCGCGTCCCAGCCTGCGTAGACGGCGTCGGAAATCACGAACGGCGGATCGGTCCAGCCGAGTGCGACACGCGTCGCCTCCACTTCCTTGGGGCCGAGCGCTGCGCCGTGCGCTTCGGACGTGCCGTGCTTGCCCGGCGAGCCGCGCGCGATCACCGTCTTGCAGCAGATCAGCGTCGGCCGGCCGCGGGTGGCCTTGGCCTCGCGGATCGCCGCGTCGACCGCGCCGACGTCGTGGCCATCGACGGCGCGGATCACGTGCCAGCCGTAGGCCGCGAAGCGCGCCGGCGTGTCGTCGGTGAACCAGCCGCGCACCTCGCCATCGATGGAAATGCCGTTGTCGTCGTAGAACGCCGTCAGCTTTTCCAGTCCCCACGTGCCGGCGAGCGACGACACCTCGTGCGAAATGCCTTCCATCAGGCAGCCGTCACCGAGGAACACCCAGGTGCGGTGATCGACGATCGCGTGCCCCGGGCGATTGAAGGTGTCGGCCATCAGGCGCTCGGCGAGCGCCATCCCCACGGCGTTGGCCAGGCCCTGCCCGAGCGGCCCGGTGGTGGTCTCGACGCCGGGCGTGACACCGACTTCGGGGTGGCCGGGCGTCTGCGAGCCCAACTGGCGGAATTGGCGCAGCTCGTCCATCGGCAGGTCGTAGCCGGTGAGATGCAGCAGCGCGTATTGCAACATCGAGCCGTGACCGTTCGACAGCATGAAGCGGTCGCGATCGGGCCATTGCGGATGCGCGGGATCGTGGCGGTAGTGGCCGCGCCAGAGCGCGAGCGCGATTTCGGCCATTCCCATCGGCATCCCGGGATGCCCGGATTTGGCGGCTTCGACGGCATCCATCGCCAGCGCGCGGATCGCGTTGGCGAGCGTCGGGTCGGTGGCGGCGGAAGGGCGTGGCGAGGGCGAGGCGTGCGCGGGCATGGATGGCTTTGGAGGGCGCCGCGACGGGGTGCTGCAGCGCAAAAGAGCTTGAAATTATGGCGAAAAGCGCCATTTCATGCAATAATTTGATGTTCCGCCCGGCTTCGACAAAAATCCTCGCGAATCCCTTTCTCGTCGGTAGAGAAGCGGGGTCGACGCCGAATTCGCAACACCTCATGCTGGGTCCCGCGCGCATTCAGGAAGTAAAGGCGGCACAGGCAGATTCTCCGGGAGGGGCTGATGGACGGAATCCATCTGCTGGGCGAGTGGTATGGCTGCCCGGCCACGACACCTGAAATGCTCGACGCCGACGCGCTGCGCGCGCTGTGCCTGCGCGCCGTCGACGAAGCGGGCCTCACCACCGTCGGCGAACGCTTCCATCAGTTCGAGCCGCAAGGCGTCACCGGCGCGGTGATCCTCGCCGAATCGCATCTCGCCGTGCATACGTGGCCGGAGATCGGGTCGGTGACGATCGACGTCTACGTCTGCAACTACACGACCGACAATTCGGGCAAGGCCGAGGCGCTGTTCCACGCGCTCGAAAAGGTGCTGAGACCTGCGCGCACGCGCTTCCAGGCGATTCATCGCGGTGGCGCCAATGGCTGAAAGCCCCCCGGCAGACCTCGCCCCGGGGGCGATGACCGAGTACCTGACCGACGATTGGGGTTACTTCATCCGCTCGTCGCGCGCGATCGAGAAATTCCGCTCGCCGTTGCAGATGGTTGAAGTGCACGACACCGTGCCGTTCGGCAAGCTGTTCCGCCTCGACGGGCACTTCATGACGTCGGAGCGGGACGAGTTCTTCTATCACGAGAACCTCGTGCATCCGGCGGCGATCACGCATCCGCAACCCGAGCGCGCGCTGGTCGTCGGCGGCGGCGATGGCGGCTCGGCGGAAGAGCTCCTCAAGTATGCGTCGATGAAATCGGTGACGCTGGTCGAGATCGATCTCGCGGTGGTCGACATTTCGCGCAAGTACCTGGCCAACGTGCATAAGGGCTGCCTCGACGATCCCCGCGTCACGCTGCGCATCGAGGACGGCTTCGCGTTCGTGCGCAATTCAACCGAGACTTTCGACCTGGTCGTGCTCGACCTGACGGATCCGGGCGGGCCTTCCACAGCGCTCTACACGCCCGACTTCTACAACGCCTGCGCGGCGCGATTGTCACCGGTGGGCGCGTTGACGATGCACATCGCCAGCCCGATCGCGCATGCGTCGCGGATCCGCGACGTGCTGAAGGACCTGCGCGCGGCGTTCCCGATCGTCTCGCCCTACCTGACGTCGGTGCCGCTCTACGGCGGGTTGTGGATGATGGTGATGTGCTCGTCGACGCTCGATCCGCGTCACATGACGTCGATGGAAGTCGATCGCCGCATCGTGCGTCGCGGACTGACCGAGTTGCAGTACTACAACGGCGACATGCATCGCGCGGCGCTGGCGCTGCCGAACTTCATCCGCGCGATGGTCAGCGCCGGCTGACCGCGCGATTCTGTTGTTCGCAGGTCGCGCCTTCACCGCCGGCACCGCTGGAATCAGCATTCGGGCCATTGCTTCGCAGTCCTCGATCCGGCATCGTGGCGGTGTGCCGGGGTGGCGGGCGCCGCGGTTGAAACTGCGGGAATCCGCCCGCACCTTGCAAGCGACGGGACCGCGGCTGTCCCCGGCTACGGAGACCTGGCAACCATGACCCTCGTTCACACGATGCACGATTCCGACTTCGTCCTGATCGATGGAGTCGTCTGCGAGACCGAATACCTGCGAGTGCCGGACGAATACACGGCGCCGGACGATGTCGTGCTCGAGGCGACGAGCGGCGACAGTGACTATGAGTTCACTCGCGCCGATTTCGATGGCGCGCAGGACATGGGCGAGGGCATCTACAAGCTGTCGAGCGGCCGGCTGCTTCGCTTTCTTTCCAGCGCCACGCTGCATTGATTGCGGCGCCGACGGCGCGCCTACCCATGTGCTGGACCCAGCGGTTGTTGCTGCTCCGGCGTTGGCGACACGGGGCATGACCGTGCGCGCTTGCGTTGTCGCGGCGACACGCCGAAACGCTTGCGAAACTCGATCGCGAAGGTCGTCGGGCTGCCGAACCCGCAACGCGACGCCACTTCCGCCACGCTGCAGGCGCCCTCAACGAGCGCCTGCAGCGCATGGTCGAGGCGCAGATTGCGCACGTGCGCGACCGGCGTGATGCCGCGAAAGTCCGTGAACGACTTTTCCAGCGTACGCAGGCTGACGCCGCAATGTGCGGCGAGCTCCGCCATCGTGAATGCCTCGCCCAGTCGTTCCTTGGCGTACCAATCCGCGCGCTTGAGAAACGCGGGCTCGAGCGGACGCGTGGCTGCGCCACTTCGCACACTGCCCGGTGAGCTCCGCGCATGGCCATTTTGTGGCGCCGCCAGGTGCAGATAGCGCCGGTAGCTCGCACGCGCGGCGGCGGTGTCCCCCAATGCATCGAGGACCACTGACCGGTCGTATTCGAGAAACTCGAGCAGCACGTTGAACGTGCCCGTTTCACGCGCCATGTGCTGCGCGACATCGAGCTCGTGCAGCGCTTCGGGATAGCGTCCCAGCGTTCGCAATCCCCACGCGAGATTCGATCGCGTGACGATCTCGTCGTAGCGGGCGCCATGCGATTGCAGCACGCCGAGGCGCTTGCGGATCGCACGGACCGCGTGGTCGGCATGGCCCAGCAGGATTTGCAGGCGTTCGATGTTGCCAGCCACGTACCATGCGGCATATTCGTAGTGTGCGGAAATGGCGACGTCGCGCGCGTTTTCGAACAGCCGCAACGCTTCGCGCGCGTCGGTTTCCATCGGTGCCGCGTCGCGCGGATCGATCGACGTCAGGTGCATGCGCGCGTGGGGCGCATCCAGCTTCGACGTGGCGCGGTCGAAATGCGCGGCGCCCAATATGTTGAAGACCTGCACCATTACGTACCTGTCGCCGCTGGCCCGCGCGATCCGGATGGCGCGTTCGGCGATCGCGGAGATGCCGTCGTAGTCGACTCTCGCAAGCAGGATCGCGATGCGTATGCGCAGCGCAAATGCCGCATAGGCCAGGTCGCCCGATTCTTCCAGGCGCACGATCAGGCGGTCGACGATGTCATCGGCTTGCGAGTAGCGACCCTGGAAATACGCGAGCTCGGCACGCCACGTGTCGATGCGCATCGCCGTACCGGCATCGTTGCCCGGCGGTGCGTTTTCGCGAACGGCGGCATCGAGCTCGCGGAGCGCCTCGGCGTGTCCTCCCTGCCGCATTGCGCAGAATGCAGCCACCAGATGTAGTTCGGCCCTGTTGACCCTCGTGCCGGGCGGAAGCGCGTCAGCGAGAGCCTGGCGAGCCGCCTCGGCCCCGCCGCGGAGGTCCCCCGAGCGTGCGATCTCCCAGATTCCGGCGGCGTCTCGGACCAAGGCGCGAAGGTGTTTCATGGCGGCATTTTTCCCTTATTCGGGGCAGGCGGGCGATCGCGTCGGCAAAAACTTGCGAATTTCGATAGATCGCGCGCGCGGTGTCCTCCCTTTTGCGCTAAACCCGCCCGGACTCCGGCCGTCCTCCCACGGAGAAGAGTCGGCCATGAAGTGCAATGGTTTCCAGACGGCGCCATCGGCGGCACCGAATGCCCGCTGGCTGCGAATGCTTGACATCGATCAGCATATGCGCATACGCTCATACGGGTGATCCTGCGCAAACGGAACGCTCGCGTCAAGCCGGCCGCTCACGCGACCGATTCCAGTGAGCTCGATGCGGTCTTCGCCATCGTCGCGCGGCATTTCTCCCTGCTGTCGGAACCGACGCGTCTCAAGATCCTGCACGCGATCTGCCGCGACGAGCGCTCGGTGTCACAGATCGTCGAGGCCACCGGCGCCACGCAGACCAACGTTTCGCGCCACCTGGCGCTGATGCACCAGGCCGGCGTCGTCACGCGCAGGCGCGACGGCAGCACCGTCTTCTACCGCGTCGACGACCCGGAATTCGTCGAGATCTGCCGCAACGTCTGTGTGCAGATCGCAAGCCGCATCGACGAGCGCGAGCCATTGAAGCTCGGCTTGCTCGAATTCGCCAACGAGCACTGACCGATGACCGCGCGAACGCCAGGGCGGATACTTCCCGCACCTGCGATCGAGATCGATGCTGCGGCATCGCGTCGCGGATTCCTGAAGCGCGCGGCGTTGTTGAGTGGCGCTGCGCTGACGGCGGCGAAAGCCGCCGGTACGGTCGCAGCCAGCCCTCCGCCCGACATTCCGGAGTGGAGCCGTACGCTGGGTGCGCCGATCCTGACGTCACCGTATGGCGTGCCGGCGAAATACGAGGCCAACATCGTGCGCCGCGACAGCCCGGGTCTCACGCGCACGCCGTATTCGTCGGTGGCGTTCACGCCGCTGCAGAACCTGTTCGGCGCCATCACGCCGTCGGGATTGCACTTCGAGCGGCACCACGCGGGCGTCCCCGACGTGCACCCGGCCGAGCACCGGCTGATGATCCACGGGCTGTGCCGCGCACCGCGCATCTTCACGATGGACGACATCCTGCGTTTTCCGTCGGTGTCGCGGATCCACTTCATCGAATGCGGCGCCAACACCGGCATGGAATGGGGCAATGTCGCCGTGCCCACGGTGCAGTACACGCACGGCATGCTGGGATGCAGCGAGTGGACCGGCGTGCCACTCGCCACGCTGCTCGACGAAGTCGGCTACGACCAGGCGCGCGGCAGGTTCATCCTCGCAGAAGGCGCCGACGGCGCCGCGCTGACCCGCACGATCCCGATCGAATTCGCGCTCGACGACGTGCTGGTCTGCTACGGCCAGAACGGCGAGATGCTGCGGCCCGAGCAGGGCTATCCGCTGCGCCTGGTCGTACCGGGCGTGCAAGGCGTGTCGAGCGTCAAGTGGCTGCGGCGGCTCAAGATCGGCGACACGCCGTTCAACACGCGCGAGGAGTCGCTGCACTACGTCGACATGATGCCGAACGGCATGCACCGCCAGTACACGTGGATCCAGGAGGCGAAAAGCGTGATCACGTCGCCATCGGGGGGCATGACGCTGCTCGATCGCGATTATCACGAGATCACCGGCCTCGCATGGTCGGGCCGCGGCAAGGTGCGCGCGGTTGACGTGTCGACCGATGCCGGGCGCAACTGGCGTCGCGCGACGCTGCAGACGCCGGTGCTTGCCAAGGCATTGACGCGCTTTCGCGTCGACTGGCGATGGGACGGCGCGCCTGCGCTGCTGCAATCGCGGGTGGTCGACGACACGGGCTTCGTGCAGCCGGCGATCCGCCAGCTGCGCGCGGTACGCGGTACCCGCTCGATCTATCACAACAACGCCATCCAGACGTGGCGCGTCGGTGCCGACGGCGCGGTCAGTAATGTGCAGGTCGGTTAGCGTCCATGCCATGGCGCTCGCCGCGGCGCTGGCCACGCTGGCGATGTTCACGACGCCGGTTGTCGCGCGCGACGTGGCGCCGTTCGGTTTCGGCAAGGCTGCGACACCCGCTGAAATTGCCGGCTGGGATATCGACGTGCGCCCCGACGGACGCGGTTTGCCGCCGGGGCACGGCAGCGTGCGTGAGGGCCAGAAGATCTACGACGCCAAGTGCGCGAGCTGCCACGGCACGTTCGGCGAGTCCAACAGTTACCTGCTGATCGCGGGTGGCGTGGGCTCGCTCGGCACCGCGCAGCCTGTGCGCACCACCGGCAGCAAGCTCAACTACGCGACCACGCTGTTCGACTACATCCGCCGCGCGATGCCGCTCACCGCGCCGCAGTCGCTCACTGCCGACGAGGTGTATGCGCTGACCGCGTACGTACTGAACCTCAACGACATCGTCCGCGACGACGTCACGCTCGACGCCGCGTCGCTGGCGTCGCTGCGAATGCCCAATCGCGACGGGTTCACGACCGCGCACGGCCTGATGCGGCGCGACGGCGTCTCCGACACGCACAATGCCGAGTGCATGCACGATTGCGTGCAGCAGGTGGCCGTGACGTCGCGGCTGCCGGACTACGCGGTGGGCACTCATGGCGACATCGCGTCGCAGATGCGCTCGTTCACTCACGTCGCTGCGGCGCCCACCCCGGGCGAGGTGGGGACTGCCCTAGCGCGGCACGCCGGTTGCATCGCGTGTCATGCGGTCGATGCGCGCGTCGTCGGCCCGTCGTTTCGCGAAGTCGCCGCGCGCTATCACGACGACGCGGGCGCGCCGGCTCGTCTTGTCGCGAAATTGCGCGACGGCGGCAGCGGCGCGTGGGGTAGCGTGCCGATGCCTGCGCAATCGTTGCCCGATGCCGACGCGCGGGCGCTGCTGCGGTGGATCCTCGACGGCGCCCCATGAATGACATCCGCGGGACCTGTGCGCCGGCCGTGATGTACCCGTCGCGGGACTGCTAGAATGAAACCAGACGAACAGGGGAACGCCATGGCCGACATCGATCAGACACGACGCAAGGCGCTTCAGCAGGGCGCTTCGCTTTCGCTATTGACGCTTCTTTCCGCGGCCGGCTGGCTCGCTCCGGGAATCGCCGGCGCCGAAACGTGGAACAAATCGGCGTTCGACGCGCACTCGATGGACGAGACGATGAAGGCGTTGAATGGCTCGTCGCCGGCGCCGAGCAAGGACGTGACGTTCGTCGCCACGCCGGATATCGCGGAAAACGGCGCGGTTGTGCCGATCAGCGTCGTCAGCGCGCTGCCCAAGACCGAATCGATCGCGATCCTGATCGAAAAGAATCCGAACATGCTGGCGGCGGTGTTCGACATTCCGCAGGGAACGGATCCGTCAATCACGACGCGCGTGAAGATGGCGCAAACCTCGAACGTCTATGCACTCGTGAAGGCCGACGGCAAGTTCTACGTGGCGTCGAAGGAAATCAAGGTCACGCTGGGCGGCTGCGGCGGCTGAGCCGTTCGTGACGCGGCGGTGATCGCGGGCAGGTCGTCCGCAGCGCGGCGGTGGCCGACTAACACCGGCATGCAAACATTCTCGAGAAGGTAGACCGATGCCAGATCCGATGAAAATTCGCGCCAACCAGCTCGGCGACGCGACCGAGGTCAAGGTGCTGATGAGCCATGAAATGGAAACCGGCCAGCGCAAGGATTCGCAGGGCAAGGTGATTCCCGCATGGTTCATCCAGCACGTCGATGTCACTTGCGCCGGCAAGACCGTGCTGTCCGCACAGTGGGGCACGGCGGTCTCGAAGAATCCGTTCCTGTCGTTCAAGTTCAAGGGCGGCCAGAAGGGTGACAAGATCGTCATCACGTGGACCGACAACCGCGGCGAGAAGCGCACCGACGAAGCGACGATCGCGTGACGCACGCGACAGGGAGACGACGATGAACCGCTCGACACTGGCCGCCGTCGCCGTCGCCGGCGCCGCGCTCTTCGCGATGGCGACGATCGGCGCGCACGCGCAAGGCAAGGACACCGCCGCGGAAATCGAGAAATACCGGCAGGCGCTCGCCGACGGCAATCCGGCCGAATTGTGGGAAGCGCGGGGCGAAGCGATGTGGAAGGAAGCGCAGGGCCCGAAAAAGGCGTCGTTCGAAAAATGCGATCTCGGCGTGGGTCCGGGCGTGGTCAAGGGCGCGTACGCGCACCTGCCGCGCTACTTCGCCGACACCGGCAGCGTAATGGACCTCGAGACGCGCCTCATTCACTGCATGACGACGCTGCAGGGCATCAGCGAAGCCGACGCGCACAAGACGCTGTTCGGCGGCCCCGGGCAGCGCTCGAACATCGAGGCGCTCGCCGCCTACGTGACGGCGCAATCGAGGGGCACGGTGATCGACGTGTCGCTCGCCGATCCGCAGATGAAGAAGATGTACGCGATGGGCGAGAAGATTTTCTTCTATCGCGGCGGCTCGCACGACTTCGCCTGTGCGACCTGCCACGGCGAGGATAACAAGCGCATTCGGCTGCAGGACCTTCCGGACCTCACCAAGAAGGCCGGCGCGCAGAAGGCGTATGCGACGTGGCCGGCCTATCGCGTTTCGCAGGGTGAGTTGCGCACGATGCAGTGGCGTCTCAATGACTGCTTCCGCCAGCAGCGCTTTCCCGATCTGGTATTCGGCTCGCCGGCATCGATCGCGTTGACGACCTACCTCGCCTACAACGCCAACGGCGCCGTGTACGACGGTCCGGCGCTGAAGCGCTGATTCGGCGAAAGGAATTCAAGATGAAACGCACATTGATCGGCACGCTCACGCTGTTCGCCGCTGCCGCGATCATCGTCGGTTGCGCATCGATGCCGTCCGACACGGAGCTGCATGCCGACACCGTGGCGATGCTCAAGTCGTCGTTCAAGGCCAAGGGACAGGCGACGATGGATCGCGTCGACCAGGACGAGACGCAGCGTGTCTGCAGCGAATATTTCGGCAAGCCATTGCCGGCCGATACCGCGACGCGACTCGAGAAGGCGAACCTCGCACAGATCAAGTGGCCCGCCGACGGCCATTACCTCGGCGACTGGAAAGCGGGCGAAAAAGTCGCGCAGGAGGGCCGCGGCAAGCAGTCTTCCGACGACCCGAAGGGCCCCGTCGGCGGCAACTGCTACGCATGCCACCAGCTGACGCCACAGGAGATTTCCTACGGCACGATCGGCCCGTCGCTCTACCAGTTCGGCAAGCTGCGCGGGTACAACGACGAAATCCGCAAGTACGCGTACGGCAAGGTCTACAACGCCGAAGCGTACGCGGCGTGCTCCAACATGCCGCGCTTCGGCACGCACGGCATCCTGAGCGAGCAGCAGATCAAGGACGTGGTCGCGCTGCTGATGGATCCCAAGTCGCCGGTCAACCAGTAATGCCCGGCCGCCGCGCGCGCCGGCGCTGGCGTTGACGCGCGATGCGCCGCCGCGATTTCCTGCAGGCGCTCGCCGCCGCTGCGGCCGCGGGACTGCCGCTCGGCTGCGCGACCGCGCTCGACGGCACGGCGCAGGAGCACTTCTACGACGCGATCGCGCCATTCGGCAACGTGTCACTGCTGCATTTCACCGACTGCCATGCGCAGCTCAACCCGACGTACTTCCGCGAGCCGAGCGTCAACATTGGCCCGGGCAGCGCGCGCGGCAAGCCGCCGCACCTCGTGGGCGAAGCGCTGCTGCGGCACTTCGGCATTGCGCCAGGCACGCGCGGCGCGCATGCGTTCAGCTGCATCGACTTCGCGCGCGCCGCCAGCGCCTATGGCGCGATGGGCGGCTTCGCGCATCTCGCGACGCTAGTTGCGCGCATGCGCGCGTCGCGTCCGGGCGCGCTGCTGCTCGACGGCGGCGACACCTGGCAGGGCTCGGCGACGTCGCTGTGGACCAAGGGCCAGGACATGATCGACGCCGGCAAGCTGCTCGGCGTCGACATCATGACCGGCCACTGGGAGTTCACGTACGGCGCGCAGCGGGTCCGGCAGGTCGTCGAGAACGACTACAAGGATCGCATCGCGTTCCTGGCGCAGAACGTGCGGACGAGCGACTTCGGCGACCCGGTGTTCCCGTCGTACCAGCTGCGCACGATGAACGGCGTGCCGGTGGCGGTCATCGGCCAGGCGTTCCCGTACACGCCGATCGCGAACCCGCGCCATTTCGTGCCCGACTGGACTTTCGGCATCCAGGAGGAGCGCCTGCAGAAGCACGTGCACGAGGCGCGCGCGAAGGGCGCGCAACTCGTCGTGCTGCTGTCGCACAACGGCATGGACGTCGACCTGAAACTGGCCTCAC
>JBDTWY010000047.1:0-22771 GCA_040006455.1 Betaproteobacteria bacterium | reverse complement strand
CCGTCATTCCCGCGAAAGCGGGAACCCAGCGTCGGTAACCTGCGATTGCGCGCAGTCGCGATGCCCGCGACCAAAGTCACTGGAGCCCCGCTATTGCGAGGAGACGGCAACCGCCTACCCGTCGGCTCGCAGCTTGCCGTCGATCAAGTGCAACGTGCGTCCGGTGCGGGCCGCGAGGTCGGGGTCGTGCGTGACGATCACGAGGCTGGTGCCGATCGCCGCGTTGAGCTCGAGCATCAGGTCGAACACCTGCCCGGCGGTGCGGCGGTCGAGATTACCCGTCGGTTCGTCGGCGAGCACGCAACGCGGCGCAGTGACGAGCGCGCGTGCCAGCGCGACGCGCTGGCGCTCGCCGCCCGACAATTCTCCGGGCCGATGCTTCAACCGGCTGCCCAGCCCGACGCGCGTCAGCAACTCGGCGGCGCGCGCCTGCGATTGCGCTTTCGGCTCGCGCCGGATCGCCAGCGGCATCGCCACGTTTTCCACCGCCGAGAACTCGGGCAGCAGGTGATGAAACTGGTAGATGAATCCCAGCGCGCGATTGCGCACGCGCCCACGCGCGGCTTCGGACAGCGACGCGAATGGCGCGCCATCGACTTCGACGTCGCCGGCAGTGGGCGCGTCCAGCCCACCCAGGAGATGCAGCAGCGTGCTCTTGCCCGATCCGGATGCGCCGACGATCGCGATGCGCTCGCCGCGTCCAACGGCGAGTTCGACGCCGGACAGCACCTCGACGTTCTGCGGTCCGGTGGTGTACGTCTTCGCAAGGCCGGTGCACGCGATCACCGGCCGCGCGTCCGCCACCGCGTCACTCATAGCGCAGCGCCTCGGCGGGATTGACGCGCGCCGCCTTGAAGCTCGGATAGATCGTAGCGACCAGCGCCAGCACCAGCGCGATCGCCGCGATCGTGACGACGTCGGCGCGCTGCAGTTGCGACGGCAGCTCGCTGATGTAATAGACCGACTTGTCGAGGAACGTGATGCCGAACAGCCGCTCGATCGCCGGCACCACGGTGCCGATGTTGAGCGCCAGCACGACGCCGCCAATGACGCCGATCGCCGTGCCGATGATGCCGATCAGCGCGCCCTGGATGATGAAGATCGTCATGATCGACGCCGGCGTCGCGCCGAGCGTGCGCAGGATCGCGATGTCGGCCTGCTTGTCGGTCACCAGCATGATCTGCGCGGAAACGATGTTGAACGCGGCGACGGCGACGATCAGCGTGAGGATGATGAACATCACGCGCTTTTCCATCTGCACGGCGCGGAAGAAATTGGCGTGCGACATCGTCCAGTCGCGCACCTCGGCGTCCACCGGCAACGTGCGCAGCAGGTCGCGCGCGACCTGGGGCGCTGCGAACATGTCGGCGAGCTTGAGGCGCACGCCGGACACGCCGTCGACGCGGTAGAGCTTTTGCGCGTCGCCGAGGTCGATGAGCGCCAGGCCGTTGTCGAACTCGAACATGCCGATCTCGAAAATGCCGACGACCTTGAACGTCTTCACGCGCGGCAGCGTCCCCGCGGGCGTCACCGTGCCTTGCGGCGTGATCGCGACGACGGGATCCCCGACCCCCACGCCGAGCGCGTGCGCGACTTCGACGCCCAGCACGATGCCGAATTCGCCCGGCCGCAGGTCCGCGAGCCTGCCGCGCTTCATGTGCGCACCGATGTCGGCGACACCGTCCTCGAGCGCCGGGTCGATGCCGCGGATCAGCACGCCGCGATTGACGTCGCCAGCGGTCAGCATCGCCTGCCCCGCGATATAGGGCGCGGCGGCGATCACGCGCTTGTCATCGCGCGCGACCTTGGCGACGGCGGGCCAGTTCCTGAGGTCGGGAATGCCCTGGATTTCGATATGCGACGCCACCGACAGGATGCGGTTGCGCAATTCATCCTGGAACCCGTTCATCACCGACAGCACGACGATCAGCGCGGCGACACCCAGCGCGATGCCCGCCATCGACGTCAGCGCAATGAACGAGATGAACGTGTTGCGGCTCGCGCCCTTGCGCGTGCGCGTGTAGCGCAGCCCCGTCGTCAGTTCGTATGCCGCCATCGCGCGCTATACGTCGTGCGCCGCGACAACTACATCGGCATCGGAAGTGGGCATGTGGAAACGCGCGGCAGCGAACGGAGGGATGCGATTATCGCATGCTAGAGTGGACGCACACCCGATGCGGCAACGTCGCGGCCGCGCCCCATCGCGGCCGCGTGGCCGCGCGGCCCTCCCGCATGGAACTCGTCGTCACCGCGCCGCAACTGCTGGCGCTTTCCCCCACCACGTTGCAGTCGTCGGCGGCGCTTCGCCGCATCGCCGCGTGGGGCGTTGCCGCGCCCGTCGCAGCCGGCATCGACGCCGCACTCGTCGACGCGCTCGGCATCGACGGCTTGTCGGTGGCGGCGTTGCTTGCGCGTGGCGCCGGGCTCGTCGGCGGCGGCGCGCACTGGCTCGTCGCCGATCCGGTGTCGCTCGTCGCCGGCCGCGACGACGTCGTCGTCGTCGCGCGCGTCGATGACGCCGAGCCGGCATTCATCGCGCGTGCCGTGGCGCTGCTGGACGCGCATTTCGCAGTCGATGGCATGCGCGTCGTCGCCGTGCGCCCCGGACGCTGGCTGCTGCAGTTGCGCGACGCGCCGCGGTCGACGTTCGATTCGACCGACGTCGCGCTGGGCGGCTCGATGCACGCGCACCGGCCGCGGGGACAGGACGCGCGCCGCTTCGAGCGCTACGCCAACGAGATCCAGATGCTGCTGCACGACGCGCCCGAGAACGACGCGCGCGAGCGCGCCGGATTGCCACCGATGAACGGGCTTTGGCTATGGGATGGCGCGCCGCGCGTGTCGGCGGATGTTGCGCGTGCAGGCATCGATGCGTTCGCCACCGACGGCGCCGCCGGCGATCTTGCACGCGGCATCGCGCTCGCCAGTGGCGGCGCCGTGCGCCCGCTCGGTACGCGGCTGCAGCCGTCGGCGCATGACAACGCGACCACGCTGGTGGCGCTGCCCCCCATCACGCCTGGCAGCTTCGCGCAATCGGATGCAGGATGGCTTGCGCCCGCGACGGAGGCGCTCGCCGGTCGCGCGATCACGCGCCTCACGTTGCTCGCCGACGGCGCGGGTACGCGGCAATGGACGGTGTCGCCGCCGTCGTGGCAGCGTCGCCTGCATGCACGCTTCGCAGCGTCGCGATTCGGCGTGACTGCATGAACCCCCGAATCGTCCGTCGCGCGCCGGGCGCGCACGCCGACGCCCTCGCTGGCGCCGGAGTCGGGCGCGTGCTGGCGCGCGTGTTCGCCGCACGCGGCGTGCAGTCGGTCGCCGAGCTCGATACCAGCTTCGACGCACTGCCGCATCCGTCGCAAATGATGGGTGCGGCACGCGCCGCCGAGCGGCTGTGCGCGGCGATCGCACACGGTGAGCGCATCGTCATCGTCGCCGACTACGATGCCGACGGCGCGACCGCATGCGCGATCGGCGTGCGCGGCCTGCGTGCGATGGGCGCAAAGGTCGATTTCGTCGTCCCCAACCGCTTCGAGTACGGCTACGGCCTGACGCCGGAAATCGTCGAGCTCGCGGCGCGCCTCGATCCACGGCTGATCGTCACCGTCGACAACGGCATCGCCAGCATCGACGGTGTCGGCGCCGCGGCCGCGCGCGGCATCGACGTGCTGATCACCGACCATCACCTGCCCGGACCGGCGCTGCCGTCGCCGGCGATCATCGTCAACCCGAACCAGCCCGGGTGCACGTTTCCCACGCGCAACCTGGCCGGGGTCGGCGTGATGTTTTATGTGCTGCTGGCGACGCGCGCGTGCCTGCGCGAGCACACGCCGGCGGCCATGCAGAAACGGCCATTGCCGAATCTCGCGTCGCTGCTCGACCTGGTGGCGCTCGGCACGGTCGCGGACGTCGTGCCGCTCGATGCCGTCAATCGCGCGCTGGTCGCGCAGGGATTGCGGCGCATCCGCGGCGGCGCCGCGCACCCGGGCGTGGCGGCGCTGTTCGCGGTCGCCAATCGCGACGCGACGCGCGCGAGCGCGTTCGATCTCGGCTTCGTCGCGGCGCCGCGGATCAACGCCGCCGGACGTCTCGACGACATGAGCATCGGCATCCGCTGCCTCGTTACCGACGACATTGGCGAGGCGATGGCGCTTGCGCGGCGCCTCGACGCACTCAACGCCGAGCGTCGCGCCATCGAAGCGACGATGCGCGACGAGGCGATGCGCGTGATGGCGACGATCGACGAGTCGACGCTGGCGGCCGCGCATTCGATCTGCCTGGTCGATCCATCGTGGCACCAGGGCGTCGTGGGCATCGTCGCGTCGCGCCTCAAGGACCGCTTCAATCGCCCGTCGATCGTATTGGCGCCCGGGGGCGACGGCGAGCTCAAGGGCTCCGGCCGCTCGATCGCCGGCTTTCACCTGCGCGACGCGCTCGACATCGTGGCCAAGCGCGAGCCCAACCTCCTGCGGCGTTTCGGCGGCCATGCGATGGCGGCGGGCGTGACCATCGGCAACGCCGACTTCGCGCGCTTCGCCGCGACATTCGAGGCGGTCGCACGCGAAATGCTGTCGGCTGCGCAACTCGCACGCCTTCTGGAGACCGACGGCGAGCTCGCGCCTGGCGAGTTGACACTCGCACTCGCCGAATCCATCGACGACGGCGTCTGGGGCCACGGATTTGCCGCGCCGCGCTTCGACGGCGCGTTCGACGTGACCGGGCAGCGCGTCGTTGGAGGCGCGCATTTGCGCCTCGAGCTTGCGCGCGATGGCCGAACGTTCGAGGCAATCCTGTTCGGACATGCCGAGGCGTTGCCGGCCTCTATCCACGTCGCATACCGCCCCGAAATCAACCGGTACCAGGGACTGCAGTCGCTGCAACTCGTCATTGAGCACTGGGAGCCGTCCGACGTTGCGCGGATGCAGCATGCCGAGATCGCGGCCGACGGTCACCCGGACGCGACCTGACACGGATATATCCACTCATGTCGTTGAATTGTAAATAATTTATTGGGATGCGATGCGCGCATCGCCTTGTAAAATCGCCACTTCCGTGGCCTTGTGCGGCGCAATAATTGCGACTAGAGTGGGCAGGTTTGGCCGGCCGCAGACCCGTCCCGGGTGCGGATTCTTTCGGGCCTCGGAGACAACGCGTGAAGCGACTGCAGGGGAAAGTTTCGATCATCACCGGCGGCGGCCAGGGCATCGGTCGCGCGACGTCGGAAAAATTCGCGCAGGAAGGCTCGCGCGTCGCCGTCTGCGACGTCAACTTCACGTGGGCGGAGGCGACCGCCGCAGCCATCAACGAGCGCGGCGGCGAAGCGCTCGCCTTCGCCGTCGACGTCACCGACAAGGCCAGCATCGCGCTCATGGTCGAGCAGGTGATGGCGGCGTGGAGCCGCATCGACACGCTCGTCAACAACGCAGGCATCGTGCAGGACGCGCGACTGGTGAAGATGACCGAGGAGCAGTTCGACAGCGTGATCGACGTCAACCTCAAGGGCGTCTACAACTGCACCAAGGCGGTTGTCGACATAATGGTCGCGCAGAATTCGGGCTGCATCCTCAACGCGTCGTCGATCGTCGGGCTGCACGGCAACTTCGGCCAGACCAACTACGCGGCGACCAAGTTCGCCGTCATCGGCATGGTCAAGACGTGGGCGCGCGAGCTCGGCAGCAAGGGCATCCGCGCCAATGCGATCTGCCCGGGTTTCATCGAGACGCCGATCCTCGCGTCGATGCCGGAAAAAGTGTTGCGGCTGATCAAGGACAAGGTGCCGATGGGCCGCCTGGGCCGCCCCGAGGAGATCGCCAACACCTATGCGTGGCTCGCCTCCGACGAAGCGTCCTACATCAACGGCGCGGTGATCGAAGTCTCTGGCGGCGTGACGATCTAGTGGTTCACTGACGACACATCCGGCAGCCCATTGGTGTCATCCGTCGGTCGAACTTGAGCCCCACGCGGGAGGGCAGGTAGCATTCGCCATCCCTTCAGCGGAACATGCCGTGCTGCAGATCGCCCTGCTCGCCCTTGCCGCGCTCGTCGCGGCACCCGTCCACGCTGAAACCATTGGCGGAAACCCGGGACCGCAGTACAACTACGTGTGTCCGAACGCCGACGACAAGCCGGCACTCGACTGCTACTTCGATGCGGTCGGCCATCTCTACACGATGTGCAAGCACGTGAAGAGCATCGAGATCATCGAGTTCGGCTACGAGCATTCGACCGATGGCACCAACGGCGCCAAGAGCGAGTCTTGCGTCGTCAAGCAGAAGCTCAACATGGCGCGGCCCTACCAGGCGGCGCTCAAGTCCGCTACGCGCTCGTCGAAGGTCGCCGAGGGGCTGCGCGGGTTGCACGAACTTTGGCTCAAGGCGCTTGCCGAACTCGCGTGGAAAACCGGGGAGACCGACGAGGCGTACAAGGCGCGCACGCTGGAGCCCTACGAGACGTTCGCCGATCGCATCGTCAAGATCCAGACGGTGATCCAGCTTGCGGAAGTGAAGCCGGCGAACAAGCCGGTGGCGCAGGTGAAGAAGGCCTTGGCGAAGGCGGCGAACTGACTCCGCTGGACACGCGCGATCCGCCGTCCGCGGCGGCGGGCGATGCCGGCGACGACGCCGGGCTGCAGGCGATATTCGGCGACGGCGGGCTGCTCGCGCAGGCGATGCCCGGGTTTCGGCGGCGCCACGGCCAGCTCGCGATGGCGGAAGCGGTCGCGCGCACGATCCGCGATGCCGGACAGCTCGTCGCCGAAGCCGGCACCGGCACCGGCAAGACGTTCGCGTATCTCGTTCCCGCGCTGATGTCCGGTGGCAAGGTGATCATTTCCACGGGCACCAAGACGCTGCAGGACCAGCTCTACGAGCGCGACCTGCCGCTCGTCCGCGACGCGTTGAAGCTGCCGGTGACGATCTCGCTGCTCAAGGGCCGCGCCAACTACGTGTGCCTGCACCACCTGGAGAAGACGTCGCGCGAAGGCAGGCTGCCGTCGCGCGACGATGCGCGGCATCTGGCGAAGATCGTGCGCTTCTCGCACGCGTCGGAGCGCGGCGATCGCGGGCAGCTGGCGGACGTTCCCGAAAACGCGTCGATCTGGCCGCTGGTGACGTCGACGCGCGAGAACTGCCTCGGTTCCAACTGCGCGTTCTTCCGCGAATGCTTCGTGATGAAGGCGCGCAAGGACGCGCTGGATGCCGACGTCGTCGTCGTCAACCATCACCTGTTCTTCGCCGACATCATGCTGCGCGACGAGGGCCTTTCCGAGTTGCTGCCGGCGTGCAACACGGTGATCCTCGACGAGGCGCATCAGTTGCCGGAGACGGCGACGCTGTTCTTCGGCGAACAGACGACGTCGGGGCAGATCAACGATCTCGCGCGCGACGCCGAAGTCGCCGCGCGTGGATCGGCGCGCGACATGCCCGAGCTGCCCGACGCCGCCGCCGATCTTGCCCCGACGGCGAAGCGCCTGCGTCTCGCGCTGGGCGACGTGCCCGGCAAGCTGCCGCGCGAGGCCGCGCTGTCGCGCGCCGACGTCGGCGCCGCGCTCGACGAGCTCGTCGCCGCCGTCGACCGCGCCGCCAGCGGGCTCGCGCACGTCGCCGAGCGCAGCGAGGACCTCGCGGCGCTCGCGCTGCGAGCCGAGGATCTGAGCGGCCGCCTCACGCGCTGGCGCAGCGACACGCCGGCGGCGGCCGGCGACGACAATGCCGGCGAGGGGTTCATCCGCTGGGCGGACGTGTCGTCGTACGGGTTCCAATTGCATTCGTCACCGCTGTCGGTGGCGCGGATCTTTCGTCGCCAGGTCGATATGTCAGCGCGCGCGTGGATCTTTACATCGGCCACGCTTGCGGTCGCCGGCAAGTTCGATCTCTATACCTCGACGCTGGGCCTCACCGAGGCGCAGACCGGTTGCTGGGAGAGCCCGTTCGACTACGCGCGGCAGGCGCTGCTGTACCTGCCGCGCAACCTGCCCGCGCCGAACGCACCGGAACATACCGACGCCGTCGTCGACGCCGCGCTGCCGGTGATCCGCGCGAGCGGCGGCCGCGCGTTCCTGCTGTTCACGACGCTGCGTGCGCTGGCGCGC
The DNA here is from genome assembly GCA_040006455.1 of Betaproteobacteria bacterium. Lineage (GTDB taxonomy): Bacteria > Pseudomonadota > Gammaproteobacteria > Burkholderiales > Casimicrobiaceae > VBCG01. Next base: position 14,682 of record JBDTWY010000047.1, on the reverse strand, counting down.
GCGCGCGAGCGGCTCGCCGCGGCGTTCGCACGCGACGCGCTCGCATTCCCGATCCTGGTGCAGGGCGAAGGCTCGAAGACGGAACTGCTGGAGCGTTTCCGCCGCCTCGGCAACGCTGTGCTGCTGGGTTCGGCGAGCTTCTGGGAAGGCGTCGACGTCGCCGGCGACGCGTTGTCGGTCGTCGTCATCGACAAGCTGCCGTTCGCGCCGCCCGACGATCCGCTGCTTGCCGCGCGCTTGCGCAAACTCGAGGGCGATGGCGGCAATGCGTTTCGCGACTGGCAGCTACCGCAGGCGGCGATCAGCCTCAAGCAGGGTGCCGGCCGGCTGATCCGCACCGAGACCGACCGCGGCGTGCTGATGATCGGCGACCCGCGCCTCGTCGACAAGCCCTACGGCAAGATCCTGTGGCGCAGCCTGCCGCCGATGCGCCGCACCCGCGAGCAGGCGGACGTCGAGGCGTTCTTCGCCGACGCGCACGTCACCTGAGCGACTGCCGTGCTGAGCGACTGCCGTCATTCCCGCGGAAGCGGGAACCCAGTGTCGGGCGAAATGCAGCGCCGGTGAAAAGGCAGGACGCGCGGTTTCCGCTTTTGCGGGATTGTCGTCGAACTACCGGATTCGGCGTCGCTTGGCAATCGGGGTCACCAGATCTTCCACCACGGCTTGGCCGTCGCGACCACCAGGTACCTGCTGTTGGGATAGGTCTTTTCCATCACGCGGCGTGAATCGTCGCGAAGCTGCGGCAGCCCGAGCTTGTCATACGACTTGACGAGGACGTCTAGCGCGTCCTCATTCGCCGGATGCTGCGGGAACGTGACGAGCGAGCCCGCCGCGCGGCCGGCGGCGGCGACATACGCGCCGCGATTGTAGTAGTAGCGCGCGACGTGCACCTCGTGCATCGCCAGCGCGTTGGCGAGGTACTTGATGCGGTCGAGGCCATCGATCGCGTACTTGCTGTCGGGGAATCGCGCGACCAGCTCCTTGAATGCCGCGAACGAATCGCGCATCGCCTTGGGATCGCGCTCCGACAGGTCGAGCTCGTAGACGTAGCCCATCAGCCCCTGGTCTTCGCGGAAATACACGAGGCCCTTCAGGTACAGCGCGTAGTCGACGTTGGGATGATTGGGGTAAGTACGGATGAAACGGTCGGTCGCCGCGACCGCTGCCGCGGTCTCGCCCATCCGGTAGTTGGAGTACGCGCTTTCGAGGATCGCCTGCTGCGCATAGCGCCCGTACGGGAAGCGCCCTTCCAGCGTGTCGAAAAGCTTCGACGCCCGCGTATAATTTCCGTCGGTCATCGATTCGTGCGCTTCCTTGTAGATGCGCTCGGCCGACCATCCTGCCGTTTCGTCCTTGCTCACTTCCGGCAGCAGACTGCAGCCCGTCGCCATGAACAAGCACATCGCCAGCAACGCGACCATGCGCAAGCGACCCAACAAGGTGAATTTTTCGGCAGGCATCGTCAATGTCGACTGCGAGGGAGTGATGTGGGAGCGCTGAATTATACGCCGGCGCCCTGCGCCGACGGCGCGCCGGCGCAGTCACTGGCCGTGCCGGCCGAATGCGGCGGCATGCGCCTCGACCAGGCGCTCGCGCAGCTGCTGCCCGAGCATTCGCGCAACCGGCTGAAGGCATGGATCGAGGCCGGCGACATCACCGTCGACGGCGCGATACGCGCGCCGCGCCATCGGCTCAATGGTGGCGAGACGCTGACGATCGTCGAGCATCCGCCGGTCGCCGACGACACGCACGCGCCGCAGGCGATCGATCTCGTCATCGTGCACGAGGACGACGCGCTGCTGGTCGTCGACAAGCCGCCGGGACTGGTCGTGCATCCGGGTGCCGGCAATCCCGATGGCACGCTGCTCAACGCGCTGCTGCACCACGCGCCCGCGCTCGCCACCGTGGCGCGCGCCGGCATCGTGCACCGGCTCGACAAGGACACCAGCGGCCTGATGGTCGTCGCCAAGACGTCCGCCGCGCAAACCGCGCTGGTGCGCGCGCTGGCGCGGCGCGCCGTCAAGCGCGAATACCTGGCGATCGCGTACGGTGACATCGAGCAGTCGCTGACGGTCGAGGCGCCGATCGGCCGCCATCCGTCCGCGCGCACGACGATGGCGGTCGTCGCCGGCGGCCGCGACGCGCGCACGCACGTGACGCCGCTCGAGCGCTACACGATCGCCACGCTGGCGCAGTGCACGCTCGACACCGGCCGCACGCACCAGATACGCGTGCACCTCGCGGCCATCCGCCATCCGCTGATCGGCGATCCCGTGTACGGTCCGCGGCGCCAGGTGCCCGGGCTGCCGCCGATCGCGCGCCAGGCGCTGCATGCATTCCGGCTTGCGCTGACGCACCCGGTGACGGCGAAGGCGCTGCGCTGGCGCTCCGAGCCGCCGGCGGATTTCGTGGCGTTGCGCGACGCGTTGCGCGAGCGCGATGGCTGACGCCGCGCTCGCCACGGCGCTCGCCGCACGCGCGCTCGACTGGATCGTACCCCGGTGGGACGCACCGGCGCGCGTGCATGCGCTGATGACCACGCGCAATGGCGGCGCGAGCTGCGGCAACGAAGCCTCTCTCGATGTCGGCGGCGCGCATTTCCAGCGCGACGCCGCCGATCCGCTTGCGGTCGCGGAAAACCGCCGCCGCATCGAGACGCTGCTGCCCACGGCGCCGGTCTGGCTCGAGCAGGTGCATGGCCGCGGCGTCATCGCCATCGATGCCGCCAACGTCGACCTGCTGCGCGCATCGCCGCCGCGCGCCGACGCGCTCGTCACCCGTTGCAACGACGTCGTGCTGGCGATTCGCGTCGCCGATTGCGTGCCGGTGCTGTTCGCCGCACGCGACGCCGATCCGGTGATCGGCGCCGCGCACGCCGGCTGGCGCGGGCTCGCCGGCGGCGTGCTCGAAGCGACGCTCGCGGCGATGGCGGCGCCGCCTGCATCCGTCGTCGCGTGGGTGGGCCCGGCGATCGGCGCCAATGCGTTCGAAGTCGGCCACGACGTCGTCGACGCGTTCTGCGCCGGCGATCCTGGCGCACACGCGCATTTCGTGGCCAGGACCGGCGGCAAGTTCCTGGCCGACCTGCATGCGCTTGCGCGCCGGCGGCTGCGCCGCGCCGGCGTGGTCGACGTGCACGCCGACGATTCCTGCACCTTCGCCGATGCCGCGCGTTTTTTCTCGTTTCGTCGCGACGGCGCAACCGGACGCATGGCGGCACTGATCTGGCAGGCGGGCCCATGAAACCACGCCGCGGCCGCAAGCGCCGGGTTATTCGGTAACATCGCTTCCCCATGTTCATCGAGATCTTCGCCGCCGCGCTGGCCGCGGGCATCCTCGCCACTGCCGCTGCCGGCGTCGCGCTGACGCTGTCGTCGGCATGGATACCGCGACTGGTGTCGTTCGCCGTCGGCGCATTGCTCGGCGCGGTGTTCATCGAGCTCCTGCCGCATGCGCTGGAAACCGGCCACACCGAATCGGTAATGGTGACGGTGCTTGCCGGACTGCTCGCGTTCTTCCTGCTGGAAAAGCTCGTGCTGTGGCGTCACAGCCACGGACACGTCGCGCACGACGACGCTGCCGACGAGACCGAGCATGCGCACGCGATGCATGCCGCCGACGTGCACGGTCACGACCATGGCCGCTCGGGCCTGATGATCCTGATCGGCAACAGCGTGCACAGCTTCTGCGACGGCATCGTCATCGCCGCCGCGTTCGTCGCGGAAGCACGGCTGGGCCTTGTCACGACACTCGCGATAGTCGCGCATGCGGTGCCGCAGCAGGTGGGCGATTTCGCCGTGCTGCTGCATTCGGGCTACAGCAAGAAGCGCGCATTCGCCGTCAACGTCGCGACCGGGCTGGCGACGCTCATCGGCGCGACCGCCGGCTATCTCGCACTGGCGACGGTGACCGGGATCCTGCCGACAGTTCTGGCCATCGCGTCGGCGAGCCTGCTCTATGTCGCCGTCGCCGACCTGATCCCGAGCCTGCACCGGCGCCCTGAGCCCATGGAAACGCTGAAGCAGATGCTGATGATCCTGTCAGGGATCGCGATCATCGCCGGCGTGCACTTCGCGCTCGAGCCCTGAGCGCGCCGCGCGCGTCGTGTCATCGCGGCCGCGATGGCGGAGCCGCCGCAACGCCAGCAGCCAGTACAGCGCCACCGGCGCGCAGCCGATCAGCAGGAACGTCGCCACGCCGGCAACCGGGTTCTTCATCGTCAATGCGACCAGCGCGATGACGTAGAACCAGCAGCCGATGACGATGTGCACGAAAGCGATTGAATATTGCGGTGCACGCAAGATACCATCGCAGCACACACGCGTTTTCGTTACACCCCGCCGTCGTGCCAACCTCCACGCCTGCATCCACCGCCGCCACCACGTCCCTTGCCGCGCATTGGCAGGACGCGGCCAACGGCTGGGCGCGTTTCTGGACGCAGCCCGTCGTCGACGTGCTCACGCCGGCCGCGGTGAACGGCGCCACGCCGCCGGCGCAGGACGACGCCGTCGCGCGGCTCACGCGACATTACGTCGACCAGCTTGGCGCGCTGTGGCGGGCAACGCTCGCGCATGCGGCCGACCGCGTTCCCGAGGTGGCGCCAGCCACCGACGATCGTCGCTTCGCGGCGCCCGAATGGCGGTCGGTCGCGTATTTTTCCTGGCTGCGCCAGGCGTGGCTGATCCACGCCGACTACGTGCGCGCGCTGGTGCAGGCGACGCCATTGCCGGCTGCGGACGCGCGGCGCCTCGAGTTCTTCGCCGCGCAATACCTCGATGCGATCGCGCCCAGCAACTTCGCCGCGACCAACCCGGCGGTGCAGAAGCGCGCGATCGCGTCGGCCGGCGCGAGCCTGCTGCACGGCGCGATCAATTTCGCATCCGACCTGCGCCAGGGCCGCGTGACGATGAGCGACCCCGACGCCTTCGAGATCGGCCGCAACATCGCGACGACGCCGGGCAGCGTCGTCTTCCGCAACGACCTGATCGAGGTGCTGCAGTACGACGCGACGACGCCGACCGTCGGCAAGCGTCCGCTGGTGATCATCCCGCCGTGCATCAACAAGTACTACATCCTCGATCTCGGCGAGCGCAATTCGTTGGTCCGGCACGCGGTGAATGCGGGGCACACGACGTTCATGGTGTCGTGGCGCAACATCCCCGCGCGCCTCGGCACGCTGGCGTGGGACGACTACCTGCAGCAAGGCGTGTTGCAGGCGATCGACGTCGCGCAGCGCATCGGCGGCAGCAGGAGCGTCAATGCACTCGGCTTCTGCGTCGGTGGTACGCTGCTCGCGAGCGCGCTTGCGGTGCTCGCGGCGCGCGACGATCGCCGCGTCGCGAGCGTCACGCTGCTGGCGACGATGCTCGACTTCGCCGACCCGGGCGATATCGGCGTCTACGTGACGCCCGAGTTCCTGGCGATGCACGAAGCCGCCTTCATGTGCGGCCAGCGCATGCGCGGCAGCCAGCTCGCGGCGGCGTTCTCCAGCCTGCGCGTCAACGATCTGGTGTGGAACTACGTGGTGAAGAACTATCTCGAGGGACGCACTCCCGCCGCATTCGACTTGCTGTACTGGAACGGCGACTCGACGAGCTTGCCGGGACCGATGTACGTGTACTACCTGCGCGAGATGTACCTGCAGAATCGCCTGCGCGAGCGCAACGCGCTGACGATGCTGGGCGAGCCCGTCGATCTGTCGCGGATCCGTTGCCCGGCTTACGTGCTGGCGACGCGCGACGATCACATCGTGCCGTGGCGAAGCGCATGGCGCACCATGGCGCTGCTCGGCGGCGACATGACGTTCGTGCTCGGCGCATCCGGGCACATCGCCGGCGTCGTCAATCCGCCCCTGCCGCCGCGGCGCAACTTCTGGACCGGCGCCGCGACCGGCAGCGACGCCGACGCATGGCTCGAGCACGCGCGCAAGGTCGATGGCAGCTGGTGGCCGCACTGGTCGGCGTGGCTCGCGCAGTTCAAGGCTGGCACGCGCAAGGCGCCAAGGCAGGCGGGCAACGCGGCGCTGCCGCCACTCGGCCCCGCGCCGGGTCGCTATGTCAGCGAAGACGGCGAATGAGCGCGCGGAGGCGAATGGCGTCACAGTCCATGGAGATCGCGGCCTCACGGCGCGACCCGGAGAGCGCGCAGATATATCGTGATACGACACAATCGACAACGACAACAGCAACGAGGAGGTGACGCATGTCTCAGAACCGGCGGGTGGCATTGGTAACGGGCGGCATGGGCGGACTGGGCGAGGCGATCTGCATCAAGCTCGCGGCGCTCGGCGACGACGTCGTGACGACGTATTCGCCAGGCAACACCAAGGCGCAGCAATGGCTCGACTCGATGAAGTCATCGGGATACGCGTTCCGCGCCTATCCCTGCGACGTCGCCGACTTCGACTCGTCGGCGGCCTGCGTGGCGAAGGTCACCGCGGAACTGGGGCCGATCGACATCCTCGTCAACAACGCCGGCATCACGCGCGACATGACGTTTCGCAAGATGGACAAGCCGAACTGGGACGCGGTGATGAAGACCAACCTCGACTCCTGCTTCAACATGGCCAAGCAGGTGTGCGACGGCATGGTCGATCGGGGCTGGGGCCGCATCGTCAACATCTCGTCGGTCAACGGCCAGAAAGGCGCGTTCGGCCAGACCAACTATTCGGCGGCGAAGGCCGGCATGCACGGCTTCACGAAGGCGCTGGCGCTCGAAGTGGCGCGCAAGGGTGTCACCGTCAACACCATCTCGCCGGGATACATCGGCACGAAGATGGTGATGGCGATTCCCAAGGACGTGCTCGACTCGAAGATCATCCCGCAGATCCCGATGGGCCGACTCGGCAAGCCCGAGGAGGTCGCAGGACTTGTCGCCTATCTCACCAGCGACGAGGCGGCATTCCTCACCGGGGCCAATATCGCCATCAACGGCGGCCAGCACATGCAATAGTTTTTAAGTAAGCGCTCGCTTCGATTGGTCGGCATCGCGCATGGCCACGCTGTGGCCGACGATACAGCGACCAAGCCCGCGGCGACAAAAAAAAGCCCCGCCGTCGCCGGCGAGGCTTCAAAGCTGCATTCCGTCAGGAGGAGGAGAGGAACACAGGCGCAACGCGGAGGTTTTTGCCTACCGCACTGCACAACCATATCCTATCATCATCTCCCAGGCCTCTGTTTGCAAAACCTTTAAGATTTGCTGCACTGCGTTTATTTGACGCCGCAGGCAATAAAAAACCCCGCTTCTTGCGAAGCGGGGTTCAAGACTTGGCAACGCTAGCGTCTGCCAACCCGATGATGCCGATGGGCCGGCCTAGCGTCTACGTCATCCTACCCACCCAAGTCTGACCGGGGTCGATGCCACGAGTTCAACCGCGGCAGCGACCAGCGCAGCCTTACTTGCGGCCCTTGGCGGACTTGGTGGTCGACGCTGCGGCGGCGCGTACGCTGGCATCGGCCAGGCTGGCGACCTGCTTCGTCGCACGCTGGAACTGGTCGAAAGCAGCGGTGGAAGCGGCGAACGTCGATTTGAAGGCGTTGATCGCGGCGTCCGATCCGGCCGGCGCGTTCTTGCTCGCGTGGTCGACGATCGTCGCGACATTCTTCGAGTACGTGTTCCACGCGTCTTCGGCGAGCGCGGTGTAGCTGCCCTGCGCTTCGGAAGCCAGCGCGTAGAGCGTACGGCCATAGCCGACGGCGGCCTGCACGTTCGCTTCGGCGACCTTGGCGCGCAGCGCCAGCAGTTCCTGGACGTCCTTGGCGCCGGCGACGGCTTGCGCGCTTTCGACGCCATTGGCGAACACCGCCTTGGCGGCAGTCACGTTCAGCTTGAAGAACTTTTCCGCGTTTTCGAGCGACAGCGCGGCGAGGCGCGTCGCGTTGGCGACGCCGACTTTGTTCAGTTGGGCGAATTGCTCGGTTGCGTTGTACATGGCCATTACTCCATAGTGAATGCGTTGGTCGAGACTGCCAGGGGTGCCGTGGCGAAATGCGCCTGTCGGTCACGAACCGGAGTCGAGCGGCCGCAGCAAGGTGTTGCGGCCTGTCGCGGTACCACGTTTGCTGCACCGCACAAACACAGTATAGGGACGCCGGAACCCTCAGTCAAGGGTTTTTTGGTGCACCGCAACATGACGCCGGCAAAGCCTCGAAAATAGGGGCCAAACAATCGATAAATCAGTGGTTTATAATCGCCGATTCCGCTTGCGAACCCAAGTCATGACCGCGACCCTTCGCACGATCAAGAAATACCCGAACCGCCGCCTCTACGACACGGCGAACAGCGGCTACATCACGCTGGTCGACGTCAAGCAGATGGTGCTCGAGAACATCGAGTTCCAGGTCGTCGACGCCAAGACCGGCGACGATCTCACGCGCAGCATCCTGCTGCAGATCATCCTCGACGAGGAGTCTGTCGGCGTGCCGATGTTCAGCTCCGAAATGTTGTCGCAGATGATCCGCTTCTACGGCACCGCGCAGCAGTCGATCATGGGCCAGTACATGGAGCAGAACGTCAAGGCGTTCCTGGCGATCCAGAAGAAGCTGCAGGACCAGGCGCGCCAGGTCTACGGCGACAAGATGCTGCTGACGCCGGACCTGTGGAAGCAGTTCATGCAGATGCAGGCGCCGGCGATGCAGGGGATGCTCGGCAACTACCTCGAGCAGAGCGCCAAGCTGTTCATGGACATGCAGCAGCGGATGCAGGACCAGACGCGCGGCATGTTCACGGCATTCCCGTTTCCCAACTTTGCGGCGACGCCGCAAACGCCTCCCGACGACGACAAGAAGCGCTGACGCCGCGATGCATTGCAGCATCGCGCGTTGTGCGCCGCGTTAGCTGCAATGCATCCGAGGATTTCCCTGATGTCGATCCCCATCCCTCCGGCCACGCCCCGCGTGGGCTTCGTGTCGCTCGGCTGCCCCAAGGCGCTGGTCGATTCCGAGCAGATCCTCACCCAGCTTCGCGCCGAAGGCTATGAGATCGCGCCGTCGTATGCGGGCGCCGACCTGGTCGTCGTCAACACCTGCGGCTTCATCGACGCCGCGGTCGCCGAGTCGCTCGATGCGATCGGCGAGGCGCTTGCCGAAAATGGCAAGGTGATCGTCACCGGCTGCCTCGGTGCCAAGGAAGGCGGCGCATTCGTCCGTGCCGCGCATCCGCGCGTGCTGGCCGTCACCGGCCCGCACGCCACCGCCGAAGTGCTCGCCAACGTGCATGCGCACCTGCCAAAGCCGCACGATCCCTTCGTCGACCTGGTGCCGCCGCAGGGAATCAAGCTGACGCCGCGGCACTACGCGTACCTGAAGATCTCCGAAGGCTGCAATCATCGCTGCACGTTCTGCATCATTCCGTCGATGCGCGGCGACCTCGTCAGCCGGCCGATCGGCGACGTGCTCGCCGAAGCCGAGCGCCTGCTGCGCGCCGGCGTCAGGGAGCTGCTGGTGATCTCGCAGGACACCAGCGCGTATGGCGTCGACGTCCGCTACCGCACCGGCTTCTGGCAGGGCCGGCCGGTGAAGACGCGGATGCACGAGCTCGCGGTCGCGCTCGACGCGTTGGCGCGCGAGCATGGCGCCTGGGTGCGGCTGCATTACGTCTATCCCTATCCGCACGTCGACGACGTCGTGCCGTTGATGCGCGACGACGGTGCGGCGGGCGGATTGCTGCCGTATCTGGACATGCCGTTCCAGCACGCGAGCCCGCGCATCCTCAAGCTGATGAAGCGGCCGGGGGCGCCCGAGAAGGTGCTCGATCGCGTGCGCGCGTGGCGCGCGGCGCGCCCCGGCATCACGATTCGCAGCACCTTCATCGTCGGCTTTCCGGGCGAGACCGAGCGCGAGTTCGACGAGCTGCTCGCGTTTCTCGACGACGCGCAGCTCGATCGCGTCGGATGCTTCGCGTATTCGCCGGTCGAAGGCGCGGCCGCCAATGCGCTGCCGGACGCCGTCCCCGAAGCGGTGAAGGAAGAGCGCCGCGCGCGCTTCATGGCGAAGCAGGCGGCGATCAGCACCGCGCGGCTCGCCGCGAAAGTCGGTCGCACGCTCGACGTACTCGTCGACGCCATCGAAAAGCGCGGGCGCGGCAAGTCGGCGCGCACGGTTGCGCTCGCGCGCAGCATCGCCGATGCGCCCGAGATCGACGGCATCGTCGAGATCGACGATGGCGCGTCACTTACGCCGGGACAATTCGCGCGCGTGACGGTCACGCACGCCGACGCGCACGACCTGCGCGGCCGCGTCGCGCGCTAATTACTGAGCGGCGGGCAATTCGGCGCTCGCGAGATCCTTGGCGAGCGTGACGAGGATTTCCGACAGTCCGGTATTGAGTCCCTGCGCGAACGCCTCGGCGCTGTCGTCCTTGCACGGCGTGTCGCGCCGGTAATCCTTCGACCAGAACGGCACGCCGCTGCCGGTGTCCGCCTGCGACAGGTAGTACGAAATCACCAGCACCGCCTTGCACGAGTTCTGCTCGCGATGGTCGGCGTACAGCGCGCTGACGAAGCCATCGAGCACGTAGTCGGCCTGTCCCAGCGTGCCGGGTGCGGCGATGTGGCTGAACACCTTCGCGCGCGACAACGCACGCGATGTCGCCTCGGCGATCATCGGCGCGGGTGGCGTCACGTACTCGTCGTAGAAATCCGTTTCGTAGCGCAGGTCGGACACGCGCACGACGAAGCTGCGGTCGCGAAACGGTCCCGCAACATTGACGGTGCCAACGCGCAATGCGCCCGGCTGCGTTTTCGTCACGCGCTCGGGCATCGCCGGTTGCAGCAGGAACTGCGCCTTGACCGGCGGCGGCCGCGTCAGCGAGCACGCTGACAAGCCGAGCGCCACCAACATCGCGGCGGCCGCGGTGGCGCGAAATGCACGTCGGAAATCGGTCATGGGGATCGCTCCACGGGCCGCGGCGGCTGGCCGAACAGCAGGTTCGACGGATAGCGCTTGGCGTCCTCGGTCAGGTCACGCAGGTTGTCGGTGATGCGTCGCAGGTTGTCGATCGTCGTCGTGAGATCGGACTCGCCGCCGCCGACGATGCGATCGAGGCGCGTCAGCGAGCGCTCGAGGTGCGCGATGCTCGACGCGATCTTGGGATCGCTGACCAGCGTGCGCACGCTGTTGATCGCTGCACTCGCATCTTCCGGCAGCTTCTGCAGCGCCGGGTTGCCGAGCGTCTTCCTGAGCTCGGTGTTGGTGGCGCGCAGGTCCGCCATCAACGACTTCGCCTCCTCGCTCAACTGGCGCGCCTGCAGGCCGTCGAGCGCACTGTCGAGCTTGCCGAGCGTCGTGGTGGCGCGCTTGCCCAGGTCGGCGGTGTCGAGGGCGCCAATCCGGCTGTTGGCGGTCACGAGCAGCGTGTTGAGGTTGTTGACCGTGCCTTCGATGTCGAGCCTGTGTAGCCGCTCGATGATCTCCTGCGCGGCGTTGACGAATGCGGTCACCGTCGACGGCGAGCTGGGGATGTAGATGCTGGTGGGCTGCCACTGGATCGGCAGCACCGGCGGCGGCGGATCGACATAGTCGACCTCGAGATAGTTGGTGCCGGTGATGCCCTGCGGCGCCAGGCGCACGCGCAAGCCGCGCGCGACCTCCATCGCCGCGTTGCCAGGGTTCGTCAGGTCGCCCGCCGCGGCACGGCCGCCCACAAGCCGCGGCTGCAGCTGCGCCTCGACCATCACGTAGCGCGCGCGTTGCGTCATCGGCATTTCCTGCTGGTAGACGTTGTAGGTGAAGCCGATCGCCGTGACCTCGCCGATGACGACGCCGCGATATTTCATTTTCGACCCGATGTCGAGGCCCTGCACCGATTCGTTGAAATAGGTCTCGATCGTGATTTTGTTGACGAACCAGCGTCCCGACCCGATCGCCAGCAGCCCGACGACACCCGCCGCGATCGCGCCAATGACGAACAGGCCGAGCTTGAAGTAGTTGGCTTGCTGGCTCATCGAAAGTCCGCCGATCAGGCCGTTTCGGCCGTCGCCTCGCGACGGAAGAACTGGCGCACCCATGGATTGTCGCTGTCGTCGCGGAGCTTGCGCGGGTCGCCTTCGGCGACGATGCCGCGCGTGCGCTTGTCTAGCATGATCACGCGATCGGCGATCGCGTAGATGCTCGCGAGCTCGTGCGTGACAATGACGAACGTCACGCCCAGCGTCTTCTGCAGCCGCTTGATCAGCGCATCGAGCTCGGCGGACGTGATCGGGTCGAGTCCCGCGGACGGCTCGTCGAGGAACAGGATCGGCGGATCGAGCGCCATCGCGCGCGCGATCGCCGCGCGCTTCTGCATGCCGCCGGACACTTCGCTCGGCAGGTGTCCCGAAAACTGGTCGAGCCCGACGAGCTCGAGCTTCATCCGCGCGATGAGGTCGATCGCCGCGGCCGGAAGCTGCGTGTATTCCTCGAGCGCCAGCTTGACGTTCTCGGCGAGCGTCATCGAACCGAACAGCGCGCCCGACTGGTACATGACGCCGATGCCGCGCAGGATCTCGCGGCGCTCGTCGCCATCCGCTTCGGTCAGGTCGCGACCCTGGATCAGCACGCGGCCTGCGAGCGGAGGATTGAGGCCGATCATGTGCTTCAGCAGCGTGCTCTTGCCGCTGCCCGACCCGCCGAGGATGACGAAGACCTCGCCTTCACGGACGTCGAACGACACGTGCTCCAGCAACGCGTTGCCGTCGTAGCCGACGGACAGGTCATTGACGGAGATGACGGGTTCGCCGGTCGGCATGGGTGTTCAGATGTCGAGCACGAAATAGGCGACGGCGAAGATGCCGTCGACGATGACGAGCAGGATGATGCCCGAAACCACTGCGCGTGTCGCGCTGTCGCCCACGGCGGATGCGCCGGCGCCGGTCTGCAGGCCGCGCAGGCAGCCGACTGCCGCGATCAGGAATGCGAACACGAACGACTTGACGAAGCCCGCCATGAAATCGGTCAGGTCCACCGCGGCGTCGAGCTCCTTGAAGAACGTCACCAGCGGAATCGAGAAGGTCTGCATCGTCAGCGCGCCACCGGCCAGCGCGACGAGGTTGGCGAACAGCGTCAGCAGCGGCGTCATCAGCACCGCGGCGATGATCCGCGGCGTCACCAGGAAGCGCACGGGATCGAGTCCCATGGTCGTCAGCGCATCGACTTCCTGGTTGACCGTCATCGTGCCGATCTCCGCAGCGAACGCCGCGCCCGAGCGTCCCGCGAGCAGGATCGCAGTCATCAGCGGCCCGAGCTCGCGCAGGATGGAAAGGCCCAGCAGGTCGGCCACGAAGATCTCGGCGCCGAAGCGCTTCATCGGCACCGCCGACTGGAACGCGAGGATCAGTCCCAGCAGGAACGAGATCAGCGCGACGATCGGCAGCGCATCGGCACCGACACGTTCGCAGATGCGCCATACGTCCCTCCAGCGCACGCTGCGCGGATGCGTCAGCGCGAACGCGAGCGCCGCGGTGAGCGAGCCGACGAACGTCACCATGTTGCGCAGGTCGCGGCCGATGCCGGACGCCGCGCGTCCCACCTCGGCGACCACCGGCAGCCGCGGCGGCGGCGGATCCAGGTCGTGCTCCAGCTGCGCGAGATCGAACTGTCCGTACAGCGTCGCGATCGCCGGGCGCATGCGCACGACATCGACCGGCGCCTTGCGCGGGTGCGACGCCAGGTCGACCAGCAATGCGATGCCGGCGCCGTCGCAATATTCGACGTCGCCCGCATCGACGGTGACGGGTCGCTCGCCCGCGGTGGCCAGCGCGCGATGCGCAGGTTCCCAGACCTCCGGAACGCTCGTTGCGTCGAGCCTTCCGGACAATGCCAGCAACCGGTGCCCGTCGGATGTGTCGCTGACCGCGAGGGAAGCCATCGCGTGGCGGCGCTTCAGTGTTGCGGCCGCTCGACGCGAAGCTGCGTGCGCGTCGATGCGCGCGCTGCGGCGACGCCCGCTCCATGCACGCTAGCCAACGCCAGGACAGCGGACGATCGCAACGGACGATGCATGCTGAGTCGGCGAATACAGGGGCGAAAAATGGTGCGGCGAGTGTAGCATGCACGTCGTGTGCAAGCGTCGTGGCCGGGTTAAGATTCCGCGATCGGTCGCGCGGCCGGCAGCCCGTGTCCCACCGGAGAAAATCGTGACCTTCCGACCGCTTCACTGCACCACCGCGTCGCACGCCGCGCGACGCATGGCCGACCTGCGCGTCGCCTGACGTCACCGAGCGCCAGGCGGCCCGCGATGACCACCGATCCGCCGCGCCTCGAGCTCTCGGGAATCACGCGCCGCTATCCCGGCGTCATCGCCAACGATCGCGTCGACCTCACCGTACGCGCCGGTGAGATTCACGCGGTGCTGGGCGAGAACGGCGCCGGCAAGTCGACGCTGGTGAAGATCATCTACGGCGTCACGCACCCCGACGCCGGCACGATTCGCTGGGAGGGCGAGCCGGTGCGCATCGCCAATCCGGCGCGCGCGCGCAAGCTCGGCATCGGCATGGTGTTCCAGCATTTCTCGCTGTTCGAGACGCTGCGGGTCGTCGACAACATCGCGCTCGTGCTCGACGGCGCCAGCGTCGGCACGGCGCTCGCCGCGCGCGTGCGCGGCATCTCGGCGGCCTACGGGTTGCCGCTCGATCCATGGCGCCACGTGCACACGATGTCGGTGGGCGAGCGCCAGCGCGTCGAGATCGTGCGCTGCCTGCTGCAG
>JBDTWY010000046.1:0-23387 GCA_040006455.1 Betaproteobacteria bacterium | reverse complement strand
TCGATCGACGCGATGATCCAGAAGGAGCCGTCCGAAGGCGAGGACCAGACGGACATCATCCTGCTGACCCACCAGACGCTGGAAAAACGCGTCGTCGACGCCATCGCGCGCATCGAGGCACTCGCCACGGTGCGCGGCAAGATCGTGCGCATCCGCATGGAATCGCTGGCCTGACATGAACTACGTGTCCACACGCGGCGCGTGGCGCGACGCGCCACAGCCGTTCTCGACGATCCTGCTCGAGGGCCTCGCGCCGGACGGCGGCCTCGCGCTGCCGCAGGCGTATCCGCGCTTCGGCGCGGGCGAGCTCGCGGAGATGCGCACGCTGTCGTATCCGGATCTGGCATTCGAGGTTCTGTCGCGCTTCGCCGCCGACATCGCGCCGGCCGACCTGCGCGCGCTGGTCGAGCACACGTACACGCCTTCGGTATTCGGCAACGACGCCATCACGCCGCTGACGACGCTCGAACCGGGACTGCACCTGCTGCGCCTGTCCAACGGCCCGACGCTGTCGTTCAAGGACATTGCGCTGCAATTGCTGGGCGCGCTGTTCGAATATACGCTCGCGCGGCAGTCGCGCGCAATCAACGTCGTCGGCGCGACCTCCGGCGATACCGGATCGTCGGCCGAGGTGGCGATGCTGGGCAGGCATCGCGTCGCGGTGTTCATGCTGTCGCCGGCCCGGCGGATGAGCGCGTTCCAGCAGGCGCAGATGTTCTCGATCGTTTCGCCGAACATCCACAATCTCGCGATCGACGGCACGTTCGACGATTGCCAGGACATCGTCAAGGCGATCAATGCCGATGCCGCGTTCAAGGAACGGCATGCGATCGGCGCCGTCAATTCGATCAACTGGGCGCGCATCGCCGCCCAAGCGGTCTACTACTTCAAGGGCTATTTCGCGGCGACGACGAGCAACCACGGGGCCGTCGACTTCGTCGTGCCGTCCGGCAATTTCGGCAACGTGTTCGCCGGCTGGGTCGCGCGCGCGATGGGCTTGCCGATCCGCCGGCTGATCGTCGCCACCAACGAGAACGACGTCCTCGACGAGTTCTTCCGCACCGGGGTCTACCGGCCGCGCGCGGGCGCCGAGACGCACGCGACGTCGAGCCCGTCGATGGACATCGCCAAGGCGTCGAACTTCGAGCGTTTCATCGCCGACATCACGAGCCGCGACGACGATGCGGTGCGCGCTCTGTGGCAGCGCCTTGCGCGCGACGGCCGCTTCGACCTCGCGGCGACGCCGTATTGGCAGGCGGTGCGCGACGCGGGCATCGTGTCCGGCAGCAGCAGCCACGCCGACCGCATCGCCACGATCCGTGATGTCGAGCGCCGCTTCGGCATCATTGTCGACCCGCA
Source organism: Betaproteobacteria bacterium (assembly GCA_040006455.1). Classification (GTDB taxonomy): domain Bacteria; phylum Pseudomonadota; class Gammaproteobacteria; order Burkholderiales; family Casimicrobiaceae; genus VBCG01. The sequence continues at coordinate 22,028 of JBDTWY010000046.1, read as the reverse complement.
TACCGCCGACGGCTTGCACGTCGGCTTGCAATACCGTGACCACGCGGTGCCGCTGATCGCGATCGAGACGGCGTTGCCGGCGAAGTTCGCGGCGACGATCGAGGAGGCGCTGGGGCGTCCGGCGCCGCGACCGGCGCTGTTCGATGGCCTCGAGCAGCGGCCGCAGCATTTCACGGCGCTGCCGGTGGATGTCGAAGGCGTGCGCGCGTATGTCGCGCGGCACGCGATCAGCGCATGACGGCCACGACGCGACGCGGTGTCGCGCTGCGCGCATTGTGGCGCAACGTCGTCGCCGGTTTGCGGCTGGCGTTGTTCATGCGGGTGCGGCCGTTCGCGTTCCACGTCGATGGCGTGCAACTGCTGCTGCTGTTCGTACTGTCGTGCCTGATCGACGTCGGCGGCGACAGGCTGCGATTCGGCGGCGACTCGACATTCGTCTCGCAGGGCGCGGGAACCGAGCTCGCGGGCATCGCCTTGCTGGGCGTGGTCGCGCTGGTCGTGGCGATCGCGTTGCGCCGCCAGGCGCTCGCGCTGGCAATCGCGGTCACGGCGATGGCGTCGCTGCTGATCGTGCAGGTCGTCCACTACGCACCGTTCGCGCTGACCGACAGCCTGCCGTGGCTCGCCCGGACGACCGCCGGCGCCGCGCCGCTGATCCTCGCGTGGATGGTGACGATCCTCGTGCGCGCGGTGGCGATCCACCTCGAAATGCCGCCGCGCAAGCGCTGGATCGCCGCGGGCGCCGGCGGGCTCGTGCTGGCGTTGCCGCTGGTGCTGTCGCCGTTGCTGGTCGACGACTCGCCGTGGTTCCGCTCGGCTGACTTCGGCGGGGCCCCCGACGGCGAGATCAGCGCGGCCTCGGAGCCCGTGCTCGCTGCGCAGAAGCAACTTCTCGACAACGCGCTGGGCGACCTCGACGACCGTGAGCCGGGCGCTGCCAACCTCTACTTCGTCGCGTATGCGCCGGACGGCGGCGAAATTGCGTGGACGCCGCACATGGAGCGGGTGCGCAAGCTGCTCGACGACCGGCTCGACACCAAGGGACATTCGATCGTGTTGCGCAATCATCCCGACACGATGCTGACGACGCCGTTCGCGACCGTGAGCAACCTGCGCGAAACTTTCCAGGAAGTCGCGGCCGCCGCCGACACGAGCGAGGACATCCTGATGCTCTACATCGGCGGCAAGGGCATCAAGGGCGGCCGCATACCCGGCGTGCTGCCGCCGCTCGACCTGGTTGCGCTGACGCCGATGGGACTCAAGAGCCTGCTCGACGACTCGGGATTCGAATGGCGGATCGTCGTCGTCGCCGCGTGCTACGCCGGTGCGTACGCCGAGGCGCTCGACGACGACCACACGGCGGTCGTGGCGGCATCGGGACTCGATCGGCCGTCATTCGGTTGCGAGGGTCGCGGCGAACCGACGTACTTCGGCGACGCGCTGTTCGCCGATGGCTTCGCACGCGGCGATTCGCTGGCCAAGGCATTCGATGCGGCGCGCCAGCGCGTCGCGGCCCACGAAGCGGAGCGCGGCCTGTCGCCTTCGCAACCGATGATGCATGTCGGCGCACGCATCGCGCCGATGATCCGGCATTTGCGCCGATTCGGCGCCGGCAACAACATCACCACGTCTGCGAGCGGGCTGCGCGCCTACCGCGTCGCGTTTGACGCGCGCAGCCTTCGCTAAGACAATGGCCGTTCTGCGCGGCGGCTCAACCGCGAAATTCCGGAGGAAAGTTCCCATGCGGCGTCTTGTTGCATTTGTCGTACTTGCGGTTGCAGCCATGGCCCTGTCGGCGTTGCCGGCGTCGGCGCAAGGTCTCGAGAAAAGCAAGATCCAGATCGGCGTCGGCGGCAAGCCGCTGTTCTACTACCTGCCGCTGACGATCGCCGAGCAGAAGGGCTATTTCAAGGACGAGGGACTCGACGTCGAGATCCTCGACTTCCCGGGAGGCGCAAAGGCGCTGCAGGGATTGCTCGGCGGCAGCCTCGACATCGTGTCCGGCGCATACGAGCACACGATCACGCAACAGGCGAAGGGCCAGCCGATCGAGGCGCTGGTGCTGCAGGGCAAGTACGCGGGCATCGTGCTCGGCATTCCCAAGGCGAAGGCGGCGAGCTACAAGTCCGGCGCCGACCTGAAGGACATGAAGATCGGCGTGACGGCGCCGGGCTCCTCGACCAACATGTTCATCGACATCCTGCTCGCCAAGGCGGGACTGCCGCCCGATGCGGCCGCGTTTGTCGGCGTGGGTGCGGGCGCCGGCGCGGTCGCGATCATGAAGCGCGGCGAGATCGACGCGATGTCCAACCTCGATCCGGTGATCTCGCTGCTCGTGGCCGACGGCACGATCGTGCCGGTGGTCGATACGCGCAACGCCAAGGGCATGCAGGAGGTATACGGCGGCGCCTACGCGGCGGGTTGCATCTATGCGCCGGTCGATTTCGCGAAGAAGAACCCGCGCACCGCGCAGGCGGTCGTCAACGCGATGCTGCGCGCACTGCGCTTCATCCAGGCATCGACGCCGGACCAGATCGTCGATGCGGTGCCGAAGGAGTTCTACACCGATCGCGCCGCGTACAAGGCGTCGCTCGAAAAGAACCTCGATGCGTTCAAGCACGACGGCTCGATCAGCGTCGAAGCGGGCCAGAACGTCGCGCGCGTGCTGACGACGTTCGACCCGCAGCTCAAGACGTTCAAGGTCGATGTCGCCAAGACCGTCAACATGTCGTTCCAGCAGAAGGCGTCGCAGAAGTACAAGTGACCGCCGCTGCCGCTGCCGCCGTCGCCGGCCACGCGCCCGCCGCGGCGCTCGCGTTTGACGCCGTGTCGTGCACGTTCGCCGCGCGCGCCGGCGGTGATCGCTATACGGCGGTGAGCGCCACATCGCTTGCCGTCGCGCCCGGCGAGTTCGTCTCGGTCGTCGGCCCGACCGGTTGCGGCAAGTCGACGTTGCTCAATCTCGCCGCCGGCCTTCTCGCGACATCTTCCGGCGAAGTGCGCGTCGAAGGCGCGGTGCTCGACGGCATCAATCGCCGCGCCGGGTACATGTTCCAGGCCGACGCGCTGATGCCCTGGCGCAGTGCGCTGTCCAACGTGATGGCCGGGCTGGAGTTCGGCGGCATGCCGCGCGCAGAGGCGGAGCCGAAAGCGCGTGAATGGCTCGCGCGCGTCGGCCTGTCGGGCTTCGAGGGCCGCTATCCGCACCAGCTTTCCGGCGGCATGCGCAAGCGCGTGGCGCTGGCGCAGATGCTGATTCTCGACCCGCAGATCCTGCTGATGGACGAGCCGTTCTCGGCGCTCGACATCCAGACGCGACAGTTGATGGAAAACGAACTCCTCGAGCTGTGGTCGGCGAATCGCAAGTCGGTGCTGTTCATCACGCACGACCTCGAGGAGGCAATCTCGCTGTCCGACCGCGTCGTCGTGTTGTCGGCAGGGCCTGGCACGCATCCGATCGGCGAATTCATGATCGACCTGCCGCGCCCACGCGATGTCGCCGAAATCCGCATGACGAAGCGCTTCGTGGAGCTGCACGAGGCGATCTGGCAGGTGCTGCGCGGCGAAGTGCTCAAGGGCTATGCGCAGAGCAAGCGGTGAGTTGCGGCTGTCGCGCGGCCGCCTCGCGGTCGTGCACGTGGTGATCGCGTGCCTGGTGTTCTTCGCATGGTGGCTGCTGACCGAAACGAAATTCCTCGCGCCGTTCTTCTTCGGAGAACCGCTCAAGGTCGTGCGCGTCGTCTACGAGTGGTTCGTCACCGGCAAGATCTGGCCGCACCTTGCGATCACGCTGTGGGAAACAGTGCTCGCGTTCATCGCCGGCAGCGTGCTCGGCCTGGTCGTCGGCCTGTGGTTGGCGCTGAGCCCGCTGTCGAGCGCGATCGCCGAGCCGTACATCACGGCGATGAACGCGATGCCGCGCGTGATCCTCGCGCCGATCTTCGCCGTGTGGTTCGGCCTGGGCGTGCTTTCGAAAGTCGCGCTCGGCGTGACGCTGGTGTTCTTCATCGTGTTCTTCAACGTGTTCCAGGGCGTCAAGGAAGTGAGCCCGGTGGTACTGGCCAATGCGCGGATGCTCGGCGCGTCGCGGCGCCAGCTGCTGCGGCACATCTACCTGCCATCGGCGACCTCGTGGGTGTTTTCAAGCCTGCACACGTCGGTCGGCATGGCGTTCGTCGGCGCGGTCGTCGGCGAATACCTGGGATCGGCCAAGGGCGTCGGCTACCTGATCCTGCAGGCCGAGGGTACGTTCGACATCAACACCGTTTTCGCCGGCATCGTCGTACTGACGGTGTTCGCGCTGCTGCTCGACTACCTGGTCACGCGCATCGAGGCGCGCCTCCTGGTCTGGCGTCCGAAGACCGCGGAGACCGAAGCCCTCTGAATCGGGGTCGGAGTCAATTGAGCGTCAATTGGGGTCCGTCAATTGGCGTCGGATTCGAATTTCAACGCCACCCGCCACTCGCTTCGCGAGGATGCGCTGAAATTCGACTCCGACCCCGATGCTGCGTGACGCCAATAGGCGGGCAAACGACTCCGACCCCAATTTATCGCAGCGCGTCGAGCCATGGCGTCGGCGGCGCGATCGATTGGGTTTGCGCCTTGAAGCCGATGGGAATGCATCCGGCGAGCGCGAGCAACATGAGTGCGACGATCAGTCGTTTCATCGGGATCTCGAAGGTGGTGGCCGTCGCACTGTAACGCGTCGCCGGGTACGAGCTCAAGCAGCATGTGGGCGCGGCACGCGCTCCGCGCCCGGATCCTTCCAGCGCCGGTGTGCCCAATACCATTGTTCGGGATGGCGCAGCACCAGGCGCTCCAGCACCGCGTTGTAGGCGCGGGTGTTGCGGCGAATGGCGCGCGTCGTATCGTCGTCGTCGAGCAACGGCAGCGGATCCTCGAAGCGCAGCACGTGCGAGCCGTCGGGCTCGCGCCAGCCGGCCGCGGGCAGCACCGGCGCGCCGGTGGCAAGCGCAATGACGGCGACGCTCTTGAAGGTGCGCGCCTGGTGGCCGAAGAACTCGACCGGAATGCCGTCGCGTCCCTTCGCATACTGATCGAACGGGAACACGACGATGTCGCCATGCTCGAGGCGCTCGACGATGGCGTCCAGCCCGCCGCGCTTGGCGACGATGCCGAAGCCGGCGTCGCGGAAATGCCAGTTGACGAGCGTGTCGAGCCAACGTGGCTTGATCGGTCGGCGCACGAAATGAAAGCGGCCGCGCATCTCGGGAAACGCCGCCAGTCCGGCGGTGGTCGCGACCTCCCAGCTGCCGAAATGCCCGGTGACGATGATCACGCCTTTGCCTTGCGCCAGCGCGCCGGCGAGCGCCTCGGTGTTGTCGACGCGCACGCGCGACGCGCGCTGCTTGTGCGGCACCAGCAGGAACAGGAAAAAGCCGGCGTAGACGCGCAGCAGGTGCAGGTAGTGCGCCTGCGCGAGACGGACGATATCGGCCTCCGGCAACATGTCGCCGAACACCAGCCGGAGGTTGGCGAGAATCACGCCGCGGCGCATCGGCAGCAGGTGGTAGAACAGCTTGCCGATCAGCGGCGCCGTCACCGGCGCGTATTCGCCGATCGCGACCGCCGCCGCGCTGGCGCGATCGTGCGTCATCGACAAGCCGATGCGCGCGACCCGATGCCGCTGCAGCACCGCCTGCGCAGCCGGTGAGCATTCGACCTGTGGCGCGCCATAGGCGTCGCGCGCGACCGCGAAGTCGGCGGCCGTGATCGTGTTGAGTGCCGCCTCGCGCGGAAACAGCTTGAGGCAGGCTTCCTTGGCGGCGAAGCGCGCGGCAAGGCTCGCCGTGCGCCCAGGCCCGTCACCCGCATCGAGCAGCTCGCGCTCGGTCCAGAGCTTTGTCAGGTCCTGCTGCGGGGTCTCGCGCAACAGCCGTTCGATGCGCGCAAGCTCCACGCTGTCGATTCCGCAGCGTGGGCCCACCTTGGGGTTCACACGCGCACCAGCAGCGCCGTGTTGGTGCTGCCGAACCCGCGCGACAGCACCAGCGCAACCTGCGATCGCGGCTGCGTGGCGTCACGCGACACGTTGAGTCCAGCGCACGCGTCGTCGAGCATCACGAGTGTCGGCATGCCGGGCACGACGCCCCGCCGCAGCGATTCCAGCGCGAGCACCGTCTCGAGGACGCCGGATGCCGCGAGCAGGTGCCCGAACGCCCATTTGAAGCCGGTCACCGGCGGCATCGCCGCGCCGAACACCTGCAGCAGCGCGCGTGCCTCGGTGACATCCGAATTGCGCGTGCCATTGGCATGCGCGACGATCATCCCGACATCCGCCGCGGCGATGCCGGCGTCGTCCAGCGCGAGGCGGATCGCGCGCGCGAGCCCTTCGCCGTCGTCGCTGATCGCCAGCAGGCCCTCGGCTTCGGACGCCGAGCCGCTGCCGATGAGCTCGCCGAACACGCGCGCGCCGCGTTGCTGCACCGCGACGTCATTCTCGACGACGAGCGCCGCCGCGCCTTCGCCGAAGATGCTGCCGTTGCGCGACGCGTCGTACGCACGCAGTCCGTCCGGCGACAGCAATCCCGCACGGTAGTAATAGAGCAGGTTCTGCGGCTCGACCGGCGCTTCGTGGCCGATCGCCACCGCGCGATCGGCTTCGTCGGCGCGCAATGCTTCCATCGCTTCTACGAGCGCCAGCGTGCCGCTGATGCTGTGGTGGGTGATGCACGCGTTCGCACCCTTGAGGTTGTGCGCGATGCCGACGTGGCACAACACGTTGTTAGGCAGCGAGCGCAATAGCCACATCGGATTGACGTTGGCGTCGAGCTCCTCGCCGAACGCGTGGAGATCGTCGTGCGCGACGGTCATCAGCGGGAAAAAGTCGTACTGGCTGTCGAACGTGCCGCCCCCCGATCCGGCGAAGCAGCCGAAGCGGTCGTTGAAACGCACTTTCATGGCGTCGTCGCCGAGCGTCTCGCGCCACGCGGTGGCCTTGGCGTCGTCCATCGCCTGCGCCGCTGCGAAGACGCCGAACACGTCGGTGCGGCGGATGAACTTGAGGAGCTTGCGATCAGCGAGCAGCGCGCGCAACTCGACGCCGGTCACTTCGCCGGCGAGGTGCGACGGATAGCCGGTGGTGTCGAAGCTCCGGATCGGCGCGATCGCCGAGCGTCCGGCGACGACGGCGTCGAAGACTTCCGCCGGTGAGCGCCCCGCAGCGCAGATGGCGCCCGCGCCCGTCACCCATGCGCGCGTCGCCATGTCAGTGCGATCCGGCGTCAATGCGCGCGTCGGTTTCCTCGGGATGGCGGAACACGACGCAGCTGTTCGAGCCGCCGAAGCCGAACGAGTTCGACAGCGCGGCGCGAATGCGCTGCTTGCGCGGCACGTCGCGCACGAGGTCGAGGTGCTCGCACTCGGCGTCGACGCTGACCAGGTTGGCGTTGACCGGCATCGTGTCGTCGCGGATCGCCAGCGCGCAGATCGCCGCCTCGACGGCGCCCGCCGCGGCGATCAGGTGCCCCATCGAGCTCTTGGTCGAGCTGACACCGATGCGCGCGCAGCGATCGCCGAACACGCGCCCGATCGCCGCCGCTTCGCTGCGATCGTTCATCATCGTCGACGTGCCGTGCGCATTGATGTAGTCGACGTCGTCGACGCTCATGCCGGCGTTGGCAAGCGCTTGGCGCATCGCCTGGATCGGCCCGTCGCCGTCGGGAGGCGAGTCGGTGATCCGGTAGCTCGACAGCGAGTTGCCGTCGCCGGCGAGCTCGGCGTAGATGTGCGCGCCACGCCGCTTCGCCGACTCCCATTCCTCGAGCACGAGGAAGCCCGCGCCTTCGCCCAGCAGGAAGCCGTTGCGCGTGGCATCGAACGGCCGGCTGGCGCGCTGCGGAGTGTCGTTGTCGGCGGAAACCGCCGACAACAGGCAGAAGCCGGCCAGCCCGACCGGATTCACCATCGAATCGAAGCCGCCGGTCAGCACGCAGTCGGCAGCACCGCGGCGAATGAGCTTCATCGCCGTGCCCACCGCCTGTCCACCCGACGCGCACGCGGTATGCACCGACGATGCGTAGCCACGGATGCCGAAGCGTCGCGCCAACGTCGACAGTCCCGCCGCCGACTGGCTGCGACAGAACACCATCGGGTCGTTGGCGGACGGGTCGTCGACCAGCTTGGCCGGCAGCAGATCGCCGTCCGCCGCGCTGTGATCATGAACCTCGGCCAGGTCGGCGTAGGGCACGCCCATCATGCCGGTGCCCACTGCGATGCCCCAGCGCGTCGCCGTGGCCTTCGTCGGCGCGATGCCGGCGTCGGCGATCGCCTGGTCCGCTGCCGCCACGGCGAAACCGTGGGCGCGGCTCAGGAACTTGAGCAGCTTGCGATCGCCGATTGCGGCGGCGACATCGAAATCCTTGACCTCCGCTGCGATTTGCGTCGCAAAGCCGCTCGCGTCGAATTGCGCGATCCGCGCGCCGCCGCTGCGACCCGCCTTGAGCGCCGCCCAGCTCGTGGCGACGTCGTTGCCCACGGGAGTGACGAGACCGAGCCCGGTGATCGCGACGCGCCGCGGCTTCATGCGGCTTCCACGCGCGCGGGTGCGAAACCGATCTGCGCGGTCGCCATCTTGCGATCGCCGATCTTCGCCGTCATCCTGACGCGCGCATCGAAGTCACCGGGCGCGACCTTCGTCACCTGCAGCACGACGTCCTCGCCTGGACGGATGAAGTCGCGCATCTTGACGTTGTGCACGCGCGACACGCGGCGTGGCCGATCGTCGTCGACATCGACCAGCGCGGTGGCGAGGCGGATCGCGTGATCGAGCAGCAGCGTCGCAGGAAACACCGGGCGCCGCGGAAAATGGTCGACGAAGTAGGGCGCATCGACGGGGACATGCAGTCGCGCGCTGCGCGATTCACCATCCGCCGCGATCGTCTCCATCGCATGCGCACCCACGCCATCGAAGCGTCCCGGCGCAGCGCCGTCGCCACACAGCAGCGCGAACTGTCGCGCGAGGTCGTCGGCCGAATCGTAGTCGTGCTGCGGCAGCATCGGGCCAAGGCAATCGATGAGCTGCACGCGCTCTTCGCCCGCGACGTGCGCTCGGCCCTGGTAGAACACCGCGTTGTCATCGCATTCCTCGACGTCGACCTCGAGCGTCAGCGTCTCGCCGGGATTGACCTCGGCGTGCATGCGCACGTCGCGCGCGAGTGCGGCGACCGGGCGGCCACGAAAGCCGATGTGCGCCATCGACACCCATGCCGCAAGCTGCCCCGTGGCCTCCGCGACCAGGCACGACGGAAACTCGCCGAGCGTCGCCGGCACCGCGAACGTCGCGCGTGCGCTGCGCGCCGGCACGTAGTCGGTGATCCGGTCGCAGAACGTGAATGCGCCGTAGCGTCCGCCCATTAAACCCCTCGTCAGGCCGCCGCCGCCGGCGCGTTCTTCTGCGCGCGCAGCACGACCTTGCAGAAAGTCTCCGGCGTGAAGAGGCGCGGAATGTCCGCCGCCTTGAGGGGCGTCTTGATGCGCTCCGGCGGCACCTCCGACAGGAACTCGCGCAAGCGTTGCAGGCCGGCGTCGGTCACCACGCCCTTTTGCTCGAAATCGGCCTCGGCCAGGTCGCCGCGCGCATCCTCGACGATCTTGCCGCGTGGGATCTTCACCTTGAACGCGCGCTCGAGGCGGAATACCAGGTCGAGGAAGTCGATCGATTCGGCGTCGAGATCCTCGATCAATGACGAGTCGAGCTTGACGTCCTCGATGTCGCAGCCGAGCGCGTCGGCGATGACATCCGCAACCTTGGGAAACACCGCGTCGATCTGCTGCCTCGTGAATTCCATTTCGTTCAATCCCCTCATTCCATCTTGAACCCACCGTCCACGTGGACGACCTGGCCGGTGATGTAGTCGGATAACTGCGATGCGAGAAACCACACCGCGTTGGCGATGTCCTGCGGATCGCCGAAGCGGCGCAGCAATATGCGTGACTTTACCTCGTCGCCGGCCGCGTCCCGCACGGCCTGCGACATTTCGGTCTCGATCACGCCAGGCGCCACCGCATTGACGCGGATCCTGCGCGGCGCGAGCTCGACGGCGAGCGCGCGCGTGAATGCCTCGATCGCGCCCTTGCTCGCGGCGTAGTTGGTCTGGCCGCGTCCGCCCTTGGTCGCCGACACCGAGCTCAGGTTGACGATCGTGCCGCGTCGACGCGACACCATGAACGGGGCGACGGCGCGCGTGACGTTGAACACGCCGCCGACGTTGGTGTCGATCACGTCCTTCACCTCGTCGTCGGACATGCCCGTCAGCACGTTGTCGCGCACCACGCCCGCGTTGTTGACGAGGATGTCGATGCCGCCATGGACGTCGACGATCGCCTCCGCCGCGGCTTCGCAGGCGCGCGGATCGCGGACGTCGACCTTCATCGCCGAGACGCGATGGCCGGTCGCGGCTGCTGCGGCGACCACCGCATCGGCAGCGGTCGTGTTGCCCTGGTAGAAGAACGTCACGTCGACGCCATCCGCGGCCAGTGTCTCGACGATCGCGCGCCCGATGCCGCGACTGCCGCCCGTGACCAGCGCCACCTTGCCGTCGAGTCCGGACGCGAGCGTCATGTCAGCCCGAGATGGCGAAGCCGCCGTCGACGACGATCGTCTGGCCGGTGATCATGTCGGCTTCGGGCAGGCACAGCAGGTAGATCGCATCGGCGACGTTTTCCGGTGTCAGCACGGGCCCTGCGGGCGCGCGTTCGGCGAATTCGGCGAGCAGGCGGTCACGGTTGGGGAAATATGCGAGCGCATCGGTGTCGACGACGCCCGCGCTCACCGCGTTGACGCGAATGCCGCGCGGGCCGAGTTCCTGCGCCAACGCGCGCACCAGCGATTCGAGCGCCGCCTTCGACGCACCGATGAACGCGTAGTTGGGAATCGCACGCGTCGCGCCGAGGCTTGACATCGCCAGTAGCCGCCCGCCGGCAGGCATCATCGGCACGACACGTTGCGCGAGAAGGTTGAGCGCGAACGCATTGGTCTCCATGCACCAGCGCCAGTGCTTCAGCGTCATCTCCATCGCCGGCTTCAGCACGCCGCTGGCGGCGTTGCTGACGACGATGTCGATGCGCTCGAACTGCGCGCGCACCGCCTCGAACATATCGTCGACGCTGGCGGCGTCGGCAACCGAACCCTGGACCGCGAGGCCGCGACGGCCGAGGCCGGTGATCTCATCGCACAGCGCCTGTGCCTCGTCGTGGCTGTTGTAGTAGTTGACGATGACATCGCAGCCCGCACGCGCGAGCTTGCGCGCGGCCGCCCGGCCGATGCCACGCGCGCCACCCGTGACGAGCGCCACGCGGCCGGCGAGCGGCAACGCGGCACTGGCCGCTGCGTGAGTGGAAGTATCGGGTGTCAAGGTGTTCTTCCCGGCGCTCGGGTCGAGGCATGCCGCGCGCGGCATGCGTCGCCGGGCGCAAAACGGCTGATTTTAGCAAACGGCGGCAACCTGCGGCAGTGTCAGTGCCCCGGCAGCGCGCGTCGGGCCCGGACGAAACGCTGGGCTTCGTTCACCCAGTGTTGCTTGATGCTGTACCAGACGTCGGCGGCCCACTGGATATTTTCCTGGTCGACACCGCCGGGCGGATCCTGGCCGGTGAGCGCCGGTGTCCAGTCGTTGATCCATTGCCGCGCCGACGCTTCGGTGCTCAACCTGTCGGTGTTGACGACGTACAGATGCGAATACGCGGCGGGCAGGCGCACGTTGCGCACGCGGGCCGTGCCGAGCGGCGCATACAGGTCGCGCGTGCGCGGCCCGTCGAGCGCGACCAGGTCGACGCCCAGCGCGAAACCGGTGAAATCCTCGACGCTGTCGGGGATGTCATAGAGGCGCGACGCCATGATCCACTGGTTGGGCAGCAGCGTGGCGATGCCGCCCGCGCCTACCGCCGACACGTACGCGACCTTGAGGCCGATCACGGGACGCGAAGCGCCGGTGAGCGGATCGACGATCGTGGTGCGCTCCTCGGCCGAACGCGTGATCGGGTTGACGACCCGCACCTGCCCGTCCAGCAAACCCGCAAGCTCGTAGAGCACCTTGACCGCCTGCATGCCGCCCTGGCTGTGGCCGATCATCATGGGCCGCGTGCCTTCGTGCTCGTAGCACCAAGCGATCTCGCCGGCGAGGTCGGCGCTGCCCTCGTACGGACTGTGCGACAGGTCGCCTGTGCCTGGATCGGTCAACGCGCGCTTGGGATAGTCCATGCCGATCAGGAAATTGGCGAACGACTCCATGATGTAGCGCGTGGGAAAAATGCCGCCGTGCAGCAGGATGATGCGCGGCGCGGGTCCCAGCGCCAGCGTATGACGGACGTCATCGTCGCTGACATGCTGCGGGTCGAGCGCGAGGATGCGATCCTCGATATCGGGGGCGATGGCCGCGGCGTGCAGCACGCTGCCCGGCACCGGCGGACCCGAGTTGCGCGCGTCGTCACCGATGCTCGCGCAAGCCGTCAGCAGCAATGCGGCGACGGCCGTCGCGGCCGCGGACGCGCGGCGCATCATCCGGGCTGGCGTGCGCATAGCCGGATTTCCGCTTCGAGGCGTGCGGGGAAGTCGCGTGGCAGCACCGTCAGGCGCCATGACACGCCGATCGACATCTCGCGCGCCGTCGTGGAAATCGCCAGCACCGCGGGTGTCAGCGGTCCGGTGGAAACGCCGCGCGTATAGAGTGTTGCGGGAGCGATCGCCGCCGGCCAGCAGGGATCGACGTCGAGCATCGAGATGCCGGCGCAAGCCGGGTAGTGCTTGGCGAAAAAGCGGTTGCGCCGCGAGGTCGACAGGAAGCGCCACGCCATCGACGCGGCGCCCAGGCCGAACAGCGTCCGCAGGTAGAGGTGCCGGCGCTTGATCGCCGTGGTCGCCTCGCGCACGTCACGCGCAAGAGCGCCGACGCTGACGCCGTCCGGTACCGCGTGCGTCACTCGCATGCTGGCCAGCAATTGCCCGAAAGCGCGTGCCGCGTCGCCATCGAAATCCCTTCGGATGTTGACGATCGACGCCACGCCGATCTCGCGCCGTTGCCGCTCGTCGTGGCGTGCGGCCGCCAATGGCGACAGCGACCGCAGCAGCAATGCGACGACGAGATCGTGCAGCGTCACGCCGAAGGTCCGAGCGTGCCCGCGCAGCGCCGCGGTCTCTGTCGGAGTGACGCGGATGAGCGCGTAGGCGTTACGCGGATCATCGGGATCGATGTCGCGTGGGCGGAACGCGCGTTTCGACTCCCGCACCAACGCCGGCATCGCCTGCAGCGCAGTGACAAACCAGCCGAGGTGTCGACGCAACAAAGAGACATACGTCGGCGGGTAGAGCGAAGGCGCATGCGCAGGCGGTAGCACGGCGCCGCCACCGACGCGTGCGACGATTTCCCCGAGCAGCGTGGCGACGGCGTCGCCGCCGGCGATGAAATGGTCGTAGGCGATCCCCAGCAGGTATCCGCCGCCGACCGGCAACGCGAAATAGCGGATCGGCGCATCGATCGCAAACGGCTGGTTCAGTTGCCGTTCGACCTCGAAGGCCAGTGCCGCGTCGGCGTCGGCCTCGCTCACCGCGGCAAGCTCCCGGACTTCCGGCGCGACATCGCCGCCGCGATACACGAATCGGCGCTGTGTCGCATCGAGCGCGAAACCGCCGAGTCCGCGCGCGGCCATGATGTCGGCGATGCAACGGCGGAGGCTGTCGACATCGCATGCACCGGCAACGTGCGCGACGTGGATCGCGTTGTACGGATGAAGGCCGCGCCAGCGCAGCATCATCCGCTGGAAAAGGTTGAGCTTGCCGGGGAATGACTGGCGCTCTCGCATGTTCAGGATGGCAGCGCCTGCGGTCGGCGCGCGTTCGCGTGCCCATCGCTTGGCCTCGGCGCACGGCTCATCGGGGACCCGGCATGCGCGGCATGAACCGCCCGGTGGCGCGCACGTAACGCAGGTAGTCTTCGCCGTGGGTGGCAATCATGAATTTTTCTTCGTTGCGCGCCTTGATCGACATCAGGATCACGTGAATCGTCGCGATGACGACGATCGGCCACGTCGGCACGACCACCAGCGTGGCCAGCATCAGCAGGATGCTCAGCGCGTAGATCGGATGGCGGATGCGACTGAACATGCCGCCGCTCAGCAACACACTCGTTTCGTCGCGCGTGACGGCCATCGTCCAATGGCGGCCCATCTGCCGCCACGACAGGATCGAACCGTACAAGGCGGCGACGCCGAAGGCGGCGGCGATCCAGCGCACCGGCATGAACGCATCGGACGTCGCGAAAGCCGGCAATGCGAACGCGCCAGCGTGGTGCGTCAACGCGAGCCATGGCAATGCGAGCCACGCGGCGATCAACGGCAGCCAGACGATCCACATCAACGTCTCGAGCCGCTGCTCGGGGAGCACGCCGGACAGTTTGCGCGTCTTGCGGCGGCGGCGGTTGGCCATCGCACCGACGATGGCCCAGTAAGTCCAGACCGTCAGCAACACGATCAGGATCGGCAGGTCGACAATCGATGGCCGCATGTTCGCGATCGGGATGAAAGGATTGGCGTACGTGCAGGAGGTCGAATTATACGTTGCCCGATCGTCGAGCACTTTGCACGATCCGATAGCGACGTGTCGCGCACGAGCGAGCGCAGTCGATGCGCTATGCTTGATGCGCCGCGTCTTCGTTCGCAAACCGGATCCCCGATGGCCTTTTTGCTCCGCACGATGGGACTGTTGCCGCTGTCCGTGCTCTACGCGCTGGGACGCATCGTCGCATTCGTCGCCTACGACATCATGCATTGGCACCGCCAGCTGGCGGCCGACAACATTGCGCGCTCGTTTCCGGAAAAAAGCGAAGCGGAACGTGCGTCGATCCTGCGCAACGCGTACATCAACCTCGGGTACACGTTCGCCGAGGCGGTATGGGGCTGGCGCGCCGATGGCCACGCACTCGCGCAACGCGTCGTCATCGACAATCGCGAGCTCATCAACCGCTTCATTGCCGAGCACAAGTCGGTGGTGTTGCTGTCCGCGCATTTCTGCAACTGGGAATGGCTGGTGCTGTCGGCCTGCGCCGAATTGGGCATTCCGATCTCGCCGCTCTACAAGCCGCTGCGCGTCGCAAGCGTCGACGACTATGTGCACGATGCGCGCGCACGTTTCGGCGGCCGTCCGATCGCTCTCGACAACCTGCTGTACGAACTGACGTTTCGCGCCGGCGCGCCGCGCGCCTTCGCGATGCTGGCCGACCAGACGCCGGCGCGCGACGCGCCAAAACACTGGCGCAGGTTCCTGAACCAGGACACGGCGTTCTACGCGGGTCTCGGCATGATCGCGCGCTACCTCGACGCGCCGGTGATCTTCGTGGCGATGCGCCGCCTGAGCCGCGGCATGTATACGGCGCACCTGCACCTGATCGCGGAGCCGCCGTACGATGACGACCCCGAGGCGCGCATCGTCGACGGCTACGCGACGCTGCTCGAATCGGAAATCCGCCGCTCGCCCGAGGATTTCCTGTGGGTGCATCGCAAGTGGAAGTATCCGAAACCGGCGGAAGATCGTCGGCCGGCGCCTTGAGCGGCGATGACGGAGAAATCCGCTGCGAAGGGTATAGACTTTCGTCGAGTCCCGCGCGGCTGCCGGAGCACTGGCCGGGCATCTGCAGCGGCGGCAGTCCATCTGCGCCCGGGTCCGGGGAGCCCTCCATGTCGAACGTGTTTTCACGTCAATTGCGGGTCATGTCGCCGGTGGTGGTGATGGTTTTGTGCACATCCGCCGCCGCCACCGATATCGGCCAGATCAAGGTTTCGAACGGCCAGGTGTCGATCGAGCGCAACGGCCGGTCGTTGCCGGGCAGCGTGGGCTCTCGGCTGGAAGCCGCCGATTCGCTCGCCACCGGTGCCGACGGGTCGGTGGGTATCACGATGAACGACAACACGCTGCTGTCCGCGGGACCGAACAGCATCCTGTCTCTGGATCGCTACGAGTTCGACTCGACCACCCACCAGGGAAGGTTCGACGCGCGACTGAAAAAAGGAACGCTCGCGGTGATTTCCGGCACTATCGCGAAACAGGCGCCGGACGCGATGACGGTGCGAACGCCGGCGGCCATCCTCGGCGTGCGCGGCACTGAATTCGTGGTGAAGGCCGAGTGAACAGGCACTCCCACCCGTTCGACCGCGCATGCGCATGCGCGTGCGCCGTGCTGCCGATATTCCTGGGCGCCTGCAGCACGGGAACGGTCATCCTGCTTCCCGGGCAGGATGGTCATCGCACCGCAGTTGCGGTCAAGCAGGGCGACCACGAAGTCGTGCTCGACCGTGCATACGCCGCGGCCACGCAAACGCCATTCGGGCCGTGGCCCTACAAGTCGACGCCGCAGGAGGTCGAAGCCGATTTCGGCGCGGCGCTTGCCGCACAACCGATGCGCCCCGCGACGTTCTCGCTCAACTTCATCGAAGGCAAGGACGAATTGACCGACGATTCGAGGCAAATCGTCGAGAGTGTATTTTCGGAAATCTCGAAACACCCGGTACCCGACGTGGTGGTGATCGGGCACACCGACACCGTGGGTAGCGATCAGAGCAACGACGCGCTGTCGCTTCAGCGTGCCGAAGCCGTTCGAACCGAGCTGATCCGTCGTGGCGTCGCTGCCGATAGTGTCGTGGCGGGCGGGCGCGGCAAGCGTGAACTGCTCGTGCCCACCGCCGACGGCGTTGCGGAACCGCGCAATCGACGCGTCCAGATCATCGTGCGCTGACCAGACCATCTCGAAGTGCCGGTATTGCGCCATTGCGGGCGGACGCCCGGCGGCGTTCGGACGGCGCCTCACCAGGTCGGTGCGATGCCGTGCCAGCGCAGCGCCAGGATCGTGACGTCGTCGGCTTGCTCGGTGCCGGCGGCGAATGCCTGCACGTCGGTGCGCAACGCCTCTACCACGCCGCGCGCGGATAGCGCGCGGCCCGAACAGTCGAGCAGGATGCGCTGCACGCGTGCGCTG
This sequence comes from Betaproteobacteria bacterium, assembly GCA_040006455.1. GTDB lineage: Bacteria > Pseudomonadota > Gammaproteobacteria > Burkholderiales > Casimicrobiaceae > VBCG01. The sequence continues at coordinate 5,046 of JBDTWY010000046.1, read as the reverse complement.
CCGTAGAAATCCCGCCCGACGTCCTGCGCTTCGGTCACGCCATCGGACAGCACGCAAAGAAGTTCTTCCGGGCGCAGGTGACAGCGCCCCGCGGGATAGGCGAAGTCCGCGACCGCACACAGTGGAGGACCGTCGCCGCCTTCGATGCGTTCGAGCGTGTTGCCCACGGCATGCACGCGGTAAGGGTTCTCGTGCCCGGCGTTGCAATAGTCGAGCGCTCCCGTCTCGAGATCCAGTATTCCCGCAAAGGCAGTGACGAACAGCATGTGCGGATTGTCGCGCGACACCTCGGCGTTCGCGGCGGACATGAGCTCGCCGATGTTCGCATGTGGCGCCCTGAGCAGCGTGCTCTTGTACAACGCCTTGCTGACCGCCATGAAAATGCTGGCCGACAAGCCTTTGCCCGCGACATCGCCGACCAGAAAAAACAGGCGGCGCTCGTCCAGGCGGAAGAAATCGTACAGGTCGCCACCGACTTCTCGCGCTGGCAGCATCGTCGCCGCGAGGTCGATCCGCCGGTCGTCGCGCAGCAGGTCATCCCGAGGCAGAGTCGCGGTCTGGATCTGTCGGGCCGCTTCCAGTTCGCCGGCGATGCGCGCGCCTTGCTCACGCTGCACCTGGACCAGGCGCTCGAGCGATCGCTTCTGCAGTGTCGCGTCGGCGAGGGTCAGCAACAGCAACACGCCGAACAGCAGCAACAGGCTCGCCGACGGTGTGGCGGCGTCGAACAGCAGCCGCTGCGATCGAAAAGCAAGCAACGCGCAGGCCACGGCCAGCCCGATGCAGCCCAGCGCGACGAGCGCCGCGAAGTGCGGCTTCCACCGAGGAGTCGCCAGGATCAGCACGGCACCGAGCACCAGCAGCGCGATCGCCTCGAGTGCCGGTGCCCACGACGGGCGGTGGAGCAGCGTCTGGTCGTACAGGTTCTCCAGCAACTGCGCATGAATTTCGCCGCCCGGCATGCGCACGCCCAGCGGGGTGTTGTGGTATTCGACGAGTCCCAGCCCGGTGACGCCGATCAGCACCAGCTTCTGCTGCAGGCGGTCGCGATCCACGCGGCCTTCGAGGACGTCGACCGCCGACACCATGCGGCCCGCATTGCGCGGTGAGTAGTAGACGTGCACGGCGCCGTCGTCCTCGGTCGGAACGACGAGCTCGCCGATGGCAACGCCCTGCACGTCGGAGCCCGCCACCCGGAGGCGCAGCGATGGAGCGTGCAGGGCGACGCGCAGCATCTCGATGGCCAGCGCGGGCACCAGCGTTCCATCGATGCTGGCAACCAGCGGAATTCGACGAATGACGCCCCCGGCCGGTTCAACCGAAACAAGGCCCCGTCCGGCGGCGGCCCGATCGAGCTCGTCGATGCTGGTTTGCACGCCGGCATATCGAACCAATCGCCGCAGCGCCGGCGTCGCGGAAGTCGAGGGAGTCGAGGCTGCATTCATGTCGCGCACGCTGAATGTCGGCGCGCGCAGTGGCATTCCGGTGGGTGCGTCGGATCCGGCGACGACGACGACCGCGCGGGCAGTCGCAAGCGCGCGGGCGAGCTCGGTGTCGTTGGAGGGCAGGCCGCGAAGCGCGCTGACGGCGGAGGCGTCGAGATGCGTTGTGCGAGCGAGCAAGCGTTCCGGCGACAAGGCGTCGGCTTCCGGCATCAGGATGTCGACGCCGATGGCCGCTGGCTGCTCTTGCGCAATCGTATCCACCAGCCGTGCGAGCAGCGTGCGGGGCCACGGCCATTGGCCGAGCGCCGCCAGGCTCTTCTCGTCGATCTCGACCACGGTGGCAGGCATCGACTCGACCAGTCGTGGAGCGAGCGTCTGACAGGCATCGAACCAGGCATCCCGCATGCGGGCTGTCCAGGGCGCCGCGAGCCAGTTCAGCAGGACCAGCGCAGCGAGAACGCCAGTGCCTGCGACGCGGATATGTCGTCCCGCCGACCCACGCGAGGCGCCGCTGCCGCGCGAAGGCTCAGAGCTCGAGTACCAGCCCGTCATAGGCGGCGGTGACGATCATCGGTTCGGCGGTGCGCGTGATTTCCTCGAGTCGTCGGGTGTCGCTCAGCACCCGATCGATCGCAGCGTCGTCGGATGCGGGCTCGTGGTGGAACAGGCAAAGATGTCGCGCGCCGGCCATCTGGCACAGCTCGACGCCGACAACGTTGCTCGAGTGACCCCAATCCGCCTTGATCGAGATTGCGTCGGCAAGTGAATACATGGCGTCGAAGATGACGAGATCGGCATCCTTGAAGAAAGCGACGAACGCGTCAGTCTCCCCCGCATCGGCGAGCTTGTGCTCCGAATCCGTCGAATAGACGACAGTGCGCCCGTTCGACTCGAAGCGATAACCATAGGAGTCGCCGCCGTGATGCTGCGGCTTGGTCGTCACCGTCAGGCCCGCAATCTCATAGGCCCTCGCAGGTTCCAGGTGCACGCATTGGATGTCGGCGCGCAGCGCCGAAAAATCCACGGGAAACGACGGTTCGTCCTGCTGGCGCCGTAGTGCCGCTTCCAGCCCGACATGACTGCCATAGATGCGCACGCGGTTGCCGGGGATGTACGCCGGCGTGAAGAACGGCAGCCCCATGATGTGATCCCAATGCAGATGGGATACGAAGATGTGATAGGTTTGTGGTGACGCCGGACCGTGACGGGCAATCGCCGCCTGCCCGAAGGATCGCGCGCCGCTTCCCAGGTCGCACAGCACGTATTCAGGCCCGCCGGTGTCGATTTCGACGCAAGACGTATGACCGCCGTAGGTGCCGGCAACGGAGAAGGGGAGGCTGTCGACGTGGGCCTCGACCTCCGCATCCGACGCGAAGTGCCGGCCCGATGCCGAGCGCAACGCCGACACCAGCTTCCGGCGCACCGTCTCGGCCGTGAGAGCAACCGGGAGCGATCCACGTGTACCCCAAAAGCGGACCCGCTTCATATCGCCCCGGTGCTCAGGCTTTGTCGAACGCTTCCAGCGCCTCGGCCGAAAACCGGCCAAGCGCGCCACGTACGGAAGGAAACACGTCGAGGACGCGGTCGAATCGACTGATCGCAAAGATTTCCGCGACCACGGGCCGCAATGCGGCGACGGCGACCCGCGCGCCATTGCCGTGAAGTTGCTTCGCCGCGATCATGAGTACGCGCAATCCGACGCTGGTGATGTGCTCGACGCGCGCGAAATCCAGCACCAGCGATCGCGTGCCGACGACGGATTCTTCCCATAGCGGGGCGAGCGCCAGTTCGAGTTGGCCGGCGCTGGAATGGTCGATGCGGCCCACCGGGGTGGCCACGACAACGTCGGCAAATTGACGGCTGGAGAACTCCACTCCGCGCATGTCCTCATTTGCAGTTGCACGAGCAAATCCTGGCGGCGATTATAGTGGAAATGCCCGCGCATCCGGGTCGCGCGATACTTTATGCGCGCGATAGGCGATGTCTGCGGGCTGGCTAACGAGACGTCTTCGGTGGAGCGGAAGCCTGCGTGAGGCGCTTCAATTCCGCGCGCAGGAAAATCGCGCTGGAAACCTGCCTGCCATCGGGATAGACGACGAGATAGGGGTGCCCGCTGGCCGTGGCCGACGCGATGTACTCGATGAACTCGTTCGCCGTTTTCACGCGCGATCCCGCGAAGCGCAGCTTGATGCGCAGCATTTGCGCGGCTTCGCCGCCCGAATGCACGCTGCCGAGGCGGATGAACTTGAGGTCGTTGCGCGATTCCACGTCGTCGAGCAACGCATCGATCTTTTGCCTTTCGGTCATCGGCGCCGCATGCACGGACGCGACGGCCGTGAGCTGCGCGCAAAGCACGAAGGCCGCGAAGACGACGGCGATTGCCGGCTTCCTGCGCCGCGGCTGGCTGGATACGTCGGACGACAAGCCCATGATGGGTGCCTGGCAGGACACGAGCGAACGCAACTCGTCACATGCGGAGTTTCGGATGCCGGGAGCGGCGTGGCTACGGGCGAAACACGGATAACGGTGTCGGATGCCCGGAACAGGCACGACAGTGGACGCTCAGCGTGGCTCATCGAATGGGATTCGCGCGCCACGGGCGTGGGACCGGCGCGCGCTTTTTCAGCCCGCGCCGGCTGACCTTAACAGCTCAGCGGCGCGTGTACCTGAACTTCTGTCCGCTGACAGTCGCTGCGTACATCAGGCCGCCCTTGGCCACCGTGAACGTCGCCATGCCTTTGTGATATCCACCTGCCGTCCTGGCGTCGTTCTGGCCGGCACTGGCGCTCGCCGATGCGCCCGTCGTGTTGGCCTGGGCACCTGCGGCGGCCGTGATTGCGATGGCGGAAGCTTCGGCGCCGAATTCGAAGTTGCCGCTCGTGAAGTCATCGAACGCGCGCTTGTCTTCGAAGAAAATGATCTCGCTGTACGCCTGTCCGCCGAGCTGGAAGCCGACGCTCAGCTGCGTCACCGACGTGTTTCCCGCCCACCTGCCTTTTTCGTAGACGCGACCCTTGCCGTACGCACCGCCGATGCCGACCCCGGCCTTGCCGATCGTGGGAAAGACCGCATAGCCGTAGGCGGACTTGAAGAGCGTCCCGCTTTCACCCGCTTTCTTGAATACGTTGATGGCGTTCTGGTAGTCATCCGCCCACGCCGAAGATACCGGCATTGCTGCAGCGACAAACAGGAATGCAAGTATCGGAAACAGCCGCTTGATCATGGTCTAACCCTTCGCAGTACGCCGTCGGATCGGCGCGGGCTGCCAATGTAGCGCAAAAGCTGCGTTTGCAGCGAACGACACCTCGGGCGTAGGAAGCCGCGCCGGCGGCCCGAGATCTGGGCATGCGCCTGCATGGAGCGTCAGCCTGAGGTCCACGCCATCGCAAAAAAGGGCGCGAGCTTGCGCCGCGCGCCTGACGAAGTTTTTTCGTGGGCTTGACAACGCTTGCACAATTCCATATATTTGGAATAATGAAAATTTCCGCCGCCGTCAACGAAACAGATCGACCGACCAGCGCGCAAACCATCGTCGTGCTCTCGGCGCTCGCGCAAGAGACCCGGCTCGCCATTTTTCGCCTGCTGGTCGAGCACGCGATCG
>JBDTWY010000045.1:0-23453 GCA_040006455.1 Betaproteobacteria bacterium | reverse complement strand
CGGCAAGCTGCACCTGCCGCTCGTCACGCACGTCAACGACCGGCTGTTCGGTCGACCCGACGCCGGAATCGACATGACGTTCGATTTCGCGACGCTGATCGCGCATGCGGCGAAGACGCGCGCGCTGGCGAGCGGCACGATCGTCGGATCGGGAACGGTGTCGAATCGCGAAGGCGACGGTCCCGGTCGCCCGGCGGACGACGGTGGCGTCGGCTACTCGTGCATCGCCGAGCAACGCACCGTGGAAACGATCCTGCATGGCGCGCCGGCGACGCCGTTCCTGCGCGACGGCGACCGCGTGCACATCGAGATGCTGGATGCTGCCGGACGCTCGATATTCGGTGCGATCGACCAGCGCGTGCGGATCACCAGCGCCTGAGCCTCCGCAAGCGCCAGGTTGCGCGGTTGACCGGCGGGGCATCGCATCGCCGCATTCCGTCGTTTCGGGGCACTGTCCCGAGCCATATTCCGTTGATTCGTCGCGCAGTGGTTGCCGCGGGGCGTGACCGCGCCCGATAGTGGCGATGCGATGGCAGCACGCCTGTGATGCGAGGTTCCTCCATCCTCGCATCGGCAGTCGCGTGACGCTCCTTCTCCCCCAGAGGAAGCGCTTTTTGGCCGGGCCGGCAACGGCCCGGCCATTTTTATCGTCCGCGCGCGTCTAAATCGTTTCGATCTTGCCGCTGTAGAGGATCGGGCCGGTGGGTGCGCCGGTAGGTGAGCCGCCCGCGGGCTCGAGCGTGATTGCAAGTCCCTTGGCGTCGGCCAGGAACGTGCCGCTGGGCGACCGCAACGGCAGCGTCACCGTGCCGTTCGCATCGACGAGTCCCATCGAGCGCGGCGCACCATCGGTCGGCAGCATCCACAGCTCGAGCGCGCGTCCAGCGGGCAATGGGATCGCGCCGACCGCCTTGACGTGCAGCGCACGCTCGCTGCGCGAAGCCGTCGCCACCAGCGCCGGCTTTGCATCGCTGCCGGCGAGCACCACGACGATCGCACCGGCGGGCTGCTCGCGGCTCACCAGCGTGCCGACGCCGAGCGCGACAAACGCGGCGAAGCTCGCAATCGCGAACGCGCGCCAGAACGCGACCCGCATCCACCAGCCGCCGGCGCTCGCGCCTCCGGCGAACGCGAGGCGCTTTGCGATGGCTTCCCAGACGCGCGGCGGCGGTGCGACTGCGGGCGCCGCCTCGGCGAGCCCGCAAAGTCGACGCTCCCATTCATCGATCACGCGCGCGACCACGGGATCGGCCACGGCGGCGCGCCGCATGCGCGCGCGCGCCTGCCGCGGCAACGTGCCGAGCACGTATTCAGCGGCGACGAGCTCCAGCCGGCGCCGACGGTCGGTCTGGCCGAGGTTCATCGCCGCCTAGACGCCTGCGCCCAGCGCATCGAGGCAGCCCTTGAGGCGCTCGAGGCCGCGGCGAACCCACGACTTGACGGTGCCGAGGGGCTCGTGCATGTGCGCGGCGAGCTCGGCATGCGACAGGCCCTGGAAAAACGCCAGCGCGATCGCCTGCCGTGTGCCGCCCTGCAGGCGTTCGACGCAATCGCGTACCGCCTGCGCGTCGGCACCGGCGAGCAGCAAGTCGGCTGGAGAGGGCTCCCCCGATGGCAGGTCCATCGCCGGCGAATGGTCGTCGTCCGCGGATGTCAGCGTCACCGTGTCGATCTCGCGCCGGCGCACGAGGTCGAGGCAGCGGTTGCGCACGACCGCGGTCAGCCACGTCAGCGGCTGGCTCCGCGCGGCCGCGTAGCTGCCGGCATGATTCCAGACGTTGACATAGGCTTCCTGCAAGATTTCCTCGGCGACGGGGCGATCCCTGACAATACGCAAGGCGACGCCGAACAGATGCGAGGACGTCTGCCGGTAGAGCTCGGCAAATGCGCGCTGGTCAGCCAGCGCCGTGCGCGCGAGGAGCTCGCCGAGCCTCACGTTGCGCGCGGCGCGTGCCGCGGCTGCCGGCGTCGAATCAGCCATGCGACCGCTTGACCGGGTGCCGCGCGCGGGGCGTAGGCTTCGCGGCAGCGCTGGCGGCCGCCTGTGCCTTGACGCGCTGCGACTGCCACAGTACGTCGGGACGTCCGGCGGCGCGATTGAGCGATCGCGCGAGCACGAACAGGAGATCCGACAGGCGGTTGAGATAACGGCGTGCGACGTCGGATACCTCCGCGGACCCCGCCAGCGTGACCACGGCGCGCTCGCTGCGCCGGCACACGGTACGCGCGACATGCGCGAGGCCGGCGCCACGCGTACCGCCGGGCAGGATGAACTCCTTCAGCGGCGCCAGGTCGGTATTGAAGGCCTCGACCGCGGCCTCGAGGCCGACCACGCGCGCCTCGGCCAGCGCCCGGTGGCCGGGGATCGACAATTCGCCGCCCAGGTCGAACAGGTCGTGCTGCACATCGGTCAGCAATTGCGCGATCGCCGGCGGCAGCGCTTCGGCGAGCAGCAGGCCGATCGTCGAGTTGAGCTCATCGACGGCGCCGATCGCCTCGATCCGCGGCGAATCCTTGGCGACGCGCGATCCGTCGCCGAGGCCCGTAGTGCCGGCGTCACCTGTGCGCGTAACGATCTTCGACAAGCGGTTGCCCATTGCGGCCTTTTTCGAGTAAGCCCATTCGAGCGTAGCCAAATCGTACGCATACGGCAAGTCACGCCGCGATCGCGATGCTAGGATAGGTGAGGTCGCGTCGCCTTCTCCTGCAGTGCAACTTGGCCTGGCCGTCCTGCATCGGGTCCGCGGCGGGCGAATCGTCGATCGAGCCTTCTCATGTCCCTCATCCAGCCCGCCGAACCACTGCCGCGCAACGCCGCGAACTACGTGCCGCTGTCGCCGCTGTCGTTCATCGCCCGCACCGCGGGCATCTGGCCCGAGCGCGTCAGCGTCGTGCACGGCGACCGGCGCGACACCTGGGCGACGACCTACGCGCGCTGCCGCCGGCTCGCGAGCGCGCTCGCCGGACTCGGCGTGCGGCGCGGCGACACCGTGGCGGCGATGCTCGCCAATTCGCCGGAAATGGTCGAAATGCATTTCGGCGTGCCGATGGCCGGCGCCATCCTCAACACGCTCAACACGCGGCTCGATCCCGAAGCACTCGCGTTCATGCTGCAACACGGCGGCGCCAGGGTCGTCGTCACCGACACCGAGTACGCGCCGGTGATGCGCGCGGCGCTGGCGCGACTCGCCACGCCGCCGGTCGTGATCGACGTCGCCGACCCGATGTTCGCCGGTGACGGCGCGAGGGTCGGCACGCAGGATTACGAAGCGCTGCTCGCGCAGGGCGACGCCGATTTCGAGTGGCGATTGCCCGCCGACGAATGGGATTCGATCTCGCTCAACTACACGTCGGGAACCACCGGCAATCCCAAGGGCGTCGTCTACCATCACCGCGGCGCCTACCTCAACGCGATCTCCAACATCGTCGACTGGGGCATGCCGCGCCACGCGGTCTACCTGTGGACGCTGCCGATGTTCCACTGCAACGGCTGGTGCTTTGCGTGGACGATGGCGGCGATCGCCGGCACCAACGTCTGCCTGCGCAAGGTCGACGCCAAGTCGATCTTCGATGCGATCCGCGCGCATCGCGTCACGCACTACTGCGGCGCGCCGATCGTGCACTCGACGCTGATCAACGCGCCCGATGCGATGAAGGCGGGCATCGACCACAAGGTCTCGGGACTCGTGGCCGCGGCGGCGCCGCCGGCGGCGATGATCGAGGGAATGGAAGGCCTCGGCTTCGACATCACGCACGTCTACGGCCTGACCGAAACGTATGGACCGGCCGCCGTCTGTGCAAAGCAGCAGCCGTGGGCCGCGATGGACATCGCATCGCGCACCGAGCGCAACGGCCGCCAGGGCGTCGCCTACACGATGCAGGAATCGATGTCGGTGCGCGATCCGCACACGCTCGCGCCGGTGCCGGCGGATGGCGACACCATCGGCGAGATCATGTTCCGCGGCAACATCACGATGAAAGGCTATCTCGGCAACCCGGACGCGACGGCCGAGGCCTTCGCTGGCGGCTGGTTCCACACCGGCGACCTCGCCGTGATGCAGCCCGACGGCTACGTGAAGATCAGGGATCGCAGCAAGGACGTGATCATATCCGGCGGCGAGAACATCAGCTCGCTGGAAGTCGAGGAGGCGCTGTATCGCCATCCCGCCGTGCTCGCCGCCGCGGTCGTCGCGCAGCCCGATCCGAAATGGGGAGAATCGCCGCGCGCCTATGTCGAGCTCAAGCCGGGCGCCACGCTGACATCCGCGGAGCTCGCCGCGCACTGCCGCAAGCATCTCGCCGGCTTCAAGCTGCCGAAAGCGTTCGAATTCGGCGAATTGCCGAAGACGTCGACCGGCAAGATCCAGAAATTCCTGCTGCGCGAACGCGCGCGTTCCGCGGCGGCCATCGAGTGAGGAGCGCATGAACGCACCCGTGGAAGCCACGATCACGCCATTCGTCGAGCGACACGTCGAGTCGCAGGTGTGCACGCTGACGCTCAACCGTGGCGAGCGCTACAACCCGCTGTCGCTGGCGATGATCGACGCGCTTGACGCCGAGCTCGACGCCGTGGCCGCCGATCCCGATGTCCGCGTCATCGTGATCGCCGCCAACGGCAAGGGATTTTCGGCGGGGCACGACCTGAAGGAGATGCGCGAGCACCGCGACGCCGCGTGGCAGCGCGTGCTGTTCGGCCACTGCAACGCGATGATGATCAAGCTGACGCAACTGCCGCAGCCGACGATCGCGCGCGTGCACGGCATCGCCACCGCGGCGGGCTGCCAGCTCGTGTCGATGTGCGACCTCGCCGTGGCGTCGGACAATGCCACGTTTGCGCTGCCGGGCCTCGCTACCGCCGTGTTCTGCAGTACGCCCGCGGTCGGCGTCGTGCGCAACGTCGCGCGCAAGCGCGTGATGGAAATGCTGCTGACGGCGGCGCCGATCGATGCGGCGACCGCACTGTCGTGGGGGCTCGTCAACCGCGTGGTCGCGCGCGCCGACCTGGATTCGACGATCGGCGAGCTGGCGGCGTCGATCATCTCGCGCAGCGCGCCGACGATCGCGCTCGGCAAGCGCGCGTTCTACGCGCAGGCGGACAGCGACCTGGCGGGCGCCTATGCGCTGGCCGGCGACGCAATGGTGGCGAACCTGCTGGACGATGATTCCCGGGAAGGCATCGACGCCTTCGTTGCGAAGCGCGCGCCGCGCTGGCCGTCGGCGCGCGGCCCCGGCAACGCCGACTGACGCCATGGCGACGCGAGACTCGCTACCCGGCGGCGAGCGCGCCAAGGCCAAACGCCTGCAGGAATGTCCACGGCGCCGGCGCTTCGTTGCCAATCACCGCCTGCGCAACCATAATCCGCCCATCGCGGCGCGCGAGTCATGCGCGCCGTCGGCTTGTCGGCACTTTCACCCCACCCAGAGATGGCAACCGAGACGATCCTCGAAACCCGCGCGCTGACCAAGGAGTTCAAGGGGTTCGTGGCCGTCAACGACGTCAGCCTGAAGGTTCGCCGCGGCACGATCCATGCGCTGATCGGTCCCAATGGCGCGGGCAAAACGACCTGCTTCAACCTGCTCACGCATTTCCTCGCGCCGACGCGCGGCCAGATCTTCTTCAATGGCGACGAGATCACCGGCTCGCGTCCGGCGGCGATTGCACGCATGGGACTCGTGCGCTCATTCCAGATCTCGGCGGTGTTCCCGCACCTGACCGTCGTCGAGAACGTGCGCATCGCGCTTCAGCGCAAACGCGGCAACTCGTACGACTTCTGGCGCTCGCAGGCGATGCTGAGCGCTTTTGACGCGCGCGCGCTTGAATTGATCGAGGCGGTCGGGCTCGCCGACTTCGTGGACACCTTGGCGGTCGAACTGCCTTATGGGCGCAAGCGCGCACTGGAGATCGCCACGACGCTCGCGCTCGATCCCGAGCTGTTGCTGCTCGACGAGCCCACCGCCGGCATGGCGTACGACGACGTCGATCGGATCGCCGCGCTGATCAAGCGCGTGGCCGCGAACCGCACCGTGCTGATGGTCGAGCACAACCTGTCGGTGGTGTCGACGCTGTCCGACAGCATCACCGTTCTGGCGCGTGGCGAAATTCTTGCCGAGGGCGATTACGCGTCGGTGTCGCGCAATCCCGCCGTGATCGAGGCGTACCTGGGTGCCGGCCATGGCTGAGCCGGCGCAAGAGCGCGGCAGCGCGCCGCTACTGGCGGTGCGCGGCCTCAATGCGTGGTACGGCGAGTCGCACGTGCTGCACGGCGTCGACTTCGACGTCCGCGAAGGCGAAGTGGTGACGCTGCTGGGGCGCAACGGCGCCGGCAAGACCACGACGCTCAAGTCGATCATGGGAGTCGTGCCGCGTCGCCAGGGCTCGGTGCTGTTCGAAGGAGACGAGTTGATCGCCAAGGCGTCGAACCGCATCGCGCGCCGCGGTATCGCATGGTGCCCCGAGGAGCGCGGCATCTTTTCGAGCCTCAATGTCGTCGAAAACCTGATGTTGCCGCCGCAGGTTCGCGAGGGTGGCCTGTCGCTCGACGACGTCTACACGCTGTTTCCGAACCTGCGCGAGCGCGGCGCGAGCCAGGGCACGAAGCTTTCGGGCGGCGAGCAGCAGATGCTCGCGATCGGCAGGATCCTGCGCACCGGTGCGCGCTTCCTGATGCTCGACGAGCCAACCGAGGGACTCGCGCCGGTCATCGTCCAGCAGATCGGCAACACGATCAACATGCTGAAGAAACGTCGCTTCACGATTCTGCTGGTGGAGCAGAATTTCCATTTCGCCGCATTGGTAGCCGATCGTCACTACGTCATGGAGCACGGGCGGGTTGTCGACATGGTCACCAACGCGGAGCTCGCCGCGAACACGCCCAAGCTGCACAAGTATCTTGGCGTATGAATCGGACCGGGCGCAATTCGCAGCAATCCATTTTTCGAGGAGGAGCTTCATGAGTACAGGAAAACGCAGTCTGCTCGCCGTGGCAATCGCGGGACTGTTCGTCGCGGGCGCCGCCAACGCGCAGATGTCTAACAACGAAATCAAGCTTGGCGTGCTGTCCGACATGTCGAGTCTCTACACCGACCTGGCCGGCGCGGGCTCCGTTGTCGCCGTGAAAATGGCGGTCGAGGACTCGGGCATCGAAAAGCGCGGGATCAAGGTGGAAATCGTGTCGGCGGATCACCAGAACAAGCCCGACGTGGGCTCGGCGATCGCGCGGCGGTGGTATGACGCCGAAGGCGTCGACGCCATCGTCGACGTGCCGAACTCGGGCGTGGCGCTGGCGGTGGCGGCGATCACCAAGGAGAAGAACAAGGTGTTTCTCGCGTCGGGCCCGGGATCGTCGGACCTGACCGGCAAGGCCTGCACTCCCAACACCGTGCATTTCACCTATGACACGTGGATGCTGGCGAACGGCACCGGCACGGCCATCACCAAGAAGGGTGGGGATTCGTGGTTCTTCATCACCGCCGACTATGCATTCGGCCAGGCGCTGGAGCGCGACACGACGGCCGCCGTGGAAAAGGCGGGCGGCAAGGTGCTGGGCGGCGTCAAGGTGCCGATCAACAACCAGGACTTCTCGTCGTTCCTGCTGCAGGCGCAGGCGTCGAAGGCCAAGGTGATCGGCCTCGCCAACGCCGGCGGCGACACCACCAACTCGATCAAGCAGGCGGCCGAGTTCGGCATCGTCAAGAGCGGTCAGAGCCTCGCGGGGCTGTTGGTGTTCATCACCGACGTGCACTCGCTCGGCCTTCAGACCGCGCAGGGACTGACGTTCACGACCACGTTCTACTGGGATACGAACGAGCAGACCCGGGCGTTCAGCAAGCGCTTCGCGCCGCAGGACAAGGGGATCCATCCAACGATGGTGCATGCGGGCGTCTACTCGGCGGTGCTCCACTACCTGAAGGCGGTCGAGGCGCTGAAGAGCGATGCGGATGGCGTGAAGATCGTCGACAAGATGAAGGAAATGCCCACCGACGATCCGCTGTTCGGCAAGGGCTCGATCCGGGTCGATGGCCGCGGGCTGCATCCGGCGTACCTCGTCGAAGTGAAGAAGCCGTCGGAATCGAAAGCCCCGTGGGATTACTACAAGGTGCTGGCGACGATTCCCGCCGACCAGGCGTTTCGGCCGCTGAAGGACGGCGGCTGCTCGCTAGTCAAGTGAAGCAATTGCCGAAGGTAATTGCTTCATCCCCGCGAAAGCGGGGATCCAGCGTCGTAAGAAGCGGATAGGCGAAGGCGACGTCATCCCCGCGAAAGCGGGGATGACGCGTCGTATGGCGGCAGTCGAACGCAAGAAATCCTCGCGCAGGCGGGGACCCCGTGTCCTTGGCATCGGTCCCACCGACACCGACGACACTGGGTTCCCGCTTGCGCGGGAATGACGGCAGGGGGTTGCAACTCGCGATGCAAGCGCTCTTCGGACAACTGCTGATCGGGCTTATCAACGGCGCGTTCTATGCGATGCTGTCGCTGGGACTTGCCGTGATCTTCGGCCTCCTCAACATCATCAACTTCACGCATGGCGCGCAGTACATGCTGGGCGCGTTCGCGGCGTACCTGCTGCTCGACAAGCTGGGAATCGGCTACTGGTGGGCGCTGCTGATCGTGCCGGTGATCATCGGCATCACCGGCGTCATCATCGAGCGGACGATGCTGTCGCGGCTCTACAAGCTCGATCATCTCTATGGTTTGCTGCTGACCTTCGGGCTCGCGCTGATCTTCCAGGGCGTGTTCACCAACATCTATGGCAGCTCCGGACAGCCTTACCGTCTGCCGGAGGAATTCGCCGGCGCATACAACCTAGGCTTCATGTACTTGCCCAAGTACCGCGCATGGGTGGTGATCGCGTCGGTGGCCGTGTGCTTCTCGACCTGGTACGTGATCGAGCGCACCAAGCTCGGCGCCTACCTGCGCGCGGCCACCGAGAACGCGGCGCTGGTGCAGGCGTTCGGCGTCAACGTGCCGCGGATGGTGACATTGACCTATGGCTTCGGCGTGGGACTCGCGGCGCTGGCGGGAGTGATGGCCGCGCCGATCTACCAGGTGGCGCCGCAGATGGGCGCCAACATGATCATCGTCGTGTTCGCGGTGGTCGTGATCGGCGGCATGGGATCGATCGCCGGCGCGATCGTCACGGGCTTCGGCCTCGGCATCGTCGAGGGGCTGACCAAGGTGTTCTATCCCGAGGCGTCGAGCACGGTGATCTTCGTCGTGATGGTGATCGTGCTGATCTTCCGTCCCGCCGGCCTCTTCGGCAAGGAGCGCTGACATGGCGACGGTGCTCAAGCCGGCAAGCGCGTTGTCGACGATGGGCTCGCGCGCGTCGCTGATCGCGGTCGCCGTGCTGGCGGCACTTCTGTTCGTCGCGCCGCTCGTCGGTGTGTACCCGGTGTTCCTGATGAAGGCGTTGTGCTTCGCCTTGTTCGCCTGCGCATTCAACCTGCTGCTGGGCTATGGCGGCCTGCTGTCGTTCGGACACGCGATGTTCCTCGGCAGCGCGGGCTACATCTGCGCGCATGCCGCCAAGGTATGGGGCTGGCCGCCCGAGCTCGCGATCCTCGCGGGAACGCTGGCGGCGACTGTTCTTGGCGTAGCGGTGGGATTGGTGGCCATTCGCAGGCAGGGCATCTATTTCGCGATGATCACGCTGGCCATTGCGCAGATGGTTTATTTCTACGCGCTGCAGGCGCCATTCACCCACGGCGAAGACGGCATCCAGAGCGTGCCGCGCGGAATGCTGTTCGGTGTCATCGACCTGAGCCGCGGCCTCGCGATGTACTACACGGTGCTGGTGATCTTCGTGGCCGGTTTCCTGATGATCTACCGCATTGTCTATTCACCTTTCGGCCAGGTGCTGAAGGCGATCAAGGAAAACGAGCCGCGCGCGATATCGCTGGGCTACGACACCGATCGCTACAAGCTGCTGGCATTCGTGCTGTCGGCGGCGCTGTCGGGCCTCGCCGGATCCACCAAGTCGATCGTGTTCCAGCTGGCGTCGCTGACTGACGTGCATTGGACGATGTCGGGCGAAGTCGTGCTGATGGTGCTGCTCGGCGGAATGGGAACGATTTTCGGGCCGGTCATCGGCGCATTCATGCTGATCGGACTCGAAAGCTTCCTGAGCTCCGGCATCACGATCGGCGGGTGGGTTTTCGGTCCGGAGTGGGTTCCCGTGATCACCGGCGCCATCTTCGTCATCTGCGTGCTCGCCTTCCGTCGCGGCGTCGTCGGCGAAGTCGCCGCGTGGTACGCGCGTCGCGGACGCGACTAGCGTAGCGGCGCATACTGCGCGGCGCTCTTGTGAGGCGCGGTGATTTCGCGCTAGATTGCGGGCGTTGCGCGTTTGACCACCCGCGCCCGCAGTTTCCCTTCATCGTCCGAAACGAGGCCATCCATGCTGCCAACATCCGTTCGTCGCCTGCTGTCGGCGCTCGTCGTCTGCGCGAGCATCGCGTCGGTTGCAGCCCCCAGCGCGGCTGAACTGCGCATCGGCGTCGCCGCCGACGTGACTTCGATCGATCCGCATTTCTTCAACCTCTTTCCCAACAACAACATCGCCGAGCACATCTTCGACAAGCTCGTGCGGATGGACCCCGATTCGCAGATGATCCCGGGCCTCGCGACGTCGTGGAAGACGATCGATCCGATGACGTGGGAATTCAAGCTGCGCAAGGGCGTCAAGTTCCACGACGGCAGCGAGCTCACCGCCGACGACGTCGTGTTCTCGATCAACCGCGTGCCGAACGTGCCCAACAGCCCGGGTCGATTCACCGCGTACACCAAGGCGATCACCAAGATCGACGTCGTCGATCCGTACACGTTGCACATCCACTACGCGACACCGTATCCGCTCGCGCCCAACGACCTGTCGACGATCTACATCGTGTCGAAGAAGGCGGGTGGCACCGCCTCCACCGAGGACTTCAACTCCGGCAAGGCGGCGATCGGCAGCGGCCCGTTCAAGTTCGTCAAGTACGTCAACGGCGATCGCGTCGAGCTCGCGCGCAACGACGACTACTGGGGCGACAAGCCGGCGTACGACAAGGTGACGTTCCGGATCATCAAGAACGAGGCGGCGCGCACCGCGGCGCTGCTATCCGGCGACGTCGACGCCATCGAGCAGCCGCCGACCGCCGATCTCGCGCGGCTGAAGGCGGATCCCAAGTTCACGGTGACGTCGAAGATCTCGCATCGCGTGATCTATTTCAACTTCGACTTCCTCGACCGCTCGAGTCCGTTCATCACCGGCAAGGACGGCAAGCCGCTCGCCAAGAACCCGCTGCTGGACCTGCGCGTGCGGCGCGCGATGTCGAAGGCGATCAACCGCAAGGCGATCGCCGACCGCGTGATGGAAGGCCAGGCGGTGCCGTCGGGACAGCTCGTGTCCGACCACCTGTTCGGCTTCGTGCCAACGCTCAAGGCGGACGCGTTCGACCCCGAGGGCGCGAAAAAGCTGCTGGCGCAGGCGGGCTATGCCGACGGCTTCAACTTGACGATTCACGGCCCTGCGGGCCGCTACGTCAACGACGAGAAGATCGTGCAGGCGGTGGCGCAGATGCTGTCGCGCGTCGGCATCAACTGCAAGGTCGAGACATCGCCAATGGGGCCGTATTCGGCGCACGCGTCGAAGCAGGAGTTCAGCTTCCACATGGTCGGCTGGGGCGCGTCGACCGGCGAGGCGAGCTCGCCACTGCGCTCGCTGCTCGCGACCTACGACGCGGCGAAAGGCCTTGGCGCCGTCAACTGGGGGCGCTACAGCAATCCCAAGGTCGACTACCTGATCGAGCAGTCGCTGCAGCAGGTGGACGACGACAATCGCAAGGTGATGCTGCAACGCGCGACGCAGCTCGCGATGGACGACTTGGGACTGATGCCGATCCATTTCCAGTTCACGATCTGGGCGACCAAAAAGGGCGTGCAATACGTGCCGCGCACCGACGAGTACACGCTCGCGTTCCAGTTCCACGCGGCGAAATAGCGATCGCAACGCAACGCCCGCGGTGACCGGCGACAGCGCCGGCCGGCGCGGGCTGACGCACCGTGCTGGTCTATCTCATCCGCCGCAGCCTGCAGAGCGTCGTCGTCCTGGCGGTGATGTCGCTGATCGTGTTCGCCGGTGTGTACGCGGTCGGCAACCCGATCGACATCCTGATCAACCCGCAGGCGGACCAGGCCGAGCGCCAGCAGGCGATCGAGGCGCTGGGACTCGACAAGCCGATGTGGATGCAATATTTCGTGTTCCTCCGCGATGCCGTGCACGGCGACCTCGGGCACTCGTTCGTGCACAGCACGTCGGCGCTCGGGCTGATCTTCGAGCGCATGCCGGCGACACTCGAGCTCGCGCTGGTGGCAATGGCGTTCGCGATCCTGCTCGGCATTCCGCTCGGGTTGTGGGCAGGACTCAAGCCCGACTCGGTAAGCGGACGCTCGATCATGGCGGGATCGATTCTCGGGTTCTCGCTGCCGACGTTCTGGGTCGGCCTGATGCTGATCATGGTGTTCTCGGTGATGCTGGGGTGGCTGCCGTCGAACGGTCGGGGCACGACGGTGGACCTGTTCGGCGTGCCGGTGTCGTTTCTCACCGTCGACGGCTGGCGGCACCTGATCCTGCCGGCGACCAACCTCGCGCTGTTCAACCTCGCGCTGATGATCCGCCTGACGCGTGCCGGCACGCGCGAGGCGCTGCTGCAGGACTACGTCAAGTTCGCGCGCGCCAAGGGGCTCTCCAATACGCGCGTGATCGGCGTGCACGTGCTGCGCAACATCCTCATCCCGATCGTCACGGTGATCGGCCTGCAATTTGGCTCGCTGATCGCGTTCGCAATCGTCACCGAGTCCGTGTTCGCGTGGCCGGGAATGGGCAAGTTGCTGGTGGATTCGATCAATTTCCTCGACCGGCCGGTGATCGTCGCGTACCTGCTCGTGATCGTCAGCCTGTTCATCGTCATCAACCTGATCGTCGACCTCGTGTACTCGTCGCTCGATCCGCGCGTGCGCCTGACCGACAGCAAGAGTTGACGGTGACGGCATTTCGCAACCCCCAGGCGGCGCCGGCATGATCGCCGACGTCGACGCCGTCACCGCGCGCCCGCGCAGCGCGCAATCGCCGTGGCGGCGCGTCGTCAGCGATTTCTTCGCCAATCCCGTCGCGATATTCGGCTTCGGCCTGCTGTGCGTGCTCGTGCTGGCCGCGATCTTCGCGCCGCTGATCTCGCCGCAGAATCCGTACGACCTCGCCCAGATCGACGTGCTCGACGGCAAGCTGCCGCCGGGCTCCGCGTCGAGCGCCGGCGGCACGTTCTGGCTCGGCACCGACGACCAGGGCCGCGACATGCTGTCGGCCATCTTCTACGGCCTGAGGATCTCGATCTTCGTAGGCGTGACGAGCACCGTGCTGGCGCTCGTCATCGGCTTGTCGGCGGGACTCATCGCCGCGTATTTCGGCGGCCGTACCGAGACGCTGACGATGCGCGTCGTCGACATCCAGCTGTCGTTTCCGTCGATCCTCATCGCGCTGATCCTGATCGCCGTGCTGGGGCAGGGGATCGGCAAGGTGATCGCGGCACTGGTCACCGTGCAGTGGGCGTACTACGCGCGCACAGTGCGCAGCGCCGCGCTGGTTGAGCGGCGGCGCGAATACATCGAGGCCGCGCGCTGCCTCGCGCTGTCGCCGATGCGGATCGTGTTCCGCCACCTGCTGCCCAACTGTCTGCCGCCGCTGATCGTCGTCGCCACCGTGCAGGTGGCCGCGGCGATCGCGCTCGAGGCGACGCTGTCGTTCCTGGGGCTCGGCCTGCCGATCACCGAGCCTTCGCTCGGCCTGCTGATCGCCAACGGCTACCAATACCTGCTGTCTGGCAAGTACTGGATCAGCTTCTTCCCGGGCATCGCGCTGCTGCTGACGATCGTCAGCATCAACCTCGTCGCCGACCAATTGCGCGACGTGCTCAATCCCCGGCTGTCGAAATGAGCGGGGCGGTGGAGTCGCCGGAGCCGCCGGAGCCGGAGGCAGCCGTCGCGCCGCTGCTCGACGTGCGCGGGCTGCGCGCGTATTTCTTCACCAAGGCGGGCGTGGTGAAGGCCGTCGACGACGTCAGCTTCACGCTGGCGAAAGGCGAGGTGCTGGGGCTGGTCGGCGAATCGGGCTCGGGCAAGTCGATGACCGGCTATTCGCTGATGGGACTGATCGATCCGCCGGGGCGCATTGTCGCCGGCAGCATCCAGCTGCGCAATATCGAGTTGACGACGCTGTCCGCGGAAGGCATGCGCGCGCTGCGCGGCGACCGCCTGGCGATGATCTTCCAGGATCCGATGATGACGCTGAACCCGGTGCTGCGCGTCGACCGGCAGATGACCGAGGCGATCCTCGCGCATGCGAACGTCGGCAACGTGGAAGCACGCGCGCGCGCGCGCGAAGTGCTCGTCAAGGTGGGCATCGCCTCGCCCGACGAGCGACTCAACGCGTATCCGCACCAGTTTTCAGGCGGCATGCGTCAGCGCGTCGCGATCGCGATCGCGCTGCTCAACCGGCCCGACGTCATCATCGCCGACGAGCCGACGACGGCGCTCGATGTCACGATCCAGGGACAGATCCTCTACGAAATGCAGAAGCTGTCGCGCGAGCTCGGTACCGCGCTGATCTGGATCACCCACGACCTGTCGGTGATCGCCGGGCTCGCCGATCGCATCTGCGTGATGTACGCGGGACGCATCGTCGAGCAGGGCACGACTTTCGACGTGCTGACGCATCCGGCGCATCCGTACACGCGCGGCCTGCTCGACAGCGTGCCGTCGCGCAATCCGCATGGCCAGCGCCTGCGCCAGATCCCCGGCATGACGCCGTCGCTGCTGACGCTGCAGCCGGGGTGCGCGTTCCGCGACCGCTGCACGCGCGCCTCGGCGATCTGCGAGACGATGCCCGACATGCTGCCAGCACCTGTCGGCGGCGAAGGACACGCGATGCGCTGCCACCATCCGCTGGCCGAATGACGACGCGACCGCACGGGGCAGCGCTGCTCGAGCTTGCCGCGGTGTCGAAGCGCTTCGTCAAGCCGCTCGACCTCGCGATGCAGATCGGCAACCTGCTGGGCGCGCACATGCGCGAGGAAGTCGTGCATGCCGTCGACAACGTCGACCTGACGATCGCGCAGGGCGAAGTGGTGGGACTGGTCGGCGAATCGGGCTGCGGCAAGTCGACATTGGGGCGTCTTGCGATCGGGCTCTTGCCGCTGTCGGCGGGGCGACGCACATGGAAGGGCGAGCCAATCGACGACCTGCCGCCGGCACGGGCGCGCGCGCAACAGCTCAAGATGCAGATGATCTTCCAGGACCCCTATGCATCGCTCAATCCGCGCATGCGCGTGATCGACATCGTCGGCGAGGCGCCGGTCGCGCACGGCCTCATCCATCGGCGGCAGCAAACCGAATTCGTCGGCCTGCAGTTGAATCGCGTCGGCCTCGACCCGACGCTGATGCGGCGTTTTCCGCACCAGTTCTCGGGCGGCCAGCGCGCGCGCATCGGCATCGCGCGCGCGCTCGCGGTCAAGCCCGAGTTCCTCGTGTGCGACGAATCGGTGGCCGCGCTCGATGTGTCGATCCAGGCGCAGGTGCTCAACCTGTTCGACGACCTGCAATCCGCGCTGGGCCTCACCTACCTGTTCATCAGCCACGACCTGGGTGTTGTCCAGCACATCAGCGATCGCGTGCTGATCATGTACCTGGGGCGCATCGTCGAAAGCGGCCCGACGCAAGAAATCTTTCACGCGCCCCACCATCCCTACACGCAGGCGCTGCTCGCCGAAGTCGGCAAGGTCGAGCCCAGGAAGCGAACGTTCGTGCCGATCAAGGGCGAGATCCCGTCGCCGCTGGCGCCGCCGCCCGGCTGTCACTTCCATCCACGCTGTCCTTATGTGATGGATCGTTGCCGCGTCGAATCGCCGCCGCTCGTCACCATCACACCGGAACGCAAGAGCGCGTGCTGGCTCAACTCGCCAACGCCGTGAGCCAGCCGGTGATCGTGCATGCGCCGGTAGGCGCGCGCATGCCGCTGGTGCTCGACTCGCCGCATTCGGGTGAATGGTATCCGCCCGATTTCGACCATGCGCCGTCGCGCGCCGACGTGCGCCAGGCCGAGGACACGCATGTGGCGCGGCTGTGGCGCGGCGCGTTGCTGCAGGGCGCGACGCTCGTCGAAGCGGTGTTCCCGCGCGCGTACATCGATCCCAATCGCAGCATCACCGACATCGACACGGCGCTTTTCGCCGACGGCGAGTGCTGGCCGCATCCGCTGACGCCGTCGCGCAAGACCGAGCAGGGCATCGGCCTCGTCTGGCGGCTGGCGCGGCACGGCGTGCCGATGTACGCGCGCAAGCTGAGCGTCACCGAGGTTGCGCGGCGCATCGACACGTGCTGGCAGCCGTATCACGACGCGCTGGACGCGGCGACAGATGGGCTGCATCGCGACTTCGGCGCGCTGTGGCACCTTGACTGCCATTCGATGCCGGCAGTCGGCGATGCCCTAGCCGACGACCCCGGACGCGCGCGTGCCGACCTCGTGCTGGGCGATCGCGACGGCAACACCTGCGCCGCCGAATTCACGGGATTCGTCCGCGATGCGTTTGCCGCGCGCGGTTATCAGGTCGCGATCAACGATCCCTACAAGGGCGTGGAGATCGTGCGCCGCCACGGCCGCCCGCATGACGCTCGACACAGCCTGCAGATCGAGATCAACCGCCGGCTGTACATGGATGAGGCTTCGCTCGCGCCGAACGCCAATTTTGCCGTTCTGGAGCGCGACCTGACGTCGTTCGTCGCCGAGCTCGTGACCTGGATCGGCGAGCGGATCCGCTTGCGTTGAACCGTCCTTGGGGCTGCCTTGCTTGGCCTGACCACTTGACCGGTCACATGCCGCGCTGCTAACTTCCGCCCGTCAACCTGACAAAAGCCTGATAAAGGGCCGCGGGTCGGCAGCACACCGTCGCAGTCACGCAGTCACATCCCCGCGCGCCGCGACCTGGCGACGCGCGCGCTAGGAGGAAACCATGCTCAAGTTCGCCCGCATCGCGCTCGTCGCGTTCGCAACCTTTTGTGCCGCCGGTGTGGCACTGGCCGCCTACCCTGAACGGCCGATCACGATGATCGTGCCATGGGGCGCTGGCGGCGGCACCGACGCGGTCGCGCGCTTCTTCGGCGCGCTGCTCGAGCGCGAGCTGAAGCAGCCGGTCAACGTCGTCAATCGCACCGGCGGCAACGGCGTCGTCGGTCACAGCGCGATCGCGCAGGCACCGGCCGACGGCTACACGATCGGCCTTATCACCGTCGAAATCGCGATGATGCACTGGCAAGGGCTCACCGACCTGTCGCCGACGTCGTACACGCCGCTGGCGCTCGTCAACGCCGACCCCGCCGGATTCCAGGTGCGCGCCGATTCGCCGTACAAGAGCGTCAACGACGTGCTCGCCGCGATCAAGGCGAACCCGGGCAAGTTCAAGGCGTCGGGCACCGGGCAGGGCGGCATCTGGCAACTCGCGATCGCCGGACTGCTGTCCGACCTGAAGATCGATCCCAACGCCGTGCCGTGGGTGCCGTCGAATGGCGCCGCGCCGGGGCTGCAGGACCTGATCGCCGGCGGCGTCGAGATCGTGCCGTGCTCCATTCCCGAAGCGCGCTCGCTGATCGATGCCGGCAAGGTGCGCTCGCTGGCGATCTTCGCCGACAAGGCGCCCGCGCTCTACCCGAACCTGCCGACGATCAAGCAGGCAACGGGCAGCGACTGGACGACGGCCGCGTGGCGCGGCTTCGCCGCCCCCAAGGGCATTTCCAAGGACGTCGAAGCGCGTCTCGTCGCCGCGCTGAAGAAGGCGTACGACAGCAAGGACTACAAGGACTTCCTCGCGCAACGCGGGTTCGGCGGAGAATGGGCGGCCGAAGGCGATTACGCGAAGTTCATGGCCAAGTCCGACGACGACATGGGCAAGGTGATGAAGACGCTGGGCATGGTCAAGTAATGCGGGCCGCGGCAAGCGGCGTCCTCGCCCCATCCCTCTGCCGCATGCGGCAGAGGGATTTCAATTCGTGACGTCGCGTCGAACTCGCGGCGTGACCGGCGCGCGCGCGTCGCGATGAAAATCAACGACGCGCTCGCGGGCGCGCTATTGATGGCGCTGGGAATTGCCGTGCTGCTGGCGACGCGCGGCTATCCGCAGATCCACGGCCAGCAGATCGGCCCGGCGGTGTTCCCGTCGGTGGTCGCGCTGGTGATGATCGGCTGCGCCGCCATCCTGATGTTCAATGGCTGGCGGACGCGCGCGCAGCATCCCTGGTTCAGCGTTCCCGACTGGCTGGGATCGCGGCGCCACGTCGCCGCGTTCGTCATGGTGATCGCTGCGACGATCGTCTACATCGCGCTCGGCCAAATCCTCGGTTTCTTCATCATCGGCACGGTGACGCTGCTCGCATTGTTCCTGGTGCTGCGCGTCAAGCCGCTGCTGGCAACGGTGACGGCGATCGTCGCCACCGCCGTCATCTGGTACGCGTTCTACAAATTGCTGCGCGTGCCGCTACCCTGGGGAGTCTTCCAGGCGTTCGCGTTCTGAGCCGACACCGATGGATGCGCTGCAGATCGCGTTCGGCATGGTGTTCGATCCGTACAACCTGTGGGTGATGCTCGGCGCATCGCTGTTCGGGTTGTTCGTCGGCGCGGTGCCGGGCCTCACCGCGACGATGGCCACGGCGCTGCTGGTGCCGGTGACGTTCTTCATGGCGCCGATCCCGGCGATCGCCGCGATCGTCACCGCCACCGCGATGGCGATCTTTTCCGGCGACATTCCGGGCTGCCTGCTGCGGATGCCAGGCACGCCGGCTTCCGCCGCGTACACGGACGAAGCCTATGCGATGACGCGCAAGGGACAGGCTGAGATCGCGCTGGGCGCGGGGCTCGTTTTCAGCGCGTTCGGCGGACTCTTCGGCACCGCGGTGCTGATCCTGTCGGCGCCGATGCTCGCCGAGTTCGCGCTCAAGTTCAGCTCCTTCGAATATTTCTGGCTGGTGCTGCTGGGCCTTTCGTGCGCGATCGCCATCACGTCGGAGGCGCCGCTCAAGGGCGTCGTGTCGTTGATGATCGGCCTGCTGGTAGCGAGCGTCGGCCTCGACAATCCCGCCGGCTACCCGCGCTTCACGTTCGGCAACACCGACCTGCTGGGTGGCATCGGCGTCATCCCGATGATGATCGGCATGTTCGCCATGTCGGAGATCCTGCGCTTCGTCGCCGACACGCAGCCCTCGGCGCTGATCGTCGACAAGCCGGTGGGCAACGTGTTCAAGGGCATGTGGGGGCTGGCGAAGAAATATCCGCTGCAGATCTTCCGCGGCAACGTGCTCGGCACGCTCGTCGGCGCGCTGCCCGGGGCGGGCGCCGACATGGCCGCGTGGATGTCGTATGCGGTCAGCAAGAAATTTTCCAAGGAGCCGGAGAAGTTCGGCACCGGCCACGTCGAAGGCATCGTCGAGAGCGGATCGGCGAACAACAGCGCGCTCGCCGGCGCATGGATCCCGGCGCTGGTGTTCGGAATCCCCGGCGATTCGATCACCGCGATCATCATCGGCGTGCTCTACATGAAGAACATGGCGCCGGGGCCGACGCTGTTCACGCAGAACCCGCAGAACATCTACGCCGTCTACCTGCTCTTCATCGTCGCCAACATCATGATGGTGCCGCTCGGCTTCGCGTGCATCAAGGTGTCGAAGCAGATCCTGCGCGTGCCGCGCGAGATCCTGATGCCGGTGATCCTGCTGTTCTGCATCGTCGGCACGTTCGCGATCAACAACACGGTGTTCGACGTCGGCATCATGCTGGTTGCCGGCGTTGTCGCGTACGCGATGGAGGAGAACGGCTTCCCGATCGCGCCGGCGATCCTCGGCGTCGTGCTCGGCGAAATGCTCGAGCAGAACTTCGTGACGTCGCTGATCAAGAGCGACGGCAACATGATGGCGTTCTTCGAACGCCCGGTGGCGGCGACCCTGGGCGTGCTGACGCTGGGCGCATGGTTCCTGCCGCCTCTCGTCAAGCGCCTGCGCCGCCTCGCCGGCGCCTGAGACCCGACCCGCATCGTCGGCGCCTGGCACGCCGTTCACCGCGCCGCGGCGTTAGCCGCGGTTCCAGTGATTGCCGCAACGCGGTATAATTTCGAGGTTTTTTCGTAGGGCGGGAACAACGCTTGGAAAGTGGCGCGGAAAGCGCAGTTTCGGATCGCCGTGACGCCACGCCGGGCAAGCTGCCGCGACTCGTCGTCGGCAACTGGAAACTGCACGGCAGCCTTGCCGCCAATGCGAAGTTGCTGGCGGCGCTTGCAGCCGGCGCCGGGGAATCCTGCGCGATGGCGGTATGCGTGCCGTTCCCGTACCTGGCGCAGGCACAGGCGGCGCTGCGGGCCACGCCGGTGGCATGGGGTGCGCAGGACGTCAGCGCGCACGCGTCGGGTGCGTTCACCGGCGAGGTCGCCGCGTCGATGCTGGCGGAATTCGGTTGCACCTATGCGCTGGCCGGGCACTCCGAACGTCGCCAGCTGCACGGCGAAACGGACGGCGCAGTCGCGGCGAAAGCAGCCGCGGCGATTGCGGCAGGGGTGACGCCGATCGTGTGCGTCGGCGAAACCCTCGCCGAGCGCGAGCGCGGCGCGACGCACGACGTGGTGCTGCGGCAGCTCGACGCCGTGGTGGCGGGACTGGGATCGGCGATGGCGCGAACCGTAGTGGCCTACGAGCCGGTGTGGGCGATCGGTACCGGCCGCACTGCGTCGCCCGGCGAGGCGCAGGAAGTGCATGCATTGCTGCGCGCGCGCCTGCGCGCGGCCGGCGCGGACAAGCTGCCGCTTTTGTACGGCGGCAGCGTCAAGGCGGGCAACGCGGCGGCACTGTTCACGCAGCAGGATATCGACGGTGCACTGGTGGGTGGCGCGTCACTGGACGCGAATGAATTTTTGGCGATCGCGCGCGCTTAGAACCGCGCGCGAACGTAAAGGAAAGATCGAATGAGCGTGTTGGAATCGGCAGTGCTGATGTTGCATCTCCTGACGGCCGTGGCGATCTGCGGCTTCGTGCTGCTGCAGCATGGCAAGGGCGCGGACATGGGCGCGGCGTTCGGCAGCGGCTCGTCGGGAAGCGTGTTCGGTTCAGCCGGATCGGCGAACTTCCTGTCGCGCACGACCGCGGTGCTGGCGGCGGTGTTCTTCATGTCCAGCATCGCGCTCACCTATTACGGCACCCAGCATTCCCGCGTGCGCGGTGGCGGGGGATTGATGGAGCGCGCGACGATCAGCGAGCCTGCGAAGCCAGGCGAGGCCACGGGCACACCGGCCAAGGCAGGGGACGCGACGGGTGCGCCGGCGACGCCTGCCGCGCCTGCGGGTAACGCCGTCGCGCCGTCGAAGTCGAGCGAAGTTCCCAAGTAAGGCACGCGCGCATGGGGCAATAACAGGCAGGGCCTGAAGGATCGACATGCCGACGTGGTGAAATTGGTAGACACGCTGTCTTGAGGGGGCAGTGGCGAAAGCCGTGGGAGTTCGAGTCTCCCCGCCGGCACCATCGAACGCGCAGCACCTGGAGTGGTCGAATCCCCGACAAGTCGCAAGACGCCATCAACGAAGACGATCGCGGCGCGCAAGCGCCGCATCCGAATGCATCGACGATGCTCGAACAATACTTTCCGATACTGCTGTTCATCGCCGTGGGACTGCTGCTGGGCACGGTGATGCTGGCCGTTGGGCGGATGGTATCGCCATGGAAGCCCGATCCGTCGAAGCTGTCGCCTTACGAGTGCGGGTTCGAGGCGTTCGAGGACGCGCGGATGAAATTCGACGTCCGCTATTACCTCGTCGCGATCCTGTTCATCCTGTTCGATCTTGAGATCGCGTTCCTGTTCCCGTGGGCGGTGGTGCTGCCCGACATCGGTCAGTTCGGCTTCGCGGCGATGATGGTCTTCCTTGCGATCCTCGTCGTCGGCTTCATCTACGAGTGGAAGAAGGGCGCGCTGGATTGGGAGTAGGGCCAATCGGCGCAAGCCGCCGACACGCGGTCCAACGAAACTTGATACGGAGCAATGAGGCGGCCAGAGCGTCTCAACACCAATGGCACTCGAAGGCGTATTCGAACAGGGCTTCGTCACGACAAAGCTCGACAGCGTCATCAACTGGGCACGCAACGGCTCGATGTGGCCGATGACGTTCGGCTTGGCCTGTTGCGCGGTCGAGATGATGCACGCCGGCGCGGCGCGCTACGACATGGATCGCTTCGGCGTCGTGTTCAGGCCGAGCCCGCGCCAGTCAGACGTGATGATCGTCGCCGGCACGCTTTGCAACAAGATGGCGCCCGCGCTGCGCAAGGTCTACGAGCAGATGCCCGAGCCGCGCTGGGTGATTTCGATGGGCTCGTGCGCCAACGGCGGTGGATACTACCATTACTCGTACTCGGTCGTGCGCGGCTGCGACCGCATCGTCCCGGTCGATATCTACGTGCCGGGCTGTCCACCGACGGCGGAGGCGCTGTTGTACGGCATTCTGCAATTGCAGAACAAGATCTGGCGCACCAACACGATCGCGCGCTGATGGGCACACGCCTCGACACGCTTGCCGCCGCGCTCAGCACCTGCTTTGGCGACAAGCTCGCCCGCATCACCACCGCGTTCGGTGAGGTGACCGTCGTGATACGCGGCCGAGACCTGAAGCCGACGATGACCGCATTGCGCGATCGAGGCGAATTCCGCTTCGAGCAGCTGCTCGACGTGTGCGGTGTCGACTACTCGGCGTTCAACGGCCCGGAACGCGAAGGCCCGCGGTTCGCCAGCGTCTATCATCTGCTGTCGCTCGCCAACAACCAGCGCCTGCGCGTGCGCGCACAGATCGCCGACGACGATTTCCCGGTGATCGACAGCGTCGTCGACATCTGGCCGTCGGCCAACTGGTTCGAGCGCGAGGCGTTCGACCTCTACGGCATCATGTTCACCGGCCACCCCGATTTGCGGCGGATCCTCACCGACTATGGCTTCGTCGGGCATCCGTTCCGCAAGGACTTCCCGATTTCCGGCCACGTGGAAATGCGCTTCGACCCGCAGCAGGGACGCGTGATCTACCAGCCGGTGACGATCGAGCCGCGCGAAATCGTGCCGCGCATCGTTCGCGAGGACGCGTACGCCGACGACCCCGGATTCGCCAAGGGCTGACGTGGCTGAAATCCGCAATTACACGATCAACTTTGGTCCGCAGCACCCGGCGGCGCACGGCGTGCTGCGCCTTGTGCTGGAGCTCGATGGTGAAGTGATCGAGCGCGCCGATCCGCACATTGGCCTTTTGCATCGCGCGACCGAGAAGCTCGCCGAGACGCGCACCTGGATCCAGTCGCTGCCGTACATGGATCGCCTCGACTACGTGTCGATGATGTGCAACGAGCACGCGTA
>JBDTWY010000044.1:0-23453 GCA_040006455.1 Betaproteobacteria bacterium | reverse complement strand
TTCGTCGGCAAGAACAAGGCATTCGCGTTCGACACCACGCTGCCCTTCGGCCTCAATCAGCGCCAGCAGAACGCCTGGATCTACTATGGCGGTGGGCTCGAGCTCGTGCGCGACTTCTTCAAGGACTTCGGAATCATTTCGTTTCCCGCCGGCAACACCGGCGTGCAGATGGGCGGATGGTGGCGCAAGGAAGTGCGCACCCCGAACGACCTGAAGGGCGTGAAGATCCGTATCGCCGGGCTTGGTGGCGAAGTCATGGCGCGGCTCGGCGCGGTGCCGCAGCAGATCGCCGGCGGCGACATCTATCCGGCGCTCGAGCGCGGCGCGATCGATTCCGCCGAATGGGTGGGCCCCTACGACGACGAGAAGCTCGGCTTCTACAAAGTGGCGCCCCACTACTATTTTCCCGGCTGGTGGGAAAGCAACTCGATGTATTCGTTCTACGTGAACACGAAGGAATGGGAGAAGCTGCCGAAGGAGTACCAGGCGGCAATCGAGGCCGCCTCGTATGAGGCGAATACCGACATGATGGCGAAATACGACTTCAAGAACCTCGATGCGCTCGAGCGACTCGTCAAGAACGGCGTCAAGCTGCACGCCTTCTCCAACGAGATCCTCAAGGCGGCGCAGAAGGCGGCCTACGAGCTCTACGAGGAAGAGGCCGGCAAGAATCCGGCGTGGAAGAAGATGTACGAGCCGTGGAAGAAGTTCCGCAGCCAGGAATTCCTGTGGCACCGCGCGGCGGAGTTCACCTACGAATCGTTCGTCTACAACAATCCGATGGGAAAATAGACTGTCTCATGCACGCACAGAACCCCGCCGCCAGGCGGGGTTTTGCATTGCGGCGCGGATCATTTCTGCTGCTTGAGCAGGCGCTCGAGCTCCGAGCCGGCGTCATCGGGTTTCGGCAGCGCGTCGGCGCCTTTTTCAGAGGGCAGCGATGTGCCGCGCGGTGCCTCGATCTGGCGGCGCAACTCCTCGGCGCCGGAGCCGGTGATCGCGCCGGTCGCCTTGGAGATGTTCCCCGTGACGATGCCCGGAAACGCGATGATGACGGCGATCATCATCGCCTGGATCGCCACGAACGGCACGGCGCCCCAATAGATGTCGGACGTCTTGACGCTCTTCGGAGCGACGCTTCGCAGGTAGAAGAGCGCGAAGCCGAACGGCGGATGCAGGAACGAGGTCTGCATGTTCACCGCAAGCAGCACGCCAAACCAGACGATGTCGATGCCGAGCTTCTGCGCCACCGGCGTGAGCAGCGGCACCATGATGAACGCGATCTCGAAGTAGTCGAGGAAGAACGCAAGGAAGAAAATGATCACGTTCACCACGATCAGGAACCCGAGCGCGCCACCCGGAACGCCCGTCAGCAGATGTTCGACCCACAGGTCGCCATTGACGCCGCGGAATATCAGGCTAAAGACCGTCGAGCCGATCAGGATGAACATCACGAAGCTCGTCATCACCGCGGTCGACTCGACCGCCTGCTTCAGCAGCGAGAAGCTCAGCTTGCGCTTGGCGAGCGCCATGATGATGGCGCCGCTCGCGCCCATCGCGCCGCCTTCGGTCGGCGTCGCCACGCCGAGAAAGATCGTGCCGAGCACTAGGAAGATCAGCACCAGCGGCGGGATCATCGACGTGAAGACCTTGGCGATCAGCGCGCCGCCGAACAGCGTGCGCGCCTCGGGCGGGCACGCAGGCGCAGCTTCGGGTTTGACGATCGACACGATCATCACCCAGATGCCGTAGCTCACCGCGAGCGTGAGGCCGGGAATCAGCGCGCCTTCGTAGAAGTCGCCGACCGACGCGCCCATCTGGTCGGCGAGCACGATCAGCACGAGGCTGGGTGGAATGATCTGCGCCAGCGTGCCCGAGGCGGCGATGACGCCGCTCGACAACCGGTTCGAATAGCCGTAGCGCATCATCACCGGCAGCGAGATCAATCCCATCGCGAGCACCGATGCGGCGACCACGCCGGTCGTCGCGGCCAGCAGCGCGCCGACGAAAACCACCGCGTAGGCCACGCCACCGCGGATCTTGCCGAACAGCTGGCCGACGGTGTCGAGCAGGTCCTCGGCCATGCCGCTGCGTTCGAGAATGAGGCCCATGAACGTGAAGAACGGGATCGCGAGCAGCGTGGAATTGCTCATGATCCCGAGCACGCGTTCGGGAAGCGCCTGCAGCAGCGCGGGCTCGAGCGCGCCATGCGCGATGCCGATCAGGCCGAACAGCAATCCATTGGCGGCAAGCGAGAACGCGACCGGATAGCCGAGCAGCAGGAACACCACGAGTCCGCCGAACATGAACGGCGCCATCAGGTCGAACAGCATTCAGGCACGCCCTTTCTTCTCGAACGCCGAAGCAGGGATCAGGCCCTTCAGGAAGGCCACGCGCTTGATCATTTCCGAGATGCCCTGCAGCCCGAGAAGCGTGAAGGCGACGGGGATGAGGATCCGCACCGGCCAGCGGATCAGGCCGCCCGGGTCCGACGAGTGTTCGCCGATGTCGTAGGAATTGAAGAGCGACGGCCAGCTGTACCAGGCGATGATCACCACCGCCGGCAGCAGCATGAAAAGCGAACCGAAAATGTCCACCCATGCCTGCCCCCTGGGGGAGAGGCGGCTGTTGAGGACATCGATGCGAACGTGCTCATTCAGCTTGAGGGCATAGCCGGCGATCAGCAGGAAGACCGCAGAGTTGAAATACCACTGCAACTCCAGCCACGCGTTGGATCCGATATTGAACGCATAGCGGGCGACGGCGTTTCCCGTACATACGATGACGGCGAGCAATCCCAGCCACGCAGCCGACTTGCCGATCCATTCGTTCGACTTGTCGACCAGCGCGGAAAAACGCAGCAGTCCATTCATGCAGGTGTCCCGATTTTCGATTGGACGCAGGCCCTCGCCGGCGCGGCGCTCGCCAGTGTGTCCAAACACGTCGCGAAACGCAATTGACCCGCGTCAAGCAACAGTGACGCGGCGCGGACGCGAATCGGGGACGACATGCGCTGCCGTCACGGGCGCAAGCGTGCCCGCGCCGCCAGCGCTTCGTGCAACTGCCGCACGGGAGGCTCCCAATCCCCGGAGGTTGCCTGGCGAAACACGCGCAGATGTCGATACCAGCCAGGATTGCCGACATCGGTGCCCCAGCGCCAGCAATTGTCGAAGCGGTCCAGCATCCACGCTTCGCGTCCGGTGGCCCCCGCGCAGTGCACGACCGACGTGTCGACGCTGACGACCAGGTCCAGCTGCGCCATCAACGCTGCCGTTTCCGCGAAGTCGACGAGCTCGGACGACCAGTCGACCAGCGCCGGGCCGAATGCGCGGGTGTCTTCGCTGCAGGCACCTTTCTGCAGGCTGACGAGCGTCACCCCGGGAATGTCCGCGAGCATGGCCATGCGGCGTGCCGCAATCGACCGCCGCTGGTCGATCCGATGGGCGTCGGTGCCGCTGGTGCGGGGATTGCCGCTCCAGCAAATGCCCACCTTGAGTCCGCTCAGCGACGCCGTGCGCACGCCCCAGCGCCGCACGGCTTCCGCGGACGGCGCAAGATACGCATCGCACGGCGCCATCGCCGCCGCGCCCAGTTGCAACAGCTGCGGCAGTTCGCTGGCGGTGCAGGTCGCGGCGACGGCATGCTCGCCCGAGCTGCGGTCGACGATCGCGTCGATGGCGCGCATCGACGCGAGCAAGGGCTTCAGCGGCGCGTAGTAGTCGTCGCAGAACACGAGGACCCGTGCGACCCTGGCGCGCGCGAGGTCAGCGAAGCGGATGAACTGGAGCACGTCGCCGAGTCCCTGGTCGGCGTCAATGACGAGGGTGCCCTGGAGGATCGCTTCGCCCTGCCACTGGCGCGCGTGGATGCGTCGTGCCGGGATTGCGCGGTTGCCTGAGCTGCCGCGTGCGTACAACGTCCAGCCTTCGTCAGCGCGGCGTTGCTTCAGCAGGATGGTCGCAAGGCCGAAGCGCGCGTCCGCGTTGCCGGGGTCGAGCGACAGCGCCTGGCGATACGCGATTTCGGCGTCATCGAAGCGTGCCGCCCATTCGCCAAGAATGCCGAGATTCTGGTAGGTCTGCGCATGCCGCGGCTGCAGTCGCGCCGAGCGCAGCAGCGCGTCTTGCGCGCGCGCGGGATCGGGCAGCAGCATCAGCAGGTGGCCCAGCTTGAACCAGGCGCCGGCGTCGTCGAGATGGTCGTAAGCCGCACGCTCGGCGATCGCAATGGCTTCGTCGAGCCGCGACCTGCGCACCAGGAGGTCGCACAGGTTGGCGAGCGCCGGCGTGAACCGGGGTGCGACGACCAGTGCATGGCGCCACGCGGCCTCGGCGCGCGATGCATCTCCAAGCGCATCGTGTGCGAGCGCCAGCGCGTTCCATGCTTGCGGATTTTTGGGCAGTTGCGCGGTCGCCTCGTCGAGCGTCGACACCGCTGCGCGGGCGTCCTCGCTCAGCAGCAGCGCGATGCCGAGCGGCACCAGCAGCGGTGGATGCGCGCGCGCGGCATAGGCGAGCCGCAGGTGCGTCGCGGCTTCGCGCGCGCGATCGAGCCGCAACAGTGCCTGTCCGAGCATCGCGTGGCGATGGGGCGTCGACCCGAAACGCGCGATCGCATCGCCAAGCAGCGCCGCGGCGAGCGTGAAGTCGCCACGGCTGTGCGCTGCGCTGGCATCGGCGTCCTGCGCCGATGCATCGATGGCGGCAATGGTCATCGCGATTCGTCGCCCCTGGGACGCATCAACGGACTTCCAGTATGGCGCCGGACGGTGCTCCGGCCGGCATTGCAGCGGCTCAACGGTCCGCACGGTAACACTTCCGGCGGCTTCGCGTGCACGAGGCCGGATCAGGCGGCTGCTACAGTCGGGGCCGTGGGTTGCATCGCGCAACCGGAACATGATTCGCCGCATGCGCCTGTGGACGCTGCACCCGAAGTATCTCGACGCCGCCGGCCTCGTCGCGCTGTGGCGCGAGGCGCTGCTGGCGCGCGCGGTGTTGCGCGGCGCCACGTGCGGTTATCGGCAGCATCCCCAGCTGCAACGATTCCAGGCACTCGCCACGCCGCGCGCGACGATCAACGCGTACCTTGCGGCCGTGCTGGCCGAGGCCGACGCGCGCGGTTACCGCTTCGCGCGCGACAAGCTGGGGCCGGTGCGTGGCGCCGTGATGATCGATTGCACGCACGGACAGGTGCTGCACGAATGGTCGCACCTGTTGCGCAAGCTGGAGGTCCGCAGTCCCGGCGCGCATCGGCGCTGGCGCGAGGTGACGCTGCCCGACGCCCATCCGCTGTTTCGCATCATCGCGGGGTCGATCGAGGCGTGGGAGCGAATGCCGGGCGGTGGTTGACCCGCTATCCCGGTGCCCCGCTATCGCGCTATCCCGGTGGCTCGGTGCCGGTGGGAAGGTCGCGTCCGATGAGGATCGGATCGAGTCCGCGCGCGTGCCGCGCTTCGGCAGCAGGCTCATCGGCACTCACCTGCGGCTGTTCGACGATCGACGACTCGTCCGCCTCCTCGCCGAGGAAGCCGCCGCTCTGATGCGCCCACAGGCGTGCATAGAGGCCGCCATGCGCAAGCAGCGTGCGATGGTCGCCTTCCTCGACGATGCGGCCGCGATCGAGCACGATCAGCCGGTCCATCGCGGCGATCGTCGACAGTCGGTGGGCGATGGCAACCACCGTCTTGCCTTGCATCAGCCGGTAGAGGCTTTGCTGGATCGCCGCCTCGACTTCGGAGTCGAGCGCGCTCGTCGCCTCGTCGAGCAGCAGGATCGGCGCATCCTTCAGCATCACTCGCGCGATCGCCACGCGCTGGCGCTGGCCGCCGGACAGCTTGACGCCGCGTTCGCCGACGTGGGCGTCGTAGCCGCTGCGGCCCTTGGGGTCGGTCAGTCCCGCGATGAACTCGTCCGCCTCGGCGCGATGCGCGGCGGCGATCATGTCGGCGTCGGTTGCGTCGGGGCGCCCGTAGACGATGTTCTCGCGCACCGAGCGGTGCAGCAGCGACGTGTCCTGCGTCACCATGCCGATCTGCGCGCGCAGCGAATCCTGCGTCGCGTGCGCGATGTCCTGGCCATCGATCAGGATGCGGCCGCGCTCGACGTCGTAGAAGCGCAGCAGCAGGTTGACGATCGTCGACTTGCCGGCGCCCGAGCGGCCAACGAGCCCGATCTTCTCGCCGGCGCGGATGTGCAGCCGCAGGCCGTCGATCACGCGGTTGTCGCCGCCGTAGGCGAAGTGCACGTCGTCGAATTCGATGGCGCCGCGGGTGACCACCAGCGGCGTCGCGTCGCGCGCGTCGACGACCGCATGCGGCCGCGCGATCGTGTTGATGCCGTCCTGCACTGTGCCGATGTGCTCGAACAGCGCCGCCATCTCCCACATCACCCAGTGCGAAATGCCGTTGAGCCGCAATGCCATCGCCGTCGCTGCGGCGACCGCGCCGACACCCACTTCGCCAATCATCCACAGCCACAGCGTGACGCCCGCGGTCGCCGCGACCAGCGCCATGCTGAGCAGGTGGTTGACGATCTCGAATCCGGTGACGAGGCGCATCTGCGTATGCACGGTGCCGAGGAATTCCTGCATCGCCGCGCGTGCGAACGACGCTTCGCGCCGCGCATGCGAAAACAGCTTGACGGTGGCGACGTTGGTGTACGCGTCGGTGATGCGCCCGGTCATCAGCGACCGCGCATCCGCCTGCGCGCGGCCGATGCGGCCGAGGCGCGGCACGAAATACCACAGTGCGGTCACGTAGAGCGCGACCCAGACGACGAAAGGCAGCAGCAGCCGCGCGTCGAAACCGCCCAGCACCACGAGCATGGTCACGAAATAGATGACGACGAATACGAGCAGCTCGGCGACGATCAGCCAGGTGTCGCGCACCGCGAGCGATGTCTGCATCACCTTGGTGGCGATGCGTCCGGCGAACTCGTCCTGGAAGAAACTCATGCTCTGGCCGAGCATCAGCCGGTGGAAGTTCCAGCGCATCAGCATCGGAAAGTTGCCGAACAGCGTCTGCTGCTTGATCATCGATTGCATCGCGACCAGCACGATGCTGGCTGCGAGCACGCTCGCAAGCAGCAGCAGCCGTCCGCTGTGCTGCGTCCACAGTTCCGCCGGTGGCACCTTGCCCAGCCAGTCGACGATGCTGCCCATCATGCTGAACAGCAGCGCTTCGAACGCGCCGATCCCCGCGGTCAGCAGCGTCGTCGCGAGCAGGTACTTGCGCAGCCCGCGCGAGCACCACCACAGGAACGCAAAAAATCCGTGCGGCGGGGTCGCCGGCACCGCGTCAGGGTAGGGGTCGAGCAAGCGTTCGAAATAGCCAAACACGTCGGGATCTCCGTCGTTCGCCTCCTGTCCGGAGGCCGCCACCGCGGCGCGTCGGTAGGCGCCGGGCAGTCTTGATTGAATGTCGTCGCGCGTTGCCGCGGACGCGGTCTGCGAGCTTAACGGATGGCCTTTGCGCGCCGGTCGGCGATGCGACGACCTGCGACCGGCGTGGACGGACGGTGGGGTCCGGGCCTCCGAGACGCTACTGCGTCATCTCGACGCCTGCCAGCGCCTTGGCCAGCGACAGCCTGGCAACGTCCGCTGATACCGGCACGAGCGCGCTGGCGACGGGCAATGTCGAACCGGGCAGCACGCCGATCAGTCGCCGTGCGCCGTCGAAGCGCTTGCGCCAGTACGAATCGTCGAGCGAGGCGATGCGCACTTCGCTGCCCGTCGAGGGCGCGTGCACGAAACGGTTGTCACCCAGGTAGATGCCGACATGCGAATTGACGAAATGCCGGGTGTTGAAGAACACGAGGTCGCCGGGAACGAGGTCGACACGCGCGACCCGCACGCCCACCTTGCCCATCTGCGCCGAAGTCCGCGGCAGTGCGATGCCGGTGGTCTGGGAAAAGACGTAGCGGACGAGCCCGCTGCAATCGACGCCGCTCGCCGGCGTGTCGCCGCCGAAGTGGTAGTCGACGCCGATGAGGCCCAGCGCGAAGATCGCCACGTCCTGCGCCTTTTGCAGCAGCATCGGCGTGGACGCGCGCGGGGCTGTCGCAGCGCTGTGCGCGCTTGCCTTCGCGGGTGAAGCCGCCGTGGCGATCGCAGGCGCGAACGCGACCAGCGTCGTCAGCACGGTCGCGGAGGCCAGCCGGCGAAAGGACCCGGAAATCATCCCCCATTGTCGCCGATTGCCGGCGTGGATCAAGGTTTTGGCTTGCCAGCCCCGGATCCCGGGCGCCGGGGTGTGGCTTTTGCGCGCTCGCGCCGTGCCCGCTTGGCGTCCACCACCAGCGGCCGGGTGAGCTCGACCCGATCGCCGTCGGCGAGTCGCGTATCGGCGCGCGCGCGCTGGCCGAAGATCGCGTACTGCAGCGCCGCCGGGTCGAGCTGCAGCCGCTCGACGAGCATCGATCGCGCCACCGCCTGGAGCAGTGTCGCAGCGTCGTCGACGCGCACGACAACCTGTTCCTCGACACCAGGCCCGGCATATGCGACGACGACGTCGATCGTCATCGCGGGCCGTAGACTGCCTGCGCACGCTTGACGAACGAGTCGATGAACGTGTTGGCGATGTGGTTGAACACCGGCCCGATCACGCGATCGAGCACCAGCGTCGCGAATTCGTAGGCGAGCTCGAGCTCGACCTTGGCGGCGTCGTCGGCCAGCGCGCGAAAATGCCATTCGCCATGCAGGTGGCGGAAGGGACCGTCCTTCAGCGTGATGACGATCGCCTCCGGCGGCCGGTGGGTGTTGTGGGTGGTGAAATGCGCGCGCACCCCGTGATAGTCGATGTCGATGCGCGCCGTCATCGCGTCGTCCTGCTGCGACAGCACCTGCGTGCCCGCGCACCACGGCAGGAATTGCGGGTAGGCGGCGACATCGGCCACCAGCGCGAACATCCGGCTCGCGCTGTAGGGAACGAGCACCGATCGCGTCACGCGCTGCATCGGGACAGTGTAGTTGCTAGAATCGGCGCCATCATGAGCATTGTCGAGAATCGCAAGGCCTTCCACGACTATTTTATCGAGGAACGCTTCGAGGCCGGGTTGGCGCTCGAGGGATGGGAAGTCAAGTCGATCCGCGCCGGCCGCGCGCAGCTCAAGGAGGCCTACGTCGTCGTCAAGAACGGCGAGCTGCTGCTGATCGGCGCCCACGTGTCGCCGCTGTCGACGGCGTCGACGCACGTGCAGGCCGATCCGACGCGGACACGCAAGCTGCTGATGCACCGCGAGGAAATCAACCGCCTCGTCGGCAAGGTCGAGCGCGCGGGCTTCACCTTGACGCCGATCGACCTCCACTACAAGTCTGGCCGCATCAAGCTCGAGATCGGACTCGCCAAGGGCAAGAAGCAGCACGACAAGCGCGCGACGGTGCGTGAGCGCGAATGGGCGCGCGAGCAGCAACGCGCGCTGCGCCAGAACACGCGATGAACGCGGGTGTCGTGCAATTGCGAAGCGCGCACGCCGACGATGCGCTCGCGATCGTGGCGATCTACGCGGAGCACGTGCTGCATGGCACGGCGACGTTCGAAATCGAGCCGCCCGACGTCACGGAAATGACATCGCGGATGCAGTCGATCGCCGACATCGGGCAGCCGTGGATCGTCGCGACGCGCGACGGCCGTGTCGTCGGTTATGCGTACGCGGGCCCTTATCGGCTGCGCCCGGCGTACCGGTTCACGACCGAGGATTCGATCTACCTTGCGCCGCACGCGTTGCGGCAGGGGATCGGCCGCCGCCTGCTCGACGCGCTGATCGTCGCCTGCGAGCGCCGCGGCGACCGGCAGATGATCGCTGTCATCGGCGACTCCAGCAATGCGGCATCGGTGTCCGTGCATGCGGCGGCCGGCTTCACGCACGTGGGGGTGCTGCGTGCCGCCGGGCGCAAATTCGAGCGCTGGATCGACGTCGTGCTGATGCAGCGCGCATTGGGAGAAGGCGCGCGCACGCCGCCCCCCGGGATCGGCGCGCACGCAGAGGCATCGCGGTGAACGAAAACGCATTGCCGCCTGACCATCCATTCGTCGACGGTCTCGCGCAGAATCCCGCGAACCACGTGCCGCTGACGCCAGTGTCGTTCCTGGTGCGCAGCGCAACGGCGTGGCCGACGCGGATCGCGGTACGCCACGGCCGCCAGGCGTTCACGTGGCAGGCGTTCGAGTCGCGGTGCCGGCGCTTCGCCTCGGCGTTGTCGCGGCGTGGCATCCGCCGCGGCGACACGGTGGCGGTGATCGCGCCCAACATTCCGCCGCTGCTCGAAGCGCACTACGCGGTGCCGGCGCTCGGCGCCGTGCTCAATGCGCTCAACTACCGGCTCGATGCGCGCGGCATCGCGTTCTGCCTCGCGCATGGCGAAGCCAAGCTGCTGCTGGTCGACGCCGAATTCTCGACCATCGCGCGCGAGGCGCTGGCGGCGCTTGGACGCGCCATTCTCGTCGTCGACATCGACGATGCCGAGGGGCCTGCCGGTGAACGCATCGGCGCGCTGACTTACGAGGAGCTGCTGGCCGAAGGCGACCCTGCGTTCGCGTGGCCTGGGCCGCTCGACGAATGGGATTCGCTGGCGCTCCTCTACACGTCCGGAACCACCGGCGACCCGAAAGGCGTCGTCTATCATCATCGTGGCGCCTACCTCAATGCGCTCGGCAGCGCGCTGACGGTGCGTCTTGCGCAGGACAGCGTCTACCTGTGGACGCTGCCGATGTTCCACTGCAACGGCTGGACGTTCACGTGGGCGGTCACGGCGGCGGGTGCGACGCACGTCTGCCTGCGAAAGGTCGAAGCTGCGGCGGTGTTCGCGGCGATCCGCGATCACGGCGTCACGCACCTGTGCGGCGCGCCGGTCGTGCTCAACATGCTCGCGCACGTGCCGGATGGCGCCAAGCTCGCGTTCGACCATGCGGTCGACATCATTACCGGGGGCGCGGCGCCGCCGTCACCCGTGATCGCGGCGATGGAGCGCATGGGCTTTCGCGTCACGCATCTGTATGGCCTCACCGAGACCTATGGCCCGGCGACGGTCTGCGCCTGGCAGGACGGCTGGGAGACGCTCGATGTCGTCGAGCGCGCGCGCGCGATGGCGCGGCAGGGCGTCGCGCTGCCGACGCTCGAGGCGGTGCAGGTCGGCGATCCCGAATCGGGCAACGCCGTGCCGCGCGACGGCGCGACGATGGGCGAGGTGATGCTGCGCGGCAATACGATCATGAAAGGCTACCTTAAAAATGACCGCGCGACGGCGGACTCATTCCGCCACGGCTGGTATCACTCGGGCGATCTCGGCGTCTGGCATCCCGACAACTACATCGAAATCAAGGATCGCGCCAAGGACATCATCATTTCCGGCGGCGAGAACATCAGCTCGCTGGAAGTCGAGGAATGCCTCTACCGGCACCCGCAGGTCGTCGAAGCCGCGGTGGTCGCGCGCCCCGACCCCCATTTCGGCGAATCACCGTGTGCGTTCGTCACATTGAAGGCGGATGCGACCGACGTCGACGCCGCTGCGATCATCGCATGGTGCCGAGACAATCTCGCACGTTTCAAGGCGCCGAAAACGGTCGTTTTCGGCGCCTTGCCGAAGACGTCGACCGGCAAGATCCAGAAGTTCGTGCTGCGCGAGCGCGCGCGCGCACTGCCGTGACGCCAACGCGGACGACGCGCAGTCGATGAGTGCCGTGGGCGGCGCGCAGGTCGGCGCGCGAGGCCAGGGTAGCGCTGCCGCGCGCTGGGGATCCGCGGCATTCGCCGCGCGGCTCGCCGCAACAACCGGGGCGTCGCGCGCGACGATCGCGCGCTGCGAGCAACTGGCGGGCGGTGCGATCCAGCAGAACTTTCGGCTCGAT
Source organism: Betaproteobacteria bacterium (assembly GCA_040006455.1). GTDB lineage: Bacteria > Pseudomonadota > Gammaproteobacteria > Burkholderiales > Casimicrobiaceae > VBCG01. The sequence continues at coordinate 11,611 of JBDTWY010000044.1, read as the reverse complement.
GTCGACCTGGTCGGCGGGCCATGGGCGTCGCAACGGCAGCTCGTGTTGCGCACCGGCGCCGCATCGAAGGTCGCTGCAAGCCGCCCGTGCAACGAGGAATACGCGTTGCTGGCGGCCGCGCATGCGGCCGGTGTCGCCACGCCGCAACCGATCGCGCTGCATCCGGGGGACGCGCAGTGGCCGGCGTTCATGCTGATGACGTTCGTCGCCGGCGAGGCGTCGGGCAGGCGCTTGACGCGCAATGCCGGCGACCATTCGCGGCTGGTCGAGGCGATCGGCGCCAATCTCGCGCGGCTGCAGGCGATCCGAGCGCCACCACCGTCGCTGGCGTTTCTGGGCGCGCCGCCAGCGCGGCCGACGCGCACGCTAGTCGACGGCTATCGCGCGAGCATCGCGCAGTGGCAGGCGAAGACCGGCGACGCACGTCCGGTGCTAGCGTGGACGTTGCGCTGGCTCGACGCGCGGGTGCCGGCACGCGAGGCTTGCGTACTGGTGCATCGCGATTACCGCGTCGGCAACCTGATGATCGACGCCGATCGCCTGCTCGCGACGCTCGACTGGGAATTCGCCGGATGGGGCAATCCGCTGGAGGACCTGGGCTGGTTTTGCGCGCCGTGCTGGCGTTTCACCCGGCCGGATCGCGAAGCCGGCGGACTGGCGGCTATCGACCACCTGCTGCGCGGCTACAACGCCGTTGCGGGCACCGCGTATCAACCCCAGGGGCTGTGCTTCTGGCAGGTGCTCGCGCAGCTGCGATGGGCGGTGATCGCATTGCAGCAGGCGCTGCGTTTCCTCGACGCCGGCGAGCGCTCGCTCGAGCTCGCGCTGACCGGACGGATGCTGCCCGAGCTCGAATGGCAGATGCTCGCATTGACCGGAGATACCCTTGGCTGACCGTCCCGAAGCGCGCGAACTGCTCGGCGTCGCGCGCGAGGCGCTGCTGGCGCTCATCGGCGACGTCGAACCGCGCCACCACTACACGTTGCGTATGGTCGCCAATGCAATCGCGATCGCCGGCCGCGAGCTTGTGCCCGCAGCGAACGCGTTGCCGGATACGGCGCTGATGCAGCGCGTCGTCGATTGCGACGCCGCGGACACGGTCGCGCAACAAGCGTTGCATCGCGAGCTCGTCGCCGTGACACGCGCCAGGCTCGCCATCAGCAACCCGAAATTTCCCGACAGCCGGTAGACTGCATGTCGATGTTCGCCGACAACCTACTGGCAGGTCGCGTGGTGCTCGTCACCGGCGCGTCGCGCGGGCTCGGCCGTCATTTTGCGACGCTGTTGTCGCGGCACGGCGCGCAGGTAATCGCGATGGCGCGCGACGAGCGCGCGCTCGCCGGGCTCGCCGGGGAATTCGCCGCGGCGCAACGGCCGTTGACGGCGATCGGCGCCGACGTGCGCGATTCGAAAAGCGTCGACGCGGGCATTCGGCAGGCGCTGGCGCGCACGGGCCGCCTCGACATCGTCGTCAACAACGCCGGCATCGCGCTGACGCATCCCGCTGCCACGACCACCGACGACGACTGGAACGCGGTGATCGACACCAACCTGAGCGGCGCCTTTCGCATTGCGCGCGCGGCGGCCGGCGCGATGCAGCGCAACGCCGATGGCGGGGCGATCGTCAATATCGCGTCGGTGCTGGCGTTGCGCGTCGCCAAGCAGTTGCCCGCGTACATCGCCGCCAAGGCCGGCCTCGTCAAGCTGACCGAAGCGCTCGCGATCGAGTGGGCGCCGCAACGCATACGCGTCAATGCGCTCGCGCCCGGCTACATCGAGACCGACCTCAACCGCGAGTTCCTGCATTCGCCCGCGGGCGAGTCGATCGCGCGCCGCGTGCCGATGCGTCGTTTCGGCACGCCGGCCGATCTCGACGGCGCGCTGTTGCTGCTCGCCGGCGACGCCGGCCGCTACATCACCGGCGCGACGCTCAGTGTCGACGGCGGACACGCGCTGGCGTGGCTCTGATGGGTGCGTTCGCGATCGATATGGCCACCGACGTGCTGCGTGCGCGCATCGACGCGTTCGTGCGCGAGCGCATCGTGCCACTGGAAGCCGCGCATGCCAACGACAACGAGCACGGCAACCTGCGTCTCGATGTTCTCGAGGCACTGCGTGGCGACGTCAAGGCCGCGGGACTGTGGGCGCCGCAGATGGCGCGCTCGCTCGGCGGGCTCGGGCTGTCGATGAGCGCGCTGGTGCCGCTCTACGAAGCCATGAACTTCTCGATCTTCGGCCCGGCTGCATTCAACTGCGCCGCGCCCGACGACGGCAACATGCGCGTGCTGGCGCAGGTTGCCACCGACGCGCAACGGGCGCGCTGGCTGCAGCCGATCGTCGATGGACGCGTGCGCTCTGCATTTGCGATGACCGAGCCGCCTCCGGGCGGCGGCTCCGACCCGACGATGATCCGCACCCGCGCCGAACGCCGTGGCGGCAGTGGCAACGGCGGCTGGGTGATCAACGGCCGCAAGTGGTTCATCACCGGCGCGGGTATCGCGCAGCATTTCATCGTCATCGCGCGCACGTCCGGCGATCCGCGCAAGGGCTTGACGGCGTTCCTGTTCGATCGCGAAACGCCGGGATTCAGCGTCGTGCGACGCATTCCGATCATGGGGCCGGAAGAGCATGGCGGGCATTGCGAGATCGCGTTCGACGACATGGAGATCGCCGACGACGCGCGGCTGATGGACGTCGGTGACGGCCTCAAAGTCGCGCAGATCCGCCTCGGCCCAGCGCGGCTCACGCATTGCATGCGCTGGCTGGGACTTGCGCGGCGCGCGCTGTCGATCGCCGGCGACTACGTGGCGACACGCGAAAGCGGCGGCCGCGCGCTGGCGTCGATCGACAGCGTGCAGGCGATGCTGGCCGACGCGGCGATGCAGGTTGACGTCGGCCGATTGCTGACGCTGCGCGCCGCGGCGGCGCTGGATCGCGGGTCGTTCGCGCGCCGCGAGATCTCGATGGCGAAGATCGTCGCCGCCGACGCGTTGCATCGCGCCGCCGATACCGGTATCCAGCTGTGCGGCGCGCGCGGCTATTCGACCGATACGCCGCTCGAATGGATCTACCGCTATGCGCGCCAGGCGCGTCTCGTCGATGGCGCCTCCGAAATCCACCGCGGCGTCATCGCCCGCGCACTGCTCGATGATCCAGACGCGTTCTGGGCGTGGCCGGTCGATGCCGGCGCGCAAGTCTGACGGCAAGATTCAGCGCAGCGTCGCCATCAGCGCCGCCGCGGCGCGCTGCCCGCTCCTGACGGCCGCTTCCAGCGTCGCCGGGAACTCGTCGTCGGTATAGTCGCCGGCCAGCGCGATGCCGGGCCCGAGCATTCCGGCCACCGGGCGCGTCGCCGTGGGCGTGCACGCGTAGGTCGCGCGCTTTTCCTCGATCACCTGCGACCACGCGAGCGGCGGCCAATTCGCACGACACGCGCGCAGTTGCGCGTCGACGGTCGCCGCGAGCACTTCGTGCGCGAGCGTGTCGTAGGTGCCATGCGTCGACAGCACGACGGCGACCATCATCGCCACCGGCGGCGCATCGGCGCCGGCCGATGCGACGATGTCCGGCCGCGCGAACAGCCACTGGCCGGGCCGGTCGTCGAGCCGGATCAGCCCCTCCGGCAGTTCGACGTGCTGCGCATAGCCCAGGTACGCCGTCGTGATCGGCTCCCACGCGAGCCTGTCGACCTGGTCGATCGCGTTGCCGATCGTGCGCTCGCGGGCGATCAGCGACGGTGCGATCGCCCGCGAAAGCTGGTGAGGTCCCACTGCGACGATCACGCCGGCGTACCGGCAGGTGACGCCATGCACGTCGATCGTCACGTGTCCGGCACGCGCTTCGGCGATCGTCGCGGCGGCCTTGAGCTCCACCGTGTGTCCGTCGGCTTGCAGCCGCCGCAGCGTCGCATCGGCGACGAGCACGCCCAGGTCGCTTGCCGGCAGCATCACGTCGGCGCCGTCGGCGCCTTCGCCGAACGCCGCGCGCAGCACGTTCGCGAACACCTGTGCCGACGCGCGCGCAGGCGGCGTGTTGAGCGCGGCGATGCACAGCGGATGCCACAGCTGCGTGGCGACGATCGGCGGCAGCGACGCGGTGAGCTGCGCGACGGTGAGCAGCGGATCGCAGCGGTAGCCTGCGCGCCGCAGCCGGGCGAACCAGCGCACCGTGGCGATGCGCTCGTCGATGCGCAGTCCGCGCGCGCACAGGATCGCCATCAGCAGGTGCAGCGGCGCCGGCAGCCGCCACGTCGCGAGCGCCAGCGCGTCGCGCTGGCCGCTCGCAAACGAGGCCAGCGCCAGCGGTCGCCACGTCACCGGGGGCGTGACGTGCAGGCGCGCGAGTAGCGCACGCGTGGCGCGATACGCGCCCAGCACCAGATGCTGGCCGTTGTCGAGCTTGAAGCCAGCGCGCGTCACGCGGCGCGCGCGACCTCCCAACGCCGGCGCCGCCTCGAAAAGCTCGACATCGAGCCCGGCATCGGCAATGGCGATCGCGGCAGCGCAGCCGGCCCAGCCGCCGCCGACGACGGCAATGCGCGGTGCGCTCGTTTGACCACCCTCGCGCTGCGCGCTCCGGCATTCGCCCTCGGGGCGGCCCTTGCTGCGGATAGCAGGACCTTCGCGCTGCGCGCTCCGGTATTCGCCCTCGGGGCGGCCCTTGCTGCTCATGCCGTCAACGCGCGCGCCATGCAATCCATAGCTTGCGAAGCGGGGTCAGCGCGATGCGGCGGTCGAGCACGCGGTAACCGTCACGCGCGATTTCGTCGAGCAGCGTGCGATAGATCGCCGACATCGCGATGCCCGCGCGCTGCCGCTTGCGGTCGACCGCGGGCAGCTGCGCAAGCGCACGCGCATACCAGTCGTTGGCGCGTTGCACCTCGAACGCCATCAGGTCGCGGAAGCCGCCACTCGAGTCGCTGCGCAGGACCTGCGAAGGCGCGACGCCGAAGCGCGCGAGCTCGTCCTGAGGCAAGTAGATGCGGCCGCGACGCGCGTCCTCGCCGACGTCGCGGATGATGTTGGTCAGCTGGAAGGCGATGCCGAGATCGTGCGCATAGCCTTCGGTGGCCGGATCCTGGAAGCCGAAGATCCGCGCCGACAGCGTGCCGACGACGCCGGCGGCCTTATGGCAATAGGCGAGCAACGCGGTGAAGTCGGCGTAACGCGTGTGCGCCAGGTCCATCTGCATGCCGTCGACGATTTCCTGCAGCTCGGCCTGCGGCAATGCGAATTCGCGCACCACCGGCGTGAGCGCCAGCGCCACCGGGTGCTGCGCGTTGCCGGCGTAGGCACGCGCGATCTCCTGTCGCCACCACGCGAGCTTGATCTCGGCCACCGCCGGATCGTGCTTGGCGTCAACGACGTCGTCGACTTCGCGGCAGAACGCATACAGCGCGGTGATTGCGCGCCGGCGCGGCGGCGCCAGCAGTCGAAAGCTGTAGTAGAACGACGAGCCGCTCTGCGCGGCCCTCTGCTCGCAGTATTCGTCGGGCGTCATGCCGCGGGGACGAGCGCGCGCGCGGTGACGCGCAGCCAGTCGAGCGGCGTCAGCGTCGGGCGCCGGTGGAACACGTCGCCGCCGATGGCGTCGATGCGCGCCAGGATGCGTCGGCCGCCGGCGATCACCGCGGCGAGCTCCAGTCCCTGGCGCCACGGCAGCGCGCGAGGCAGCGCGCGGCCCGCCGCGAAGCGCGCACGCGAGTCGTCCGCGAGGAAACGCATCAACGCGCGCCAGCGCGCGTCCGCGCGGCCTTGCGCGATCACGCTGTCGTCGACGTCAAAGCGCTGCATGTGCTCGCGCGGGATGTAGACGCGCCCCTTCGCCCAGTCGATGGCCACGTCCTGCCAGAAATTGGTCAGTTGCAGTGCCGTGCAGATCGCGTCGCTCGCCGCGACGTTCGCCGGCGAATCGGCGCGATAGAGCGACAGCAGCGTGCGGCCGACCGGATTGGCGGAACGCGCGCAGTAGTCGTCCAGGTCGGCCTGCGTCGCATAACGCGTCGTTGTGACATCCTGGCGGAACGCGTCGATGAGGTCGTGCAGCGGCGCGATCGGCAACCCGTGCCGATGAATCGCCGCGGCGATGTCGGTAAAAGGCGCCTCGGAAGGCGTCGCGCCCATGGCGATGCTGGAAAGCGCTGCGTCGAAGCGCGCCAGCGCGGCGATGCGCTCGGCGGCGCTGGCGTCACCCTCGTCGGCGATGTCGTCGGCGGCCCGCGCGAAACGGTACAGCGCGACGACGGCGCTCCGCAGGTCCGCGGGCACCAGCAGCGACGCAACCGGAAAATTTTCGTAGTGGCCGACGGACACGCGATGGCACTTCGCGACGCGATGCAAGGCCGCATTGTCACGTACCTGCGGCGCTTGCCGGCGAGCGGGGTTAATCTGGCGGCGAACGCGCCTTGTCGGCTATAATCGAAGGTTGGGCGGCCACTCGCCGGCGTCGGCTTTTCAGGTGCGCCACGCTTTGGCAACGGGGCTTGGCCACGGGGTGGCAACCCGAGTGGCAACCGAATGTCAAATGGCCCGGACGGATGCGATCGCGCGAGGCGGCGGCAAGCGCGGCGCCATGGCCACGAATCGCGGGGGCCGCCGGAATGGGTGCCTGCCACCCGCCGCGGGGCGCGCAGCGAGCGACGCGAAAGTGGCGGAACGGCAGACGCACCGGCCTTAGGAGCCGGCGGGGAAACCCATGGGGGTTCGAGTCCCCCCTTTCGCACCAATGCAAGGATCAAGGCAAGGGATGGCCATGCAAAACACAGTCGAAACGACCGGACAACTCGAGCGGCGCGTCAACGTCGCCGTGCCGCTGGCCGAAATCGAGGGCGAAGTCGAGAAGCGCCTGTCGCGCCTCGCCAAGACCGTCAAGCTGCCGGGATTCCGGCCCGGCCATGTGCCGTTGAAGATGGTCGCACAGCAATACGGGCCGCAGCTGCGCTCGGAAGTGATCTCCGACCGCGTGCAGGCGAGCTTCAACGACGCCATCCGCGGGCAGAACCTGCAGGTCGCCGGCTATCCGCGCATCGAGCCCAAGCCGCGCAACGAAGCTGCCGCGAACCCGGACGCGCTCGAGTTCCTGGCGACGTTCGAGGTCTATCCCGAGATCAAGCTGGGTGACCTGACCGACGTCACGATCGAAAAGCCCGAGGTGGCGCTGGCGCCGGCCGACGTCGACGCCACGCTCGAGAAGCTGCGGCTGCAGCGCGCGACCTTCGAGCCGGTGGCGCGCGCCGCGCAGCCGGGCGACCGCGTGAGCGTCGACTTCACCGGCACCATCGACGGCGTCGAATTCGCCGGCGGCCAGGCGCGCGACTTCCCGATCGCGCTGGGCGAAGGGCGGATGCTGCCCGAGTTCGAAGCCGTCCTGCCGGGTACGGCGGCCGGTGACAGCAAGGCATTCGACCTGCAGTTCCCGGCCGATTACCACGGCAAGGACGTCGCCGGCAAGAAAGCGCAGTTCACGCTGACCGTGAAAGCGGTCGCGGAGACACGGTTGCCGCCGATGGACGACGCGTTCGCCAAGGAGTTCGGCATCGCCAGCGGCAAGCTCGCCGACCTGCGCGCCGAGGTCGAGCAGAACCTGACGCTCGAGATGAAACGACGCATCGAAACCGTGGTCAAGGAGCAGGTGCTGCGCGGACTGCGCTCGAAGGCCGACTTCGCCGTTCCCGCGTCGCTGGTCGACGCCGAGGCGATGAACATGCTGCAGCGCACCGCGCAGAACCTGATGCAGCAGGGCGTCAAGCGCGAGGACATCCGCTTGACGCCCGACGTCTTCCGCTCGCAGGCCGGCGAGCGCGTGACGCTGGGCCTGCTGATGGCCGACCTCGTGCGCCAGCACGACCTCGCGGCCAAGGCGGAGCAGGTGCGGGCGCGCGTCAACGAGAACGCGCAGACGTACGAGACACCGGACGCGGTCGTGCGCTGGCACTACGAAAAGCCCGAGCGGCTCGCCGAATTCGAAGCGCAGGCCGCCGAGCAGAATGTCGTCGACTGGGCGCTGTCAAGAATGCGGGTAGTCGGCAAGCCCACGTCGTTCGACGCGCTGATGAACGCAAAGGACGCCGCCGCCGCCTGACAGCCGCCGCGCGGCTTCTGCCCATCTTTGGCGGCGGCACTTGACGCGAGGCTCGAGGCGTCCCATCTTGATGTCATCACGCGCTTGCGCGTTCACCTGTAATGAACAACAAATCCATGATCCATGAAACGCAAGCGCTCGGCCTCGTGCCGATGGTCATCGAGCAAAGCGGCCGCGGCGAGCGCGCGTACGACATCTACTCGAGGCTCCTCAAGGAGCGCGTGATCTTCCTGGTCGGCCCCGTGACCGACTCGACCGCCAACGTGATTGTCGCGCAGATGCTGTTCCTCGAGTCCGAGAACCCGGACAAGGACATCCACTTCTATATCAATTCACCCGGCGGCGCGGTGTCGGCGGGCATGGCGATCTACGACACGATGCAGTTCATCAAGCCGGACGTGTCGACGCTTTGCGTCGGCCTCGCGGCCAGCATGGGGGCGTTCCTGCTGGCGGCAGGTGCCAAGGGCAAGCGCTATGCGCTGCCCAACTCGACGGTGATGATCCACCAGCCGTCCGGCGGCTTCCAGGGCCAGGTCTCGGATATCGAGCGCCATGCCCAGTACGTGATCGACCTCAAGAAGCGCTTCATCACATTGATGGCACAATTCACCGGGCGCACCTTCGAGCAGGTCGAGCGCGACCACGACCGCGACAACTTCCTGTGGGCCGAAGCGGCCATGGAGTACGGGATTGTCGACAAGGTGTTGCAGAAGCGCACGTGACCCGAGTAAAGTGATCCATCACGAAACACGCCAAGGTTGTTGAATGGCCGACAAATCCTCGACCGACAAGCTGTTGTATTGCTCCTTCTGCGGAAAGAGCCAGCACGAGGTTCGCAAGCTGATTGCGGGCCCGTCCGTGTTCATCTGCGACGAATGCATCGAGCTTTGCAACGACATCATCCGCGAGGAAGGCAGCAGCACCGAGGCGGCGCGCGCCGATCGCAGCAAGCTGCCGACACCGCACGAGATCCGCCAGATCCTCGACCAGTACGTGATCGGCCAGGAGCCGGCGAAGAAGATCCTGTCGGTCGCCGTCTACAACCACTACAAGCGCCTCGAGGCGGGCGGCAAGGACGACGAGGTCGAGCTCACCAAGTCGAACATCCTGCTGATCGGGCCCACGGGCTCCGGCAAGACGCTGCTCGCGCAGACGCTCGCGCGCCTGCTCGACGTGCCGTTCGTGATCGCCGACGCGACCACGCTCACCGAGGCCGGCTACGTCGGCGAGGACGTCGAGAACATCATCCAGAAGCTGCTGCAGAAATGCGACTACGACATCGAGAAGGCGCAGCGTGGCATCGTCTACATCGATGAAATCGACAAGATTTCGCGCAAGAGCGACAACCCTTCGATCACGCGCGACGTGTCCGGCGAAGGCGTGCAGCAGGCGCTGTTGAAGCTGATCGAAGGCACGATCGCCAGCGTTCCGCCGCAGGGCGGGCGCAAGCATCCCAACCAGGAGTTCGTGCAGGTCGACACGACCAACATCCTGTTCGTATGCGGCGGCGCGTTCGACGGCCTCGAGAAGATCATCCGCCAGCGCACGGCGAAGACGGGCATCGGCTTCGGCGCCGAAGTATCCAGTCCCGACGATCGCCGGTCGATGACGGCGCTGTTGCGCAACACCGAGCCCGAGGACCTGATCAAGTTCGGCCTGATCCCCGAGTTCGTCGGCCGCCTGCCGGTCGTGGCCACGCTGGACGAGCTCGACGAGGCGGCACTGATCCAGATCCTGGTCGAGCCCAAGAACGCGCTGATCAAGCAGTACCAGAAGATGTTCCGGATGGAGACGGTCGAGCTCGAGGTGCGCGAACCGGCGTTGCGTGCGATCGCCAAGAAGGCGCTGGCGCGCAAGACCGGCGCACGCGGCCTGCGCTCGATCCTCGAGCAGACGCTGCTCGACGTGATGTATGACCTGCCGTCGCTGTCCAACCTGTCGCGTGTCGTTGTCGACGAGTCGACGATCGCCAACGACGGCAAACCATTGCTGATGTTCGCCGAGACCGCCAAGGTCGCGGCCTCCGGCAAGTCCTGACGCGTACGCCCGCGCCAGCGGGCCGCGGCGCTTCTCGCAGGCCGCGCGAATTCCACGGCTCTGCCCCAGCGCGCCGCCGGTGACGTTTAGCGGCGGGCACCACGCGTCTCTGGCGCGCGGTAGGCTTGTGATGCTGCCCGTGGTCGCATGCATCTGTTGCGTGGCTGCAACGTTTGTTGCGTGTCCGCCAATGACCTACCAGTTGCGCACCGCATTGGTGCAAACCTTGACTTGACACCCTTGCGCCACGGCCCCATGTTCGACTCGAAACCCCTTTTTTGAAGGTGCCTGACCCGAATGCCCAACGAATCGAGTTCCCTGCTTTCCTCGCCGACGACCCTGCCGCTGTTGCCGCTGCGTGACGTCGTGGTGTTCCCGCACATGGTGATTCCGCTGTTTGTCGGCCGTCCCAAGTCGATCAAGGCGCTCGACGTGGCGATGGAAGCAGGCAAGCACATCCTGCTGGTCGCGCAGAAGCAGGCGGCCAAGGACGATCCGTCCGCCGATGACCTCTACGACATCGGCAGCATCGCCACGGTGCTGCAGATGCTCAAGTTGCCCGACGGCACCGTCAAGGTGCTGGTCGAGGGCACGCAACGCGCGCGCATCGGCACGGTGACCGACCACGGCGAATACATGTCGTCGGAAGCCGAGCCGCAGTCGGCCGACGCCGGTCCCGCGCACGAAGTCGAGGCGATGCGCCGCGCATTGCTGACGCAATTCGACCAGTACGTGAAGCTCAACAAGAAGATCCCTCCGGAGATCCTGACGTCGATGTCGGGCATCGACGATGGCGGCCGGCTCGCCGACGCGATCGCCGCCCACTTGCCCCTCAAGCTCGAGCAGAAGCAGCAGATCCTGGAAATGAGCGAGCCCGCGAAGCGCCTCGAGCATCTGCTCGGCGTGCTCGAAGGCGAAGTCGACATCCTGCAGGTGGAAAAGCGCATCCGCGGCCGTGTCAAGCGCCAGATGGAAAAGAGCCAGCGCGAGTACTACCTGAACGAGCAGGTCAAGGCGATCCAGAAGGAGCTGGGCGAGGGCGACGAGAACGCCGACCTCGACGAGATGGAAAAGAAGATCAAGGCCGCGCGCATGTCCAAGGAAGCCGAGGGCAAGGCGATGGCCGAGATGAAAAAGCTGCAGATGATGTCGCCGATGTCGGCCGAGGCGACCGTCGTGCGCAACTACATCGACACGCTCGTCAACCTGCCGTGGGCGAAGAAGACCAAGATCAAGCAGGACCTCGCCTTCGCGGCGCAGGTGCTCGACGAGGACCACTACGGCCTCGACAAGGTCAAGGACCGCATCCTCGAGTACCTCGCGGTGCAGCAGCGCGTCGACAAGATGAAGTCGCCGATCCTGTGCCTGGTCGGGCCTCCGGGCGTCGGCAAGACCTCGCTCGGCCAGAGCGTGGCGCGCGCCACCGGCCGCAAGTTCGTGCGCATGGCGCTCGGCGGCGTGCGCGACGAGGCCGAGATCCGCGGCCATCGCCGCA
>JBDTWY010000043.1:0-24556 GCA_040006455.1 Betaproteobacteria bacterium | reverse complement strand
GCGAGCGCATGTCGGACACGAGGTTGTGATAACCGAACGACGCGCCGCGCTCGCACACCATGATGTTGTCGACACCGCTCGCTGCCTTGGCCTTGCCGACCACCTGCAACATGTCCTCGGGCGCCAGGAACTGGCCCTTCTTGATGTTGACGGGCAACCCGCCTTGCGCGACCGCCTGGATGAAATCGGTCTGCCGGCACAGGAACGCGGGCGTCTGCAGCACGTCGACGACCTTGGCGACAGTGGGCACCTCGTCGATCGCATGCACGTCGGTCAGCACCGGCACGCCGATCTGGCGCTTGACCTCGGCGAGTACGTGCAGCCCCTCGTCCATGCCCGGTCCGCGAAAGCTCGCATGCGAGCTGCGGTTGGCCTTGTCGTACGACGACTTGAAGATGAACGGCACGCCGAGCGTCGCGCAGATTTCCTTCAGCGTGCCGGCGGTGTCGAGCTGCAGCTGCATCGACTCGACGACGCAGGGACCCGCGATCAGGAACATCGGCCGGTCGAGGCCGACGTCGAATCCGCACAGGTTCATCGGCGCTTCAAATCGAGGCCACGAGCTCGCCGACGATCGCCGTCGCGTCGCTGGCGCTGGCGTGGCGCGCGTCGAGCGCCGCGCGCACGAAGCTCACGAACAGCGGATGTCCGCGGCGCGGATTGGACGTGAACTCTGGGTGGAACTGGCAGCCGAAGAACCAGCGATGCCCGGGAATCTCCATCATTTCGCACAGGTCGCCGGCGACATCGCTCTTGGCGCGCGCGCTCACCACCAGGCCGGCGGCCTCGATGCGCGGCAGGTAATGATTGTTGACTTCGTAGCGATGCCGATGGCGCTCGGACACGGTCGTGCTGCCATAGATCCGGTGCGCGAGCGTGCCGGGCACAAGCTCGCACGGCTGCGCGCCGAGGCGCATCGTGCCGCCCAGATCGGAATTGGCGTCACGCGTCTTGATCGTGCCGTCATGGTCCTGCCATTCGGTGATCAGCGCGACCACCGGATGCGGCGTCGTCGCGTCGAACTCGGTGCTGTTGGCGTTGGCGAGCCCCGCCTTGTCGCGCGCGTATTCGATCACTGCGAGCTGCATGCCGAGGCAGATGCCAAGGTACGGCACGTCGTTTTCGCGCGCGTAGCGAATGGCGGCGATCTTGCCCTCGACGCCGCGCTTGCCGAAGCCACCCGGCACGAGGATCGCATCCATGTTGCGCAGCATCTCGATGCCGTCGCGCTCGATCGTCTCCGAGTCCACATAGTGGATCCGCACCTTCGACTGTGTATGGATGCCCGCATGTATCAGCGCCTCGGACAGCGACTTGTACGACTCGGTCAGGTCGACATACTTGCCGACCATCGCGATGTCGACTTCGCGTTGCGGATGCTCGAGCGCGCTCGTCAGCTTGTCCCACACCGACAGGTCGGCAGGCGGTGGCGTGAGCTCGAGCTTGCGACACACGATGTCGTCGAGCCCCTCGCGATGCAGCGCCGCGGGAATCTTGTAGATCGAGTCCTTGTCCAGTGCCGAGATCACCGCCTCGAAGTCGACGTTGGTGAACAGCGCGATCTTGCGGCGGTCGCTTTCCGGCACCGGGCGATCGGCGCGGCACAGCACGACATCGGGCTGGATGCCGATCTCGCGCAGTTCCTTGACCGAATGCTGCGTCGGCTTGGTCTTCATCTCGCCAGCCGTGGGAATGAACGGCACCAGCGTCAGGTGGATGTAGCAGACGTTGTTGCGGCCGAGCGTGATGCCGAGCTGGCGAATGGCCTCGAGGAACGGCAGTGACTCGATGTCGCCGACGGTGCCGCCGACTTCAACGACCGCCACTTCCGCATCGCCGGCACCGGACAGGATCCAGCTCTTGATCTCGTCGGTGATGTGCGGGATCACCTGCACGGTGCCACCGAGGTAGTCACCGCGGCGCTCCTTGCGGATTACGCTTTCGTAGATCTGGCCGGTGGTGAAGTTGTTGCGCTTCGCCATCCGCACGTCGGTGAAGCGCTCGTAGTGGCCGAGATCGAGATCGGTTTCGGCGCCATCCTCGGTGACGAACACTTCGCCGTGCTGGAACGGCGACATCGTGCCGGGATCGACGTTGATGTAGGGATCGAGCTTGAGATTGGTGACGCGGATGCCGCGCGAGGCCAGGATGGCGGCCAGCGACGCGGCGGCTATGCCCTTCCCCAACGAGGAAACGACGCCGCCTGTCACGAAGACGAACTTGGGCATGGGCGGACCCATCCAGGAAATTCCCATTATAGGCGAATCGCCCTGGCGTTTCCAGCGCCGCGGCGCGTGCGGCGCTGTTCTGCGCGAGGTGCGCGGCTAGTCGAGCGCGCCCAATCCCGTGGATATTCGCGCGCGCGTGGCGTCGCGACCAAGCAGATGCAGCACGGCGTCGATCGCTGGCGAATGCGAGGTTCCCGTCACCAGCCAGCGCAGCGGCATCATCACTTGGCCCGCCTTCAACCCGTGCTTCGCCGCCGCGCTCTTGATCGCCGCGGCGATGACTTCGCGCGTCCATTCGATCGAGGCGAACGTGCCGAAGACGTCTTCCAGCGCCGGACGATTCTGCGCGGTCACTTGCGCCGCCAGGTCACTGCGCGACGGCTCTTGCGCAACATAGAAATAGCGCGCCGCCTCGGCCATGTCGACGAGCGTCGGCGCGCGATCGCGCAGCAGCGCGGCAACCTCGCTCACTGCGGGTCCTTGCGCCGTATCGATTCCGGCCGCGGCGAGGAATGGCGCGAGGCGCGCGGCGAGCTCGTCGGGCGGCAGCAGCTTGATGTGCTCGTGGTTGAGCCACTTAAGCTTTTCCGGATCGAAGCGGGCCGGTGACGAATGCAGTCCCTGCAGGTCGAACCAATCGACGAATTGCGCGACGCTGAAGACTTCGACGTCGCCGTGCGACCAACCCAGTCGCGCGAGGTAGTTGATCACCGCCTCGGGCAGATAGCCGTCGTCGCGATACTGCAGCACGCCGCGCGCGCCGTGGCGCTTCGACAGCTTGTCGCCCTCGGGCGTCAGCACGGTCGGCAGGTGCGCGAACACCGGCGGCGTCGCACCCAGCGCGCGCATCATGTTGATCTGCCGCGGCGTGTTGTTGACATGGTCGTCGCCGCGGATCACGTGCGTGATGCGCATGTCGAGGTCGTCGACGACCACGCAGAAGTTGTACGTCGGCGTGCCGTCGGCGCGGGCGATGATCAGGTCATCGAGCTCGGCATTGCCGATGGCGATCGGTCCCTTGACGGCGTCAAGCCACTCGACGGTGCCGGCGTCGGGATTGCGAAAGCGCACCACGGGCTCGACACCCGGGGGGGGCGTGTTCCCCGCGGCGTTTTCCGGCCGCCAGCGACCGTCGTAGCGCGGCTTCTGGCCGGTGGCCATCTGCGCCTCGCGCAGCGCGCCGAGCTCCGTGGGCGACGTATAGCAGTGGTACGCGACGCCGCGCGACAGCATGTCGGCGATCACCTCGCGATAGCGCTCCATCCGCTGCATCTGGTAGTACGGGCCGTCGTCGTACGCGAGGCCCAGCCACGACATCGACTCGATGATCGCATTCACCGCCTCGGTGGACGAGCGCTCGAAGTCGGTGTCCTCGATGCGCAGGATGAACGTGCCGTCGTGTCCGCGCGCAAAGGCCCACGGAAACAGCGCGGAGCGGATATTGCCAAGATGCAGGAACCCCGTGGGACTGGGCGCGAAGCGCGTGCGAACTGACACCGTCGAATCTCCGGAAAATTGAGTGTCGAGTCTACCGGACCGCGCTGTCCGCACCACCGACACGGCGCACGTCGATCGACGTGTCGAACGTTACGTTGCAGACGTCCGTCGTACCGATGACGGGCGCCGCCATTTGCGGATCGGCGGCGCACGCGAGCGGAATGTGCCCGCTGGCGGCCAGTAGCCCGGAGGTCGGGTCGAGCCCGATCCAGCCGGCGCCGGGGACGAACGCCTCGGCCCACGCGTGCAGGCTGCCCGCGTCGCGCGTGCCGGCGCCATTCGCGAGCTCGACCAGGTAGCCCGACACGAAGCGCGCGCCGATGCCGAGCCCGCGCAGCACCTGGATCAGCAACCACGCGGAATCGCGGCAGGAGCCGATCCCGGAAGCGAGCGTCGCGTCGGCACTTTGCACGCCTGCCTCGTCGCGGGTCCGGTAGTCGACGTCCTCGCGAATCCGCTGGTTGATGCGCACCAGCATCGCCACCGTTTGCTCGCCCGGAGCGATGGTTTCGCGAAAGCGGTGCACCCACGCAGAAAGGCGCGGACTGTCCGCGTCATCGATCGGTTCATCTGCAGCTGACGTCACTGGGGTCCCGCTTTCGCGGGAATGACGGCTATTGGGGGCATGACGGCTGTCGGAGGTGTGACGGCTATCGGAGGTTTGAAGGCTGTCGGAGGTATGACGGCTGTCGGAGGTGTGACGGCTGTCGGAGGTGTGACGGCTGTCGGAGGCATGACCGCCATCGGGGGAATGGCGGCTATCGGGGGTGCCATCGCCCAGATACGGGCCCAAGGCGTGACGCACCGCCGGTGTGTAGGCAAAGGGAAATGCCGCCGCATCGGGCTCGACGAAGAAGTCGAAGGGATTGACGTCGACGAGCGCGCCGGCGAGGTCCACGCGCAGCACCAGCGCCGACGCGCGCGCGGGAAACGTCAGCCGCGCCACCCAGTTCGCGTACGCATCCTGCTGCCAGTGCAACGTGCGCGTGGCCGGCTCGACGGCGAGCGAACAGGACGCGATCGACGCGCGCGCGTGCGGCGCGGGACGCAACCGGATTTCGTGCGGCGCCAGCCCGACCGGCCGGTCGAACGTGTAGGACGTGCGGTGGGTCAGCGCGAAGCGCGCGGCGCCGGGCGGCGCCATCACATCCAGTCGGGGTTGGGCAACTGCGCGAACACGCGGCGCAGACCTTCACCCCACTGCGTATGCACCATCTGGAAATACGGGTCGTCCTCGTCCACCCGGCGGCGCATGCGGATCGACAGCGTGTCGGCTTCGTACACGAGCAGGTCGATCGGCAGGCCCACCGAGATATTGGAGCGCATCGTCGAGTCGAACGACACCAGCGTGCACTTGGTCGCGTCGGTCAGCGATGTCGAGCGGGTGATGACGCGGTCGATCACGGGCTTGCCGTACTTGCTTTCGCCGATCTGGAAGTAGCAGGTCTCCGACGTTGCCTCGATGAAGTTGCCCTCACCGTAGACATGGAACAGGCGCGGCGTCTCGCCGTCGATCTGCCCGCCGACCAGGAAGTTGGCCGACGAGTCGATGTTGTTCTGCTCGAGATAGCCGGCGTCGCGTACCCGCACTTCGCGCACGGCATCGCCCAGCATCCGCGCGACGTCGAACATCGACTTCGTGTTCATCACGTTCGGTGCGGCGTCACCCTCGCGGTTGCGCAGCTCCAGCACGTTGACGGCGTTCTGCGTCAGCGACAGGTTGCCGGACGACAGCATGACGATCACGCGCTCGCCGGGGCGCGCGAACACGCGCATCTTGGAAAAGCGCGCGATCTGGTCGACGCCGGCGTTCGTGCGCGAGTCCGACGCGAAGATCATCCCGGCGTCGAGCGCCATCGCCACGCAGTAGGTCATCGGTGTTGCAGGTTCCGGACGGGAAAACGCCAATTTTAACGGAATGCGGAGCGCGTCAGTCGGCGGGCAGGAGGAATCGCCGGCTGATCTCGTCGCCCAGCGCGGCGACCCGCTCCAGGAAGTCCATCAGGTACTCGTGCAAGCCCTCGCGGATGATGTCGTCGGTGCGCCCGTAGTGCAGTCGCGCGTGCAACTCGCCGGCGAGGCGCGCGAGCTCGTCGCCGCGCACGTCGCACAGGTGCCCCAGCGTGTCGTTGATGAGGTTCATGCAGCTGTGCAGCGAGCGCGGCATGTCGTCGCGCAGCACCAGCATCTCGGCGACGCGCCGCGGCGTGATCACGTCGCTGTAGATCTTGCGGTACGCCTCGAAGCCCGATACCGACTGCAGCAGCGACGCCCACTGGTAGTAGTCGACGGCGCCGCCGACGTCCGCCGCGGACGGCAGCAGCAGGTGGTACTTGGTGTCGAGGATGCGCGCCGTGTTGTCGGCGCGCTCGATGTGCGTGCCGAGGCGGATGAAGTCGTAGGCCTCGCCGCGCAGCATCGTGCCGAACGTGACGCCGCGGAAGAGGTGCGAGCGCATCTTCACCCACTCGCAGAACGCCTGGATGCCGATCGACTCGATCGACGCGAAGTCGCGCATGCGCAGGTCGAGCCATGCCGCGTTCAGGTCCTCGTACATTTCCGACGTGATCGCGCCGCGCACCGTGCGCGCGGACTCGCGCGCCGACTTGAGGCAACTGCAGATCGACGACGGGTTGCACGGATCGAGGATCATGAAGCGCAGCACGGCGTCGGCGTCGGGGCGCGAATGCGTCGCGTAGAACAGCGTCGCGGTGCCACTGGTGACGAGCGGCACCGCCCAGGGCTCCGCCCAGTCCTGGTCGAGCTCGCGCACCTTGTACGGCAGGAGCGCGGTGCGCCACGTGACGTCGAGCAGGCGCGCGGTGTTCTCGGCGCGCTCGATGTGGCGCGCCATCCAGAACAGCTCGTTGGCGGTGCGCGACAGCATCAGTCGCCCACGACCCAGGTGTCCTTGGTGCCACCGCCCTGCGACGAATTGACGACCAGCGACCCTTCGCGCAGCGCGACGCGCGTCAGGCCGCCGGGCACGACGTGCGCGGTCTTGCCGGACAGCACGTAGGGGCGCAGGTCGATGTGGCGCGGCGCGACGCCCGCGTCGACCAGCGTCGGGCAGGTCGACAGCGCCAGTGTCGGCTGGGCGATGTAGTTGTCGGGACGCGCGAGAATGCGCGCGCGGAACTCGTCGCGCTCTGCCGCCGTCGACATCGGCCCGATCAGCATCCCGTAGCCGCCGGCGCCATGCACCTCCTTGACGACGAGCTCGCCCAGGTGCGCCAGCACGTAGTCGCGTTCCGCGGCGTCGTACAGCTTGTAGGTCGGCACGTTGGCGAGCACCGGGTCCTCGCCCAGGTAGAAGCGGATCATGTCAGGCACGTAGGGATAGATCGACTTGTCGTCGGCGACGCCGGTGCCGATCGCATTGGCGAGCGTCACGCGTCCCTTGCGGTAGGCGTCGAAGAGCCCCGGCACGCCGAGCGTCGAGTCGGGGCGAAACGCCGTCGGATCGAGGAAATCGTCGTCGACGCGGCGATAGAGGACATGCACGCGCTGCGGGCCGCGCGTGGTGCGCATGAAGACCTTGTCATCGCGAACGAACAGGTCCTGGCCCTCGACCAGCTCGACACCCATCTGCTGCGCCAGGAAGCTGTGCTCGAAGAACGCCGAGTTCCAGGGCCCGGGGGTCAGCAACGCGACCGTCGGCGCGTCCTCGCCGGCCGGTGCCACCGCGCGCAGGTTCTCGAGCAGCAGGTCGGGATAGTGCTGCACCGGATGGATCGACTGCGTGGCGAAGAGCTCGGGAAAGAGCCGCATCATCATCCGGCGGTTTTCGAGCATGTACGACACGCCGGACGGCACGCGCAGGTTGTCCTCCAGCACGTGCCACTGGCCGCCGCCGGCGCGCACGAGGTCGATGCCGGCGACGTGCGCGTAGATTCCGCCGGGCACGCTGACATCCGCCATTGCGGCGCGGAACTGCGTGTTGCCGACCACGCGCTCGCGCGGCACGATGCCGGCGTCGACGATGCGCTGCGCGCCGTAGATGTCAGCGAGGAACGCGTTGAGCGCGGCAACGCGTTGCAGCAAACCGCGTTCCAGCATCGACCATTCGGCCGCCGGAATGATCCGCGGCACGATGTCGAACGGGATCAGCCGCTCGGTGCCTTGGTCCTCGCCGTACACGGCGAACGTGATGCCGACGCGATGAAATGCGCGCTCGGCTTCGTCCTTTTTTTGCGCGACCCGATCGGCGGGCGTGCGCGCGAGCCAATCCGCGAACGGCCGGTAGTGCGCGCGGACGCCGCCATCGGCATCGCGCATTTCGTCATAGAGCATGCCCGTATCCTATTCGAATCCTTCGGGTGCTTGGATCGGAGCAGTTGTTGCGCCAGTGTGTAAGCCTTTGTTTAAAGGCTGATTGATTTGTTTTACATGTCAAGCAGTTTATAAACGCACCGTGCAGGTGCAAGGCGATGCGCCACTTTGGTGCCTTTCCCGTCTCGATCGAGCCGGCCGGTAATTTCGTTGCCGGCTGGGGTCACGATGTGGTTAAATTCAGGCTCCTGTCTGGGTTCGCGGGGCGGTTAGCTCAGCGGTAGAGCACTGCCTTCACACGGCAGGGGTCACTGGTTCAAACCCAGTATCGCCCACCACATCGAACCAAGGGATTACGCGCAAGCGTAATCCCTTTTTTTTATCCGGCGGTCGCATTTCGCGCACGATTCGCGCCGCCGAGCGTTGTGGCGTACCACTTCACGCGTGAGCCGGCCATCACGCCACGCGGCATTGCGCGATGGCGTCGCGCAACACCCCGATCACCGCGGGACGCGGAAAGCTCTTCCGATACGCGAGCGCGACGCGACGCGTCGGCACCGGCTCGGCGAACGGCACCGCGGTGACGAGCTGGCTGTGGTACTTGGGCACTAGCGCGTCGCGCGGCAGCACCGAGATGCCGAGCCCCGACGCCACCATGTTGCGCACCGTCTCCAGCGAGTTGCTGCGCGCGATCTGCGCGCTCGCCTGGTTGAGCTCGGGACACGACCCCAGCACCTGGTCGCGGAAGCAATGGCCGACGTTCATCAGGATCGCGTGCTCATTGGCAAGCTCGTCGCTGCGGATCGACTTGCGCGACGCCCACTTGTGGTCGTGCGGCACGACGACCTCGAACGGCTCCTCGTACAGGAACTCGGTGATGACGCCCGCGGATGCGAACGGCAGCGCCAGGATCGCGACGTCGATGCGCCCGGCCTTGAGGCCCGTCTCGAGATTCTCGGTTAGGTTCTCCTCGAGCTCGAGCGGCATCGACGGCGCGGTGTTGCGCAACACCGGGATCAGGTCCGGCAGCAGGTACGGCGCGATCGTGTAGATGACGCCGAGCTTCAGCACGCCCGCCAGCTGGTCCTGTCCCGCCTTGGCAATGTCCTTGAGATGCGCCGCCTCTTCCAGCACGCGCTGCGCCTGCTCGACGACGCGCTGACCGACGGGTGTGATGCCCACTTCCGACTTGCCGCGCTCGAACAGGGTCGCGCCCAGTTCTTCCTCGAGCTTCTGGATCGCCACCGACAGCGCCGGCTGGCTGACGAAGCACTTCGCCGCCGCGCGACCGAAACTGCGCTCGTGCGCGACTGCCACCACGTAGCGCAATTCGTTGAGGGTCATGCGCAGTGCGCGGCGATGAAGCGGCGAAAGCCTTCACCGACCTCGGCATGCTTGAGCCCGAGCTCGACGGTCGCTTCCAGGTAGCCCAGCTTGGTGCCGCAATCGTAGCGACGGCCGTCGAATGCGTAGGCGACGACGCGCTCCTCGCCGAGCAAACGCGAGATGCCATCGGTCAACTGGATCTCGCCGCCGGCGCCAGCCGGCATCGTGCGCAGGTGATGGAAGATGCGCGGCGTCAGCACATAGCGGCCGATCACCGCGCGGTTGGACGTCGTCGTGCCGGCCTTCGGCTTTTCGACTAGCCGGGTGATCCGCGACAGCCGCGGATCGGCGGGATCGGGATCGGCCTCGACGATGCCGTAACTCGACGCGTCCTTCATCGCCACTTCCATGACGCCGATCGTCGACGCGTTCTCGCGCGCGGCAACGTCGACCATCTGCTTCATCACCGGCACCTCGGCGTCGATCAAATCGTCCGCCAGCAGCACGGCGAACGGCTCGTCGCCGATCACCGGCGCTGCGCACAGCACCGCATGACCGAGTCCCAGCGCCTCGTTCTGGCGGATGAAGATGCAGTTGATGCCCGGCGGAATCGCCGCCTGCACCGCCTCGAGCAGCTCGGTCTTGTTGCGCAGCGCAAGCTCGGTCTCGAGCTCGTAGGCCTTGTCGAAATGGTCCTCGATCGCGCGCTTGTTGCGCCCGGTGATGAAGACCATGTCGGTGATGCCGGCCGCGGCCGCCTCCTCCACCGCGTACTGGATCAACGGCTTGTCGACGACCGGCAGCATTTCCTTGGGACTCGCCTTGGTCGCCGGCAGGAACCGGCTACCGAGGCCGGCCACCGGGAACACGGCCTTGGTGATGTTTTTCATGTAACGCCTTTCTTCAGCAGTTCCATCAAACCCGATTCGTCGAGGACCTCGATGCCGAGCTCCTGCGCCTTGACCAGCTTGCTTCCGGCATCGGCGCCTGCGACCACGTAGTCGGTCTTCTTCGACACGCTGCCCGCCACCTTGCCACCCTGCGCCTCGATCGCCGCCTGCGCAGCGTCGCGCGTCATCGACGGCAGCGTGCCCGTCAGCACAAATGCGCGGCCCGTCAGCCGCCCCGCGGCCGGCGCCACACGCGCCGGATGCCGTGGCCAGTGCACGCCGGCCTTCCGCAATGCGCTGATCACCGCGGTGTTGTGAGCCTCCGCGAAGAACCGCACGATGCTTTGCGCCAGCACCGGCCCCACGTCGTTGACGTCGAGCAGCGCGGTTTCTTCGGCGGCCATCAACGGCTCTAGATCGCCAAAATGTCGCGCAAGGTCGCGCGCGGTGGCCTCGCCGACGTGGCGGATTCCCAGCCCGTAGACGAAGCGCTCGAGCGTCGTGTCGCGGCTCCCGTCGATCGCCGCAATGACGTTCGCGGCACTCTTGTCCGCCATCCGCGGCAGCGTCGCGAGCGTCGCCGCCGTCAGATTGTAGACGTCCGCCGGCGTGCGCACGACGTCGGCCTCGACCAGCAGGTCGACGAGCTTCTCGCCGAGTCCCTCGATGTCCATCGCACGGCGCGATGCGAAGTGCAGCAGCGCCTGCTTGCGCTGCGCCGGGCATACGAGCCCGCCCTCGCAGCGCGCCACCACTTCGCCTTCGAGCCGCAGGATCGCCGATCCGCACTCGGGGCAGCGCGCCGGCATCGTGAACTCGCGCGCATCGCGCGGCCGCCGCTCGGTCAGTACGCGCACCACCTCCGGAATCACGTCGCCCGCCCGTCGCACGACCACGGTGTCACCGATGCGCACGTCCTTGCGCCGCACTTCGTCCTCGTTGTGCAGCGTGGCGTTGGTGACGGTGACGCCACCGACGAACACCGGCGCCAGCCGCGCGATCGGCGTCACCGCGCCGGTGCGGCCGACGTTGACGTCGATGCCGGCCACCATCGTCGTCGCCTCCTCGGCGGGAAACTTGTGCGCGATCGCGAATCGCGGCGCGCGCGACACGAAGCCCAGCTCGCGCTGCAACGCGAGGTCGTCAACCTTGTAGACGACGCCGTCGATTTCGAAGGGCAGACGCGCGCGGCGCGCGCCCATCGCGGCGTAATAGCTCAGCAGGCCGGGTGCGCCGCGGACTTTCTCGCGCTCGCGCATCACCGGAAAATGCAGCGATTCGAGCCATGCAAGGAGCGTCGATTGCGTCGGCGGCGGCATGACGCTGCCCCAATCGACCGCGCCGATGCCGTAGGCGAAGAACGTCAGCTTGCGGCTGGCGGTGATCCGCGCGTCGAGCTGGCGCAGCGCACCGGCGGCGGCGTTGCGCGGGTTGACGAAAAGCCGCTGTTCCGCTGCCTTCTGCGTGGCGTTGAGGCGCGCGAAGTCCGCCTTCAGCATCAGCACTTCGCCGCGCACCTCGAGCAACGGCGGCGCCAGCGCCTTGGGCAGCGCCGCCGGGATCGCGCTGATCGTGCGCAGGTTGGCGGTGACGTTTTCGCCGCGCACGCCATCGCCGCGCGTTGCGCCGACGACGAAGCTGCCGTTCTCGTAGGTCAGCGAGATCGCGAGTCCGTCGAACTTGGGCTCGACCTCGTAGTCGATGCTTGCGACGTCGACCGTCTCGCGCGCGCGGCGGTCGAAGGCCTCGACTTCGGCATCGGTAAACGCGTTGTTGAGCGACAGCATCGGCACGCGATGCGCGACCGGCATGAACGTTGCCGACGCAGTGCCTCCGACGCGCTGCGTCGGCGAAGCCGATGTACGCAAGCTCGGAAACTCGATCTCCAGCGCGTTGAGCTCGCGCATCAGCGCGTCGTATTCGGCATCGCTGACCGTCGGCGCGTCGAGCACGTAGTAGCTGCGGTCGTGCGCATGGATCGCGTCGCGCAGCAAGGCTGCGCGCGTGCTCGCGGATCGTGGCGTCTTGCCCGCGGCGGGCATCGTCGTCAGGCCGAGAACAGCTTGAGCGCGCGCGGACTGCCCGGTTCGATGTGCACTTCGCTCAGCGCGACGGCCGCCTTGGCCACGGCGGCGCGTGTCTTCGCCAGCGCCTCGTCGGTCAGCACGCGACGGTTGTCGTCGACCATTTCGCCACCCATCGTATGCGCGAGACGACCGGCGGCGAGCTTCATCTGGTCGAACGCACGCGCCGGCTCGTGGACGCAAGGCACGTCGAGCACGAACACGATCCCCGTCAGCGCGGCGGTGCGCAAACCGTCCAGCGTGAACGGCTCGCCGCTCATGTTCTGCAGCGAATACACCACGTTGCCGGTTTCTTCCTGCACCCACTCGAAGCGGCCGCCCGGTGACAGGCGGAAGCCCGCCGCCTCGGCGACGCCGCGCAGCCGCGTGCCGGCAATCGACGAGCCATCGGTCTTCTGGATCGTGATGCCGATCTGCATGTCGAGCTCGGCGCACAACCGGTCGAGCGCCTCGGCACGTGCCGCCTCGTCGTCGACCGACGGCGCCGCGAATGTCGCCGGCAGCGTCGGCGCGAGCTCGCTCACGAGCCGCGCGAACGCCTGGATCTGGTTACGGCTGGCCGGCCCATTGCGATCGGCGAGCAGCATGCACGCGACCACCTCGACGAATTCGCCGGCGGCGTCGGCGGTCAGGCGTTGCCATGCGGTCGACGCGTCGCGGCGACCGAACCAGCGCAGCGGCTTGCCGAGGCGCGCATGCATTCCCGCCGCCAGCGCATTGACGCCCACGGACGCCGGCGGGCGCAGCACGACGACCGATTCAATGTCGGGATCGGGCTGGGTGTGCGTGGAATCGCGACGTTCGCTGCGCTGCGTTTCGCTGCGGTCGCGATTGAGTGCAGGCAATGTCGGCAGGGTCGCGACCTCGTCCATCGGCACTTGCCAGGGCGGGTCGTCACCGGCGCCGGCGATTTCAGGCGCAAGGTGTTGCTGGGGGGAGGACGGCGCCACATCGTCGTCGGCGCTGTTGGCCGCGACGACGGCTTCGGGCATCACGTCGCCCGCGCCATGCAGCGAAGGCTCGACGCGCGTCGACGGCGCGATCACCGCCGCTTCGCGCGGCGCGTGCCGCGCACGCGCGCGACGCAGCACCCAGAAATTGTAGAGCAGGACGCCCGCGACGAGCAACACGCCGGCGACGATCAGGCCGAACTGCAACGAGGAAATCCGCATGCCGATCAAGCGTCCATGCCACGCATGTTGATCGTGCCGACTATAGCACGCTCCCCTTCGATAAACGCGCGCTACGCGGCGGCGACGGCGTTGCTTTCGGCCAACGTAAGCGCCTCGGCGATGTCGACGGCAACGACGCGCGACACGCCGGGCTCGGGCATCGTGATGCCGATCAGCTGGTTCGCCATTTCCATGGTGATCTTGTTGTGCGAGATGAACAGGAACTGCGTCTCGTCCGACATCTCGCGGACCATCCGGCAGAAGCGCTCGGTGTTGGGATCGTCGAGCGGCGCGTCGACTTCGTCGAGCAGGCAGAACGGCGCCGGGTTGAGGCGGAACAGCGCGAACACCAGCGAGATCGCCGTCAGCGCCTTTTCGCCGCCCGACAGCAGGTGGATCGACGCGTTGCGCTTGCCCGGGGGCTGCGCGAAGATCTGCACGCCCGAGTCGAGGATCTCCTCGCCGGTCAGCACGAGCCGCGCCTCGCCGCCGCCGAACAGCGTCGGGAACAGCACCGCGAAGTTGGCGTTGACGGCATCGAAGGTCTGCTGCAGGAGCTCGCGGGACTCACGATCGATCTGGCGGATCGCCGTTTCCAGTGTCGTCAGCGCCTCGGTGAGATCGGCCGACTGGCGGTCGAGGTAGTCCTTGCGCTCCTGCGACTGCGTGAGCTCATCGAGCGCCGCCATGTTGACGGCGCCCAGGCCTGCGATCGCCGTGTTGATGCGCGCGATCTCGGCGGGCAGCGACGTACGGCCCCATGCCTTCAACGCGTCGGGCAACGCCGCGATGTCCGCCTGCGCTTCGGTCAACTGCTCGGTGAACTGCTGCTCGGCGAGCACAGCCGCCTGCTCCTTCAACTGCATTTCCTGGATCCGCGCGCGTGCGGGCTCGAGCTTGTGCTCCGCAGTCATCCGCGCTTCCTCGCCCTCGCGCAGCTTCGCGCCCAACGCTTCGAGCGCATCGCGCGCCGCGGCTAGCGCCCTTTCGGCGTCGGTGCGCGTCGCGAGCTGCCGTTGCAGCGCCTCCTCGACCGGTGTCCAGTCGATCGACGCGCGCTCGCCGGTGAGGCGCGCCAGCAGCTCGCGCTGCCGCGTGACCTGTTGCGCAAGCGCTTCGTCGCGGCGTCCCGCCTCGGCGATGCGCTCGCGTGCACTGCGCTCGGCGAATCCGGCTTCCTGCGCGGCGCGTTCGGTGTCGCGCAGCCGCTCGCGGCCCGCGGAGAGCGCGACGTCGCGCTCGTTGCGGGCGTGCTGCGAGGCCTGTCGTCGCGCGATTTCATCGTGCAGCCCTGATTGCAGGTCGGCGATGCCACGCAACACGCCTTCGCGCGCCGCAAGTTCGGCGGCGACCAGCGCCGACACCTCGTCGCGTTCGCGCGCCAGCTCGGAAAGCCTGCGCGCCTTGGCTTCGGCTTCCTTGCGCAGGTCGACGAGCTCGAGTTCCAGGTCGTGCACGCGTCGCTGCTGCGACGCCACGGCCAGTCCCTCGGCGTGGTAATCCTGCTGGTGCGCGTCGTGCGACGCTTCGGCGGCGTCGAGCGCGACCCGCGCCGCCCCTGCCGCCTGCTGCGCGCCGGGCAGCTCGGCGGCGAGCCGATCGAGCTCGCGCTGGCGCGCGATCACACCGTGGATTTCGCTGTCGGGCGCGAACAGCGCGACACCGGCGGCGGATACCAGATGTCCCTGCGGCGTGACGAAGGCCTCGCCGGCGGCGAGACTCGCACGTGCGGACAACGCATCGTCGAGGCTCGCGCGGCAGCGCACGTGGGCGACGCCGTCGGCGACGAAGCGCGCGAAGCGCGCATCCTTGATCTTGAGCTTCGACCACAGCGCGTCGGACGCGGCATCGATCGCCGGCGCCGAGGCATGAGGGCTGAACAGCGCGATGCGCGGCGACACTTCGCTCGCATCGGCGAGCCAGGCGGCGACGTCGGCGAGATCGCCGACTTCGAGTGCCTCGAGGCGCTCGCGCAGCACCGCTTCGAGCGCGTTTTCCCATGCGGCGTCGATGTCGATCACCTGCCACAGTTGCCGCGCGGCGGCGAGTCCCTTGTGCTGGCGCCAGCGCTCGGCATCGCCGCCATGGCCGATCTTCGCCTGCAATGCGGCGAGCGCCTGCCGATGCGCGTCCAGGTCGGCGAGCGTGCGGCTGGCCTCGTGCCAGGCGTCGCTCGCCGCGCGGTGCGATGCCTGCAGCGCCTGCACCGTCGCCGCGAGCGCGGTGACGCGCGCCTCGCGATCGGCAAGCTCACGGCGTTCCAGTGCGAGCTGCTCGTCCAGCTCGGCGATGGGATCGCTGGCGGCGGGTCCCGCCTGCGCGATGTCGGCGACCAGTCGCATGTGGCGCTCGCCCAGCGTCGCGGCACTCTGCAGGTGATGATCGCGGCGGGTCTCGCCGATGCGGACGTCCTGCTCGGCGCGCGCGATCCGCTGCTGCAATTCGGCGAGCTCCGCGGTCGCGGCCTCGAGCGCGCTCGTGAGGTCCGGAATCGTCGCCTCGACCCCGCGCTGGTCGTCGAGCGCGCGCGCGTGCCGGGCAATGACTTCGTCGAGCTGCTGCGCAAGGCTCGCGCGCTCGCCGGCGAACGTGCGCTGCTGCGCCACCAGCCCCGCGATCTCGGCCTCGAGCTCCTGGACCTGCGCGGCGATGCGCGTCTCGCTTTCGCGTGCGTAGCTCAACTGCTGCTCGAGGCGCGTGACCTCGGCATTGGCAGCATAGAACGTGCCCTGGCGGTCGTGCATCGCGTCGCCGGCGGCGAAGTGCCCGGTGCGCAGGTGCTCGAGCGCGGCTTCGGCCTCGCGGAGCTCCGCCTGCACCGCCTCGAGCGCCGTCGTCAGCGCCGCCACTTCGGCCGTGTGGCGTTCGCGGGCGCGCGCGGCGTCCTGTTGCCTGGCGAACCACATCATGTGCTGCGACTGCTTGAGCCGGCTTTCGAGATCGCGGTACTCGGCGGCGACTTTGGCCTGCTGCTCGAGGCGCGCCAGCTGGTTGCCGAGCTCGATGCGGATGTCCTCGACGCGCGCCAGGTTCTCGCGCGCGTCGGCGATGCGTCCTTCGGTCTCCTTGCGGCGCTCCTTGTACTTCGACACGCCCGCGGCCTCCTCGAGGAAGATCCGCAGTTCCTCGGGCTTGGCCTCGATCACCCGCGAGATCATTCCCTGCTCGATGATCGCGTAGGCGCGCGGCCCGAGCCCGGTGCCGAGGAACAGGTCGTGGATGTCGCGGCGGCGCACCGGGATGTTGTTGATGTAGTACGTGCTGTCGCCGTCGCGCGTCAGCACGCGGCGGATCGACAGTTCGACGAACTGGCCCCACTGGCCGCCGATGCGCCCGGCGCTGTTGTCGAAGATCAGCTCGACCGATGCGCGACCCACCGGCTTGCGGTCGCCGGCGCCGTTGAAGATGACGTCCTGCATCGACTCGCCGCGCAACGCCGATGCCTTGGACTCGCCAAGCACCCAGCGTACCGCGTCGATGACGTTGGATTTGCCGCAGCCGTTGGGGCCGACGATGCCCACGAGCTGTCCCGGCGTAGCGATGGCCGTGGGATCGACAAACGACTTGAAGCCGGCGAGCTTGACTTGAGTGAGACGCACGTGGGGAGACGACGGATGCGTGAAAAAAACCGGGGATCGAGTAATGCCCCGATTCCACCGACGAATTCGGCAAATTATAACGGAATGCCGGCGGCGGCCGCGCCCGGCGTCGCGGCCAGGCGTGCTAGTGCGGCGACGCTCGCACGCGGGGCGACGCGTTTTTCCTCGACGCCATGGCAGGCCACGGCGTCGCCGCCATCGTGGTGCAGCAGCGCCGGCGCCTCGCTGCGGCAGCGCGCATTGGCGAATGGGCAGCGCGGATGAAAGCCGCATCCGCTGCGCTGCGCAAACGCATCGGGCACTTCGCCGGTCGCCGCCGCCGTCGTCACCGCCGCCGCCATCCCGCCCGGTGCGTGCAGGTCGGGCACCGCGTCGAGCAGCATCTGCGTATACGGGTGGCGCGTCGCCGCGAACAGGCGCCGCGTGTCGGCCGACTCGACGATGCGTCCCAGATACATCACGCTCACACGGTCGGCGATGTGATGGACGACGGCGAGATTGTGCGAGATGAACAGGTAGGCCAGGCCGAGGCGGTGCTGCAGGTCGCGCATCAGGTTCAGCACCTGCGCCTGCACCGAAACGTCGAGCGCGGAGGTCGGCTCGTCGCAAACGATGAACGCGGGATGGGTCGACAGTGCGCGCGCGATCGAGATGCGCTGGCGCTGGCCGCCGGAAAACTGGTGCGGAAACTTGTGGACGTCGCCGCTCGCAAGGCCCACCTGCTGCAGCAGCGCACGCACGCGCCTCGCGACCTCCGCGCGCGGCAGCCGGGGCTCGGCGGCGACGATCGGCTCGGCGACGATGTCGGCGACGCGCCAGCGCGGGTTGAGGCTGGCGTACGGGTCCTGGAAGATCATCTGCATCGACGTGCGCGCCCGCCGCAGCGCCGCGGCGTCGGTGCTCGCGCCGTCGCCGTACAGCGTGACACCGTCGAATGCCACCGACCCGCGAGTGGGCGCGATCAGGCCCACGGTCATGCGCGCGAGCGTCGACTTGCCGCAACCCGATTCGCCCACCAGTGCAAGGGTTTCGCCACGACGGATCGACAGGCTGACGCCGTCGACGGCGTGCAGTCGCACCGGCGGCAGTCCCGCCAGCATGCGCTCGAGCCAGGGTGGGGAAACGTCGAAGGTCTTGGCGATGTCGCGCATCTCGACGAGCGCGGCATCGCCCTGCGGTTGCGCCGCTGCGCTCGTCATCCGGGATGCACGCGCCAGCACGCGGCCTCGCCGGCCGCGGACGCCACCAGCGTCGGGCGCTCGCCGGCGCAGCGCGGCAATGCTTCGCCGCAGCGCGGGTGAAACGCGCAGCCGCCGGGAATGGCGTCGAGACGCGGCATTGCGCCGTCGATCTGCCGAAGGCGCGTGCGCGCGTCGGCGATCGACGGGATCGATGCCATCAGGCCGGCGGTGTACGGGTGGCGCGGCCGGTGGATCACGTCGGCGACGGCGCCGCTCTCGACGACGCGCCCCGCGTACATCACGGCGACGCGATCGGCGATGCTGGCGATCACGCCCATGTCGTGCGTGATCAGCAGGATCGCCGTGCCGCGCTCGCGCGCGAGCTTGCGCAGCAGTGCGACGATCTGCGCCTGGATCGACACGTCCAGCGCAGTCGTCGGCTCATCGGCGATGATCAGCTTCGGCTCGCCGGCCAGCGCCAGCGCGATGACCACGCGCTGGCGCATGCCCCCGGAGAACTGGTGCGGGAACTGGCGGAAGCGCCGCGCAGCGTCGGCGATGCCGACGTCGCCGAGCAGCGCCAGTGCCTGCGTGCGCGCCTCGGCATGCGCGAGGGGAAAATGGGTGCGCAGCGTCTCGACGAGCTGGTCACCGATGCTGAACAGCGGATCGAGTGAAGTCAGCGGGTCCTGGAAGATCGCGCCGATCTCGCGTCCGCGCGCGCGCCGCGCGGCAGCGGGATCGACGCCGTCGATGCGACGGCCGTCGAGCCGCACCTCGCCGGCGACGCGCGCCGGCGGCTCGACGAGGCCGATGATCGCGGCGCCCGTCAGCGACTTGCCGGCGCCCGACTCGCCGACAAGGCCCAGCACCTCGCCGGCGGCGATGTCGAACGACACGTCGTCGACGGCGGTCAGCACGCCGCGACGCGTCGGCAACGTCACCGACAGCCCGCGCACCGCCAGCGCGGGCGACGCGCTCATCCGCGACTACCCGGCACTAGGGAATGCGGCAGCCGGGGATCGTCTGCACGTAGTCGATCACCGGCGCATAGTCGACGCTGACAGGGCCCGAATACTGTGCGTTGATGTAATAGAGCTTGCAGGGCTCGACGTCGAGCGCGATCGTCTGCAACTGGCCGCCGCCTGGCCGCGGCCGCTGGGCGACACCGGTAATCGTGATCTCGTGGTGTCCGGGTTCGATCTTGATCGGTCGCGTCGGAAACGCACTTTGGCCATCGATGTTCTCGATGACCGCCGGCTGCCGGTTGATGACCGCCACGTTGTAGCGCGACCCGCTCACTTCGCTCCAGGTGGGCCCCCACGTCTGGCACCCGGCTGCCATCAGCGCGAGCGGCGCGGCCAGCATTGCACGATGTAGTTTCATGTTGCTCCTCGGTTGGTCAGGGACGTCGGTCTCGGCATGGACGACCATGCTCAGCGCAGCCTGGGATCGAGTGCCTCCCGCAGCCAGTCGCCGAGCAGGTTGATCGCCAGGACCATGATCACCAGCGCGGCCCCGGGAAATATCGTAATCCACCATTCGCCGGAAAACAAAAAATCATTGCCGATGCGGATCAGCGTGCCCAGCGAAGGCTCGGTCACCGGCAGGCCGACGCCCAGGAACGACAACGTCGCCTCGGTGATGATCGCCGTGGCGATGTTGATCGTTGCCAGCACCACCACCGGACCCAGCACGTTCGGCAGCAGGTGCCGGCGCATGATCGACAGGGGGGCGATACCGATAACACGTGCCGCCTGCACATATTCCCGCGTTTTTTCGACCATTGCCGACCCGCGAACGCTGCGCGCGTACTGCACCCAGTTCGACGCCGCGATCGCCGCCACCAGCACGCTTACCGCCGCGCGGTCGTGCGCATCGGGCGGCAGTACGGTGCGCGCCACGCCGTCGATCAGCAGTGCAATCAGGATCGCCGGAAACGACAGCTGCACGTCGGCAACCCGCATGATGAACGCGTCGACGTGGCCGCCGGCGTAGCCGGCGACGAGGCCCAGTGCGACACCGGCGACGACGGCGAGTGCCACCGACGCCAGTCCCACGGCGAGCGAGATTCGCGCGCCGTACATGATCGCCGAGAGCATGTCGCGTCCCTGGTCGTCGGTACCGAGGAAGTACCTGGCCTTGCCGCCGTCGAGCCAGCGCGGCGGCAGCAGCGCATCACCCAGGTCGAGCGTCGCGAGGTCGAATGGATTGTGCGGCGCGAGCCAGGGTGCGCCGAGCGCCGCCACCAGCACCAGGACGAGCACCATCGCCGACGCCATCGCCATCTTCGAGCGGCGCAATTGCCACGCGAGATCGCTTTCCCACAGCGTCCTGATGCGCGCGCGACGCCGCACCGGCAACGTTGCGTCGGTGTCGATCATCGTGTCGCGCCGGCCTCACGCGCGAGCGCGCCGGCGCCTTGCAGCAGGATCGCGCGCGCCGACCCGTAGGCGGCGTTTTTCCACGCGTCGGTATCGACGTAGAACGCGTCGCGCGATTGCCGCAGGATATCGTCGCGCAGCGACGGCGCTGTATCCGCCTGATGGCGCAGCCATTGCCGCGCGCGCAACGCGTCGAGCACGGCCCGTCGCGGACGCGTGCCCACCTCGAGCGTCACACCCGCCGAGCGCTCGATTCCGGCGGCGTCGAGCGCGGCGAAATTGGCGCCGCTGACATCGGTCGACACCGACGATCCGTCGTTCATCGACGTCACGCGCTCGCCCCACCATTGACGCGCGCGCGCCAGCGTGCGCGCGTCGTTGCGGCCATTGAAGATCACCTCGCACCGGCCGTCGCGGCCGAGGCCGGTATGCAGGTCGACCCATCCAACCGCCGCACGTCCGGCGACATGCTCGCCGATCAGTGCACGCAGCATGCGGTTGCTCCACGACGGCGCGCGGCCGGCGTAGAAGAGCCCGTCGGCGAACTCGCCCTGGCCGCGCGACACGGCTTCCTGCACCGCGCGCCGGCCGTTTCGCACGATCGCCCAGCCCAACCGGGCGTCGTCGACCCACGTCGGCGGCCAGTGCTGCGGCAACAACAGCGGATGCAGCTTGGCATAGCCCGCATTCGCCGATTGCGGCCTCGCGAAATCGCGAAAATTGCGGTTGAGATCGACGTTGTCCTCGTCACCGCGCGCATCGTGCGCGAATCCCCACGGGTTGAGTGCGTGCAGCAATACGATCCGTACGCGCGCGCTGTCGACTTCTCGACGCGCCGCGTCATCGCCCAGCCACGCCGCCTGGATGCCCGAGCCGCCGTAGCCTTCGACGCCATGCGTGCCCGACGACACGATGAGCACCGTGGGCGCGCCGGCATCGCCTTCCGCGGCGACGTCGATCGAAAGCGCGCCGCCGTCGGGACCGCGCGCGCTCGGATGCATGCGCGTGGACACTTCGCAGCCGCGCGCGCGCGCGGCGGCGACGAAGCGGTCGCGCGCCTCGCCGTAACTGTGCGGGAAGCGCGCGGCCGCGTCGATCATCGCGGGTCGAGCGGCATCGAGCGCTCGGCCAGCGCCGCCAGGTAGCCGGCACCGATGGCGATCACATCGTCGTTGAAGTCGTAGTTGCTGTTGTGCAGGAAGCAGCCGTGGCCGGTACCGTCTCCGCCCTGCCCGAGCCGCGCGTACGCGCCCGGCCGGCGTTGCAGCATGAACGAAAAATCCTCGGATCCCATCGACGGCTCGAGGTTGCGCACGACGTTGTCCTCGCCGACGACGATGGCCGCGACATCGGCGGCGAAGATGGCCTCGGCGTCGGAGTTGATCGTCGCCGGATACACGCGCTGGTAGTCAAGACGCGCCGTCGCACCGAACGCCGCGGCGATCGAGTGCACGAGCTCGGTCAGGCGCTTTTCGATCATGTCCTGCGTCGCGGTGCGGAACGTGCGCACCGTGCCGACCAGGTGCGCTTCGCGCGGGATGACGCTCATCGCGCCGGGATTACCCGCCTGCATCGAGCACAGGCTCACGACCGCGGTGTCGACCGGATCGACGTTGCGCGACACGATCGACTGCGCGGCGACGATGATGTGCGCGGCGATGAGCACCGGGTCGATCGTCAGGTCGGGATGCGCACCGTGGCCGCCGCGGCCGGCGATGTGGATTTCAATGCGATCGGCGGCGGCCATCATCGGGCCGGGCCGCACGGCGATCGTGCCCGCCGGCAGGCCCGGCCAGTTGTGCAATGCATAGACGGCGTCGGCGGGAAAGCGCTCGAACAGGCCGTCGTCGATCATCGCCTTGCCACCGGCATAACCCTCCTCGCCCGGCTGGAAGATCAAGTACGCGGTGCCGTCGAAGCGTCGCGTCTCCGCCAGATAGCGCGCCGCCGCCAGCAGCATCGTCGTGTGGCCATCGTGGCCGCAGCCGTGCATCCGCCCGTCGATCACCGACTTGTGCGCGAACGTGTTTTCCTCCTGCATCGGCAGCGCATCCATGTCGGCGCGCAGCCCGATCGCGCAGCCGCTGCCGTGCGACGCGCCGCGCACGACCGCGACGATGCCGGTGCGGCCGACGCCGGTTGCATGCTCGATGCCCATCGCCGCGAGCTGGTCGGCGACGGCCCTGGCGGTGCGGTGCTCTTCGAAGCCGAGCTCGGGGTGCGCGTGCAGGTCGCGGCGAACCGCGGTGAACTCATCCTGCCAGCGCTGGATATGTGCGACGGGAGACGGCGACGGAGTCATGGATGCCCGGTGGGATTGCGATCGATGCGCAGCCGTGGATCGACTGCGTAGTAGAGAAGGTCGACGACGAGGTTGATGACGACGAACACCAGCGCGATGAAGCAAAGGTACGCCGCCATCACCGGCACGTCGGCGAAATTGACGGCCTGGATGAACAGGAGTCCCATCCCGGGCCATTGGAACACGGTTTCGGTGATGATCGCGAATGCGATGATCGCGCCGAGTTGCAGTCCGGTGATCGTGATCACCGGCACCAGCGTGTTCTTGAGCGCATGGCGAAAATGGATCGCGCGCTCGGTGAGGCCGCGCGCCCGCGCGAAGCGGATGTACTCGGTGCGCAGCACGTCGATCATCTCGGCGCGCACGAGGCGCATGATCAGCGTCATCTGGAACAGCGACAGCGTGATCGCCGGCAGGATCAGCGCCTTGCGTCCGCTGGCGGTCAGCAATCCGGTGGTCCACCAGCCGAACGCGACGGTGTCGCCGCGACCGAACGACGGCAGCCAGTTGAGCTGCACGGCGAACACCAGGATCAACAGGATGCCGATCAGGAAAGTCGGTAGGCTGACTCCGACCAGCGACGCCGCCAGAATCGCGTGCGCGAGCGCGTCGTGCCGGTGCAACGCCGTGTAGACGCCGAGTGGCACTCCCACCACCAGCGCCAGCAGCGCGGCGACGACCGACAGCTCCAGGGTCGCGGGCAGTCGTTCCTTGAGCAGCTCGGCGACCGATCGTCCCTGGCGCAGCGAGCGACCGAAGTCGCCCTGCACGGCGTTGGCGGCGAAATGCGCGAACTGCACGATGAACGGCCGGTCGAGTCCCAGGTCGTGGCGGAGCTGCGTCTTTTCCGCCTGCGTCGCATCCTGGCCGACCATGAACACCACCGGGTCGCCGGTGAAGTTGAACAAGCCGAATGCGATGAAGGCCACCACCGCCATCACGACGATCGACTGCAGCACTCGGCGGAATATGAAGGCGGGCAAGGAGAGGGTCGCATGCGGGGTCGGCATGCGCACCGGGGATGATGGCGAAATCGCGCGGCGAGGTCAACGCGCGAGCGCAATGTCCTCGGCGCGGTGGCAGGCGACGTACGCGCCGTGGAACTCGCGCAACGCCGGCCCTTCGACGCGACAGCGCTCGATCGCATGCGGGCAGCGATTGTGGAATGCGCAGCCCATCGGCGGCGCAAGCGGCGATGGCGGCTCGCCGCGCACGACGGCGGCGATGCGCTGCCCGCGCAGCGAGGGCGTGCTGGCCAGCAGCGCGCGGGTATAGGGATGCGCCGGGGCATCGAAGATCCGGCGCTTGGGTCCGCGCTCGACGATGCGCCCGAAGTACATGACGATCACGTTGTCGGCGATGTGCCGTACCACCTGCAGGTTGTGCGTGATGAAGAGATAGGCGAGACCGCTGTCGCGCTGCAGGTCCATCATCAGGTTGAGCACCTGCGCCTGGATCGACACGTCGAGCGCCGACACCGGCTCATCGGCGACGACCAGCGCGGGCTCCAGCATCAGCGCGCGCGCGATCGCGATGCGCTGGCGCTGGCCGCCCGAGAACATGTGCGGATAGCGGTCGATCTGCTCGCGCCGCAGGCCCACGCGCGCCATCGCATGCAGCG
>JBDTWY010000042.1:0-24793 GCA_040006455.1 Betaproteobacteria bacterium | reverse complement strand
GCCGACGTTGCACGCGCCGGGCGCCGGCCTTGCTGGCGCCCGACTTGGCACTTGCCCGAATTCCCGGCGGGTGCGGCTCGGACGGGTATCATTCCCGTCGCCCTTGCGGCAACCCGAATGATGGCAGACCTTCCGACCGGCACCGTTACGCTGCTGTTCACCGACATCGAAGGCAGCACGCGGCTGTGGGAATCGCATGCGGCGGCGATGCGCGTTTCGCTCACGCGCCACGACGCGCTGTTGCGGCACTGCATCGACGATCATGACGGTCACGTTTTCAAGACCGGCGGCGATGCCTTCTGCGCGGCATTCCACACCGCGTTCGACGCCTTTGCGGCCGCGCTTGACGCGCAGCGCGCGTTGCATCGCGAGCCGTGGCCCGAGGCCGCGAAGCTCCGCGTGCGCATCGCGCTGCATTCGGGCGCCGTCGAGTTGCGCGACGGCGACTATTTCGGCGTGGCGCTTAGCCGCGTTGCACGCCTTCTAGCCGCCGGCCATGGCGGCCAGACGCTGCTCTCCGAATCGACGCACGACCTCTGCCGCGACCACCTTCCGCCGCTCGCAAGCGTGAAGGCACTCGGTGCCCACGGCCTCAAGGACCTCGGGCGACCCGAGACCGTGTTCCAGGCCTGCCATCCGGATCTGCCGCAAAGCTTTCCGCCACTGAAGTCACAGGTCGCACCGCCGGACAAGGAAACGCCTTCGATCGCCGTGCTGCCTTTCGTCAACATGAGTCGCGACGAGGACAACGAGTACTTTGCCGATGGCTTGTCGGAAGAGCTGCTGAACGTGCTCGCGAAGATCCGCGGCCTGCGCGTCGCGTCGCGCACGTCGGCATTCTCGTTCAAGGGCAAGAACGCCGACATCGGCACCGTCGCGCAGAAGCTCAACGTCGCCACGGTGCTTGAAGGCAGCGTCCGCAAGTCGGGCAAGCGCGTGCGCATTACCGCGCAGCTCATCGAGGTCGCGACGGATTCGCACCTATGGTCCGAGACGTACGACCGCGAGCTCGACGACATCTTCGCCGTCCAGGACGACATCGCTCAATCGGTGGTCAAGGAGCTGCGCAGCACACTGATGGGAGAGGCATCCGCGACGACGTCAGGGACGTCGGCCGCAGCGGAGGTGCTCCGCGCCGTGACCGGACGCAGCGACAACCCCGAAGCCTTCCAGCTCTACCTTCAGGGGAAGTTCTTCGGCGAGCGCACCACGCAGGCGGACACCGACAAGGCGATCGACCTGTTCAAACGCGCGCTCACGATCGATCCGAATTTCGCGCTGGCGTGGACGGGGCTGTCGCGGGTCCATCAAGTGCAGGCGGGATTCGGTTTTGCGCCGATCGACGAAGGCTTCGAGCGCGCGCGCGAGGCGGCGCTGCACGCGCTGCGACTGGCGCCGGACCTGGCCGAGGGCCACATCGAGATCGGCCTAGTCTCCGAGAGCCACGACTGGAACTGGAAGGAGGCCGAAGCGTCGTTTCATCGCGCGCTCGAGCTGTCACCCGGCGATGCGCATGCGCTGCGTTCCGCTGCCGGGCTCGCACGCGTGCTCGGCCGTTTCGAGGAGGGACTCGCGCTGATGCGCAAGGCGGTCGCACTCGATCCGCTTTCGGCGCGCACGCATCGCCAGGTCGCCATGCTTTCCTTCATGTCCGAGCAGTTCGACGAAGCCGCGGCGGCGTTCGAGCTCGCGCTGGACCTGAGCCCGAATGCCGGACTGTGTCACGCATTCCTGGCGATCGCGCGCCTGTTCCAGGGTCGCGCCGAGGAGGCATTGACGTTGGCCAACGCCGAGGGCCACGACGTATTCCGCAACGTGGCTCTCGCGATGATCCATCACTCGCAAGGACGCCACGCTGAATCGGATGCCGCGTTGCGGACGCTGATCGATGGATACGGCTGGACCGCGGCGTACCAGGTGGCGGAGATCCTCAGCTACCGCGGCGAGATCGAGAAGGCGTTCGAATGGCTAGAGCGTGCCTGTGCCCAACGCGACCCCGGCGTGATCTACGCGGCGAATGACCTGCTCCTGCGGCCGCTGCGCGGCGATCCGCGCTGGCCGAAAATCCTGCAGCAGTTGGGCTTGGCGCAACCGCAGTTGAAGTCGCAGTGACCCACTAGGGCCCGGCCAGCCTGCCCTCGCTGGCCAGGATCAGCTGCCGTCTCAGCACCAGGCGCTCGATCTTTCCCATTTCGTTGCGCGGCAGCTTTGCGATCACTACTGCTCGCACCGGGATCCGCTTCACCATGCCGAGCTCCGCGTTCACCGCAACCTGGATTGCGGCGGGTTCGAGCGGCCGGTGGGGCTGGATCACGACGACGATTTCATCGCCTGCGTCCATGGTCGTCATCGACAACACACATACGCCTTGCGCGCCGAGCCTGTCCTGCAACGCCTGCTCGATCGGACCGACGGCAATTTTGTCACCGAGAACGTTGATGACGTCGGATGCGCGCCCGCGCAACGACAGCCGTCCGTCGACGCCGAACAGGCCGATATCGCCGGGATAGAAGTATCCATCGCGAAAATACGCACGCGTGGCCGGTTCGTCATCGAGATACCCGGCGAGGCCGTCGATGATCCGCACCCGCACCAAGCCTTCTCTTCCCCGGCCGAGGACGTTGTCCGCTTCATCGACGACCTGGACCTCGCGCGACGGATGAATGCGGTGCCAATGCAGGTCGTCGGGACTATCCAGTGGCGTGACGGCGAGCGTAAGCGCTTCCGTCGACGCAAGGACCGAAAAAACCTGTCGCGTCACGCCGCGTTTCGCCGCCGCCAGCATCGCCTGCGACATTGCGCCGCCCGTCACCAGCAGGCGCGTGGCGTCGTTACGGCGCAGCGCACCGTTGGACGCGCCCAGAAGCACCCCCAGCGTGCCCGGCGTTGCAAAGATGTGCGTGACGTCGTGCTGCAGCAATGGCGCATGCATGTCCGGTTGGTCATGGATGATCACCGTTCCACCCATGCTCCAGGTGATGAGCGGCCAGCGGTAACCGCCCGCGGTCCACGGCCCGAAGTTGGCGATGTAGACGACGGACTCGACCGATATCGCGTTGATCTCGGCATGCAGCGGAATCGCCATCGCTTCCACCGAGGCATCACGCAAGATTTTCTTGTAAGCGCCAGTGGTACCGGAAGTCATCATGATGTGACTTCCGGGATGCGCGGTCCTGTCGTGGATTTCCAGTACCGCTGGCTGCGTGTCTGCGCACCCGATACTGCCGGGCACGCGGATCACACGCGCGACATCGACGCCAAGTCGCGATGGCAAAGTTCGCTGCTCAGCGCTCGACGTAACGACGCATCCAATGTTGCGAATGCCCGACTTGCCGATGTCTTCCGCCTCCCTGACCGCCAGGGTCGTCACGCCCAAGCCGCGCAAGGCCAACAAAAAAACCCACCCGTCGGCCAGATTCTCGACATCGATGACGGCTACCGATTCGCGTGGCAGATGCCATTGCGCGAAATACTCACGCGCGACGTCGATGCGTCGCGCGAAGTCGGTGAAGCTACAGATAACGCCGTTGTAAACGACCGCCGTTTTGCCGGGCGTTTGACGCGCCTGTTGAATTATTGCGGAAATGACCACGATCGATCGAGAGTCCTCAGAACGAAAGCGCGCCCAACGCTTGCACGAGCTTTTGCTTCTGGGCAGTGTCGGTCATCGGATAGGTCTCCAGCCATTCGCGAGCGGAGAAATCGGGCTGCAATGCCCGGATCTCCTCCGCCTCCCAAGCGGCGGCCGATTTATCGCCCGCTGCCACATGCAAGGCCGCCATGTACACATGCGCCTCGAGGCTCGCGGGATTGCGCGCCAGCGCGTACCTGAGGTTGATCCCGGCCTGCTCGAGGTCACCGAGAAAAAAATACGCGCGACCAAGCAGCAAGAAATAGAGATAGCCCGCCTGGGGATCGAGCCGCAATGCCGTGCGTAACAACGGCACGGTTTCCGCTGGGCGCCCGATGTAGGTGTAGACGCCGCCCATCAGCGCGTAGCCATCCGCGAACGATGGAAAGAGCCGTACGGCGGTCGCAAGGTACTGCAGCGCGTCATCGTGCTGGCGCCGCTCCACGTTGACGAATGCCAGCACCCAGTACGTCTCCGCGCCATCGGGATCCATTTGATAGGCGGTCCGCGCCATCTCGAATGCGCGGTCAAGGGCGGCGTTACCGTCGCCGGTCCATCGGTTGCGATAGTCCGCGGCGTAAGTCAGCGCGACCCCCGCATACGCGCGCGCGAAGGCGGGGTCCAGCGCGATCGCACGGCTGAACATTTCGCGAGCGGTCTCGTTGTCCGCGCGTTCGCGCACGAGCAGCGATGACTGCCCGCGCTGGAAATATTCATAGGCTTCCAGGTTGCGCGTGTAGCGCTGCGCCACGCGCCGTAGTTCAGCCTCGCTGACCTTCGCAGGCAGCGTCTGCAATATCCGGGTCCCGAGCTCCTCCTGGACTGCGAAGAAGCTGCTCAGCGGCCGGTCGAAACGTTCGGACCACAGTTGCTGTCCCGTCACTGCGTCGGTGAGATGGACTTGAAGTCGCAGGCGCTCGTCGACGCGCTGCACCGAACCCGACACGAAATAGCGGATCGGCGGGGCGTTGGCCGGCGGCTCGCCACCTGCCTGGTTGCGCGGCGGCGCGATGGCGATCACCGCCAATCCGGCCACCTTCGATAGATCCGTCAAAAGGTCCGCCGTCATTCCTTGCGCGAGCAGTGCCGCTTGCGGGTCGTCGCCCAGCGCCTCGAACGACCGGATGGCGACAGTCGGTTGCGCTGCGCCATTCGCTTCCTCGCTCGACATCGGCGCCTGCGTTGGCGAGGCGATCGAAGTGCGCTCACCCTCGAGCCGCCAAAAACCGGCCACCGCGAGCATCAGTAGCGCGATGCCCACGCCTGCCGTCCACCGAACGCGTTGCATGCGCTCGACCGGCAAGGGTTGCGAACTCGCCGCCACCGGAGCACAAGCGATCTGCTCGCCTCTTTTCACGTTCGCGACCAGCCGATAGCCTCCCTTCGAGATCGTCTGGATATAGGCCGGTTTCTCCGGCGCGTCCCCGAGCGCCTTGCGGAGCTTGATGACGACCTGGGTGAGGGAGTCGTCACCCACGACTATGCCGGGCCATGCGGTCGACAGCAACTCGTCGCGGCTCACGACATGGCCGGCCCGAGCCACGAGGTGCATGAGAACGGACATGGCCTTCGGCTCGAGCTTGAGCGTGCCGGACGCGGACGAAAGCTGATTCAGTTCAGGCTCGACGATCCACTCGCCGACCTGCAGGCGCTCGTTGCCCGATTCAACAGGGAATTCAATGCCGACGGGCATGGTTCGCACTCGGGGTTACGTCAATCCATCGTGCCGGATTATGCGGTCTTGCGCATCCTTCGCCAAAACGTAGCCGTTTCTTCGGGTTTTTTTGCCGGCGGTCGCCTTCAATGACCTCTCTACTCGACCAGGAGGTACCCATGAAGCGATTTATCGTCGGTGCGATCGTGCCGCTGTTGGCGGTTTTGCAGTTGTCGACGGCGGTCGCGCAGCAGAAATTCGTCGTCACGCCACTCATCGAAAAGAAGGTAACCGAGCTGCCAACGGGACCGCTCTTCTGGCGGATCGAGAACTTCGCCACGCTTTCGCAGGCACGGGGCGCCGCCGGACCGTACGCGCTGGCGGCCGAGTCCGCGGGCAAAGCATGGCTGTTCACGCTCGGCCCTGCGGGCGGATCGTCGGACGGCGGTACCAAGGTCGCCGAAGTCGGACCGATCGCTCCGGTCGTGGCGACGCAGTACCTGCTGCGGATCAATGAGGGAAGCGGCCCTCCCGGCAGCGCAACGTCCGTGCACAGCCATCCCGGGTCCGAAGCGTTCTACGTGCTGAGCGGCGAGACGAGCAGCCGTACGCCCAACGGCGTGAAGCGCATCGCGGCAGGCGAATTCGGTGCCGGCAATGCGGCCGATACGCCGATGCAGGTGTCGAGCAGCGGCGCCACGGACTTGCAGTCGCTGGTGATGTTCGTCGTGGACGCCAGCAAGCCGTTCTCGACACCGGCCGCACTTCAGTGACTTCGACGATTCGCGCCCGGTGATGCTGGCGGTGCCTGCAGGGATTTCGCCAGCGTCGATTTGCCGACGCGCGTCAGATCGCCCGCGCGTCCCGGGTCATTTCGATGAGTGCACGAATCGCCGCCCGGTAGCCCGCCGGTCCCATTCCGGCGATGACCGCCGTGGCGACTCGCGAGACATGCGAGTGATGGTAGATGTCCTCGCGGCGATGGATGTTCGAGATGTGCACTTCGATGATCGGTCCGGGAAACATTTTCAGCGCGTCCAGGATCGCGATCGACGTGAATGAATAGGCGGCGGGATTGATGAGGATGCCGCTGGCAATGTCGATCGCCTCGTGGATCCAGTCGATCAGCTGGGACTCACTGTTCGACTGGCGG
Source organism: Betaproteobacteria bacterium (assembly GCA_040006455.1). Taxonomy (GTDB): domain Bacteria; phylum Pseudomonadota; class Gammaproteobacteria; order Burkholderiales; family Casimicrobiaceae; genus VBCG01. The sequence goes on along the minus strand of JBDTWY010000042.1, from coordinate 18,355 downwards.
AATTCGATGCGCCGTTGTCCCGCTTCACTCCTGCATTGTGCTTCGATCTCGCCCAGGGTCGTCGTTCCATAGATTTCCGGTTCGCGCTGCCCCAGGCGATTGAGGTTGGGTCCATTGAGGATGTAGATCGGCTTGTCCATGTGCTTGTCAACGTCAGAGTTCATCGGAAGCCGCTAGCCCTTGTAGCCCATCACGCGCGGCAGCCACAGGATGGTGTCGGGCACGAACGTGATGATCGCAAGCACCACGATCGCCATGGCGATGAAAGGCGCGCTTTCGCGAACGATTACCATCAGCGGTTGCCTGGTCATGTTGGCGACGACGAACAGCAACAGCCCAAACGGCGGCGTCAGGAGGCCGATCATGATGTTGACGACGACCACCACGCCGAAGTGCACGAGGTCGATGCCCAGCAGCTTGGCGGTGGGGATGAGGATCGGCACGATGACGAGCAGGATCGTCGAGCCCTCGAGCAGGCATCCGAGCGCCAGCAGGATGGCATTGACCAGCAGCAGGTACATGATCGGCGTCAGGTGAAAGCCGGTGATGAAGTGCTGGACCGACAACGGAATGTTCTCGATCGTCACCACGTAGTTGAACACCAGCGCCCCGGCGATCAGCATGCCGACCGACGTGCTCGACTTCGCGCTGGACAACAGCACGTCGTAGAGCTGTTTCCATGACAGCGATCGATAGATCAGCGACGAGGCGAGCAGCGCATATCCGGCGGCCGCGGCGGCGCCTTCGGTGGGTGTCATCACCCCGCCATAGATGCCCACCAGCAGCACCACCGGGAGCATCAGCGCCGGAAAGGCTTCCAGCGTGATTTTCGGCATCTCGCGCAACGGCACCGGAGGTTCCACCGGATAGTTCCTGCGACGCGCGATCACCGAATTGATGACCATGAACGCCACGCCGAGCATCAGCCCCGGTATCACGCCGCCCAGGAAGAGATAGCCGATGGACGTATCCGACACCAGCGCGTAGATCACCATCGGAATCGATGGCGGAATGATCGGCCCGATGATGGCCGCCGACGCCGTGATCGCGCCGGCGTACCCGATCGGGTACCGGTTGCCGCGCGTCATCATGCCGATGATGACCTTGCCGATGCCGACCGCGTCGGCGATCGCCGAGCCCGACATACCGGCGAAGATGATGTTCGCGACGACGTTGACGTGACCGAGCCCGCCGCGAAAGCGTCCCACGAGAACGAGGCAGAATTTAAGCAACCGGTCGGTGAGACTGCCGGTATTCATCAGGTCGGCCGCCAGAATGAACAGCGGCACCGCCAGCAATACGTAGCTGTTGAAAAGGCCGTTGAGGATCTGCTCGGCGGCAGTGCCCAGGTCGAGTCCGGACACCAGCAGGTAGAACACCGAGGCGCCGATCATCGACAGGCCGATCGGCAATCCCAGGATCGCCAACGCCACCAATACGATAATGCAAAGCGCGAAATGGCTGGGCATCATCGCGGCTCGCCGTCAATCGCAACGATCGCCGCGGCATCTGCCTCCGTGAGCTCCCTGCCGAGCAATGCCAGCCACGCCAGGCGTAGGTGCTTGACAATGCATGCGACCGAGAAAATCACGTAAATCGAATACAGCACGTCAAACCGCATGTGGAGGTAGGCCGAGTGCTCGCGCTTCATGAAGGTCACGTAGCCCCACGTGGCGGGCAGCGAGATCAGCAGGAGAACGACCAGCGCGATGCTCGATATTACGGTGAATGCCCTGCGCGCTGGCACGGGCACCGCCCCGTAGACGATGTCGAAGCGGATTTCCTCGCGGTCGGACAGGATGAAGGCCGCGCCCCACAGCACCACCCACACCCAGCACAGCACGGTCACTTCCTCGGACCAGCCGAGCGGCTGGTTCAGCACGTAGCGAAACACGATCTGCAGCAGGAACGAGACGAACATCGTGCCGATCAGCAGTACCGCTACGTCGTTCGCCCGCCGCTGGAGCCACCGTCCAACCGCACGCAGGTTCTTTGACATTGTCGATTCCCCGATGCCTTCACCGCACGGAAGGCACAGCGCGCACGTCCTATTCCCTGCTGTGCCGGCCGTTCCTCGAACGGCCGGCATAACCGGGGAGTCAGGCGGAAAGCTGACGGAGGCTCAAGTCAGCGCGTTGATTCGCTCGAGCGCGCCTTTCGGCCAGTCCTGGCCGTACTTGTCGATGTATTTTTTCTGGGCATAGGTGCGGAACGCATTCAAGTCGGGTGTGTAGACCTTCTTGCCTTCCTTCTTGAAGTACTCGACGACATCGGCTTCCTGCTTGTTGAACTTGGTCGTGTAGTCGCTGATGGACTTCTCGGCGGCAGCCTGGAACTTGGCCTGCTGCGCGGGCGACATCGCATCCCAGATCTTGGTGGTGACCACCATGACGTCGTATCCCACCACGTGGCCCGTGAGCACGAACTGCGTCGTCACTTCATCGAACTTCATCAGCTTGCTCAACAGCAGCGGATTGTCCTGGCCGTCGATCGCACCGGACTGCAACGCCGTGTACACCTCGGCGAAAGCCACAGGCGTCGGATTGACGCCGATCGATTCGCCGAGGAATTGCCAGAATTCGCCGGGCGGCATCCGCAGCTTGATCCCCGCGAGATCGGCAGGGGTGCGGATTTGCTTGTCAGGCTTGAGGTTGATGTTGCGCGTGCCGAAATAAACGGGCGTGATCACCTGGATGCCGAGCTTGTCGCGGGCAATCTTGATGAACTCGCGTCCGACGTCGCTCTTGAAGGTCTTGTTAAGGTGTTCGACATCGCGAAAGAGGTACGCGGATGTCATCAGCGACCACTCGGGCACCTGCTTCGAGATATCCGCGGGCGCCAGATTGCACATCTCGAGATTTCCGCGCTGCAGGGCGACGAGCTCGGTGCCCTGCTTGAACAGCGTGTTGTTCCAGTACGGCTCGACGTCGAAACCGTCGCCCTTGATGGCGGCCGCAAAGGCCTTGTATCCCTCGGCGCGCAGGTCCTGCTCGGTAAAGGCGCAGCTGAAACGCAGCTTGGTGCCTGATTGCGCATGCGCCTGCGGCAGCGCGCCCAGCGCAAGCATCGAAGCGCCGGCGGCAAGCACCGAACGGCGCGTGAACGTGGATTTCATCGTCATCTCCTCCTCGTGGGGTTTCTCGTCGTTGCCTGCCGCAGCTACCCGATCGGCCGGCATTTGTCCGCGGTCAGTTGGCAGATTATTATATAAAACGCAAATCGTATGATAATATTTTTACGTCAAGGGGCTTTGGCAATGAGCAAGGCGGGAATCTGCGCGGCCACGCCACCCAGGTCGGCGCAACCGGCGTTGTTGATGGCATTGGATTGGACTGAAAGTGATCGACGAACCGGAAAGCGCGACCGTCGGCGAGCTGACCTATCGGCGCATCCGCGCGGACATCGTGCTGGGGCGCCTGTCTCCCGGGCGGAAGCTGATCCTCGAGCGCATGAAGGGCATCTACGGCACGAGTGTCAGCACGCTGCGCGAGCTTTTCAACCGGCTGGCCTCCGAGGGCCTGATCGCTGCCGAGGGCTCGCGAGGATTCCAGGTCATGTCGATTTCGCCGTCGAACCTGCGCGAGATCGCCGCGATGCGCCAGCTCCTCGAGCGTCATGCGCTGCGCGAGTCATTCGAGCGCGGCGACATCGAATGGGAAGGTCGCGTCGTCGCCGCGCATCACAAGCTGGCGTCGATGGAGCGGCGGATGAGCGCCGGAGAAATGTCACCTCCGGAGGTGTGGCGGCAGTACGACTGGGCGTTCCATCACGCGCTGATTTCCGCCTGCGGCTCGCGTGTGCTGCTGGATACTTACTCGGCGGTCTGCGACAAGTACCTGCGCTACCAGATGATCGCCGCGGTCTATCGCGGGCAGGTCGCCGCGGATGAACACCATCGGCTGCTCGACTGCGCGCTGGCGCGTGACTGGATGTCGGCCCAGCAGACGCTGGTCACGCATGTCGAGGATTGCGTGACGCAGATGCTCTCCGCGATGGGATCCGAACGCATGGCCAGCTAGCTTCGATCGCGACCGCCCCACGCCTCGATGACTGCGCGAACCGCGATTTCGCAGGTTCGCCCGTACCTCCATAGGATTTCAGGAATATCGCAATGACCCCGGACTCTCAAGACCCGGTGCGCGTCGGCGTGCTGGGTGCGGCAAGGATCGCGCGCCTGTTCATCGACGCGGTGCGCCCTTCGCGCAAGATCAGCGTGACCGCGATCGCCAGCCGTGATGTGCAACGGGCTAACGCGTTTGCGCGCGATACCGGTGCTGCCCGGGTGCATGCGACGTATGAAGCGTTGCTGGCCGACCCGGAAATCGACGCGGTCTACGTGCCGTTGCCCAACAACCTGCATGCCGAATGGTCCATTCGCGCCGCGAACGCCGGCAAGCACGTGCTGTGCGAAAAGCCATTGGCATCGTCGGCGAGCGAAGCGCGCGCCATGTTCGACGCCGCCGAGCGCAATGGCGTCCATCTCGTCGAGGCGTATCCCTATCGCGCGCAGCCACAGACATTGAAACTGCGCGAGCTGCTCGACGCTGCCGCGATCGGGCAAGTGCAGCTGGTACAGGCTTCGTTCGGATTTCCGCTGACCGATCTTGCGAACATACGCATGGACAAGACCCTTGCCGGCGGCGCGCTGATGGACGCTGGATCCTATCCGGTCAGCCTGGTGCGAATGATCGCCGGCGCAGCGCCGATACGCGTGCACGCGATGTCGCGCTGGGGAGCGTCCGGCGTCGACGTCACGACGCTGGCGACGATGGAATTCGCCAGTGGCCTCCTCGCGCAGGTTTCGTGCACCTTTGCGGCGGCACGCCACCGGCACGCGTTCATCGCCGGCGATGCCGGATCGATCGCCACCACCTACTACAACGATACCTCCGATGCGTTTCCGCCGATGCTCGACGTACGGCGCGGCACGGGATGGGACGCTCGGCGCGAACGGGTCGAAACGTCGGCGACCAGTGGGTTCCTCGCCGAAGCCGAATCGTTCAGTGACCTCGTTCGGCACGGGCCAAGCCGTTGGACTGGCGCGACGGTGCAGGAGTCGATCGACATTGCGCTGACACTGGACGCGCTTGCCGCCAGCGCGCGCCGCAATGCCACGGTCGAATTGAGCGCTTAGCGCCGGCGGCGGCCGCCTGAGCGGGCGCGATCTCGAATTCAACGGGTCAGTTTTGATGAGGCCCTCGCAGCTGCGGTGGTCGCGACGGATGTGTCTTCCTCCGGCGGCCGGACTTTTCTGAACATGGCGAACAACAGCACGTCATAGACGATCTTCAATGCACCGGCGATCAGGAACGGCCATCCAAAGGATGATCCGCCCAGCAGGTAACCCGACAGGAAGGGACTTATCGCGGAAGCCAGGCTGCGAGGCACTGCCGTTACGCTGGCGGCCGCCGGACGCTCCGGTGGTGGCACGATCGCCATGACATAAGAGCTGCGCGTCGGCACATCCATCTGCGACAGCGCGCTGCGGATGAACAGCAGCGCGATCACGTAGCTGAGGCTCGGCATGAATGGAATGGCCAGCAGGCACAGGCTCGACGGAACGTGCGTGAACACCATCGTATTCACCAGCCCGAACCGATCGGCAATGCGCACCGCGACGAGGTACGACATCGCGGTGAGGATGCCAGTCCAGAAGAAGAGGGTTCCCGCCGCGGCGAGCGACATGGAAAACGTCTGGAAGAGCCACAGCGCCACCATCGACTGCACGACAAATCCGCCACCAAAGGCATCCAGGCTGAAAAGCGCGGCAAGCGTATATACCGTCTTCCTCGATTGATTCAACGGGACGGTGGGCTTTGGAGCATCCGTGCTCAACGCGCGCGGCAGGCCACGGTAGACCAACGCGGCGAAGCAGGCGAGCAGCGCATACAGCACGAACATCCATTGGATCGCGGTCGCGGATTTCAATCCAAAGTGGCTTGCCGTCAACGCGGGCAATGTCGCCGCGAGCGAACCGAGTGCTGCGACGAGCGATCCGACGAGGCTGTAACGCGCGAATACCGCCGTTCGCTTCCTGTCGTCGACGATGCGGGCGAGCACCGCGTGCTCGAGCGGCAAGAATACGCTGACGTCCCCGCTGGACGGATTCAGCGTTCCGACCAGCGCGATCACCAGCAATGGCCAGAAATCGGTAACGAACGCGAACCCCAATCCGGTGCCTGCCATCAGCAGCGTCGCCGCCAGCAACAGCGACCGGTAGTGATAGCGATAGGCATGCAGTCCAACCACCAGCGTCAGCAAGCCGGATCCGAGCAATGTGGTCGTCGCGATGATCCCGACTTGAAGCGGGCTGAAGCCGAGCTGCAACAGGTAGAGCGGCAGCAGGAGGCTGATGTAGCCGTCCCCGAACGCGCGCAGGCCCTTCGCGACCAGGAGGCGATTGACATTTTGCGAGGCGCGCGTCATTTGCGACTCGCGAATCTGCCAGCATTCGTCATGTCACTCATTCGCCGCCGTATTCACTTGCGCGAGCGCCGCCTTGATCCCTTTCGCCAGCTTGGCGAGATCGTCATTTGCCCAGAAGTGCATGAAGAAGAGTCGCGGCTGGTCGTCCAACATGTGGTTATGCAGCGCCGTAATCTCTATGCCATTGGCGCGCAGCGCTTTCAATACGGGGTTGACTTCATTCGCAATCAACACGAAGTCGCCCGCGACGGCAACCTTGCGGCCGCTCGTGGGCTGAAAGTTGACTGCAACAGCCGAACCCATGGCCTCGGGAACATCCATTCCTCCGTCCTTGATGCGCTCAGCGCGCGGAACGCTGACTTGGTAGACGCCTCCATGCACGCTTCCTTTTCGTCCCAGCACTCGATCTATCATGGCTGTGTCGAGATCAACGGAAGCAGATGCTGAGGGGCCACTGGACGTGGCGCTTTCAAGGGGCGTCTTGCTTGCCAACAGCGCGCTGTGCAACTTGGAAGCCAGTTTGACCGGGTCGCCGTGTCCCACTACATGCATGTACATCGTGAAAGGCTCATTGCGCAACAGATGGTTGTGAAGAGCAGTCACCTCGATTCCACCTTCTTGCAGCTTGTCCATCACTGGATTGACTTCACTCGCCAGCAGCACGAGGTCGCCCATCACCATTCCTTGTTCGCCTGGGCCAGTGAACGCAAGCCACGAGCCAAGGGCAAGGTTCGGCTTGATGTCCACGCCGTCGACAGTCACCTTGAGGTCGGTGCGTGCGAGCCCGACTCGATAGACACCGCCCGGCATCATCGCGCCTTTCTTGCCCAAAGCCAGCCCAACGCCATTCATCCAGTTGGCATCAGCCGCCATTGCCGAGATCGACAATGCTGCGACCAACGCGAATGCAACAGCTCTTGAAAAGGTAGTCATGATGATTCGTTCCGTTTCCCGGGCATCTGCAATCAGCGTTGTGAGATGGCCGCGAAGCTGAAGTCATCGAAGGCAGTGACGCTATCCGCTTTCGTCCATACCCCAACAGCACCCGCACCCTCGATGTGCTCGTCGTCGAGCTCGATGTAGAGCTTGCCGTCCAGCACGACGCGAATGTGCTTTCCTGAAAATTCGACCTTCAACGTCTGCCACTGGTTGTTTGCCACCGGGGCGTCGACGTACTTGATCGTGTTGCGCTGTCCGTCGCGCGTGTAATACAGCGCGACGTTGTTCTCGAGCGCGTTCGCACGAGCGACGTAGTAGTTGTCGCGATCCTTCCATCGCCAGACGACGCCGCCCGCCCGGTCTTCATTTCCCGACAATGGCTTGAACTTGACCTCCACATGACCATCAGCAAGCGAGCTCCGCTGAAGTACGCAAAACGGAAACGTACCGCTGCCCGATTGCTCAAGCACATTGGGCTTGCTGGGGGCCGTGACGTCGTCCGCCACGATCCACTTGGGCGAGCCGCGACCGGTGACGCCTGTGTTCCAGCCCGCCGGCGTCGCACCCGGCTTGTCACTATCGAAATCGATCATCTCTGCCATGACCGCCCCCGTCAGGAAAATCTGCAGTGTCACAACTGCCGCAATATTCATCGTCGCGCTCCACGTTCATGCATTCAGCCTCAACGGCCCACCGATTGCGCGCCACGCAGAGTGCCCGCCTTCCATGTACCTCGCATCGAATCCGGCCTCGCGCAGCACGATCGCCGTCTTGCATCCGAAGCGCCCCGCCATAGTTGTTTTCGTAGCGGCTCTCGATGAGCCTCACCGATAAGCGGTTCAAGAGTCACGGCCGACAGAAAAGGCGTGCACGATGGTATTTCGTGCGATAGCCTCCCGGCGCGAAACGAAGAGGCGTCGGCGCCCCGCAGTGTCCGCGGTACGCGATGAAACCCGTCTGAGTAGACTTTCAGAGCAGTGCCCCTGCGCGTTGACGCGCGACGTTTACAGGATTTGGACGGGGCACCGTCTTGGAGGGAGAATTCCCGGGGGTCCTGTCAACCCCCGTGTATAAAATAGATCAGCCTCCGCCGAATTGCAAGCGCAAGCGGATGGAGGCGCGCATATGCCGGCGTGGGATCGGCACTGCTCCCGTGGTAGCGTGAAGCCGAGACCGCATCGATTGCCGCTCGAGCCACTCCAAACACACACAGGCATGACATCCGACGCCTCCCCGACCGAAGCGGCGCCGCGGGGACCGCGCAGCACCCGGCCACTGTGGCGAGCGTTCCTCGCATTTCTCGCGCCGATGCTGCTGAGCAACGTACTGCAGGCACTTTCCGGCACCATCAACAACGTGTTCGTCGGACAGTTGCTGGGTACGCAGGCGCTGGCTGCGGTCGCGTCCGTATTCCCGATCGTGTTCTTCCTGATCTCGCTGGTGATCGGCATCGGCGCCGGGGCATCGGTGCTGATCGGCCAGGCGTGGGGTGCGCGCGAGACGCACAAGGTGAAGGCGATCGCGGGCACTGCGTTGGCGCTCGGCCTGGTGCTGGGACTCGCAATTGCGCTGCTCGGAGGCGCGTTCACCGAGCAGATGTTGCGGCTTCTGCGCACGCCTCCCAGCGTACTTTCCGAAGCGACCGGCTATGCGCGGCTGATGATGTTCGCGATGCCGGGCCTGCTGGTCTTCATCCTGGCGACGCAACTGATGCGTGGCGTCGGCGACACCATCACCCCGCTCTTCGCGCTGCTGATCTCGACGGCAGTCTCATGCGTGCTGACGCCGGCGTTCATCGAGGGATGGGGCGGCCTTCCGCGACTTGGAGTGACCTCGGCAGCGGCGGCTTCGATCTGCTCTTTCGTTGTCGCGCTGTGCTTCATGGCGTGGTACATGCGTCGCAAGCGCCATGCGCTGTCGCCGGATCGCGAGCTGCTGCATGTACTGCGCATCGATCCCAAGCTGCTGCGCCTGGTCGTGAAGATCGGGTTGCCAACGGGCATGCAGGTGATCGTGATCTCGCTGGCAGAGATCGTGCTGCTCTCGCTCGTCAACGGATTCGGTGCGGACGCGACCGCCGCGTATGGCGCGGTTAACCAGGTCGTCAACTACGTCCAGTTCCCGGCGATCTCGATCGCCATCACCGCGTCCATCCTAGGCGCGCAGGCGATCGGCGCGGGCCACGCCGAGCGACTCGGAGCGATCACCGCGACCGGCCTCTGGATGAACATTGCGATGACCGGTGGGCTCGTCGTGCTCGGCTACCTGTTGTCGCGAATGCTGCTCGGCGCGTTCATCACCAGCGCGCCGGTGGTCGAGATGGCGCAAACGCTGCTGCACATCATGTTGTGGAGTAGCGTGGTCTACGGCGCTGCCGCCGTATTGAGCGGCGTGATGCGCGCGTCCGGGGTCGTTCTCGTGCCAACGGGGATATCCATTTTCTGCATCGTGGCAATCGAGATCCCCACAGCCTATGCGCTGGCGGGTCATTTCGGACTCGAGGGCGTCTGGATGGCGTATCCGGTGACCTTTGTCGCGATGCTGGTATTGCAGGCGACGTACTATGTTGTGGTCTGGCGCAAGCGAAAGATCGTACGATTGGTTTGAATCGCCGTGCCGTAGGACGTTGCGTCGAGCGACCTGTCATCAATTCTTACACCCAGCAATTCGCGCACGCGCCGGAATGGAAGGCCCCGATCCAGGGACCGACTCGGTCCCTATGCTCACTATCTGATCATGCTTGCATGAATACAGCATCCGACATCGGGCCTCGCGTCACGATCGTCATGACGGCGCGCGAGCGGCATTCGCTGACCGTATCCGCGATCGAGTCCATCGTCGAAAAAACGCGGCTGCCGTTCCGGTTGATCTACGTCGATTGCGAGTCGCCACCGTGGCTACGCGAAATCTTCGCGACCCGGGCGGAAACATGGGGGCTGGAGGTCGTCAGGATCGACGAACCTCTATGGCCGCAGCAGGCGCGCGCGCGCATGGCTGAGTCGATTCGCACTGAATACACCGTGTTCATCGACAACGACGTCGACGTCGAGACGGGGTGGCTCGACTCGCTGCTTGCCTGCGCGGACGAAACCGGCGCCGGCATCGTCGGGCCGCTTTACCTCGCGGGCGACGGCGTGCAACCCGATCGCATCCACATGGCCGGTGGTCGGCTGGTCGAAAGCGCGGATCCCAACGGGCGCGTCGTCGACGAAGTGCACGTGCATGCGGGAGAGGACCCGCAGATCCTGGCGAGCGAGCTTCGCCGCCAGCCATGCGATTTCGTCGAATACCACTGCATGCTGATCCGTACGGAGTTGCTGCACGCGGGCGTGCTCGACCCGGATATCCGGTGCGTGCACGAGCACATCGACACGTCGATGACCGCGCGCGGCCTCGGTTTTGACACGTACCTGGAGCCGGCGGCGCGCATCACGTATCTCGCCGGCGCCGAATACACGCTCGACGACCTGCCGTTTTTCCGTGCGCGCTGGACGCGCGCGGACGCCGACGCCAGCATTGCCGCGTTCTGCAATAAGTGGAACGTGATCGAGGATGAGCGATCGTTCGGCGGTGTATGGCGGTTCGTTACCGAACACGTGGCGCAACTGGACCCGATTCGTCCTTCGCTGCGCGATCACCCCGATCACCACGTGCCGATGCCGCCCGGTGAGCTCAAACAGACGCGTTCGGATCTGCTCGACGTTGCACGCGAGCGGGAATACTCGTGGAGCGCGCTCGCGATCATCGCCAATGCGTATGGGCTCGCGCACCTGTTGCTCGACGGCGCGTACCGTGCTTGCGGACGCCCATTCATCAACCATCTCGCCGGCACCGCCAGCGTGCTGGTGCATTATGGATTTCGCGCCGAGACCATCGCCGCCGGCCTGCTGCATTCGGCCTATACACATTGCGCATCCAATGCCGGCGGAGTCGAGGCCGTTTGCAACGCCCTCGGCGCTCGCGGCAACGCGCTCGAACGCCGTGTCCGCGCGTACACGCTGCGCAATTCAAGGGCCGGAGGCGTCGCGCTCACTTCAGCAGAGTTCTCGACGCTGTCGGTGCTCGAAGCCGAGATCATCGCAATCATTGCGGCCAACGAGATCGACATGTACATGAGCGGCGAGATCCGCTACAGCGGACGCACGGACCTGATTGGGCCAACGTTGTCTGCGCAGATCGCGCGCGTGTGCGACACGCTCGGTGTCGACGGGCTCTACCAGACGCTTCGTCGCGAGCAGGAACGCGAGGTATCGGTACCTCGCGAATTCATGACTGGCGTTCGCGGCAGCTATCGCATCGGCAAGGACTCGCGGTCGCCTGTGCCTATGGCGACCAATGTCCCCGCCGGGTTGCTGGGCACATTGAATTTGTCATGAAATCGCTTTCTGATGCTTACACGCTGTTCATTACAACTGTAAAATCAATGGCTTATTGTCAGCGGCGTTTACACTGCGCTTTTTTTGGACGTTGCGATTGCGCACTAACTATTTGAACGGATAGGCAATTTACAAAGTGGAATCGATCTTGCTCAACTGTGTGAACTAGCAGGTGCAGTTACACAAAAACAGGGGAGCAGGACATGGGGTCGGGAATGCGTCGCCCGCTGCAAAGCGGTCGTTATCTACTGTTGTTGCTCGCTGTTCTAGCGGTGCCGGCCAGCGCAACGCTCATCACTTTCGATTTCGACGCGATGGCGTATCGCAGCAGTTCGACGCCAGGGTCGAATTCCGCAGTCCAGACCTACCTGAACAACACGTGGAGCGGTGCCGGGTTATCCGGTTCCGTGGCGGTCACGGGCGCGGGCGAGCTTTCCAACAACCAGTACACCGGTGATGGCCACGTCGTTGGACCGTCGACGTGCACGGCGCGCACCAGCAACGGGTCTTGCAGAACGTGGACGACGACCTCCGCGACCCTTGGCAGCACCGAAGGCGGCGTGCAAGGCAGCGCGGCGATCGAGGCGTTCAGCAGCAGCAATCGCGACAACTACATCGTCAACTCGGGCAGCGATCGAATCGTCATCACGTTTCCGGACCCGGTCTATAGCATTTCCTTCGACTACGAGATCTTTCCCGACGGTTCGTGCCCGTCGTCCAGCCAGTGCGGCCTCAATAGCGTGAACTTGCCGGACTTCGAATTCCTGGTCGGCAACTCGACCGCATCGATGACATCGGGGTTCGCGACGACGTACGGAGCGTACCCAGGCACACCGGGCACCTATTCGCATTCACCCGACAGCGGCCATGGAAGCACCGAAAAGGCGCCGCAGGCGCTGAGGGTGAGCGGCAGCATCCTGTTCAACCAGGGCGTGACCACGCTCGCCTTCGTCGACTGGCCGGAGCGCATCGGCATCGACAATCTGCGGATCGATACGCAATGTCACGGTATCGATTGCCCGCGGCATGACGCGCCGGAGCCGCCGATGCTGCCGATCGTGGCGCTCGGACTTGGCTTGGTCTGGTTGTCGACGCGCGAACGATTCCAACGGCGCTGATTGCGCTGAGCTGGCGACGCCGCATCGTCGCGCGCGACGCAGGCCCCCATGAATTCCCGGCCGAGGGGATTCTTGATGACGTCCTGCAGGATCCAATCGATTCAACCTGAGCCACCCAGGTGCCCGAATAATTTGCCAATGGCTTCCAGAATACGGGCAAGGTCACCGGTGCCGTGCAACAGCGGCAGCAACGTCGCCAGGGATCCGAGCGTCGAGCCGACGAGTTGGCCGAACGAGCGCAGGTCGAATGGCACTACACGCATGTTTTCGATACGCGAGAACATCGCTCCGAGCGTTGCCAGTTCCGCCAGCTCGCGCATTTCCTCGTTCGGTGCGCCGGCGGCATCACCGCGGACGAACAGGCGGCTTTCGACCCGGCGACTGTGTTCAGTGACCCGCTCGCGATAGGCGGCGAGCGCCCGCGACTTGCTTCGATATAGTTGCTTCGTAAACATGAACAACGGCAGCGTGAACAGTAAAGGCGCGCCGATCGCGAAGCCGACCAGCGGCCCCCATACCGGCATGATGGACAAGTCGTAGTTCAGAACCGCGATCTCGTAGCCCACGGTTGCAGCCACGTTGCTGATGCCGTACGCCAGGATGTAGAGCGCGAAACGGCCTTGCGCCTCGCTGATGAATCCGATGCCGCCCGTGAGGTCCGGATGCGTAGGATGCAGGTCGAGGCGAAACCGTGTCATCCGATAGAGATAGAACACCCAAAGCAGGATCTTCCATGCGAATCGCAGCCAGATGTATTGAAGGACCGGCAGCGCAATGAAAAACTCCCAGATTCCAGCCGCTGTGAGCATGCGGGAGGGCGCGACACCCTGGGCGTGCCAGGTCGGCAGCGGATCGGGACCGAACTCGGGAATCAGGATGGCGAATGAAATCGCGTAACCGATGACGATGCAGGCAACGTCCGAAATGACAGAGCGGCGCAGCCGCTTGACGAGGTCGTGGAGGCGGTAGACGGCGGGCGTGTCGCGCGCGCTGACAATCCCGCAGGCGACGAATTGTCGTGCCGCCTCGCGCGTGCTCCGATCGACGACCACCTCCGCCGCCACGAACAGCGGCAACCCGACCAGGAACTGCGCATAGGCAGCGAAATCGGCGAAAAAATTGGTGGGCGTGATAGCCATATCCACCAGGCCCTGTCGCCACGCGAGCAGCGCCACCGGCACCCACGTGATCGCGACCAGCACCAGGCATCGCTTCCACACCCAACCGCGCGTGTGGCTGCCGAGCCCGAGATACGCATAGGCTCGTTGCAGACGATCATCTTCAAACAGCGAAAAGGGGACTTCGGCCTGCAGCCGAGTGACGTCTTCGGAGCGCTCGCCGAATGACGGCGCCGGCGCATCCATCAGAGGCCGACGTTTTTCATTGCATGATTTGCAGCCGCGGATGGTGCGGTCCGAGCGGCGCGAGAGCACCCAAGTTCATCATGCGCAGGCGGCATGGAAATCAATGGCCACTTCCGCAATATTCTCGCCAGAGGTCTTCGGATCGATCAGGGGCGCTCTCATCGTCGAATTTTGGAATGCCCTCACCGAAAGCGAAGCGCCTGAACCCGACGTAGCCATTGCTGCTGTTTCTGTAGTTGATTTCGCCGCAGACAAACGCATTGATTCCAACTATGCGCACTACATCGTTCCTGAACCTCACGCTTTCGGGGTCGTGAAACGTCGCGCGGAGAGCACTTTCCTGTTCCGACATGAATCGGCCCCGGTCACGAGGAGCAGGCAATTGAGCCGGCTTGGTCGCAAACGATGCGTAAATGAACAGCGCGCCGAATAGCATCAGCAATACCAGCGACACGACCAAGGCCGGTTTGCGGGAATGACGCTTCGGCATTATGCGTCACTCATGGTGCGGCGAATGGCGGGGCAAGGCACATCGTGGCCGGGACAATATCACCGGAGCGATCTTCGCTGGGCAGTGGTGGTCAGCGGCAGCCATCCGTAGGTGCACGGAACGTCGAGTGCAACAGCCGCGGCACTCACAAAAATTGATGTCATTCGTGGGAAACGCCGATTGACCGGCGGCTCGCGTCCGTAAGGCTATTCCACAATGTGTTGCATATCGTTTATCAATGTGTATAGTATTGTTTAACGATATCACCGGAGACCGCGCCATGCCCCGCACCAGCACCCACGCCCTTGCCGTCGCTCGACCCGTCATCCGGGGCCTGATCCTCCTCAATGCGCTCTATGCCCTCGCCATCGCAGGGCTGCTGGTCTACAGCTTTTTCATCGATGGCTGGCCGCAACGGCCGCTCGGCTTCGACCTGGTGCACGCGCACCCGCACGCCGGGCTCGGAGTCCGTGCGATCGTCGTCGTGGGCCTCGCCGGCGCGGCGATCGTGTATACGATCCTGCGGCGGCTGCTGGCGATCGTCGACACCGTTCACGTCGGCGACCCCTTCATCCTCGAAAACGCCCGGCGCTTGAACGCGATCGCGTGGAGTGTAGCGGCGCTCGAAGGGCTGCGACTGATCGTCGCGGGAATCGCTGCGGCGGTATGGGAAGCGGGGAAGGTCGACGCGTTTTCGTTTGCGGCTTGGCTGGCGGTACTGCTGCTGTTCGTGCTCGCCGGCGTGTTCGCGCACGGTGCGCAAATGCGCGCCGACCTCGAAGGCACGGTGTGACATGGCGATCCTGGTTCGCCTCGATGAAAAGCTGTACGAACGCCGGATGACGCTGACGGAGCTGGCCGCGCGCGTCGACATCACCGTCGCCAACCTGTCGATCCTCAAGACCGGCAAGGCAAAGGCAATCCGCTTCTCGACGCTCGAGGCGATCTGCGTGGTGCTTGACTGCCAGCCAGGCGAGCTGCTCGAGTTTCGCCGTGAGGATCAGTAGGATGACGCGATGCCTGCGCACGAAAGCGAGGGAGCACCCGCAAGAACGGCATCGCCAAAATGCATGTCCCTGTGGACCTGGGACATTGATCCAGGCAAGAGAACGGCTCCCGTGTTGGCGCGTCCCCGCCGCAAGATGCGTCAGGCAGGATCCCCTGGATTCCGCGATGTGCTCGAAGCTAGCCGGTGTCGGAGTGGGCTGCTAGATCGGCGCCTTGATGCTACGGTAAGAGTATTGGGTCACGTAGTGGGGCGCAGTGGCCGCGCCGGTCCTGAGGTTGTTCTCCACGCGTACCGCAAGACCGCTGCGCTTGTCGA
Organism: Betaproteobacteria bacterium; assembly: GCA_040006455.1. GTDB lineage: Bacteria > Pseudomonadota > Gammaproteobacteria > Burkholderiales > Casimicrobiaceae > VBCG01. The sequence goes on along the minus strand of JBDTWY010000042.1, from coordinate 2,318 downwards.
TGGCCACGATTCCGTCGATGCTCGCGTCGTCGCTGATGGTATGGGTCGCGAAGTTGGCCACGGCCACGCCATCGACAACCGAGTCGGGCAGCGGCTTGCACGAATATTCCTTCGCCTGTTTCAGATTCTCGCGCGACCGAGCGATCGCAGCTTGGACCGTGATCGGGCTTTTCTTCCATGCGCCGCGCACCTGGACATACATGGCGCTACCCACGGTGAGCCGGCGCCCAGCGGTGTGTTGAACGCCTTCGCGGCTCGTGGGTCGCTTCCGCGTTTCGTGCAGCAACGTGAAGCGCTGCGTGGCGGCGAATGTCGCCTCGGAGGGTCGTCCGTAGGTTCAGAGCGGCGTCCGTGCCTTCAGAATACGATCCACGCTGTGGACAGATCGCGCTCGGGCTGGCCAATCAGCGCGGAATCGCTTGTCGAGGCAGCGCGTATGGACGACGACCCCTGGCGCGCCGACCCAACCCGCTGAAGGCTGCGATTTCCGATCCGTAGGCGATCCGCAGGCGCGTCCACTTGCTCTTCTTGTCCCGCGTGCTCGACCGATTTTTCTGGATTGGCCGTCACGTTCATGCCGCAAACCGGGTCTTTCTCGGTCTTCCCCGCAGGGACAGTTGTTCCCAAGCTTGAGCAATGCCCCGCGTGAGCGCCATGTGTGTCGTTCATCATCTTCCTCGGGACCGCGCCTGGATCTGCGAGCTCACGACGCAACGCCGAATATCATGGTAAGAACGCCACCACCATGTTCCTCTGCATTGTTACCGCTAAGGCTGCTCCATTTCCCTACGGTCGACACCGGAAACTCGCAATCGTGCGATGACATCCACGCGGTGCCCCTGCAATTGCCTGCACGGCTGGCACCAAAGTAACATGACCGGCAGCGGGCGCGTCACAACCAACGCTTCGGCGCCCTCAACGCTTGCATTCGCGGGAGCCGACATGCAGGACGCACTCAAATCGTACTTGGTAGCCATCCGCTCGAGCCTTTGGTTTGTGCCCACCGTCATGGTCGGTGGTGCTACCGTGCTCGCCTTGGCGCTGGTGGAGGTTGACAAGCACTATCAGTTCCAGTGGGCCACCTCCTTCCCGCTGCTGTTTGGCGCGGGCGCCGAAGGTTCGCGCGGCATGCTGTCGACCATCGCGTCATCGATGATTACCATCGCGGGCCTGACTTTTTCGCTGACCATCGCGGCACTCGTCACCGCATCGGCGCAGTACACCTCGCGCATTCTCCGCAATTTCATGCGCGACCGGCGCAATCAACTCGTGCTGGGATCGTTCGTCGGGATCTTCACCTATTGTCTGGTGGTGCTCCGAACTATTCGCAGTGGTGACGACGGGGCATTCGTTCCTTCACTCGCGGTGTTCGTCGGCCTGTTGTTGGCGCTGCTGGGCATTGGTGTGCTCGTCTTCTTCATCCATCACATCGCGACGTCGATTCAAGCGTCGACGATCATCGCGTCGATTACAAGCGAAACGCTGGCGGCAATCGATGAACGGTTTCCCAAGGACGCCAAGGGTTGTGAGATCAGGGACGACGATGTTGCGGCGGATTCCAGCGCTGCGGTTCAGCAGCAGCGTGTTGTGCGATCCGATACGCGTGGATACGTGCAGGACATCCAAATGGCCGATATCGTCGAGTTCGCCGCCAGGCATGCTGCTACGATCAGGGTAGACGTCGCGCCGGGTGCGTTCGTTGCACGCCACGCGCGACTGTTGACCGTTGTAGCCGGCGACGCACTCGATGACGAGCGATTGGATTCTTTCCGCGACAGGATTTCGATTCGCTCGTTTCGCACTATCGATCAGGAGTTCGGATTCGGTATCCGGCAGCTCGTCGACATTGCGCTCAAGGCGCTCTCGCCGGGAATCAACGACACCACCACCGCCGTCATGTGCATCGATCACCTCGGGGCAATCGTCGCGCGGCTGGCAGCTCGTCCCATGCCGGTTCGCCATCGCTCGGAAGACGGCGTCGTTAGACTGATTCTGTTGGGCTGGTCGTTCGATGATGCGATTGAAACTGCCTTCGACCAGATCAGAAACAATGCTCCCGGCAACGTCGCGGTGATTGGACATTTGTTGGGCGCGATCGGTGGCGCGGCGGAATGCACCGACAACGGACATCGCCGCGATACACTCAGGCTTCATCTCGGGTTGGTTGCGGAGCTGGCCGCCAAGACCGTTGCTACAGAGCACGATCGCGAGAGACTTCGCGTGCGCTTCAATCAGGCATTGGAGTTTTTCAGCCAGCCCTAGGTGTGATGCTTCAATACGTTGTTACTGTCCATCCGGACTGAGTCTGAGAGACTGGA
>JBDTWY010000041.1:0-26982 GCA_040006455.1 Betaproteobacteria bacterium | reverse complement strand
GATCACCAAATATCTATAGAGGCGGTGTGGTTCATTCAATTTTAGTTTGGCTAGGCTTCGCAGAGCCAAAGGCGGACGTGCACGGGCACGGCAGTGGACATGGTCACACGCATGGGGTTGTCGACTCCACCCTGGCGACCACGACGCAGGGTATCTGGGCAATCAAGTGGTCGTTCATCATTTTGGGCATTACGTCCGTGCTCCAGCTCGCGGTCGTCTACGCATCGAAGAGCGTTGCGCTATTCGCCGATGCCATCCACAACGTGGGCGACGCGGGCACGGCGATCCCGCTGTGGATTGCGTTCATGCTGGCCAGGCGCAAAGCGAGCGAGCGGTTTTCCTACGGATATGGTCGAGCTGAGGACCTTGCCGGTATCGCCATCGTTCTGATCATTCTGTTTAGCGCATTGGTTGCGGCCTATCAAGCGATTGACCGCCTGATAAACCCACAGGCGATAACGCTACTGGGCTGGGTTGCTGCGGCCGGTCTTATAGGTTTTATCGGCAATGAGTCGGTCGCCGTGTTTCGCCTTCGCATCGGCCGCAAGATCAACAGTGCAGCGCTGATTGCGGACGGATATCACGCTCGCACCGATGGCCTCACCAGCCTGGCCGTCGTGCTGGGAGCGCTCGGCGTGTGGCTTGGCTATCCTCTCGCCGACCCCATCGTCGGACTGCTGATCACGATCGCCATATTCGGAATCGTCTGGCAGTCGGCGAAGGCTGTATTGACGCGAGCCCTCGACGGAGTGGACATTGAAATCCCGCAGGAAATCCGGCACGTGGCGGAACATGTCCAGGGAGTCCTTTCCGTCGTGGCGGTGCGTGCTCGCTGGCTCGGACACCGGCTCACTGCTGACGTAGATGTCGCGCTGGATGGCAAAACAACCATTCAGGAGGCAGACACGATAAGGACCGCAATTCGCGACGATTTGCTGGCCCAGGTGCCAGCATTGGCAACGGTTCGCGTGCTTGTGATGCGCCTCGGCGCGCACATCGAACCGGCTATAGCTGCCCATCGCAGTGGTTCACATCGGCACGCACCTGCACCCTTCATAGTGCGGAGCAAGCTCGCAGACGGAATTCTTGAGATCGTCGAGACCCCGGCGGGAGAGCGCCTCCAATTGCAGACGAGCCGCTTCACACCCGGGCTTGTCGCCGAAGTCTTGATATCCCGGGATTCGCAACGAACGGAGCGCCTTGTGCTTGCTCCACAGTACGATGACCCAACCCTATTCGTAAGTAGCAGAGCGCCCGAAGAACCTCACGAATTGGATGGAAAACTGCGGTTGTACAACGACACGAGCGAAGCAATTCTTGCATTTCACATGGCTGAACCCGAAGGCCATCACTGACGGCTTATCGATCGACAAGGAGCACGATAATGGCAACCATGTTCTCAACAGTTCTAGTGCTCGTTGTGCTCGGTTCGGGGACCGCGATCGCCGCGGGGACTTCATCACCGTATACCGGCCTCGAGAAGCGCGAGATCAAGGCGCTCTCGTCTGACGAAGTGGAAGCCTATCTCGGTGGCAAGGGAATGGGGTTGGCCAAGGCTGCCGAACTCAATCACTATCCCGGGCCCGCGCATGTCTTGGCCATGTCGAACGCACTTGCCCTGACCGACGACCAACAAATGCGGACGGAATCATTGTTCAAATCGATGGAAACAGAAGCCATTTCGCTCGGCCACCAATTGATTGCGCGAGAGGCCGAGCTGGACGGCATGTTTGCAGACCAGACGATCACGAAAGAAAGGTTGCAACAATCGACGGCGGCCATTGCCACGCTGCAGGGACAGATACGGCGAGTACATCTTCAGACACACCTCACCCAAGTGGAAATACTGGACCCTGAACAGATCCGACAATACGACAAGCTACGCGGCTACTTCGAGGCCACAGATTCATCTCTGCATGAAAACGCGCAACCGCACCACTGACCGCGTATCCGTATCGCATTTACATGCCGTAAGCGCATTGCTCGTTTGCCCATGATCGCTGCGTTCCCTCACGCGATCGCGAGGAAGCGCTAAGATGCAGTCGAGAGCGTTGCCGAAATGCACCAGCGCCGATTGAAATGTGACCGAAGCCGTACTCACGCGCCCGCAAATTTCACGATTGCCAACGGTCGAGCGCGATTCGCCTGGATCACTCGTCTCGGTCTGGCCAATATGCAACGTATGGCTCTTCAGCCACCGCACTGATTTATCCTTATGACTTCGCACCGCACAATAGGGCTCGCCATGACTCCACAATACGAAAAGATCAAGTCCGCAAAGGGATTCATTGCCGCGCTCGACCAGAGCGGCGGCAGCACACCGAAGGCACTGCGCCTGTACGGCATCAACGAGGACACTTATTCGGGCGACGGACAGATGTTTGACCTGGTTCATGCAATGCGCACCCGCATCATCACCAGCCCTTCGTTCAACGGCGATCGAGTGCTTGGCGCGATCCTGTTCGAGCAGACGATGGATCGCGACGTCGAGGGCCGAGGCACCGCCGACTACCTCTGGTCGGTGAAGCAGGTGGTTCCCTTCCTGAAAGTCGACAAGGGCTTGGCCGACGAGGCGAACGGCGTGCAGACGATGAAGGCGATGCCGACTCTCGACGCACTGCTCGCGCGCGCAAAGGCCAAGGGCGTATTCGGAACGAAGATGCGCTCGGTCATCAAGCACGCCGACCCCAAGGGGGTCGAGGCCGTCGTCGCGCAGCAGTTCGCGATCGGCAAACAGATTCTCGCGGCCGGCCTGATGCCGATCATCGAACCCGAAGTCGACATCCACGCGCCCGATAAAGAAAGTGCCGAACGGCTTCTGATCGCCGAGATTCTCAAGTGCCTGGACGCGCTGGGACCTGATCTTCGCGTGATGCTGAAGCTGACCCTCCCGTCGGCGGACGATTTTTATGCGGGTTTGGTCAAGCATCCAAAGGTGCTTCGTGTCGTCGCGCTTTCGGGTGGCTACTCACGCGATGAAGCGAACCAGCGGCTTGCGCGCAATCACGGCGTCGTTGCAAGCTTTTCGCGGGCGCTGACCGAAGGCCTCACGGCGCAGCAGAGCGATCAGGAATTCAACAAGGCACTGGATGAGTCGATCGCAAGTATTTACAAGGCATCGTCGACCTGACTGGGGTATGGGGTCGGCATGCGGGTTCCGCGCTCTCCGCCAGAAACCCTAAACCGCCGGCGATCACCGTCGATTTCCTTGGAATCGTTCTGCGCCAAAACTCGTGCGCACAGGGGATGGGGGATTTCGCTACGTCAGATTTCGACGCTGCGTAGTGGTCTCTCGAACTCCCAGGCATTCCCCGTCCGCGGATAGAGCGATTCGAAATAGTTGAGGAGCCGGTGAAGTTCCTCCCGGATTGCGACGGGAAAGCCCTTCCGGTTGCCACGGCGGTCGACGAGCAGCCGGTCGCCATATAGGTGGAAGTCCACCGGCTCCGGCCACGAAGCTGCCAGATGATTCACGATTCGCGGGAAGTCGCGCGCGAGCTGATTCGGACGCAACTCTTCGGGCAATTGCTCCAGCCAACGCCTCGATGTCGGGAGCAGCATCGTGGCGGGATTCGCCTTGCGTAACTTTGCGACCTCAGGCAGCGACAAGCCGAGGGGAAGCCGCTGCGCTTTCCCGGCTTTGACTTCAGTGGGCGCAGGACGCTGGGTGGCGTCTCCGTCGTCATTGAAAAAAAGCCGATTGTTTCCTCGGTAGATCGACATGGTCTGCGCAGTTTCATGACGTGCGTCCGCAACGCTTACATGGCAGCGGCACGTGTCCAAGCCCGGTGCACTTCTCAACATTCTTGAGCGATGCAAGTGGTGTCGCGGGATGGACAGATTGTGGCGACAATTCGGAAGAATGAGGCGACCGCACATCGGTCGCACCGCTCCGCTCTTCGAATGTTTCCGTTCCCACGGACGATCTGGCAGATGCTGAAGCAACCGGCCTGCGGCGTTTGACTTGTTATTGCAGGTTGATTGCGACAGCTTGGTGAATTCATTGCCGTGTGCGTTCGGTGATGACTCCTTGACTTCTCGCAAGATCTCTTGCTAAGGCACGTCGGGAAAGCCCGCAACCGCCGAAAAGCTTCATGATTTGCCGGTCGCGACGCAGTGGTTCATGAACGACAGATCAAATGCGAATATTCACCGATGCCATACTGTTTTCCGGGCGATGGCGTGTGAAGCAAGCAGGCCATTCGCGTATTCGAGAACACCATGAACGCTCATCCGAAGAAGCGGGACCACTTGGGACGGGTCGCAGTTGCTGTCGCTGTCGCTGTCGCAAATGCCTACCCATGCAAAAAACCGCGGCCCCCTTGGCGATTGGCATCGGCTCCGGCAACGCGGGACCGTTGACCGTCAACTCGGATTCGAATTGAAATTTGCGAACGGGAAACCTGCTTGAGTCGCGGCCGCAAGTTGGGTCTGGCGGTCGTATTTCTCTGGTTCGCCATCGGTGGCGTCGCGCATTTCGTCTACACCGACGCGCAGATGCGCATTGTCCCACCGTACGTTCCATGGCATCGACTCGTCGTATTGGTGAGTGGTGTGTTTGAACTGCTTGGCGCCGCGGGGTTGCTGTGGCTGCCCACCCGGCGCGCCGCCGGTATCGGCCTCTTCGCGTTGACCTTGGCGGTGACACCGGTTCACGTGTTCATGCTCCAGCGGCACGAACTATTCGACATTCCGCTGTGGGCGCTCATCTTGCGTCTACCGCTGCAATTGGCGCTGCTTGCACTCATTGCGTGGTGCACTGGAATTCGTAAAAAATGGAATGACTAGCACCGCGACGCCGGAAATCGCTGGCGTTCTCGTGGCGAACGGCTACGCCCAATTGAACCAACGCAGTCGAGGCGGCCTGTACACCTACAGACGGCAGCACCGATCCCGTTCAAAATGTGCTGACCGTGGCGCGGGTGGCGCCAGCCCTGTGCCCTGACGACGCCGAATGGATACGCCGATTCGCGCTGTGCGCGTGTATTTGGTCGAAGATTCGCCCATCATGCTGCGGCTGCTGCGCGAGCTTCTATCGGCGATCGGAATCCAGATTGTCGGAACGTCAGGACGGGCCGCAATTGCTGTAGCCGACATTGTCAAGCTGTCGCCAGACGTCGTCGTTGTCGACATCGCGCTCGAGAGCGGAACCGGCTTCGATGTGTTGCGCACTATTGCCCGCAAGAAACTGGCGAGCCGGCCGCTTTGCATCATGTTGACCAACCACACCCACGAACGATTCAGGGAAGCGGCCGCGACGCTGGGCGTTTCGTATTTCTTCGACAAAAGCGAGGACATTCTGCATATGATGAAGGTCTTTGCCGACCTGCAAGCGGGCATTCCCCAACAGGGAAATGGGACTGAACACTAACAACACGAGACGCTCAGACCAATGAATACTGCCATGCAGCAAACAGCCGTCGACGCCGGGAAGGTGCTGGATTCGCTGGCTGTGTTGAGCTCCGACCTGGCGTGCCAAACCCATGTTCCTCCGCACACGCTCATTCTGCGTGCGGATAAATTGAAAGACGCATGTGATGCGATCGACGAGGCCGTGCGGTCGCTGCGACACATTTTGATGATCGCTGCTGAGAGCGGCGCCGGACCGGCTACGTCTTAAGGGATTTCAAAAACAGCGAAAGCACGCGCGGATCGCCCGTTCTACTCGTCCGCGACCAGTCGATACCCGATCCCCGTTTCGGTATGCATGTGGGCAGGTCGCACCGGATCGTCCTCCAGCTTGTCGCGCAATTGCTTCATGTAAATGCGCAGGTAGTGCGTGTCGCCCTGATGCGACGGTCCCCACACTTCGTTCAGCAGTTGCCGATGCGTGACGACCATGCCGAGATGCTTCGCCAACACGGACAGCAGGCGGAATTCGATCGGGGTCAGGTGGACCTCCTCCGCACCACGGCGAGCGGTGCGCTTTTCGAGATCCACGATCGCGCTTCCCAATCGAAGCACCGGCGTTCCCGATCCCGATCGCACGGAGTGCCGCAATGCCGCGCGTACGCGCGCGAGCAGCTCGCCCATCCCAAACGGCTTGGTCACATAGTCGTCGGCGCCGGCATCGAGCGCCGCGATCTTGGAGTGCTCCTGGACGCGTGCCGAAAGCACGATCACAGGCATGGGCGACCACTCGCGGATCCGGCGGATGACTTCGATGCCATCGATATCGGGCAGCCCCAGGTCGACGATGGCGAGGTCGGGCTTGTGCGACCCGGCGTCGATCGATCCACGGTGACCCGTCGCCGACTCGACAACGCGATAGCCTTCAATGCCCAGGGACACGCGCAGGAACCTGCGAATCTCCGGTTCATCCTCGACGACTAGAATGGTTTGGCGCGCGTCGGCCATCTCACGCAGCCTCCATCTCCGCCGGCGCGGTGGGCGGCGTTTCCAGTGGCAACGTGAAGTGAAACGCGGTACCGCCGGCGGGCATGCTTTCGGCCCATGCCTGTCTGCCGTGCAGGCGCACGATCGCACGGAAGATCGCCAGCCCCAATCCCACGTCGCTTCCGCCCGGAGCCGTGTGCTTCGCGCTGTTCTCCAGCAGGTTGCCAAGTGCCTGCTCGATCAATCCGGCATCGACGCGCACCAGCGGCAAGTCGTCGGGCAGCTCTACAATGGCCCGGTGGGCGGACATGCGCTGGTCCAGCCGCGCAAGAACGGATCCGGCTATCTCTCCAATCGCGGCCCAGTCCCTGTCCACCTTGATCGCGCCCGTCTCGAGCCGTGTCATTTGCAATATCTTGGCCACGTGCTCCGACATTTCACGCGCCTGGTCGAAGATGCTTTGCGCCAGCGCGTTGCGCGCTTCCGCACCCAGTCGCTCGCCACCTTCGACGAGACTCGACGATGCGCTGAGAATGGACGTGGCGATCGCGGGACCGCGCGAAAAGCGCAGCGCGATGATCACCATGGCGAGCAAGTACACCATCGCGATGTTCACCACGTCGAATCGCGGCTGCATCGCCGATCCAACCAGTGTGCATGCCACCGTCGCACCTGCCGCGCATGCATAGCCGAGCCACGAACGATTTCGCTTCATGCCAGTGCGCATGCGATTGGCCTTTCCACGGCCGTTTTCGCGGCCGGCGCAGTCGAATCCGCATGCTGCCAGTACAGCATCGCAGCCACGATTGCGATTACCGCGACCGGGACGCCCAGTCGAATCGCCAGGCCTTTGTTCAACTTCATTTCTCCATGTTGTCCGGGGCATCGGCGGTTGCCCTGCGCACCGGTTTCGACAGCCTAATCGGCGGAATCCTGCGAGATCGGATCAGGCATCCATCCGCTTCCGTGCCGCGAGTACGCATGCGTCGACACGAGCGAAAATGCATCGCGCGGGGGCTTCCATGCGTACCGCTGGATTGTCACGCATTCGTGCTCGACAGACAGAACGTTGAAGGAATTCGGCTCGCCTCTGACGCGTGTCGATGTAGCCGTTCCCGCCTGGACCACGATCGCGTTGCTGCCTCCCAACGCGTAGCGTTGCGCGGTCGTGCCGACTTCCGCCGCATGCATGTGTCCTGACAGCAGAATGTCAGGCATGCACTCGCGCAATGCCGTGAGCGCAATTGCCGCTCTCCCTACGAGGTGCGCATCTTCGCCGGCAGGGCCGAGGCCGAAAGGATGGTGCGTAACCAGGATGCGTACTCGGCAAGACTCGCTTTCGCAGAACACGTCGCGGGCGCGGTGTACCTGCGCCATATTGATGCGCCCTCCCTTGAACGCGAGCGAGCGTGCGGTATTGACACCGACGACGGCAATTTCGTCATCGACGTACGCGCCTTCCGCTGCGCCGATCAGCCTTTGATAATTGCCCAGGGGTGCCAGGAACCGCGCGACGACGTTATAGAGCGGTATGTCATGGTTGCCGGGAACGACCACCCTGGGCGCGGACAAGGAATCGAGGAAGTTTCTCGCGTCGATGAATTCCCGTCGCCGCCCGCGTTGCGTGAGGTCGCCCGATACCACAATCAGGTCGGGCCCGAGTTCCTCCGTCTGCTCGCGCAGTCGACGCACGACCGCGCTGTCCACTCTTCCGAAATGCAGATCGGAGATGTGCAGGATTTTTCGCATCGCTTATCCCACCGTCGCTGGTACGAGCACCGACAACGCGAGCGCCTCCACACGATAGTGAAGCGGCGTTTGCAGGCGGCTCACCTCGCCGTCCGTTGCGACGCTGACGGTTCGGTGATGAGTTTCCACGTCGACCGACTGAGCGCGCATGGTCTTGAAATCCGCGCCGCTTCGCAGGCGTCCGGACAGCGCTCGCAGCGCGAGCAACACGATACCCATCCTGCCTGCACGGTCAACCACCAGGATGCTCAGGTGACCCGCATCCAGGCGCCGGCGTTCGCCGATCTCGATCCCGTGAAGCTCATAGCTGTTGTTGCCGATGAAGACGAGGGGAGTGCGAAAGTCGATCGACTGGTCGTCGACCGTCATGCGCACAGTCAGGAAGGGGTATCTCCGGAACAATTCCCAGGCTGCCCACAGAAATGCCGGCCACTTTGCGTGACCCAGCTGCGTGGTCAGCGTGTCGCGCTTGCGAAGCGCTTGTGGGTATAAGCCCAGGCTGGAGTTGTTCAGAAATAGGCGGTCGTTGACGCGGCCCACGTCGACACGCGTCACCCGCCCCATGCAAATCGAATCTATCGCGGCGTCGACATCCATCGGCAAGCCGATGTCCCTGGCAAAATGGTTCAGCGTCCCGAGGGGCAGCACTCCCAACGTGGTGGAAGTGCCGACGACTGCCGAGGCCACCGCGCTCACGGTGCCGTCCCCACCCCCCGCCACAATGACGTCCGGTGCGCCGGCGACTGCGTGTCGCGCAACCGCGATGATGTCGTCTCCCTCGGCAAGCGCGCGAATTTCGATATTGATGCCGTGCACGCGAAAACGCTCACGTATTTTGGTCCCGAGCTCGCTCGCCGCCGCGACGTTGGCCCGTGTGTTCAGCAACACGATGTGGGTCGCGCGATTCTCCATCATGCGGCCGCTGCGGCACGGGGCCAGCCAAGCGGTACCTGCCAGTGATCGAGCGCCGCGACGCTCAACATCAGCCACGCGATCCCCTCGAAAACGCCCGCCAGTACATCGGTGGGATAGTGAACGCCGAGATACACGCGGCTCATGCAAATGCATGCAACCCACAGGACGACGGCAATGATCGCGACCCTCTTGGCCGGGAGCTCCGGCTGAACACGCCTCATCAGCACGACAAGCACGCCGCCGAAAATCGTTGACGCCGCGGCATGTCCGCTGGGAAAGCTATAGGTGGAAAGGGTTAGGAGTGGGTCTTCGACGACCGGCCGGGCGCGCTCCACCCAATGCTTCAACCCGACGTTGAGCCCCGCGCCGCCGCACGTGATTGCGGCGACGCCGGCTGCGGTCGCCGGTCGCCCGCGTGCGAAGCAAAGCAACACGAGTGCCGACGTGTAGGCGAGGGAGATCGCGGGTCCGCCGGTCGCGGTCGCCAGCGTCATTACCCGACTAAGCCCTGGACTGCGATGAGCGCTGACCCAGCCGGGTATCGCGACGTCGATCCAGGTCAACGTCGGATTCGCAACGACCAGATACACGGTCGCACCCAACAGAATCAATGCGACCAGCGCGAGCGACAAGCGCACCGGTGTAGCTGGACTTACGGTGGGCATGGGTCGAAAGCCTATTTCCGGCAGGATGATCGTGCGGGAAACCTAGCATAGTGCGGAAATCAGCACTGGCGCGCGGGAACCCGGTGCGACGACGCGCCCTGCGAACGAATGCCGTGGCGACGCCGTACCTCGCAACGAATGCGCGGACGCGGCGAGCCACGGCCAGCAATGCTATTTCGTTCTTTTGATCTGTTCCTTGGTATCTCCAACCGCGCCCCGGATTTTGCCGGCAACCTGATTGGCGTCTCCCTTCGCTTCGAGATTCTTGTTGCCGACCGCCTTTCCCGCCAGTTCCTGTACCTTGCCCTTCGCTTGCTCCGCAGTTCCCTTCACTTGATCCTTGTTCATGCGACTCTCCTGTTGGCGAAGACGAAGGCCTTCGCTGCGGAAAGGATAGGCAGCAGGTGGCGCTCTGCGACCCGGACAAACCACGATTTGCGCGTAAGACGTTTCGAATTGAAATCAGCCGGGCCGATTCGATCAATGTTTACGCTGCGATTAGTCTTTACGACTGCGATCAGTTGACGATCTTGGCACGCTGGCTCACACCTATATGCTGCAGCGCCTCGACCTGTTCGATATTCCGCTTTGGTCGCTTGTGCCGCGCCTCCCGATGCAAATTGCGCTCCTGTAGATCATCGCGTGGAGCACCGCGGCGAACAAGCCGGGCTTGTCCATAAGGTGAACCCGGACATTGCAGGCGCCGGGGCTGACGTGGACGAGGCGATTCCGACGCTGTTTCTGGCGTCCTGGCCTTGAATCTGCACCAGATACCTCCAGTTGGCGGGTACGCGATGACGTCCGGCAAATCGTCGTGGCGTCGGATGTGAGCGTAGAGTAGACGTGCGTCCTGCATTTGACGCTTAGACACGACATTCGCAGCAGCATTCGACATCGGGAAATCCAGGTAAACCTCCTCTTGCCGCGTGTTGGGTATTACCCAACAACGAAGGAGGTCTTTCCGTGTCGACGCTCTCGCGTGCCCCAACCGGCAACAACCTGATCGATTCGTTTCCACCGAAGACCCGCGCGCGGGTCATCGCGAATTGCGAGAGGGTCGATCTTGCGTTCGGCAAGACGCTCGAGTCTATGGGGTGAGCGCACCCGCCATGCCTATTTCCCGATCCAGGGCTTTATTTCACTGGTCACCCCCGTCGAAGGCGCCTCTGCCCTCGAAGTCGGTTTGGTCGGGAACGAAGGCATGCATGGCATCTCGCTGGCACTCGGCGTCGATGTCTCGCCGCTGCGGTCGATCGTGCAGGGCGGCGGTTCAGCGCTGCGAATGAGCGCCGCCGCGTTCAAGCGTGAGCACCTGGAAAGCCTCGATTTCCGCCAGCAATTGAACCGCTACCTTTATGTGTTGATGAGCCAGCTCGCTCAATCGGCCGCATGTACACGTTTTCACCAGGTCGATGCGCGGCTTGCGCGATGGCTGCTGATGACGAGCGATCGCGCTCACGCCGACGAGTTCCACATCACCCAGACCTTTCTTGCGTGGATGCTTGGCGTACGGCGGGCGAGTGTCACGGTCGCCGCGCTCGCGCTGCAGAAAAAAAGCTTGATCACCTACAAGCGTGGCGCAGTGATCGTGTTGAACCGCCGCGGGCTCGAAGCGTGCGCATGCTGCTGCTATCAGAACGACAAGGACGTCTACCAGCGCATCCTCGGAACGAAAAAACGCCCTGCCATCAAAACGGCGGCTCCCGGTGTCCCACTAAACACTCGTAAGCGCGACCGCGAAATCGGCGGCGCGTGACGCCGAACCGACCATGACCCCGGGTTGTCGCGGCCAACGCTCAGTGCGGTAGCGGACAGACGAGGGGATCGCGGTGTGGTGAAATCCCTGCATGTTCACCGCAAAGTATCGTCTGCTGAATTCGAGCCTACCTCTGCCGACGCCGCCGGCGCTGCCTGATCATTGGGAGCCGTCCACGCGGGACAGGATCGAAGGCGTCCTGGCATATTCTCTGCTCGGTGCCGTAGCCTGCGCGATGTTGTACGTCGCGCTGCGGATGGTGACCGCGTGGCTCGGCTAAGCCCGGGTCCTATCGCCTGCACGACGGCGCGGCGAGCGCCGACCCACGCGGCGCAGTCGCGTTTCGCACCGGTGGCTTGCGTCACCGATGCTTCGCGCCGCATGTGATGCAAGGCCGGCGCTCACTTTGCGGATCTGGACAAGAATGAAAACGGACTACCAGTACAAGCACGAGTTCGACGCGCTCAGCGAGGAATTCGCCAGGCTGCGCAACGAATGCATCCGCCTGCATCCCCATATCCAGGATTCGCAACACGTTCTTCGGACCGAACGTGACGCGCTATGGAAGCATTGGCTAGCGCTCGCGTTGAAAATGGAGACGCTGATCAATCATACGTGTGGATCGTGCACGGTCGAGGAAGCGCAACATTCCATCCACGCGCGGTACGCAGATATGTCGAGTCATCGATAGAGCACGGGCCGATCGCGTTCGCAGACGTCGGAACGGCAAGGTCTCCCCGATAATCGCGCACTACCTACTGAGAACACCGGCAACTGCTATTGCACCGGTATGCGGGTGGCGAACGCGAATCCCCGCCGCGTCCGTTTCGCGCGGTACATCGCGACGTCCGCCTGCATGACGAGCTGCATGGCCGTGATGCCATGGTTGGGATAGACCGCCACGCCGATGCTCGGCGTGACATTCATCTGGTCGTTTCCAACGTCCATGGGCGCCGACACCTGGTGAATCATCTTGCGCGCGAGCCTGCCGATGCTGAGCGGGTCGCTGCCATTCATGATGAGGCAGAGGAATTCATCGCCGCCCCGGCGGCTCACGGTGTCTTCGGCACGCACCGCATCGCGCAGCCGCTTCGCGACTTGCCGCAACACATCGTCCCCGGCGTCGTGACCGTAAGAGTCATTGACCGTCTTGAAGTCGTCGAGATCGATGAACATGACCGCTGCGCCTCGGCCATGGCGCTCGGCCTGGGTCAACGCCTGCTTGAGCCGGTCGTCGAAGAGCGCGCGGTTGGGCAGGCCCGTCAGGGCATCATGAAACGCGAGTTGCCGTATCTTCTTGCCTCGCGTGTCGCTGCTCAACAGCTTCCGCGTCATGTGCTTGCCGTCGGCAATGCCCCGCGTCAGGCCCACATTGACGGCGGCGAGGTCGTCGGCGGTTTCCTGGATTTTCGATTCCAGCGCTTCGCTGCGGTCGATCGCACACTCGAGCTCGCTCGCCATCGCATGCGGCACGATCACGCGCGCCATCACCTCGTTGATCGCGGAAAGCTCGTCGGACCATCGTTCTAGCCTGTTGCGAATGTCTTCGTTGTGCTCGAGCGCCTGGACCAGCGACACCGCCTTCAGCGCGAGCAGTTCGTCGACGGGTGGCGCCGCAACTGCGCGACCGCCTGCGTCGCCTGTCCTCGGTGAAATCACCACCGGCACAGGCGGAGATCGCGCGGCGCGCACGTCAGCTTGCCTTGCCGCTTTTCTGCGGAAGCAGTCGGAGCTCCTCGTTTCGTACGATCCGGTAGCAGGCACAGGCACGCTTCTCCATCCTCGGGCGGTCGAGCACGGTGATGCGTCCACGGTAGTACTTGATGAGCCCTTCCGACTGCAATTTTCCCGCAGCCGTCATCACTCCGCGCAAGCGCAGCCCCAGCATGTTGGCGACGAGGCCGTCGGTCATCAGCACGACGTTCGTGGGCAAGCGATCGAGGCTCAGCAACAGCCACCTGCAGAGTTGCTGCGCGACCGGATGGTGACGATTGCAAACGACCGTCTGCGCCATCTGGGTCATCAGCGCCTGCGTGTAGTGCAGCGTCAGGTTGCGCAGTGCGCCATTGTGATCGAGCTCCTTCGCGAGCTCGCGCGCGGTGGTGCGGTACGCGGTACCTGCGCATTGCACGACTGCGCGATTGGAAGCGGTGCTCCCGCCCATCGCCAGTGGTGTGCCCACCATCCCTTCGTTGCCGGTGACCGCGATTTCCGCCGTGTCGCCGTTGGCCATTTCGGAGACCATGGAGATGACGCTGCTGGTCGGGAAATAGGCGTACTTGAGGGGGACGTTGGCTTCATAAACCGTCATGCCGAGCAACATTTTGGCGCTCTTCAGCTTGCCGGCGAAGCGCTTGTATTCCGCCGGAGGCATCGCGGCGAGAAGAAAATTCTGCTTAGGTGTGCTGCGTACGGACACGGATGCTCCTCATCTTCATGAGGCTGTCGTCGCTGTCGCCGGCTCGCGCGACTGATGACATTCCGGCGATTCGCGCGCTCTCATCGGGTTTAGCTTATCTCCCCGACTCCGGCGTGTCTGTCCGCTACCGCACAAATACCCGGCGCGCCAAGGTGCGGTAGCTCGTGGCTGCGATGATTCCGAATGCCACGTGCGTCGCGGCGGTGACCCAGTCGCGCGCCGCTTCGAACCACGCAAACACGCGTAAAACCGTACATGTTGACCGCGTACAGCAACAAGCCGAACGCGGCGCCGATCAGTATCGAGGCGAACAGGCCGCGGTCCTTGGTGACGCGTGCAACCAACATGCCGTAGCCGATGGAAAGCGTGAAATGCAGGAGTGCTGCAATCGCCAGCAGCCGACCTCCCGTGCGGTACAAGGGCGAAAGCACTTCGGGACTCATGACGATCGCCGCGGCGAAGCGCGCGTCCCTGCAGAAGACTCGCGGCAGCTCGTCGGTGAAGATTGACCACAGCGCGATCTCGACAACCGTCGCGCCAGTGCCGGCAAGGACGCCTGCTCCCACCGCCGCGCGCCAGTTCACGGTGGCACGCGCGCGCTCTACGATGGACCGGGTGGCATCGAATCGACCCGCGTCAAGCTTCGGAGCGCGCGTGGACTTCTGAGCATCGCCCAGACGACAACGAGGCCGGCGAGGATGCCGACAAAACTCAAGAAGACGTGAAACAGGGTAAACATCGAAATCGACATTCCAAGAATCATCACAGTCTCCAGTTATGCCCGCGGTTTTATCGCTTGCTGGCAACCAGCGCGAACGGCGCGCCTTGCGGATCCATGCACTGCACGATCCAGCTGCCTCCAGGAACCTGGTGCGCATCGAACAGGATCTCGCCGCCGCCTTCGGTGACTCGCCCTGCGGCGGCATCCACGGCGTCGACATTGAAATAGTAAAGCCAGAAAGCTGCCGGGGTTTCCGGTGTCCTGGTCATGATGCCGCCGACTGGTTCGCCGCCGGTTGCGAATGTCTGGTAGACACCCATCGGCCCCATGTCCACGGCCTCGGCCTTGGTCCACCCGAACAGGCTCGCGTAGAAGGTGAAGTCACGCTCGCGATCCCCCGCCTGCAATTCGTGCCAGCCGATATGGCCGAGCGTTCCCGCGACCACGGGCGCCGGCACCTGATCGCTCGCGCCTTTGAAAATGATGAAGCCCGCGCCATGCGGATCGCCCGCGACCGCGAAACGGCCGATGCCCGGAATGTCCTCGGGCCCGCGATGGATCGCACCACCGGCCACCTTGATCCGTGTCGCGGTCGCGTCGACGTCGTCGACGCCGATGTATCCCATCCACGCCGGGCGCACGCCGGCCGCGCGCGCCTCGTCGGGAACCGGCATCAGCCCGCCGATCCTCGTCGGTCCTGCCGACAGCAACATGTACGAGCGATCGGTCATCCCGGAATCCTGCGCGGTCCATCCGACCACCTTGCAATAGAAGGCTGTAGCAGCCTTGACGTCGGTGGTCATGACGTCGTACCAGACGAATTTTCCGTGATTGTCTGACATCTCCGTTCTCCATTGATAGGCGATATTCGGTGCAATGCTTGGCGCGCGGGGCCTGCGAGTGCGAATTCTCAGTTGGTCGATGGTCGGTTCGCGCTTTCGCCGTGCCTCGTTGCGAAAGCCGCGGAACTCGGCGCGTCTTGCGGCCGTCTGTTTCCGATTGCCCCTCCCAAACTCTTTCAATTTTGCGCGTCCTTGGTCCAGATGAATAGCATTGTGAAAGCAAGCCTGTCGAAGGTTCCGGAAGTCACCCTGGCCTTCTGGATCATCAAGATCGCCGCGACCACGCTCGGCGAGACCGGCGGCGATGCGGTGACGATGTCGATGCACCTCGGCTATCTCGTCGGCACCGCGATTTTCACGGCCATTTTCATCACTGCGGTAGCGGCGCAGATTTCGGCCAAGCGATTCCATCCGTTCCTGTACTGGGCGGTGATCGTCGCGACGACGACCGCGGGGACGACGCTCGCGGATTTCGTCGACCGCTCGCTCGGCATCGGATACACCGGTGGATCGACGATCCTGTTCGTGCTGCTGCTGGCGTCGCTCGGGCTCTGGTACTGGTCGCTCGGCTCGGTTTCGGTGAGCTCGATCACGTCTCCCAAGGCGGAGATGTTCTACTGGGCGACGATCATGTTCTCGCAGACGCTTGGCACGGCGTTGGGCGACTGGATGGCCGACCCGAAAGGCTGGGGGCTCGGCTACGAAGGCGGTGCGATTGTCTTCGCCATCGGCCTGGCCATGGTGGCCGCCGCCTATTTCTACACGTCGATATCGCGGACCATGCTGTTCTGGGCCGCATTCATCCTCACGCGGCCGCTCGGCGCAACCCTGGGCGACCTGCTCGACAAGCCGCTCGCAAGCGGCGGCATGGCATTGAGCCGTTACACCGCCTCGGCGGTGTTGGCGCTCGCGATCATCGGCTGCATCTGGCTCCTTCCGCAGCGCGCGGCGAAGCGCGCAAAATAGCTTAATCGCCTTCCACGTTGTTCGCGGAGGGCACTACGGCATCGAAGAAACGCCTTGGCAATCAAATTCAAAGTCGGTGATCACGTCGCCTGGAACTCCGAGGCTGGCCGCGTCAGCGGCAAAGTGACCAAGGTGCATACCAACGATACCGAATACAAGGGCTACACGCACCACGCAAGCCCGGACGAACCGCAATACGAGATCAAGAGCGATCGGAGCGATCACATCGCGATGCACAAGGGCTCGGCACTGAAACGAATCAGCCGCTGACTCTTCGGCGATAGCCGATGAATGTCAGTAGTCGCCTACCTTTACTTCGGGATTCGTGGCAGTAGCCCGTCGCTTGAATGCGGCGTGCATCCCGAGCACGTTCAGTAGGCAATCCTCGCCACGCTGCGCAGGTCCTCGGGAGTCGTCGTCGGAAAACCGAAGAACTCGAGGTACGCCGGAATCTGCTCGAACAGCATGTCGACGCCGACCTGCGTCGTGCAGCCCTGCGCCTGCGCCGCACGCAGGAACGGCGTGAACTGCTGCTTCATCACGACTTCGCCGACGAACGCGTTCGGTGAAATTCGATCAACGGCCATCGGCATTGGATCGTCGTCGTTCATGCCGAGGGGCGTGGCATTGACGACGATGTCGAAGCCTGAAGGATCGTTCGATCCGGTGACGACACGCAGCCGCGGATAGTGCGTGCGCACGCGCGTCGCCAGCGCGTCGGCGGTTGCGGCATTGGCATCGAACACGCCGAGCTCGGCGACTTGCGCCGCGGCAAGCGACGCCGCGATCGCGGAGCCGACGCCGCCACTGCCGACGACCAGTGCCCGAGCGCCCGTGATCGTGCGCCCCTTTCGAACGACGCCACGCACGAAGCCATCGCCATCGAACATGTCGCCCACAAGCCTGCCATCGGCACGGCGAACCACGGCGTTGCACGCACCGGCGATCCGCGCGGTCGTCGACACCTCGTCCACCAGCCCCACCGTTGTCACCTTGTGGGGCATCGTCACCAGCGCGCCCCGGATGTTGGTGAGACTGAAAACGGCGGCGAGGACGGCCGCGTAATTCTCCGCTGTGACGCCCATCGGCATCACCACCGCATTGATGCCCATCTTGTCGAACCAGGGGTTATAAATCAGCGGCGCCTTGAACGCGTGCGTCGGATAGCCCAAGTGGGCGATGAGGATGGTGTCGCCGTTGATCAATGAGTCACCTTTCGTGAATCGATTTTTGACGAAGTCCGTTGCAATGCGGTCGCACGTCGCGATAATTGTCTACACTCGCGCCTGTCACCTGCGCCCCGGCCCAAATATACAATCAAAGCGTCCGGCTTCCATGACGCAGCGCGGTTTGCCTGGTGACGCGAGGGCGAATCACTTTCAGAATTCAAGGGAGTTCCGCATGCCATTGAGCAACGCAACCGACGATGCAAGGCACGCGCTTGCGTCGAACGGATCGCTGCGAGCCGCGATCAACACCGGGAATCCGGTGCTGGCGCGCCGCGACCGCGGAAGTGGCGGCCTGGCGGGCGTCTCCGTCGATCTCGCCAACGCGATCGGAGCGCAACTCGGCGTGGCTGTCCGTCTCGTCGCCTATGCATCGGCAGGCGCCGTGACAGCTGCGATCGACCGCGATGAATGGGACCTCGCTTTTCTCGCAATCGATCCCACACGGGCCGAGAAGATCGTGTTCTCGCACCCCTACCTGACGATCGAAGGAACCTACGTCGTGCGCGCTGGCTCGACCTTCCGATTGGCGGTGGACGTCGACCAGGCCGGCGTAACGATTGCAGTCAGTGAGAACGCCGCCTACGATCTTTTCCTGTCGCGCACGTTGCGCCATGCAACGCTCGTCCGCGAAAAGAGTGCGGTCGACGTGCTCGCGCGTTTCGATCGCCAGGAGGTGACGGCCATGGCCGGGATCAGGCAGGCGCTCGACGCGTTCGCCCGTGGCCGCGCCGATCTACGCGTGCTGCCCGACCGCTTCATGGTCATCGAGCAGGCATTGGCCGTGGCGAAGACGCGTGCCTCCGCCGCGGCGTTTCTGCAGTCTTTCATCGCCGAAGCGATTGCCAGCGGTTTCGTCGCCGCTGCGATTGGCAGGCATGCGTAGCGGCGCCAGTGGCGCCATTATTCCCCACGCGGGTTCCGGACCATGACTCGGAAACTGCATTCACGCATCGCCGCGCTCGTCCTGATATCGACGGCGGTGCTCTGCTGCATGTCCACGGCAATGGCCGGGCAGCCACTGACCGTCGACGACGCCGCGGTCGTCGACGCGCACACCTGCCAGGTGGAAGGATGGGTGCAGAGCGCGCGCGACGACCATCAATACTGGATTGCACCCGCCTGCAATCTTTTCGGCAACGTCGAGCTGTACGTGGGCGCCGCGCGGATCGATGCCGACGAAAGCGCTCGCACGAGCCAGTTCCAGTTGCAGGCCAAGACGGTGCTGATTCCGCGCGGCGATGGCGCATGGTCGTTCGGGGCGGAAGGCGGCGCGCAGCGCGACACCGGCGCCGAGCACGGACGCTCGGCGTTCCAGACGTATTACGCGATAGGACTCGCGTCGTTCCATCCATCCGACGACGTCGAGGTCGATTTCAACCTCGGCATCGTCAAGACTCACGGCAGTGCGATGAGCGCTTTCGCCGGCACGGCGGTGCAGTATTCGCCGATCGAGCGCCTTCAGTTGCTGGCCGAGGTGTTCCACGACGAGCCGGGACGCGCGAAGTACCAGGCGGCAATCCGCTACGCACTGATCCCAGACCGCCTCGAGGCTTTTGTGAGTTACGGCAGCCGGTTCGGCGGATCGTCGGGCAACTGGTGGTCGATCGCCGGCTTTCGCTGGCAATCGGCTGCGCTGTTTCCCTGACGTCGACGAGCCTCCTGGACGCATACCCGACGGATAGTGCCGACGACCGTGTTCCTCCTCGCACCGTCCAATTGCACGGCGCGCGCCGGAGGTAACATTGGATCGATTCATTCCACAACCGGTGCCGAGCACATCCATGGAACGCAAGCAAGCGACCGATTTCCCCCCCGAAGTCCTGAAGCTTTTCGACGGCTACATCCACGGCAACCTCGCGCGCCGGGATTTTCTCGATCGCGCGGCGAAGTATGCAGTGGGCGGCCTCACGGCGGCCGCCATGCTGGAAAGCCTGAGCCCCAACTACGCGCTCGCGCAGCAGGTCCCCAAGGACGACGTGCGCATCAAGTCCGAATACCTGACCTATCCGTCGCCGAATGGCTCGGGCACGGTGCGCGGCTACTTCGCGAGGCCGGCCAACGCGAGCGGCAAGTTGCCCGGCGTGCTGGTGATTCACGAAAACCGCGGCCTCAATCCGTACATCGAGGATGTCGCGCGGCGCCTCGCGGTGGAGAACTTCGTCGCCTTCGCGCCGGATGCGCTGACGCCGGTGGGCGGCTACCCGGGTGACGAGGAAAAGGCGATGCAGCTGTTCTCGCAACTCGATGCCAAGAAGCGCAACGAGGATCTCTTCGCCGCCTATGGCTTCCTCAAGTCGCGTCCCGAATGCACGGGAAAGGCCGGCGCGGTCGGCTTCTGTTTCGGAGGCGGAATCGTCAACATGCTCGCCGTGCGCTATCCCGACCTCGCCGCCGCGGTGCCGTTCTACGGGCCGCAGCCCAATGCGGCGGATGCCGCGAAGATCAAGGCGCCGATGCTGATTCACTACGCGGCGCTCGACGAGCGCATCGACGCCGGCTGGCCCGCGTTCGAGACGGCGCTGAAGGCCAATGGCGTCAAGTACGAGATGCACATGTATCCGGGTACCAACCACGGCTTCCACAACGACACCACGCCGCGCTACGACGAAGCGGCGGCGAAGCTCGCGTGGTCGCGGACGCTGGCGTTCTTCAACGCACAGCTGCGAAGCTAGCCTTCACGGAGATACGACGTTGCGCGCGACGCGGGCCTCGAGCAACTCCCAACGGCGATAGGCCTTGGCGAGCTCGCGTTCGTTGTCCTGCAGTTCAGCTTGCAACGACTTTGCGTCCTCCGGCGCGTCGCGGTAAAGCGCCGGATCGGCGAAGCGGAGACGGATGCCTTCGATGCGTGCTTCCAGCGCTTCGATGCGCGCCGGCAACGCGGCCAGCTCGCGCGATTCGCTGAATGTCAGCGCGGCGCGTCCCGCGCGCGACGCGCCGCCCACTGCCGGGGTGCCCGCGCTCGCCTTCGATGATCTCGCGTGCGCGTCATTGCGCGTCTGTGGCGATTGCGCGGGCGCGACGGCCGCCAGCTTGTTGGAGTCCGTGCTGCGCGCCTGATACTCTGCCCAATCGCTATAGCCTCCGACGTGCTCGCGCAGCACGCCGTTGCCCTCGAACGCGATGACTTCGGTGACGACGTTGTCGAGAAAGGCGCGATCGTGGCTCACGAGGAACACGGTGCCGCGATAGTCCTGCAGCAGCGTCTCCAGCAGCTCGAGCGTTTCGATGTCGAGGTCGTTCGTCGGCTCGTCGAGCACCAGCACGTTGGCCGGTCGCGTGAAAAGCCGCGCGAGGAGCAGCCGGTTGCGTTCGCCGCCGGACAGCGAGCGCACCGGCGATCGCGCGCGCTCCGGCGCGAACAGGAAATCGCCGAGATACGACATGATGTGCTTGCGCTCGCTGCCGATCTCCACCCATTCGCCGCCCGGACTGATCGTGTCCTGCACGCTTGCCTCCGGATCGAGCTGGTCGCGAAGCTGGTCGAAGTAGGCGACGCTGAGATTGCTGCCCTGTCGCACCGTGCCCTTGTCCGGGGCGATCTCGCCCAGGATCAGCTTCAGCAGCGTGGTCTTGCCGGCGCCGTTGGGTCCGATGAGGCCGATGCGATCGCCGCGCAGGATACGCGTCGAAAAGTCGCGTATCAGCACGTTGTCGCCATAGGCCTTGGACACGTTCTCCAGCTCCGCGACCAGCTTGCCCGACCGCGCGCCTTCATCCTGCTGCAGGTTGACCTGGCCGAGCCGCTCGCGGCGTGACGCGCGATCGCGGCGCAGCTGCTCGAGGCGCAGCACGCGGCCTTCGTTGCGCGTGCGCCGCGCCTCGACGCCCTTGCGGATCCACGCCTCTTCCTGTGCGAGAAGCTTGTCGAACCGCGCGTTGCTCACCGTCTCGTCGCTCGCTTCGCGCGCCTTGCGCTCCTGGTAGGCGGCGTAGTTGCCCGGATAG
Source organism: Betaproteobacteria bacterium (assembly GCA_040006455.1). Classification (GTDB taxonomy): domain Bacteria; phylum Pseudomonadota; class Gammaproteobacteria; order Burkholderiales; family Casimicrobiaceae; genus VBCG01. The sequence continues at coordinate 5,436 of JBDTWY010000041.1, read as the reverse complement.
TTGCGCAGGCGGCCACGGTCGAGCTCGGTGATCCGCGTGGCGACCGCGTCGAGGAAGCGCCGGTCATGCGTCACGCAGACGACGGCACCGGCGAAATCACGCAGCAGCGATTCCAGCCAGGCGATGGCGCCGAGATCGAGATGGTTGGTCGGCTCGTCAAGCAGCAGGATGTCGGGTTCGGCGGCGAGCGCCTGCGCGAGCGCAACGCGCTTCTTCCATCCGCCCGACAGTGAGCCGACGAGCGCATCCGGCGCAAGTCCCAGCCGCGTCAACACCGTATCGATGCGATTGCCCAGCATCCAGCCGTCGATCGCGTCGAGCTTTGCATGCAGCGCGCTCACCTCGTCGAGACGACTCGTGTCATCGCCACCGTCGGCCAGCAACGCGGTCGCGTGATGATAGTCGGCGAGTACGCGGCCTTCCGCGCCCAGTCCCAGCGCGACCGTGTCGTAGACGGTGCTCGCCGCATCCTGGATCGGCTCCTGCGACACCCACGCCACGCGCGCATGCGGCGCAAGCCAGCGTTCGCCGTCGTCGAGATTGATCCGGCCGGCGAGGACGCCCAGCATCGACGACTTGCCGGTGCCATTGCGGCCGATCAGTCCCACGCGCTCGCGCGCATCGAGCTGGAAGTCGGCGTCGTCGAGCAACGGATGATGGCCGAAGGCGAGTCGGGCGTGGCTGAGCGTGACGAGCGGCATCGGCGTTGCGGGTCCTGTCGCGACTGCGATCGAGGTTCGAAACCGAACATCGTAGTCGATATGGAAACGGCCACCCGAGGCGGCCGCATTGTCATCCGCGAGTGAAGCTGGATTTGACCTCGCAACCCATACGGGTCTTTCGCATCGAGCCTCGGCGCCAGTGGACCGTAACAGCTAGTCGTCCACGCGTCCGCGCGCCGCCTTGATCCTGCCGCGTTGCACCTTGGAGTCGACACGACGCCGCTGCGAGCTTCGCGTCGGCCGCGTCGCCTTGCGGGTGCGGGGCACGAACGCCGCCGCATCGACCATCGCCTGCAAGCGCACAAGCGCGTCGTCGCGGTTGCGGTCCTGGCTGCGATAGCGCTGCGCCTTGATGACGATCACGCCGTCGCTGCTGATCCGCTGGTCGCCGAGCGCGAGAAGGCGCGCCTTGACCGCATCGGGCAGATGCGACGCGACGACATCGAAGCGCAGATGCACGGCGCTCGACACCTTGTTGACGTTCTGGCCGCCGGCGCCTTGCGCGCGGATCGCCGACCATTCGATGTCGGCGGAGTCGATGACGATGGAAGGCAAACTATTGGCTCGCGTGAACGCGCGCACGGGCACGCCCCGGTATAGTATCGAACGAACGTTCTATTGCCAATATCCTAAAGCGCAGCCCGATGCCGTCGATGCCGCATTCGCTCAACGAAGCCCAGTCCCGCGCCGCGCGGTTCGGGGGATCCGGGGGCTTCGCGCCGCCGCTGCTGGTGATCGCCGGTGCGGGGTCGGGCAAGACCAGCACGCTCGCGCATCGCGTCGCGCATCTCGTGCAGCAGGGCGCCGACCTGCAGCGCATCCTGCTGCTGACTTTCACGCGCCGCGCCGCCGCCGACCTCGAGCGACGTGCCGCGCGCATCGTGCATGCATCGCTGGGGATGCGCTCCGGCGACCTGCCGCCGTCGCTGCCATGGGCTGGCACGTTTCACAGTGTGGCGGCACGACTGCTGCGCGAATACGCGGAACGCATCGGCCTGTCGCCCAGCTTCACGATCCACGACCGCGGCGACTCGCAGGACCTGATGAACCTGGTGCGCCACGAGCATGGCGGCGTCGATACGACGGCGAGCCGCTTTCCGGGGGCGGCCACGTGCCTGGCGATCTATTCGCGCACGGTCAATGCCGAGTCGTCGCTCGCCGAAACGCTGGCATGGGGCTACCCGTGGTGCGCGCACTGGGAGGAGCCGTTGCGCGCGCTGTTCGACGCGTATGTCGCCGCGAAGCAGGCGCAACAGGTGCTCGATCTCGACGACCTCCTGCTCTACTGGGCCGGAATGATGAACGCGGCGCCGCTCGCCATCGAAATTGGCGCGCGCTTCGACTTCGTGCTCGTCGACGAGTACCAGGACACCAACAAGGTGCAGGGATCGATCGTCCGGTTGCTGAAGCCGGACGGCAACGGCGTGACGGTGGTCGGCGACGACGCACAGGCGATCTATGGCTTTCGCGCGGCGACCGTGCGCAACATCCTCGACTTCCCGACGCAATATCCGTCGGCCGCGACCGTCATCACGCTGGAACAGAACTACCGGTCGTCGCAACCGATCCTGGACGCATCGAACGCGGTGATCGCGCTCGCGAAGGAGCGCTTCACCAAGGACCTCGTCACCGCGCGCCGCGACGGCGAGCGCCCGCGCCTCGTCACCGTTGCGGACGAAGCCGCCGAAGCGCAATACGTGACGACGCAGGTGCTCGCGCACCGCGAAAACGGCATCGCGCTCGCGAGCCAGGCGGTGCTGTTCCGGACGTCGAGCCACAGCGCGCACCTCGAGCTCGAGCTCGCGCGACGCAGGATTCCGTTCGTCAAGTTCGGCGGGTTGCGTTTCCTCGACGCGTCACACGTCAAGGATGTGCTGTCGATGCTGCGCTGGATAGAAAATCCGCGTGGGCGCATGGCGGGATTTCGTACGCTGAGGCTGTTGCCTGGCATCGGCCCGGCGATCGCGACGCGCTGGCTCGACGAGCTCGACGCGTCGGTGGACCCGGCGTCGACACTGCGCGCGTTCGCGCCACCGCCGAAGGCCACCGCCGACTGGATGTCGCTGCTGGGACTCGTGGAACGCTTGCGGCGGCCACCGGGCGAGTGGCCGGCCGAGCTCGACTCGCTGATGGCGTGGTACGAGCCACAGCTCGCGCGCCTCTACGACGACGCGCCGATGCGCGCGCCGGACCTTGCGCAATTGCGGCGCATCGCCGCGACGTACGCGAGCCGCGAGCGCTTCCTGACCGAGCTCACGCTCGATCCGCCCGCGGCCACCAGCAACGAAGCCGGCGCGCCGCATCTCGACGAGGAGTACCTGACCTTGTCGACGATCCATTCGGCAAAGGGCCAGGAATGGAAGTCGGTGCAGGTTCTCAAATGCGTCGACGGCTGCATTCCGTCGGACATGTCGACCGGTCGCGCCGAGGACATCGAGGAGGAGCGCCGCATCCTCTACGTGGCGATGACGCGCGCCAAGGATCATCTCGCGCTGATGCTGCCGCAACGCTTCTACACGCGACAGCAGAGCGAATCCGGCGATCGCCACGTGTATGCATCGCGCAGCCGCTTCCTGACCAACGCCGTGTGCCGGCTGCTGGAACACGAAACGTGGCCGGCGACACCACCACCGTCCGCGCAGATCGTCAGTAATCGTGGCGTCAAGATCGACCTGGGCGCGCGCTTGCGCGCGACCTGGCAACGCGCGACCGAATGACTGCGCCAGCGCGCGTCACCCTGTGCGTGAATGAGAGCTAGGTGCCCGGTGTCTTGACGACGCGGACCTCGATCGCCGCGAAATAGGCGGCAATATCGTCGATGTCCTTGTCGCTCAGCGTCGACACGACCACCGCCATCGTCTCGTTCTTGCGCGCGCCCGACTTGAACGCCTGCAGTTGCGTTGCAAGATAAGCCTCGGGCTGGCCCGCGATGTTCGGCGCATCGGGGACCTTCGACATGCCGTCGACGCCGTGGCAGGCCTGGCACATCACCGCGCGCATGCGTCCCGCCTTGACGTCGCCCGCGGCGCTCGCGGCGCCGCTCCCGAGCGCGAGCAGCACCGACATGACCAGCAGCGTAGCCGGCCATGCGGTGCACGCTTGCGCGTACGTCATGGTCAACCCGGCCGCCTCCGCGACGTTGAATCGACATGCGCCGCGGCCGCGGCGATCGGCGGCTGCGCGCTCACTTGCCGTCGTACCAGATCCGATAGAGCGCGCCGACCAGGTCGTCCGACACGAGGATCGAGCCGTCGTGCAGTTGCGCGACGTCGACCGGACGGCCGAGGTAGTAGCCGTTGTCGTTCCAGCCTTCGGCAAAAGGCTCTGACTTTCCGGCCACGTGACCGTCGGGCTTGACGAACGTCACCATCAAGCGCGCACCGACGGGCTTGGTGCGATTCCACGAGCCGTGTTGCGTCGAGAAGATCGCGCCCTGGTATTTCTGCGGAAACATCGCCCCCGTGTAGAACACGAGTCCGAGATCGGCCGCGTGCGCGTCCTGTTCGACTTCGGGAAACACCACGCCGGCCGGCGGCGTGTCGCTCTTGTACTCGTTGGTGCGCGTGTGTCCGCCGCCGTACCACGGGAAGCCGAAGTCGAGTCCGCCCTTGGCGACGCGATTCATTTCACCCGGCGGCTGGTCGTCGCCCATGCCGTCGACCTGGTTGTCGTTGGCCCACAGCGTCTTGTCCTTCGGATTGAAATCCATGCCGACCGCATTGCGCAATCCCGTCGCATAGACCTCGCGATTCTTGCCATCGCGGTCCATGCGGATGATGCCCATCATCCCGGTCTTGTGATACAGGTCGAGCTTGTCCTTCGCGGGAACGTTGTACGGCTGGCCGAGCTGGATGTAGAGCTTGTTGTCGGGCCCGACGCGGCAGGGGCGCGCGGTGTGGTTGTAGCTCTCTTCCGCCTTGGGAATGAGCTCCCCCTCGGCGACGACCGGGCTCGCCACGACATCCGCGCTTTCGTAGAAGAATTCGGCGGCGGGGTACTCCAGCACGCGATTCTGCTCGACGACGTAGAGGAAGCCGTCCTTGGAAAAGCAGGGACCGTTGGGAATCTTCTTCGGCAACGTCGGCGCGAATTCCTTGACTTCGTCCCCCACGCCGCGGCGACCGCGATCGGTGACCGCCCACACCTTGGACTTGCGCGTGCCGACGAAGGTCACGACGCCCTGCGGGCCGACGGCGATGTGACGCGCGTCCGGAACGATCGCGTAGAGCCCGATGTGGAAACCCGGCGGCAACTTGATCTTCGCAAGGTTGACCTTGATCTGGTCGGCGTTCGGACCGGTTTGCGGAATCGTCGGCCAATCGATCGCGGCGCCCGTCTGGTGCATCGCGCCCAGCGTTTCGAGCTCGGCTGCCTGCGCCGCGAACGGCGCCACAGCCAGTGACACGCATACCGCAACTGCTTTCAGTGAAAATTTCATCGTAGCCTCCCGTGAACTACAAGCCTGCCGGGCGAACCCGCAGGGCCGATCCGCGCGCCCGGCGGACCCATTCTCAAGATCGTTGGAAAAATTCTAGCCCCCAGTTGTGTAAACCACAATATGTCCAAGCGCAGTACTGTCTATCTCGCCTCGATGCCGTAGCGCCCCTTTCAGCGACGCCGTTCCCTGCACTGCCGTCATTTCCCCCACGTCCGTCATTCCCGCGAAAGCGGGAACCCAGCGTCTGTGATGTGACGTCAGACCCACGACACTGGG
>JBDTWY010000040.1:0-27369 GCA_040006455.1 Betaproteobacteria bacterium | reverse complement strand
GCGGCAGCAGCGCGTGCACGAGCTCGCTCGACGAGTCCATCAGCAGGCTGACGAACCCGAGCACCCAGACGCCGCGCGGAATGCGTGTCATCGCGCGCGCTGCGTGCGCGGCGTCACGTCACTGCGCGAGCGCGTTGGTGAGATCCCCCATCATCGGCCGCGCGCCGGGCAGCGGCTCGAGATCGAAGCGCCGCGTGATCAGCTTGAGGATCGATGTGGTGTCGTAGAGCGTGTGATCGACGTAGCCGCGTCGCGCGAACGGCGACACGATGATCGCCGGGATGCGCGATCCCGGGCCCCAGCGGTCGGCCCTGGGCGGCGCGACGTGGTCCCAGAATCCGCCGTTCTCGTCGTAGGTGACGATCACGACGCTCGATTGCCACACGGGGCTCGCCTGGATGCGCTTCAGCAACTGGTCGAGATGCAGGTCGCCGGACCAGACGTCGGCATAGCCGGGATGCTCGTTGAGCGTGCCTTGAGGCTTGTAGAAAACCACCTGCGGCAGGTTGCCGCTGTCGATGCCGGCGACGAGATCGTTGTAATCCTTGAGATGCTCGGCGCGGTCAGGCGTGCCGGGTGCGAAGCGCTTGAAGTAGTTGAACGGCTGGTGATGCGTGACGAAATACGGCCCACCGTTGGCGGACGTCGCGATCGCGCGGCGCGGCACGTCGGGCGGCTGCGTGCCATCGGCGACCGCTGCGTCCCACGCACCGGCATACCACGCCCATGACACACCTTTCGCCGACAGCGTGTCGCCAATCGTCGTCAGCGTCTGCGGCGGCAGCGTGTGCTGCGCCGGATTGGTGTCGCGCGGGTCGCCGCCTTTCGCCGGCGGCACGCGCGACGGCTGCCACGGCGGTTGCGTCGTGTTGACCGAGTAGCCGTCGGGCGTCACGTCGCCGTCGAGCACTTCCGGCGCGCCCGTCAGCACCGACGCCGGCGACGTCGCCTTGGTCTTGAGCCAGCCACGGTCGTCGACCTGCGCGCGCAGATTCGCAGGCGCGTCGCGGTCGATCGGCGTGCACGCGCAGATCAGCCACATGTGGTTGAGATACGAGCCGCCGAATGCGCCCATGAAGAAATTGTCGGCCAGCGTGTACTGCTGCGCCCACTTCCACAGCGGCAGCGACGAGCCGTCGTAGTAGCCCATCGTCAGCCCGCCCGAATCGCCAGCGGCGACGAAGCGATTGTTGCGCCCGCCGTTGATCTGTTCCTGGTTCTGGTAGAACTTGTGCACGAGGTCGCGAGTCGGTGTCGACAGCGGCAGGTTGACCGGCGGCGCGTCGATGCGAAACGGCCGGTTCGGCAGGTCCTGCGGAAACAGCGGATCGGCGGACGTGCCCTTCCATGTCGCCGGCAGCCGCGACAGCACGCTGCCATCGCGATCGACCTGCGTCATCGATTCCACCGTCGCGTTGGCGATGCCGTTGGCGCCGGGGAAAAATCCATAGAGATTGTCGAAGCTGCGGTTTTCCGCGTACAGCACGATGATGTGGTCGACTCGCGCGAGACCCTCGCGCGGTCCGGAATGCGTCGCGCAGCCGGCGACGATCGTCGCCAGCGCGACGGACAGCAGCATGCGTTGCAATTTCATCGTGTCTCTCCCTGTGATAATCGACGATCGAGTATGGATCGCGCGGCCTCGCCGATATTGCGCGGTCGCACAACTGCCGCGGCGACCGTGGATGTGATCGCGCAATGATTCACCAAAGTCATGACTCGAGCGTGACGCAGGCGCGCACCGTCCCCGCCTTGTCGTGGCGCGCGACCAGATCGATCGCCTGGCCCGCGCGGCCATGCACCACCCACTCTATCTTCACGCGGTCGTCGGTCACGTTGTGATCGGGGAAGAACGACACGCCGCTGTGCTTGTATGCGCGGCCCTCGAGCTGCCCGTAGTCGTCGCGCGCCTTGCCTGAGACCAGCGTCGCGCCGTCGGGCAACGCGACGTCGACGATCAGCCCGCGCACCGTCTTGCGCGCCAGCGCGCGCTTGCTGACGTACGCCGGCAGCCAGCCCTCGTTCTGCACGACCAGCATGATTTTCCACGTGTCGCTGCCGATCTTCTCGGCGCCTGCGTGCAGGAGCGCCAGCTTCGGCGAGATCAGCGATTGCCACAACAGCCACGCCGGAAAGCGCGCGATTTCCTTTTCGAGAAACGCCGGCGGCGGATTGGAGAATGCATGGAAGCGATTCCAGCCGCCGATCTCGACCATGCCGAGTTGCGGGTGATCGAACGGCTTCCACGCGATGTGGCCGATGCCGCCGAGCGTGGCGTCGCTCCAGCGAATGAGCTTCAGGTCGTCCTCGATCGGATGATCGCGGAACCAGTCGATGAACTTGTAGTCGGTGACGCCCGCCTCGCGCATCGGCGCCCAGATCTCGACGACCCACGAAAACAGTCCCAGGTGCTCGTAGATCCAGTCGAACGTGCCGCCGATGACTTCCTTCGGATGGTAGCGGAACTCGTGGTACACGGAAATGTTGGGATAGCCGGTCAGCTCGGTGCCCTTCCTGCCCTGCGCCTGGTACACCCACAGGTCCTCGGCGTGCATCTCCTCGTCGGACTGGTGCTCGAACGGCCGCAGCAGCACGCCGCTCCATGTGTGGAACGACGTGCCGCCAGTGATGTTCGGATGCTTGACGATGAAGTCGACGACGGCGCGAATCTCCGGCTCCGACGTCGGATACGGTCCTGCGCCCATCTGCTCGAATTCCTGGCGCCAGCTTCCCGGAAAGTTGCGATTGAGGTCGAGCCGCTCGCGCGCCTTCTTCACCTTGAGCGTGTGGCCGTCGTAGTTGTCATAGCGGCCTTCGGGAAGGATCCGGTAGTAGGTGCCGCCGACTTCGTCGGGGTCGCGACGCACCATCAACCGTGGCTCTTCGGGATGCGCCTTCCACACGCCGTTGGCATCGGCAATGCGCATCTGCAGGATGCGGCCGTCGCCGTCGATGTCCTCGACGATCAGCCCTTCCGGCTCGTCCTCGTCGAACGGATAGGCACGCGTGCTGGAGCGCACCCACTTCGGCTGGTCGGCGAGCGCCCATTCGGCGCCGTCGGGATTGATCCGCGGACACACATAGAACGCGCGCGTGTCGAGTGCCCGCGTTACCTGAGGGTCCTTGCCGTATTGCGTCAGCAGCAGGTTGATGAAATAGAGATTCGCCGCCGACGCCGCGACTTCGGTCGCGTGAATGTTGCCGTCGACCCACAGCGCAGGCTTTTCGTCGGCGGGGCCGGTCGCGCTGTTGGTGATCGTCATCACCGGAATGTCGCGTCCTTCATGGCTCTTGCCGATCGATTCGACGCGGGCGAGCGTCGGATGCTCGCGCGCGAAGGCGGCAAGGAGGTCGGTGAGCTCGGCGTAGCGATAGAAACGATCGAAGGCGATGGCGGGCATGAACGGGGAAGGGATTGCGAGGAGCGCGAGTTTAGCGGATTGCCGGCGTGCAGGCGCCGAATACCGTATATTTGTACGGTATGTCCATCGACGTCCTTCCCGCCTACGCCGAGCTGCACTGCGTGTCCGGCTTTTCGTTCCTGCGGGGCGCCTCGCAGCCCGAGGAGCTTTGCGAGCGCGCTAAGGCGCTGGGCTATGCGGCGCTGGCGATCACCGACGAGTGCTCGCTGGCCGGCGTGGTGCGCGCGCACCTGGCCGCCAAGGAAGTCGGCCTGCCGCTGGTGATCGGCAGCGAGTTCACGCTGGCCGACGGCATGAAAATCGTGCTGCACGCGGTCGACCGCGAAAGCTACGGCGACCTCTCGCAACTGATCACGCGCGCGCGGCGGCGCGCGATCAAGGGCCACTACGTGCTGACGCGCGACGACTTGCGCGACCTCGCGACACGCTGCCTCGCGCTGTGGATACCGGGTGCGACGGCATTACCCGCCGACGCGGCGTTCGTCGTCGACACGTTCGGCGCCCACGCGGCGATGGCCGTCGAGCTGCACGCGCGCGGCGGCGAGCGCGCGCGGCTCGCCGAGCTGCATGCGATCAGCCGCGCCAGCGGCGTGGCGATGCTCGCCGCCGGCGACGTGCACATGCACCTGCGCGCGCGGCGGATGCTGCAGGACACGATGACGGCGATCCGCATCGGCACGCCGCTCGCGCACTGCGGCTATGCGCTGTTCGCCAACGGCGAGCGGCACCTGCGCTCGCGCGCACGGCTCGCCTCGGTCTACCCGCCGGAGCTGCTCGCCGCCACCGTCGCCCATGCCGAGCGCTGCCACTTTTCGCTCGACTGCCTGCGCTACGAGTATCCAGAGGAGATCGTGCCCCCGGGCCAAACCCCGGCGTCGCATTTGCGCAAGCTCGTCGAAGCGGGACTCGCGCGCCGCTATCCGCGCACGCCCGGCGATCGCGGTGCGCCGATTCCGCAGAAAGTGCGCGACCTGGTCGAGCACGAGCTGTTGCTGATCGCCGAGCTCGCCTACGAGCCCTACTTCCTCACCGTGCACGACATCGTCGCGTTCGCGCGTTCGCGCGAGATCCTGTGCCAGGGGCGCGGCTCGGCGGCGAACTCGGCGGTGTGCTACGCGCTCGGCATCACCGAAGTGGACCCGTCACGGATGTCGATGCTGTTCGAGCGCTTCATCAGCCGCGAGCGCAACGAGCCACCGGACATCGACGTCGACTTCGAGCACCAGCGCCGCGAGGAGGTGATGCAGTACATCTACGCCAAGTACGGGCGCGACCGCGCAGCGCTCGCGGCGACGCTGATCACCTACCGGCCGAAGAGCGCGGTGCGCGACGTCGGCAAGGCACTCGGGCTCGACCTGGCGCAGATCGACCGGCTGTCCAGCGTATTCGCATGGTGGGACGGGCGCAAGATCGACGAGTCACGCATCCGCGAAGCCGGCTTCGACCCGGACAATCCGCTGATCGCGCGCCTCGTGCACCTGACGGCGTCGCTGCAGGGATTTCCGCGACACTTGTCGCAGCACGTCGGCGGCTTCGTCATCGCGCGCGGGCTGATCGAGCGGATGGTGCCTGTCGAAAACGCGGCGATGGTCGATCGCACGGTGATCCAGTGGGACAAGGATGACCTCGATGCGATGGGACTGCTCAAGGTCGACTGCCTGGCACTGGGCATGCTGTCGGCGATTCGCCGCGCACTGGCGATGGCCTCGGCGTGGACGGGCCGCACGCTGGCGATGCAGGCCATTCCCGCCGAGGATCCCAAGGTATACGAAATGATCCAGCGCGCCGACACCATCGGCGTGTTCCAGATCGAATCACGCGCGCAGCAGTCGATGCTGCCGCGATTGAAGCCCGCCAACTTCTACGACCTGGTGATCGAAGTCGCGATCGTGCGGCCCGGCCCCATCCAGGGCGGCATGGTGCATCCCTATCTGCGGCGCCGCCAGGGCAAGGAGGCTTTCACCTATCCGAGCAAGGAGGTCGAAGCAGTGCTTGAACGCACGCTGGGCGTGCCGATCTTCCAGGAACAGGTGATGAAGCTCGCTGAAGTGGCTGCCGGTTTTTCATCCGGCGAAGCCGACCAGCTGCGCCGCTCGATGGCCGCATGGCGGCGCAAGGGCGGCCTCGAGAAATTCGAGCAGCGCCTGGTCGACGGCATGTCGCTGCGCGGCTACAGCGAAGCGTTCGCGCGACAGATCTACCAGCAGATCCTGGGCTTCGGCGAATACGGCTTTCCAGAATCGCATTCGGCATCGTTCTCGCTGCTGGTCTACGTGTCGTCGTGGCTGAAGCTCTACCATCCGGCGGCGTTCACCGGCGCGCTGCTCAATTCGCAGCCGATGGGCTTCTACGCGCCCGCGCAACTGGTGCAGGACGCGCAGCGCCATGGCGTCGAAGTGCGCGCGCCCGACGTGATGATCAGCGAGTGGGACTGCGCGCTGGAAAAATTGGGGTCGGAGTCGAATTTGCAGGCGACTGGCGTGAACTCCGTCACGGCTGCGTTAAATTCGACTCCGACCCCCGCGCTCCGCCTCGGCTTGCGAATGATCGCAAGCCTCACCGAAGCGGGCGCGGCGCGGATCGTCGCCACGCGCGCACAGGCGCCCTTCGTTTCCGTCGCCGACCTCGCGCATCGCGCGGCGCTCGACAAGCGCGATCTTGCAGCGCTCGCCTACGGCGGTGCACTCGCCGCGTTGGCCGGACACCGTCACGACGCGGTGTGGAATGTCGCCGGCGTGGAGAAGTTGCCAGCGATCCTCGCCGGCGGCAGCTTCGACGAAACGCGCGCCGAGCTCGCAGCGCCCACCGAAGGCCAGGACATCGTCGCCGACTATCGCCGGCTCGGCCTCACGCTCGGCCGCCATCCGCTGGCGCTGCTGCGCAAGCAGCTCGCCGCGCGTCGCCTGGCCACCGCGCGCGAAGTCGCCAACACGCCGCACGGCCGCATCGTGCGCACCGCAGGCATCGTCATCGGCCGTCAGCGTCCCGACACCGCGAGCGGCGTCGTGTTCGTCACGCTCGAAGACGAGACCGGCAACACCAATGTGATCGTGTGGCGCGATCTCGGCGATCGCCAGCGCCGCGAGCTGCTCGGCTCACGGCTGATGGCGGTATATGGAAAGGTCGAGCGCGAGGGGATCGTCGTGCACCTGCTGGCGGCGCGGCTTGTGGACTTGACGCCGATGTTGGGTGGGCTGGAGACGCGGTCGCGGGATTTTCATTGAATGGCCGCCGACCATTAGCAACGCCTGCGAGATCGCGTGCGTGCCCGACCCTGGTTCCATCGGTCGAAAATCGCCCGCCAAACCGCACGGATCCGGCCGGCCGTTATGTGCGTTGTACTTCCGAGAGACACGCGTCGAAGACGCATCTCAACCGCGATGCGCCGCCTCGATTGCAGCGATGTCGATCTTCTTCATCTGCATCATCGCATCGAACGCGCGCTTAGCGGAAGCGGGGTCGGCGTCGGTGATCGCTTTCGTCAGGGCGATCGGCGTAATCTGCCAGGACAATCCCCATTTGTCCTTGCACCAGCCGCACGCGCTTTCCTGGCCGCCGTTGCCGACGATCGAGTTCCAGTAGCGATCGGTTTCGGCCTGGTCAGCCGTCGCGACCTGAAACGAGAATGCTTCGTTGTGCTGGAATGCGGGTCCGCCGTTGAGCCCGAGGCACGCAACGCCCATCACGGTAAACTCGACGGTCAACACGTCTCCCTTCTTCCCCGACGGAAAGTCTCCTGGTGCGCGGTACACCGCGCCAACGGACGAATCGGGAAAGGTCTTTGCGTAAAATCGCGCCGCGTTCTCGGCGTCGCGATCGTACCAAAGGCAAATCGTGTTCTTTGCTGGATTCACCATGTCAACTCCATCGAGATGAGCCACCCGGGGCCGGGATCAACGCATCGATGGGATGGTGCCGCGACTTCCCCGACAAGTCCAGCGTATTCCACCTCATGAGATTTACCGCGACAAACATCTGACGCTCGCCGTCGGCTCGGGTCAGGGACATCGTTCCGGCATCCCAGGCCTGCCGTCGTGGCCCCGGAACGTGCCATGGCCCGGAATCTCCATCGTGCGCTGGCCGAGGCCGTTGTCGATCTTCCTTCCCTCAACGGAGATGAACGGGACAGTGTGCTGCATCTGCGCCAGCGACGCCCGTTGACCAGGCGCGTTGTCGAATATAGTCTTCTCGCGAGGTTGCCCGCACAAGATGGCGTACCTGGACCGGACCGTTTCGTGGTGAACGCCAGGTACTTCAGCTGGCCGAAGGAGTTTTCTTATGCTTGGTCAATCCGGGAAACGGCAGCTGGATGAATTGGGCTATCTCGTACTGCCCGGCTTCGTTCCGCCGCAGATGGTCGCCGAGTTGCGCGACCGCGTGGAGACGCTGTGGGCGCAAGAAGGCAGCGAGGCCGGATCCGAGTTCCGCAACGAACCAGGTACTCGACGCTTGGCCAACCTGGTCGACAAGAGTGCAGTCTTCGCAGAACTCGTTTCAATGCCGGAAATTCTCGAGTGCATCGAGCACGTGATCGGACCGGCCTACAAGCTAAGCAGCCTCAATGCCCGCTCGACGAACCCGCACAACGGAGAGTCGCAACCTTGGCATGCCGACGTCGGTGCGATCGCCGACGAGCGCGGTTACTGGGTGTGCAACACGCTGTGGATGCTCGACGACTTCACCGCGGACAACGGCGCGACGCGCATGATGCCTCGCTCCCATACCTGGCGCCGCCTCCCTGGTCCGGACAATCCGGGCTCGCTTGCGGACGAAGCGATCGTCACCGGCGAGGCCGGCACCGTGGTCGTGATGAATGCGCACATGTGGCATGGAGGAACCGCCAACCGCACCGATCGTTGCCGCCGGGCGCTGCATGCGTTTTACACACGCAACGACAAGCCGCAGCAGCAGTATCAAAAGGGACTGCTGCGCCGCGAAACCGTAGCCGCGCTTTCGCCGTTGCAGCGTCGCGTGCTTGCACTCGACGACACCGAAAACGACCGGCTCAGCTCAGCAACCACCGGCATGAGCGGATTTCTGAAATAGCGTTGGGGCCGCGTAACCGATGCACACCGCTGCGGGTGATGGGCGCTAGTTTCGGTAGGGACTGGGTGTGTTCGGCGGGTGATATTCGCTCTTCCAGATGGCTTCGGCGCGCTCGCGCGAGCATACCCACGGCACCATCGAACAGTTGCTGTTGCCCGCGCCCATCTGCCGGCGCATGCGTGCGTCGACCTGTCCATTCACATAATCGCGCAAACGATCGGGGTTGTCGAAATGCGGCGTGGCCGATGCCTGCAGCCAGCTCGAATACCAGTGGGCGCGCCCATCGCCCTGAGCGGCCGCTTTGTCGAGCCATTGGACGGCGGTCCGGCGATTGCGCGGGACGCCTTGTCCGAATTCATAGCTGATGCCAAGCGCGAACTGCGCTTCGGGGAACCCTTGGCGCGCGCTCTGCTCGTACAACTGCGCCGCTCGCGCGACATTGCGCGCAATGCCATCGCCCGATTCCAGCATGTCACCGAGCGCAAATCGCGCGGCGCGGCTTCCACCCGCGGCGGCGCGCTCATACCACTGCGCGGCCTGCCTCTTATCACCTGCGACGCCTTGGCCTTCGCGATACATCGTGCCGAGTACGGTCATCGCGCGCGCATCACCGAGCCGCGCAGCCTCCTGATAGGCAGCCATCGCACGTCGATAGTCGTGGCGATCGTAAAGCATGCTGCCCTGCTGCCAAGCCTGCTCTGCGCGGCTTTCCGACTGCGCAAGCGCGAGCGGCGCACCGAGTGAAGCCAAGGCAATGAATCCTGCTGACAGCCATGCCCACGCTGAAACGCAGCGACCGAACGCAGCGCGTCGCGACCGCGAGATCCGTGAATGATCCTCCGCGTATTTGAGCCTGCGCTGCTGCTTGCCGAGTTCCATCGTCGGATCAAAAGGCTGGCGCATTTTTCATGGACGCCAGGCGAGGTTCGTTGTTAACATTCCGACCGCTTGATTCCAGGGAGACGCAGCATGGACCGATTCACGGGCGGTTGCCTCTGCGGCGACGTCAGAATGGTGGCGTCGGGACCCCCATACCGGGTCGGCCTTTGTCACTGTCTCGACTGCCGCAAGCATCATGGGGCCCTTTTTCACGCTTCCGCGGTGTTCCCTCAGGATGCGGTGACGATCGATGGCGAAACACGCGACTACGCCGGGCGGTTTTTCTGTCCCCGCTGCGGCTCGTCCATTTTCGCACGCACCGCCGACGAAATCGAAGTGAACCTGGGATCCCTGGATGCCCCTGACCAATTGATGCCAACCTACGAAAGCTGGACCGTTCGTCGCGAGTCCTGGTTGCCACCGTTTCCGCTCAAGAGACGATACGAGCGCGATCGTGACGCCACCGGTCGCTTCGAGGAGTAGGTCGCAGCAACGATGCTGAGGCGCCGTTACGAATAACCGAGATGAATGCCGTGATCGACATCTCCAACCAGAAGCTCGATGTCGACACGCTACGCTTCGACCAGAAGTACCAACGATTCGGGCACCACGCCGTCATGCGCCATTGCGTCGGCGCCGGCCTTGGACTTCATCACGGCTGCGAGCGCTGCCATATCGGGGACGTCCATCAGTACAGCCACGCGGGTAGTGTTTTGCGGGTCAACGAACGTGCGGATATTGGTGATGCCGAGAGGGCCAAATAGCTCCTTGCGCTTGGACGAAGCAAGCCATTTAGCTTTGTCCTTGATGTCATGGTGCACAACGATTGTGGGCATGAAGCGTCCTTGAGATTACTGTGAAATTGCGATGTGGGGAAAATGCCGGCGCAAGCATATACCAACAGCAATGACAGGGTGACGGCCGTCCAAGTTCGCTGCTTGCACGTTGCCGGCACCCAGCAGGCAACGGGTGGTACCTCAGTGTGGCAAACTTGGCCATGGACATCGCCCATGAGCCGGTTGCATCGACGGATGCATTTCACTTCGACAACTCGTTCGCGCGCGAGCTGCCCGGCTTCTACGTCGCTCAACGGCCCGCGGTCGTCCGCGCGCCGGGATTGCTGTTTTTCAATCGTCCATTGGCGCAAGAGCTTGCGCTCGACCTCGCCTCCCTCGACGATCAAGCGATCGCTGCAATCTTCGCGGGCAATACCGTGCCCGACGGTGCCGAACCATTGGCGCAGGCGTATGCCGGCCACCAGTTTGGCGGCTTCTCGCCTAGACTCGGCGACGGCCGCGCGCTGCTTCTCGGCGAGGTGATCGATCGCCAGGGACATCGCCGTGACATCGCGTTCAAGGGCTCCGGTCGCACGCCGTTCGCCCGTGGTGGAGACGGCAAGGCCGCCGTGGGTCCGATGCTTCGCGAGGTGCTGGTCAGCGAGGCGATGCACGCGCTGGGCATCCCCACCACGCGCGCGCTGGCGGTTACAGCGACAGGCGAGCAGGTGTTCCGCGAAAACGCGTTGCCCGGCGCGGTACTGACGCGCGTGGCGGCGAGCCACATCCGCGTCGGGACGTTTCAGTTTTATGCCGCGCGCGGCGACATGGATAGCGTGCGCAAGCTTGCCGAATACACGATCGCGCGGCACGATCCCGCGCTTGCGACCACGGCGCAGCCCTTCCTCGGGCTGCTGCGAAATGTGGTCGAGCGCCAGGCTGCGTTGATCGCGCAGTGGATGAACGTCGGCTTCATCCACGGCGTGATGAACACCGACAACATGACGTTGTCGGGCGAGACGATCGACTACGGCCCGTGTGCGTTCATGGAAGCCTATGACCCCGCCACGGTGTTCAGCTCGATCGACCACCACGGACGCTACGCCTTCGGCAACCAACCAGACATCGCGAGCTGGAACCTTTCACGCCTGGCCGAAACGTTGCTGCCGCTGTTGTCCGACGATGCTGACCAAGCGATTGCGATGGCGACTGAGGTCATCGCCGCTTTCCCGGTGCAGTACCGCAAACATCGGTTGCGCGGACAACGCTGCAAGCTCGGGCTACGCTGCACCGAACCGGAGGACGACAGCGCCGATACGGCGTTGGCTGAAGATTGGCTGGCACTCCTTCACGCCGAGCGCGTGGATTTCACGCTCGGGTGGCGCCGGCTCGGCGATACCGCTGCCGGCGACGAAGCGCCGCTGCACGCGCTGTTCGCCAATGCAGGTGCGCCCGACGCGTGGCTGGCTCGTTGGCGATCCCGCTGTGCCCGCGAGGATGGCCACGCAGCGCATGGGCTGGCGCAGGCAGCAATCGATCGGCCTGCACTGATGCGCAGCGTCAATCCCATCGTCATCCCGCGCAACCATCGGGTGGAAGAAGCATTGACCGCCGCGTCCGACGCCGATGATCTCGCGCCGTTCGAGCGTTTGCTGGATGCGCTCAAGCATCCGTACGACGAAACGCCGGTGGTGGCGCCCTACTTCACCGAGCCGGCGCCCGCCGCCGCGACGGCGTGCTATCAAACGTTCTGCGGCACCTGACCCCATTCCGCGCCGTCGCCGCAATCATCCACTCACCGCCACCGATCACCCGGCTTCATCACGAAATTCGCGATCACATGGCGCCACGGAATGACGAGCGGAAAGATCACGCCCCACAAGCAGGCGGTGGCGGTCTCCCATGTATTGGCGTCCATCTGCTGCGCGGACCACAGCGGGACCGCAATGACGATCAGCCAGATCGACTTCAGCGCGATCGAAGTTTCGGACTGCGATGCCACCGCTCGCTCGGCAATCTGGCGATAGGCGTCGTCGTTGGCGAGGCGCGCCTTCGCCTGCTGGACAGCGGAGAAGTACCGCATGCCGAAAATCAGCAGGATCGTTGCAAGTGGCATACCGATGGTCAGCAGATACACGTTTTCGGACATGGGAATCCTCTACTTCTCGGGTTTGGTCGTCAGGGACTTCGCCGCCTTGGCGATTGCGGCGGGGGTGAGTTCAACGCTGAAAGGGCTGACTTCGTAGTAGTTGAGCGCCTTGCCATCGCGTGACAATTCGAGCTGGCTAGTCACGAGGCCCGCCGCTTCGAGCTTTTGCAAATGCAAGTGCAGCAGCGGGCGGCTGATGCCGATTTCGCGGGCGAGCTGACTGACGTAGTTACGCCCGCCAGTCGACAACAACGCGATGATTCGCAACCGGTGCGGATTGTCGAGTGCCGACAGCAGCGCGAGCAGCTGGTCGCCATCGATCGACAGGTTGGCTAATCCTTTCACATGACAACTATATCTTACATATGTAAGACAATCAAGCGATCCGCCGCGGCGCTGTCGTTACGGGGGTCCGTCAGCGGATATGCAGGGTGAGAAGCTGCCCAGCGCCAGAAAATTGCGCGCCAGAAGAATTCGAGCGACGCTAAGTACGAGGGGGCGAACCGATTTTCATGTTGCCTGCGCGCAGCGATGCGGTGCCCATCGCGCCGACGAGCAATGCAAACGCAAGCAATTCCCACGGTGAAAGCATTGGGACCGGACGGGCCTGCACCACCACAGGCGTCCGCAACGAAGTCAACGTGACCTTGAATATGGTCGGCGACGCCGCCGTATCCGACTGGGTCACGGTATTGGGCAGCGTGCTCATGATCCCGCCCACGATATAGCCAACGATACGCGGCTGCGTGCCGATCAGGTCCAGGTCGAGCACGCCATTGGCGTATCGCGGCAAGCCGGCGGTGGCAAATACGTGTGCGGCGCTGCCGAACAACAACGCATTGCCGGGATTGGAGCCGGTCGATGCGATCAACGGATATTCGGCGCTCATCAGGTACTGCGAATCGGTTCCGTTGGCGCCGTGCAGCACCGTCGTGACCTGGTTGATGAAAGGCAGCTCCGCGTCGGTGACCAACGCGCCGCCGGCGAAATAACCGTAACTGATGCCGCCGAGCAGGACGGTGTACATCCGGTCAGTGTCGGCCGAATATGCGCCGAAATTGGCCGACACATATCCATTCATCGCCTGCTTGAACGTGGCAGCGCTCGACGGATCCGCCATCGAGGGCGTGCCGTCGCTGGCGATGTCCACCGGCACCGTCCATACGCCATTGCCTGGCGTGAACACGCCCGACAGCGCCGTCCATCCGGCGTCAGCGCCATTGCGCATCGTCGGGACGATATTGAGGTCACGACGTCGATAGTTGGCATCCGGAACCGCGGGTAGCGCGACGAGTGGCACGACGCTCAACGCGACAGCGTCGTCGACGATGCGCATCCGACGGACCTGTTCGGTGTACGTGCCGTTGGCCGAGATCACATTGGCGCCGACGAAATCCTGTCCGAACATCAGCAGCGTCACGCCGTTTGCGCCCAGTCTCATCTGACCGCCAGTGACCTGGAAGATGGGATCGTGAATCTGCCGGATGTGTTGCGCAGCGGTGTCGCCCGGCGGCGGATTGACGACCCACTGCATCAGCGCGGGTACGTCGATCGCGGTCAGTGCGTCCTTGGTCGAGAACGTGGCGGCCGCTGTGTCGATGCCGTAACCGCCGCTGATGTACAGCGTGCGGCCGCGCTGATACGACTGCGCGCTGGTCACCGACAGCAGGTCGATCTGCGCCTGGCTGAGTCCCGCGCCAGGATCGGCCAGCGAGCGCGTGACCACGGTCTGCTGCACCGGGTCCACGACGAACACCATCGTGTTCTGCTGGTTGGGCGGAAAATTGCTGTCGTCGTTGTTGAAGCCGTGCAAGCCGTTGATGCGCCCGGCGAGCATCAGCCAGCGTCCGCCGGATGTTCCCGCGACATACGATTGCAGCCCGCTGGGCAGGGAAAAGTCCGCCAGCTCGATGCTGATGCGAAACGGCAGCGTGTCCTCGAGGAGGACCGGGCTGACGTCGGATGTCTGGTTCTGCGCTCCAACCGCCGAGATACCGGCGATCATCACGATGCCGCCGATGGCGATACACTCGATGACGCGATTGCGCATGCACTATCCCCTGGGTAACGCCGCACGAGGGTCATCGCACGAGCGCGAGCAAGGTATCACGCGGCGCGGGTAGTTGGCGATGCGCCGCGCGATGCGACCGCAGTGATCGCCGCGCTCCGCTCAGCAGGGCTGGAGACTTAAATGAAACGACAAATCACTCGCGTCGAACCGCGTTCCAGGTACCGGGAAACGGCAAGTTGCCCACGACTGCCGTCACCCGTTTAGCCGGTGATGAAGAATCGTGTCGACCCCAAATCGTTCTTCACACGGCGAGTCCTCTGCGGCAAACCCTCTAGCAGTTGCGGACCTTGAATTCGACCCGCCTGTCGAGCGCGTCGCGCAGGTCATCGGTGCCGGAACCCACGAGGTTTTCGCGAAAGCCCATGCCGGCCGATACGAGTCGGCCCGCGGTCTCGGGGGACAGGGCCTCGATCCGACGCTGGATCGTGACCGCTCTTTGCATCGAGAGCCTGTCATTGAACTGCTCCGATCCGGTATTGCTCGTGTGACCGACGATGGTGAGGCAGGTCTTGGACACCGCGACTTCGCGCGCAACGAGACGCAGCCACATCGCGTACTGGCCGCTGATTTTCGAGTCCGCGAGAAAATCCAGCGAACCGGGACGAAACAGGAACTTGACCGAAAGACTGTTGGTTGCGAGGCCGATTGCAACGATTTTCGCGAATGCCTTTTCGGCGTCGTCGTTACGTCCAAGCTGCGTGTTGGCAAGGTAAAGGCCATTCAGCACGCGCAACTGCTGTCCCTCGGGACGCGCCGCGGCCGACTCGTAGTAGCGCAGCGCTTCGGCATAGTTGCCAGCTTCATACAGGTTCGAGCCTTCGCTGATCAACGCGGCGATCGGAAGCCTCGATATGTAGAGCTCGTCGGCCGCGCCGCCGGTCGGCGTCTGTGCGGTGCGGATCTGCCCTTCGACGACGCGATCCTTGGTCAACGACGGGCTGTCTCGATAGAACGGAGTTGGCGTCGTGTCGACGCCCTCGCTGCGGATCCTCGCCACGGTCTGCGCGACCACGAAGCCGGTCCTTATATCGGTCAGCGACAGGCTGATGCGGAACGTTCCCGTTGCCTTCGCCGCATCGATCGGAGTGAGCGTCGATGCCAGCAGGTACTGCGCCTTGCCGAGAATGGTCGAGTTGACGGCAGCCAGGTCGAACTGCGCGAACTTTTCGGAAGCGCGTTTCAAAAGCCGCGAGTCGAGGGCTTTCGAAGCCATCGTCTGCTGCCCGGTATTGCCGTCGATGGCGGGGTCGACCGCGATGACACCGCGCGGAACGTCCGACTCTTTCTTGAGCAAGCCTGGCGCTGGATTGAACGCGGGCAGCCTGCGCGCCTGGACCAGCAGGTCGTCGATCGCGTAATCGACGCCCGCATCAAAGGTCAACTCCGACGTCGGTGCGGTCGGACGCTCGGGCGCCGGGGGCGCGGCGCATGCAGCAACCAGAAGGACCAAGGCAACCAGGCTGGTGGTGGCCGGCCCACGCGTCATGCTTCGTGAAAGACTTAGCGACATGAATTTGCGAGCTCCCTCTTTTCGTCGATGGTAAGCGCTTCGCCCAGCGTCGCCTTTTCCATGATGCGACTGCAACGCGGGCTGGTCCGATCAGGGACTGCAGTTGCCGGAATCGATGCGGCGGAAATTGCGGCGGCCCTCGGTTTGACGGTGGCGCTAGTCTTCGTCGCTGGTGCCGCGAGGGCGCTCGCCGGCAATGTTGGATCGCGCGCGCCTTCGATGCGCGCTATGGGGACCGCGTCGGAAACTTCGGGCTTGGGCGGAGTATTGATCGAGGGCAGAGCAGTGATCGCGTTCCGCGCATCGACGGGCCCTGCCTCCCCCACGCTTGGCGGCGCCACCGCCTGATGTGAAGTCGGCTGCACAACCGATTCGGTCGCCACCGGTGGAAGCCTCGAGCCGCTGGGTTCGGTCGCCACTTGCGGGACCTGCGGGCCGGTCGGTGCGTTCAGTTTCGTGCCGACATACAGCGCCGTAAGCGCAAGCACGATCACTGCGCCGACAAGCATCGTCCGGCTGCGTAGCACGTCGCCCCCTGCCTTCGCCCTCGATGCAGAACCGTTGGCAATGGCTGCCGCCGACTCCTGATCGCGCCTGATCGCTGCCTGGCTCCTGGCGGCGAATTCGGCGGACTCCTGAGCGGTCGCGGAGAGATCGCGCTTGAGACTCTCCAGGACCGCGGCACTCGGGGCGATCGCGTACAGCTCGTGTGCGCGCCCGTGCTTGTCGTCATGGGCACCCACGTGACTGAACAGCGCGGCGTACGCCGCATCAAGGGACGCGACTGCTTCGAAGAATGCGCGCGACGCCGTGATCTGCCCAGGCGCGGCAAAGTCCATGATCCGCTTGGCCGCGTTGATGCCATCGCCCACGTAATTGGGACGTGCTTCGAAGTCGATCGCCTCCTTGACGGATCCAAGATGGATCCCCGTGCGCAGGCTGTTCGAGGGGAAGCCCGCCTTGCCCGCAGCCCGTCCGAAATCCTGTGCGATCGCCAGCGCCATGTAGAGCGCGTGCTCGGGATTGGAAACGAATGCGATCAATGCGCCGTCGCCGGTATCCTTAATTCGGTAGTCGACGTCCCGTAGGGCTGCAAGGTTGTCGCGAAGAATGGTTGCCAACGTGGATTTGGCGGCGTACTGGTCGGCAGTCGTTCCCTTCGAAAAGCCGACGAGGTCGGTGAAGAGAAAACTCGCTACCAATGCGCGGTTCGTTGTATGCAGCTCGGTTTCGGTCACGGCATACTCACCAATGGAACATGCGGGACAGGCCGAATCCTCCGACTGCAAAAGGAGGGAGGTATCGATGCGGACAGCAACACGTCGACCCCCAAGCCGCCAGCGAAAGCGTCGACCCGCGTCGCGCCTGAAACTTCGCCGAAACGTCCAGCAGTCTAGCGGAAAAATTATCCGGGAGCGACAGAATTTCCCGGCCGTCGATCGGACGTTATTTCCAGTCGGTTCAACGCCTTCGGCCGGCTGCGCCACGCTTGGAGTTCGCGCTGGCCGCGGGGCGATCGGATGGATGCCGACGGGCGCTTGGCCTGATGCGGGAGGAGATCGAGCGGGGGATGAAGCTGATGGGTTGCACCGCGATCAACCAGCTGCCACGCGAAAATTTGCGGTTCAGGTAGTCGAATCGCCGTTCACGAGTCGACCGGGCACGCTTCCGACGGCGCGATCATCGCCTTCGCCATCGCGACTTGCACCGTCGCATCGGGCGCGATACCGTTCTTCACCGCGGTAATCTCGGCGAGGATCGAGATCGCGATCTCCGGCGGCGTACGGCTGCCGATGTAGAGTCCGATGGGGCCGTGCAGACGCGCGATCTCGTCGGACGTCAGGTCGAATTCGACAAGCCGCTGGCGGCGCTTCGCGTTGTTGGCGCGCGAACCCAGCGCACCGATGTAGAACGCCTTGGACTTCAGCGCTTCCATCAGCGCGAGGTCGTCGAGCTTGGGATCGTGCGTCAGCGCGACCACCGCGCAGCGCTCGTCGAGGTTCATCGCCTTCACCGTGTCGTCGGGCATCGTGCGCACCAGCCTAACACCGGGAATGTCCCAGGTTTCCGTGTATTCTTCGCGCGGATCGCAGATCGTCACGCGATAGTCGAGGCCCACGGCGATCTGCGCCAGGTACTTCGACAACTGCGACGCGCCGATCACCAGCATCCGGTAGCGCGGCCCGTGGATCGTCGTCAGCGTCCTGCCGTCGAATGCGAGGCCGTCGGTCGCGTCGGACGGGTGCAGCGTCGCGAATCCACTCGCGAGATCGAGCCTGCGCGCGACCAGGTGGCCTTCCTCGATCTCGCGCAGCAATGCGCGCATGCCGGACTCGCGCGTCAGCGGCTCGAGCACCAGCTGGATCGTGCCGCCGCACGGCAGCCCGAAGCGGCGCGCCTCGTCGGCCGACACGCCGTACGTGACGATTTCAGCACGCGTCGCATGCATGCCGTGCTTGCGCGTGCGATCGACGATGTCGTCCTCGATGCAGCCGCCCGACACCGATCCGACGACCAGACCGTCGTCGCGCACCGCGAGCATCGCGCCTTCGGGACGCGGCGAGCTGCCCCAGGTCTTGACGACGGTCACCAGCAACACACGGCGTCCCTGGTCGAGCCAGTCGGCGCTGCGCTTCAGCACCTCGAAATCGACGCTGTCCATGTGGCTTCCGCGTGCCCTCAGCCGAGACGCGCGCCGTTGAAATAGAGGAAGGCGAGTATGACGATGATCGCCGCGATGGCGATGAATCGCGTCCAGGTACCGGACTCGCGCACGCGGATCGACGGCGCGTCCTCGTCCGCCCCTGCGCCTGCCGGTGACGCGGTCGCAAGCGGCTTCGCGACGTCTGCGCCGGTCGCCGCGGGTGGAGAAAAATGCACGGTGAAGTTCGTGAAGAAATCATCGGCGAGCTTGGCGGCCACGCCATCGATCAATCGCGAGCCGAGCTGCGCGATCTTGCCGCCGACCTGCGCCTTGACAGCATAGGCCATCGACGTCTGCCCGCCGTCGGCGGGCGACAGCGACACGCGCGCCTCACCATTGGCGAAGCCGGCCGCGCCGCCCTGCCCTTCGAAGCGCAGCGTGTACGCGTTGGGCGAATCGATGTCGGTCATCGTCATGCGACCGGCGAATTTTGCCGACACCGGTCCGATGCGCGTCACCAGCGACGCCCGGTATTCGTTGTCGCCGCTTCGCTGCAGTGATTCGCAACCCGGAATGCACGCGCGCAGCACATCGGGATCGTTGAGCGCGCGCCAGACGCCGGCAGGCGGCGCGGGGACGATGCGGGTATTGGCGAGTTCCATCGGCAGACTGTCAATGCGCGTATGCGACGCATGCGTCGCAGGCCCTCATGCTACCGCATGTCGCGCCGTGCCGACATGCGGGGCGGCACACCGCGCGAATCCATGCGTCGCCGTGTGGGGTAGGAGTCGTATTGGCAGCGATGGCCGGCCGATCCTGCTGTGTCTCCAGGAGACTCGACTCCGATCCGATTAGCGAGAAATACGACTCCGACCCCGATTTTCGCCTGCCAGCGCCTCGGCCAGCTGCTCGAGGCTCGCGAGGTTGTGCACCGGCCGGAAATCGTCGACCCAGGGCAGCATCGCACGGATGCCCGCGGGCCGCGCCTCGAAATCGGCGTAGCGCAGCAGCGGATTGAGCCAGATCACGCGCGTCGCCGACTTCGCCAGGCGTTCCATTTCAAACGACAAGCCGGCGCCGGCATCGGCGTCGAGGCCGTCGCTGATCAGCAGCACGATCGCGTTCTGCCCGAGCAGCCGGCGCGACCAGCGGCGATTGAATTCGGCAAGGCTTTCGCCGATGCGCGTGCCGCCCGACCAGTCGTCGACCGCGGCGGTGATACGCGCCAGCGCGACGTCGACATCGCGGTGCTGCAGGTGGCGGGTGATGTTGGTGAGTCGCGTGCCGAACACCAGCGTGTGCACGCGATGGCGGTCATTGGTGATCGCATGGACGAAGTGCAACAGCATGCGCGCGTAGCGCTCCATCGAACCGGAGATGTCGCACAGCACCACCAGCGGCGGCGTGCGGCGCGTGCGCTCACGCATCGCCAGTGGCGCGCCAGCGCCGGCGGCGCCGGTCATGCGTCGCAGCGTGGCGCGCAGGTCGACGCGATGGCCATGCGGCGCGGGCCGCGTGCGCCGCGCGGGCATCGACGGCAACGGCAGTTGCAGCCGCGCGATCAGCTGCTTGACCGTGGCGAGCTCGCCTTGCGACATCGTCGCGAAATCCTGCTTCTGCAGCACTTCGCGTGGCGAGAACGTGAACGCCGCGTCGAGCTCGATCTCGTCGTCGTCGTCGACGTGCGGCGTGGTCGCCAGCGGAGGCAGCATCGCTTCGGCCAGGCGCGCGGGCATCGGCGGCGCACCGTCCTGAGGCACGCGTCCGGCCACGCGGGGCAACAGCGCCGCCATCATGCGTTCGAGCAGGCGGGGATTGCGCCAGAAGAGCTCGAACGCCTGCTCGAACAGGGCCAGGTGCTCGTGGCGCGATACCAGCACCGCCGCCAGCGCCTCGCGAAAGTCGACGCGATTGGCGACGCCGACCGCGTCGACCGAAGCCAGTGCGTCGATCACTTTCGCGGGCCCCACGGGTACGCCGGTCGCGCGCAGGATACGCACGAAATGCAGCACGTTTTCGGCGAGCTTGCCCGCGGGCAGCGCGGCGAGCGCCGGATGCACGCTCACGACATGCACCAGGCGTCGATCCCCACGCGGGCCGTCACGACGCGACGCCCTCGGCGGCCCTGACGTCGTCGACGATTCGCGTGATCACGTCCATCGACAGCGCGCCGACGTCGTCCTGGTACTTGAGTAGCACGCCGATCGTATCGGCGACCGCCGCCGGGTCGAGTGCGATGCGGTCGAGCGCCATCAACGCTTCCGCCCAGTCGAGCGTTTCGGCGATGCCCGGGGACTTGAAGAGGTCCATCGAGCGCAGGCGCTGCGTGAACGCAACGATCGCGCGCGCGAGCTGCGCGGGCACGCCCGGACACTTGCGCCGCACGATGTCGAGCTCGCGCTCGACATCGGGATAGTCGACCCAATGATAGAGACAACGGCGCTTGATCGCGTCGTGGATTTCGCGCGTGCGATTGGAGGTGATGATGACGATCGGCGGCTCGACGGCGCGCACCGGACCGATCTCGGGAATCGTCACCTGGTATTCGGACAGCACCTCGAGCAGGTACGCCTCGAACGGCTCGTCGGTGCGGTCGAGCTCATCGATCAGCAGCACCGGCGCCACGCCGTCGTGCGGCGACAGCGCCTCGAGCAGCGGGCGCTTCAGCAGGAAGCGCGTCGTGAAGATGTCGTGCGCAAGGTCATCGCGCACGGCGTTGCCGGCGGCTTCGGCGAGGCGGATCTCGATCATCTGCCGCGGATAATTCCACTCGTAGACCGCGGCGGCGGTGTCGAGCCCCTCGTAGCACTGCAACCGCAGCAGCTTGCGATGCAATCCGGCGGCGAGCACCTTGGCGATCTCGGTCTTACCGACCCCTGCCTCGCCTTCGAGGAACAGCGGACGCCGCAATTTCAGCGCGAGAAAGACCGCGGTCGCGAGGCGGCGATCGGCGACATAGTCCTGCGCGGTCAGGAGCGCGAGCGTCGCATCGACGTCTGCGGGAGCGGGAAGTGCGGCAGTCATTGCGCGTCGACACATCCGAGTGGAGAATCGCCCAAGCATAGCAAGCAGCCGTCGCCGGCACCCGCGTCGACTTGAGCATGCGTTGGCGCGCTGCCGCGCAAAGCGGCGCGGCGCACGTTGCCGCGAACGGCTCAGTCAGGTCGCGGCGACCGCGCGCGCCGCCATCACCGATATCAGGTGCGCGCGATAATCGGCGGAACCGTGGAGATCGTTGTTGAGTCCCGCCGCCGGAAGCTCGACGGCACGTGCGGCATCCGCGGTGAATGCGCGGCCAAGTGCGTCTTCCAGCGGCTTGCTGCGGAACACCGCTGGACCAGCACCGGTCACCGCGACGCGCACGCCATTTGCCGTGCGCGCGACGAACACGCCGACAAGCGCGAAGCGCGATGCCGGATTGCGAAACTTCGCGTACGCGGCCTTTTGCGGTACCGGAAAGCGCACCGCGGTGATCAATTCGTCGGGCGCCAGCGCCGTTTCGTACATGCCCCTGAAGAACGCATCGGCGCCAATGCTGCGCTTGCTGGTGACGATCGTCGCATCGAGCGCAACCACCGCTGCGGGCCAGTCCGCCGCTGGATCGTTGTTGGCGAGCGAACCACCGAGCGTGCCCATGTTGCGCACCTGGCGGTCGCCGATGCCTTCGGCAAGTGACGCAAGTGCCGGTATCGTCGACTTGACCGCCGCCGACGCCGCGACGTCGGCGTGACGTGTCATCGCACCGATCGTCAGCGCCGAGCCCTCGCTGCGGATGCCGGCGAGCTCGGTGATGCCCGCGAGATCGACGACATGGCCGGGTTGTGCGAGGCGGAGCTTCATTGCTGCGACCAGGCTCTGTCCGCCAGCAAGCGCCTTGCCGCCGGTCTTGCCGAGCAGCGCCGTCGCGTCGGCGATGCTTTTCGCCTGGTGCAATTCGAAACCGTACATGGGCTGCCTCCGTCAGTTGGGTTGCGCGGCACGCAGCGCCGACCACACGCGATGCGGCGATGCCGGCATGTCGAAATGCACGATGCCGCGCGCGGCGAACGCATCCATCACCGCGTTCATCAGCGCCGCCGGCGCGCCGATCGCGCCCGCCTCGCCGCAGCCCTTCGCGCCCAGCGGATTGTGCGTGCAGGGCGTGACCTTGGTGGACACCTGGAACGACGGCAGGTCGTCGGCGCGCGGCATCGCGTAGTCCATCATGCTGCCGGTCAGCAGCTGGCCGCTGTCGCGGTCGTAGACGCAGCTTTCCATCAGCGCCTGGCCGATGCCCTGCGCGACGCCGCCGTGCACCTGGCCTTCGACGATCATCGGGTTGATGATGTTGCCGAAGTCGTCGCAGGCCGAAAAGCGCTCGACCCTGACGACCCCGGTGTCGGGATCGATCTCGACTTCGCAAATGTGCGTGCCGGCGGGAAACGTGAAATTGGTCGGATCGTAGAAAGCCGTCTCGTCGAGCCCCGGCTCGAGCGTGCCCAGCGGATAGTTGTGCGGCACGTAGGCGGTGAGCGCGATTTCGCCGAACGTCTTGCTGCGATCGGTGCCGGCGACGCTGAACTTGCCGTCGCTGAACTCGATGTCCGATTCCGCCGCCTCCAGCAGGTGCGCAGCGATTTTCCTGCCCTTGGCGACGATCTTGTCAAGCGCCTTGACGATCGCCGTGCCGCCCACCGACAGCGAGCGTGAGCCGTATGTTCCCATGCCGAAAGGCACGCGACCGGTGTCGCCGTGAACGATATCGACGTTGGCCAACGGAATGCCCAGACGCGCGGCGACGACCTGCGCAAACGTCGTCTCGTGTCCCTGTCCATGACTGTGCGAGCCGGTGAATACCGAAACGCTGCCGGTCGGATGCACGCGCACTTCGCCGGCTTCGAACAGGCCCGCGCGCGCGCCTAGCGCGCCCGCGATGTTCGACGGTGCGAGTCCGCAGGCCTCGATGTACGAAGCGTAGCCGAGGCCACGCAGCTTGCCGCGCTTGGCGGCTTCGGCCTTGCGCGCGGTGAAGCCCTTGACGTCGGCCATCCGCATCGCCTCGTCGAGGCATGCGTCGTAGTCGCCGATGTCGTAGTTGAGCGCCACCGGCGTCTGATACGGGAACGTGCGGATGAAGTTGCGCCGGCGCAGTTCGTCCTGCGCGATTCCCGTCTCCACCGCCGCCTGGTGGACGATGCGCTCGACGACGTAGGTCGCTTCCGGGCGGCCGGCACCGCGATACGCGTCCACCGGCGCCGTGTTGGTGAACACCGCGGTCACTTCGCAGAAGATCGCCGGCGTCGTGTACTGCCCGGCGAGCAGCGTCGCATAGAGGATCGTCGGGATGCACGACGCGAACGTCGACAGGTAGGCGCCCATGTTCGCCGTCGTCTGCACGCGCAGCGCCAGGAACTTGCCGTTCTTGTCGAGCGCGAGCTCGGCGTGCGTGACGTGGTCGCGGCCGTGCGCGTCGGCGAGGAACGACTCGCTGCGCTCGGCGACCCACTTGATCGGGCGGTGCACGTGCTTCGACGCCCACACCAGCGCAGTCTCTTCCGGGTAAAGGTAGATCTTCGAGCCAAAGCCGCCACCGACGTCGGGCGCGATCACCC
This sequence comes from Betaproteobacteria bacterium, assembly GCA_040006455.1. Classification (GTDB taxonomy): domain Bacteria; phylum Pseudomonadota; class Gammaproteobacteria; order Burkholderiales; family Casimicrobiaceae; genus VBCG01. The sequence continues at coordinate 3,281 of JBDTWY010000040.1, read as the reverse complement.
GCACCTTGTGCTCGGGCAGCCCCAGCACGAATGCCGTCATTAGCAGGCGCTCGACGTGTGGATTCTGGCTCGTCACGTAGAGCGTATAAGCATCGTCGGCGGCGTTATGACTCGCGTTGGCCGCGCGCGGCTCGATTGCATTGGGAATGAGCCGATTGTTGACGATGTCGATCTTCGTCACGTGCGCCGCCCTGGCGAACGCCGCGTCGACCGCCGACTTGTCGCCCAGCGCCCACGTGTAGCAGCGATTGCCCGGCGCTTCGTCGTGCACCTGCGGCGCACCCGGCTTCAACGCGTCGACGACATTGACGACCGCGGGCAGCACGTCGTAGTCGACGTCGATCAGCTCCGCAGCATCCTTCGCCTGCACCAGCGATTCGGCGACGACGACCGCAACCGGATCGCCGACGTAGCGCACCTTGCCCTGCGCCAGCACCGGGTGCGGCGGCTCGTTCATGGGCTTGCCGTCGGTACCGGTGATCAGCCAGCCGCAGGGCAAGCCGTTGACGCCGGTCAGGTCGGCACCGGTGTAGACGCCGAGCACACCTGGCGCCGCTTGGGCCTTGGCGCTGTCGACGCCGCGCAACCGCGCGTGCGCGTGCGGTGAGCGCAGGAAGAATGCATAGGTCTGGCGCGGCAACGTGATGTCGTCGGTGAACTGCCCGGTGCCGGTGAGGAAGCGCGCGTCTTCCTTGCGCAGCACCGATTGGCCGATGAGTCCCGGTTCATTCGCCCCCATGACGCACCTCGCCTTCGCCCATCGCGGCCGCACCCTGCTTCACCGCCTTGACGATGTTGTGATAGCCGGTGCAGCGGCAGATGTTGCCGTCGAGCTGGGCGCGAATCGTCGCCTCGTCGGCATGCGGATGACGCGCGCACAGGTCGAGCGCGCTCATCACCATGCCCGGTGTGCAGAAGCCGCACTGCAGCGCGTGGCATTCGCGGAATGCCGCCTGCATCCGATGCAGCGCCCCATCGCCGTTGGTGAGGCCCTCGATCGTCAGCACGCTGGCGCCGGCCGCCTGCAGCGCGAGCACGTTGCACGCCTTGATCGCTCGACCGTCGAGATGCACGGTGCATGCGCCGCACTGCGCGGTGTCGCAGCCGACGTGCACGCCGGTGAGGCCCATCTGGTCGCGCAGGAATTCGACGAGCAAGGTACGCGGATCGACGCTCGCGCTGACGGCCTTGCCGTTGACGGTCAAAGACAACGTGGCGGACACGGCGGACTCCTCCGGAAGGGAAATTGGGCGCGAAGCGCTTCTGCGGAAACGCCTGCACATCGATCGCGCGCGGAAAACCATCATACTGCCGTGCCGGGCGCTCAGCAATGCATGATGCCCGGATGCCGCGCGATGCGCGCCGGTCTGCATCGACCCGTCGCCGGCGTCGATGCACAGCGACGCGCGGCGACGAGCCGCCATCTGCTGCGTCAGTCGACCGGCGTGGCGGCCGTCGCGGCGACGGCCGCCACGTATGCGCAAAGCCCAATCGCCGCGGTCAAAGTCCGCATCAGTAGATTCCCGCGACGTAGTTGGCGACGTCGAGGATGTCGTCATCGGACATCGTGCTCGCTACGCTCGTCATGTTGCCGCCGTCGTTGGTGCGCGTCCTCGCCTTGAACGCCTTCAACTGCTTGACGATGTAGTCGTACTGCTGGCCGGCGACGCGCGGTATCTCGTTCTGTCCGGCGAAGCCGCCGAGGTGACACATCGTGCACAGCGTCGCGGTGGCGATTTTCTCGCCCTTGGCGGCGCGCGCGGCGTCCGGCTTGAATCCCGTCTGCGCGGGTTTCTGCTTCGAGAAATACTCGGCAAGCGCCATCATCTCGTCCTTGGTCATGCCTTCGACCTGCGGCGACATCAACGGATCGCTGCGGCGTTTTTCCTGGAAATCCTTGAGCTGCAGGTAGAGGTAGCGAAAAGTCTGTCCGGCGAGGATCGGATAGGCGCCCGATGCCGAGTTGCCATCGGGTCCGTGGCACGCGGCGCACGTGGCCGCCTTGGGCGGCGCCGCAGGCGCCTGCGCATGCACCGGCAGCATGAATGCCGCCGCGGCGATGCCGCAGGCGACGAAGGCGCCACGCAAGGCATGATGCATGTCGATGTCCGGAAGCTCGATCAAAAAAAAGGAGGCGCCGCGAGCGCCTCCTCGTTGCGTACGTGGATCGCGTCAGAGTGCGAACACGAACACGCTGTTGCCGCGCTTGAAGTCGAGCTGCGTGTTGCCGCCCGCGGCGACGGCGATGTACTGCTTGCCCTTCACCGTGTACGACACCGCGGGCGCGTTGACCCCCGCGCCGCAATTGTACTTCCACAGCTCGTGGCCGTTCCTGGCGTCGAACGCCTTGAACCAGCCATTGCCTTCGCCGTTGAATACGATGCCGCCCGCGGTGGCGAGCACGCCGCCGATCAGCGGTTCCGGTGTCTTGACGCCCCATGCGACCTTGCCCGAGTTCAGGTCGACGGCGACGAGACGTCCCCATTGCTGCTCGCTGGGAATTGTCTTGAACGCGCCGCCCAGCCACAATTTCCCGCCCGGATACGGCGACGCCTCGACCTGATAGGTCATCGGCTGGTGCAAGTTGGCGGCGAACGCATAGTGCAGGCCCGGATCGATCGCCATCGGCGACCATTCGACGCCGCCGTTGGCGCCCGGCAGCATCCGCGCGCCCGTCGCCGTCGGCAGCACCCACATGTTCTCCTGCGGGATCATCGCCTCGGAAAAGCGGATCAGCTTGCCGTCCGCCCTGTTGTGCACATAGACATGGCCGGTCTTGCCGCCATGGATGACGACGTCGACCATCTTGCCGCTGGCATCCTTCGCCTGCGTGAGGATCGGCGCCGACACCGCGTCGAGGTCCCACACGTCGTGCGGCACGTATTGCGCGTGCCACTTGTACGCGCCGGTGTCGAGGTTCAAGGCGACCATCGAGTCGGTGTACAGGTTGTCGCCTGGACGGATCGCGCCGTACAGGTCGGGAGACGGATTGCCGACGACGAAAAAGATCGTCTTCGACTTCAAGTCCACCGCCGGCGTCATCCACACGCCGCCGCCGAGCGTCTGGTAGAAATCGCCGCCCTTCGCCGCGAGATCCTTCTTTTCCTGCTCGATGTCGCGATGCAGGTTGCGACCGGTTGCGTCGTTGACCGCCCACACGCCTTCCTGGCCCTTGTCGGGAATCGTGTTGAACGTCCACAGCTCCTTGCCGTCGGTGGCGCTGTACGCCTTGACGAAGCCGCGAATGCCGTATTCGCCGCCGTTGGTGCCGATCAGCACCT
>JBDTWY010000039.1:0-27697 GCA_040006455.1 Betaproteobacteria bacterium | reverse complement strand
AACGTGGATGATCGCGGATTTGTGTTCGCATGACCAGCAATCGCGGATTGCTTGCTGCGCGCGACGCGACCGGCTGGACGCGGGTCCGCGACGCCTCGCGTTCAGGCGACGCGACGCGTCATGGCCGTGCATCGACAGGCGGCTCGCACTGCTTCTGCATCGCCAGCTGCCCGAGGCGCGCGAAGCGTGGATTCGTCATGATCGACTGGTTGAGCTCCTCCATGCTCGCGCGCACGACGTCGCTCGTCTGCGCACGCAGCGGCGCCTGCGCTGCGACCTGGCTGGCAGCGAACGCGCCCAGCCGCGCCTGCCAGGCCGCGGCGATCGCCGCGCCGACGAAGTTCGGCGTCACCGCGCCGATCGCGCCGGCGGCCATGCCCATCGCCTGCGTCTCGACCATGAAGGCGCTGAGCTCGCCGGCTTGCCGGTTGGCGAGCGCCTCGCCCTCGACGCTGAGCGTCGCCGCGCGATCACGCGTGGCCGCGCTGATGCCCACGCCCGCGACACCCTGCAGCTCCGCGAAGATCGCCGCGCAGGACAGCGCATCGTCGCCGGGGCGGCGCGCCGATGGGTCGTTGGTCGCGGCGTCCATCCGCGTCGCCATGTCCACCATCGCCCTGCAGGCGTCCGCCGACATCGGCGAATTCGGCATCGCCGCGAGCTGCGCGCATGCGGCGCGCGCTTCGGCCAGTTCACCCGGGCCTGGCAGCGATTGGCCACCCATCCCCTGCGCATGCGCGACAAGTGCCGCCAGCGGCAGCATGCACAACGCGAGCATGTGGATGGGCAAGCCTTGGCGTGACGGGAGTCGCATCGCGCGCATGATGACAGCTGCGGCGGCGGCGCGGTGAAATTCGCCGCGACAGGCATCGTGATAGCGTGGCGCACCGGACAAGGTTGCTGACGCCAATGGCCGAACGCGAATGGTGGCTTTATGTGCTGGAGTGCAAGGGCGGCAGCCTCTACACCGGCATCGCCGTCGATGTCGCGCGCCGCTACGACCGGCACTGCCGCGGTTGCGCGGCTGCCTATACGCGGATGCGGCCGCCGCTGCGCCTCGTCGGCGCGATGCGCGCGGGCTCGCGGTCCGACGCGCTGAAGCTCGAGTACACGTTCAAGCGCCTGGCGGTCGCCGAAAAGCGTGCGCGCGCCGTGGCGATGGGGCTTCCGGTCGAGCTCGCTAGCGCTGCTTGCGGCTGAAACGCCGCCAGCGCCACCGCATCGCACGCCGGCCGGATTCGTATCCGGCGATTAACCGCTCTACCCAGCCCCGCCCGGCGCTATCGTCATCGACCATGCACCGACCAACGCGCAGCACCCGACGCGACAAACGCCTGGCGGGTCCCGATGGCTCAGGTCTGTACGAGCGCGGGCTTGCGATGCGCGCCGGCTGCCGGCGACGGGGACATGACCCAGTCGATGACGTTGCCGTGTACATGCGGCACGATGGCTTCGACACCAGGCCATGCGGACGCATCGTCGTGCGTGGCGTCCCTCGCCACGACGCCGAAAACAATGCCGACGACGAGTCCGAGTACCGGCACCCACACCGACGCGATTCCACGATTCAGTGATGGGGGCTTCATCAGTAGCGGTAGCCGGTGGCCCACGCCGCCGGTGGCGACACCGTCGCGGTCGCCGGCGTGCCGACGACGCGCACCGCGTGCCAGACGCCACCGGAATTGTCGCCGGCGATGTCGCCAGGATTTCGATCGGCGGTGTAGTAGTAGTAGAGCGGCTTGCCGTTGCGCGCGACCTGCCGCCCGCCGTCGCCGCGCGTGATGACGCTGAATTCGCCGCTCCGCGCCGCGTGCTGCGAGGGCACGAACGCCGGCCAGGCCGCGAGGCAGCCGCCCGAACAATGGCTGCGGTTGGGCGCATCCTCGTCGTACGTGTAGAGCGTCATGTCGTCGGGGCCGACGAGCACGCCGCTCCTGACCTGCGCAGGCGGCGCGGCAACGGCTGCCGCAATGACGAACGCGGCCACCAAAAGGGCCAATAGCTTCGCTTGCATCCTGCAATGTCCTCCGGGGTTGAATCGAAAGTGCAACAGGTGATTGTGCGCAGGCGCGGCCCCGCGTGTCGTGAGGCCGGGGTCCCGGCAGATGCGGCGCACACGACGATGAAGCGGTCGCCACGTGGGACGCTTGTCCCTGTGGGGAGCGAACCGGCTACGATGCCTGCCGGCCGAAGCCGGCGTTGCGCGCGAGCACGATCGCCTGCGAGCGGTTCTCGACGTCGAGCTTGGCGAAGATGCTGGTGATGTGGTTGCGCACCGTTTTCTCGCTGAGCCCGAGCAGCGCTGCCACCTGCGCATTGTCGCGCCCCTGCGCGATCAGCTCGACCAGGTCGCGCTCGCGTGGTGTCAGCACGGCGAAGGCACCCCCGGCCGACGCGACAGGCAGGAACGTACGGACCTCGTCGATCCAGCGTTTCCACGCCGGCTCGGTATCCAGCGTCAGGTGGTTGGCGCTGTCCAGCGGCACGAAGCGCGCGCCGGGGATGAGGCTTGCGATCAGCCGCCCCTCATGGAAAGGCACGCGCGCGTCCGCCGTCGCATGCAGCACCAGTGTCGGGCACGCGACCTGCGGCAGCATGTCGACGATGTCGATGTCGTTGAAGGTCCGCATGAAGCGCGCGGCATTGGCCGGCGAAGTGGAAATGCGCTCGAGCTCGTTCCACCACTGGTGCTGGCTGGCGGTGCCGCCGGGGATGAACTGGGTGGTGAAGAACTGCCGGAACGCCGGATTCTCCTGCCCCCAGCCGAGCTCGGCGAGCTTATTCATCATCTCCGCCTCCTCGATGAGCTGCGGCGTCGCCCCGCGCTTCAACCGGCCGCGCGCATAGCCGCCGTGCAGGATCAGGTGGCTGACGCGCTGCGGATGACGCACTGCGTACGCGACGGCGATCGACGCGCCCTGCGAGATTCCCAGCAGCGGAAAGCGCTCGAGCTTGAGCGCGTCGACGACGATTTCAAGGTCGCGCAGCCACGCGTCGAACGAAAGATCGGCGACTTCCCAGTCCGACAATCCGCAGCCGCGCTCGTCGTAGCGAATCAGCGTGTGCTCGCGCGTGAGCTCGGAAAGCCAGTGAATCCACACCGGGCTTTCCCAGTCGAAATCGAGGTGGCTCAGCCAGTTCGCCGCCTTGACCAGTGGCGGACCCTGGCCGGTACTCGCATAGGCGATGCGCACGCCGTCGGCGCCGGTGCAGAACCGGATATCTTGCCGCTTGGGCATGGCGTCGTCGCGGTGCAACGGGGGGGTGAAAACTATAGCAGAGGGGCGTCGCCGGCCGGCGCGACAGTCGCCGGCCGCGTCCGGGCGAGCACGCTGCGAACCCCGTTGCCGTTCCTACAGGGGAATGGGAGGTTAGCCGACTCCGGGCTGCGATTGCGGCTGCGCATACTTCGGACCTGCGACTACGTTGACTTGCGGCAGGCGCGGGGCCGGTCAATCCGATCCCGATGAGCGTGCCGCGGCCGCGCCACCCGACGACGAGGACCCGATGAGCGAATCAGCGGACGACGATTTCACCGATGCGGCAAAAATGGCGGCCGCCGCGGGGCTCGTCTACGTCACCGATGGCATGCCGGGCATTCGCCGCCTGCGCGAGCCCGACGGGTTCAGCTACGTGCGTGCGGACGGCAAGCGCATCGTCGACGACGACGAGCTCGCGCGCATCGCCAAGCTCGCCATTCCGCCCGCGTACGAGGACGTGTGGATCTGCCGCAATCCGAAAGGCCACCTGCAGGCGACGGGTCATGACGCGCGCGGTCGCAAGCAGTACCGTTACCACCCCGAATGGCGGCAGCATCGCGACGACGCCAAGTTCCGCCGTATGGTCGACTTCGGCAAGGCATTGCCGCGGCTGCGCCGACGCCTGGGCAAGGACCTCGCGCAAAAGGGCCTGCCGCGCGACAAGGTGCTCGCCGTGATCGTGAGCCTCCTCGACGCCACCCGTGTGCGCGTCGGCAACGTCGAATACGCGCGCGACAACAAGAGCTTCGGGCTGACGACGCTGCGCAACCGCCATGCGCGCTTCGTCCGCGACGGCCGGCTGATCCTGCAGTTTCGCGGCAAGGGCGGCGCCGAGCACGAGGTGCTGGTCGACGACAAGCGTCTCGCGCGGTTGGTGCGCCGCTGCCACGAGCTGCCCGGGCAGCGCCTGTTCCAGTATGTCGGCGACGATGGCGCACGCCGGCCGATCGATTCCGACCAGGTCAACACGTACCTGCAGGAAGTGATGGACGCGCCGTTCACGGCAAAGGACTTCCGCACCTGGGGCGCGACGCTGCACGCGATCACGCTGATGGCGACGACGCCGCTGCCCGAACCCGCGACCGAGACGGCGATAAAGTCGTGCATCGTCGCCGCCATCCGCCAGGTGGCCGCCGACCTCCGCAACACGCCGACCGTCTGTCGCAAGTCCTATATCAATCCGGTGGTGTTCGATGCATGGCGCAACGGCCGGTTGCAGCAGGTCGCCGGCACGATCTGCACGGCGGCGCCGCGCAAGGCGGAAAGACTCGCGCTCGCATTCCTGCGCGACGCCTCGAGCCCGCGAGCGCGGAAAAGCCAGCCGCGTGTGGCGGGACATGCCGCCATCGCCCGCAACGGTCGCCGCGATCCCGCAGCCATCGCGCACCGTCAGTCCCGCGAAAGCGCGAACCCCGCATCGTTGTAGTGACGCACCGCCGTCATCCCCGTCATTCCCGTCATTGCCGTCATTCGTCATTCCCGCGAAAGCGGGAACCCAGCGTCGGCGCTGTCACGCATCGCCGTCATCCCGCCTGCCCCCGCCGAGACTTCCCCCTGCCGTCATTCCCGCGAATGCGGGAACCCAGTGACGGCGCAGTAGCGCAGGAATAACGACCACCGCCAAGCGCGCGACCTGCGACCTCTTCAGCCCTTCGACGCCGCATACAGCGCGCGGCCGAGGTCGTCGACGAGATCCTCGACGTTCTCGAGGCCGATCGACAACCGGATCGTGCCTTCGCCGATGCCGGCACGGGCCAGGTCCTCGGCGCTCATGCGGAAATGCGTCGTGCTCGCCGGATGGATCACCAGCGACTTGGCGTCACCGACGTTGGCCAGGTGCGAGAACAGCTTCAGCGATTCGATGAAGCGCGTGCCCTGCGCGCGCGTGCCCTTGATGTCGAAACTGAACACCGCGCCACAACCGCGGGGCAGCAGCCGTTGCGCGAGCGCGTGGTCGGGATGTCCGGGAAGCTCGGGATAGCCGATCGTGCCGACGAACGGATGCTCGCGCAGGAACGCGATCACCGCACGCGTGTTGGCGATGTGCTTCTCCATCCGCAGCGGCAGCGTCTCGATGCCCTGCAGGATCTGGAACGCGGTGAACGGCGCCATGCACGCGCCGAAGTCGCGCGCGCCCTCGCGCCGCGCGCGCAACAGGAACGCCGCCGTTGTCGACTCGTCGACGAACGTCATGTCGTGGAATCCGCGATACGGCGCGCACAAGGTCGGGAACATGTCGGCCGAGCGCTGCCAGTCGAAGCGGCCCGAGTCGACCAGCACGCCGCCGATCACCACACCATGTCCTGACAGGAACTTGGTCGCCGAGTGGTAGACCAGGTCGGCGCCATGGTCGAACGGACGCACCAGCCACGGCGTGGTGAACGTCGAGTCGACCAGCAGCGGCAGTCCGCTCGCATGCGCGACGTCGGCGACGCGCGCGATGTCGAGCACGTCGAGTCCCGGATTGCCGAGCGTCTCGGCGAACAGCAGTCGCGTGTCGGGGCGGATCGCGTCGCGCCACGCGTCGATGTCGCGCGGATCGACGAATGTCGTCGCGATGCCGAAGCGTGGCAGCGTGTAGTCGAGCAGGTTGTGCGAGCCCCCGTAGAGCGCGCGCGACGCGACGATGTGCGAGCCCGCATTCATCAGCGTGACGATGGCGAGGTGCAACGCCGCCTGCCCGCTGGACGTGGCGATCGCGCCGACGCCTCCTTCGAGCGCGGCGACGCGCTCCTCGAGCACTGCGCAGGTCGGGTTCGACAGCCGCGAATAAACGTGCCCCGCACGCTCCATGTTGAACAGCGCCGCGGCGTGGTCGCTGTCCGGGAAAACGAAAGACGAGGTCTGGTAGATCGGCGTCGCGCGCGCGCCGGTGGTCGGGTCCGGCCGCGCGCCGGCGTGCAGCGACAGCGTGTCGAATCCGTGTGTCTTCGGCTTGGTCATCGTCGGTTCCGTAGGGTGCGCGTCATCTTAGCGCACGCGATTTCACTACCGTACATCCATACGGTAATGGGGTAGAATGGCGCAATGTCGGATGCGCGCAGACTCCCGCCCGGCGCACCGGCGCCGTTGCCCGAACGCGGCCGCGGCGCGACGTGCGATCCGGGCAACCGCTTTCGGCGCGACACGCGCGAAAGTGTCGACGACGGCTGGATCGAGCCCGCCGTCGACGACGATGACCCGCCGCCGCCGCGCAAGACCGTGGTGACGATCCAGCTGTCGCGCACGATCATCTCGCGCAACGCGTCGCCTGACATTCCCTTCACGCAGTCGATCAATCCGTACCAGGGCTGCGAGCACGGCTGCATCTATTGCTTTGCGCGCCCGACGCATGCCTACCACGACCTGTCGCCGGGACTCGACTTCGAGACCCGGCTGTTCGCCAAGCCGGACGCCGCCGAGCTGCTGGCGCGCGAGCTCGGCAAGCCCGGCTACGTCTGCGATCCGATCGCGCTCGGCACCAACACCGATCCCTACCAGCCGATCGAGCGTGAATGGAAAGTGACGCGCTCGGTGATCGAGCTGCTCGCACGCTGCCGCCATCCGTTCACGATCGTCACCAAGTCGTCGCTGGTCGAGCGCGACCTGGATCTCATCGCGCCGATGGCGCGCGACGGCATGGCGCGCGTCTACGTTTCGGTCACCACGCTCGACAAGGAGCTGGCACGCAAGCTCGAGCCGCGCGCCGCAACGCCGCAACGCCGTCTTGCGACGATCCGCGCGCTCGCGTCAGCGGGCGTCCCGGTCGGCGTGATGGTGGCGCCGATCATCCCGCAACTGACCGACTGCGACCTCGAGGCGATCGTCGACGCCGCCGCGCAAGCCGGCGCGAGTAGCGCGGGATGGACGATGCTGCGATTGCCGCTCGAGGTAGCGCCGCTGTTTCGCGCATGGCTCGACGCGCACTATCCGCTGCGCGCCGCGCACGTCATGAGCATCGTCCGGCAGATTCGCGGCGGTCGCGACTACGATTCCGCCTTCTCGACGCGGATGCGCGGCACCGGCACGCTGGCCGACCTGATCGCGCATCGCTTCCGCATCGCGCGCGCGCGCGCGGGGATGATCGATCATCGCAGCGACCCACTGGATGTTTCGCGCTTCACCCCGCCGCGGGCCGGCGGCGACACGCAACTCGACTTGTTCTGATCAGGGACGGGTCAAGGCGGGCGTCGGCTCGGCCTGCCTGCCTGCCGCGAGAAAGTGCCGGAGCGCGGAATATTCCAAGGGGACTGGGGGTCTCCGTTGAAAACGTGGTGTTGCGCCCCGGCACGGGTGCCAATGTGCGTGACGCGCGCGCGCATCGCAAGCGCTTTGCCGCGAGCCGGTGAGCGCGCGGGGTGAACAGCGACGTGCGCGTTGCCGGCTGTCGCCGGTGTTTGCAATCGGCGCCGCGCCGGCGTAATGTCCGCAATACTTGCATATACAAGTATTGACCTCCGACCATGCCCGCGTTGCAGCGGTCGCGACCGGCGGCCGGTGACCTCGAGGCGCACGACGCCGGGAGAATGGACATGACCATGTCGCGAACCGCGGCACGCGCAGCGCCCGCAGCCGACTACCGTCGACGCGGCCGCGAATGCGCGTTCGCCAACCTCAAGCTGATGTCGCGTGCGATGGGATCGCTGTATGACGAAATCCTCGAGCCCAGCGGGCTCAGCGCCAGCGAGCTGGCGCTGCTGTGGGCGGTCATCGCGCTCGAGCCCGCGCCGATGTCGGCGCTCGCCGCTGCCACGCTCACTGACGCGACGACGCTGTCACGGACCGTGCTGCGCCTTTGCGACACCGGCCTTTGCACGATCGGCCACGGCGACGACCGCCGCATGCGGCTCGTCGCCACCACCGCGCTCGGCCGGCGCCGCTTCCGCGCGGCGATGCCGCATTGGGAGCGCGCGCAGGCGCTCGCCGCCGACCTCGTGCCGCTGGCGGCGATCGAACGGCTGGCGCGGCACGTCAGGCGGCAGCGCCGTGCCGATCCGCGCTAGCCGCGACGCCGGTATCCCGCTTACTCTGCCGCGAGCGGCAGAGCGAGAGCGGTCCGTGATCGCGCCTCCTTTCCCGCATGCGGGAAAGGGTCGGGATGCGGGCCGATCACCAAGCTCAATGCGCGCCGTGCGCAAGTCCCAGCGCGGCCTGGATGCGCGCGCGGCAACTGCGCGCCGAGGTGATCGAGCTGCCGTCCGCCATCACGATCCGGTATTCGCCGTGCACGAGCGGCTTCAGCTCGCGCACGCGGTCGACATTGATCGCGTGCGAGCGATGCACGCGCAGGAAACGCGATGGATCGAGGCGCGCGACGAGACCGGCCAGCGTCTCGCGATGCAGGTACGCGCGGCCGGCATGGATACGCACGTAGTTGTCTTCGGCGTCGATGCGTACGATGTCGGACACCGGCACGATGACGATGCGATCGAGCGTGCGCACGGCGATCCGGGCGAGCCACGTGCGCTCGCTGCCACTCCATTGCACCGATGGCGCGTCGACGGACCCGGGCACGAGGTCAGCCTTCATCGCAGGCCCCGCAGGCGGTTGGCCGCAGGACAAACCAACGCGAACGGACGTTCGGCGCGGCCGGGCGGAATGACGTCGTATCGTGGCAGTTGGGCATTCGGGTCGCTCCTGCGGGTGAGGTCGATTCGACTATCCACGCGTCGGCCACCACGCGTCCGGAAGGAATTCTCCCTTTTTCGTCCCTTTTTCATCCGGTGCAACACATGAACGATCTTTCGTCAGTCGGGCTCCTGAATGGCCTGCCTCCGCAATGGCGCCACGATGCGCCACGGCGCATCGGCGCGTTCGTCGTGCACCCGGCATCCAACGAGCTCGCCGGCGCGCTCGGCACGATCCGCGTGCGGCCGCGGCTGATGGACGTACTGCTGCGCCTCGCCGCCGATCCCGGCGCGGTGGTGCCGCGCAACCGCCTGCTCGAGGAAGTCTGGCCGCGGCGCATGGTCAGCGACGAAGTGCTGTCGCGCACGATCGCCGAGTTGCGCACCGTGCTCGGCGACGACCCGCGGCATCCGACCTATATAGAGACGATCCCGACCGTCGGCTACCGGCTGGTGGCCGTGACGGCGAACGTGACGCCCGGCGTTGCTGGCGCGAGCGCCACTGTCGCGATCGCGCCCGATGCGGCCGCCATCAACGCGCCGGCCGGCATGTCGCATGCCTGCACGCCCGCCGTGGTGACGCCGGCGCCGAACCCCACAGTCGACGATGCCGCCACGGCGCCCGTCATCGAAGCGCCGTTCGCGACCCAGCCCGCTGCGGCGCCCGCCATTGCGCGTGCGGATGCGCGCGGGCGACGCGCCGCATGGATCGCGCTGACGCTGGTCGCCATCATCGCCGCGGCGTGGTCGATGTACCGGGAGTCCGCGGCGGAGGCGCCAAAATCGCTGGCGGCGCGCATCGCCAACGCCGCGCCGTTGTCGTCGGAGCCGGGACTCGAGATGGAGCCGCGTTTTGCGCCCGACGGCAAGCGTGTCGCCTGGTCCGCCAGCGCAGAATTCGGCAAGCCGGCGCACCTCGTCGTGCAGGACCGCGGCGCTTCGACCGCACGGCGCGCGCTCGCGTCCACCGACCCAGTTGTCAGCTATCGCTCGCCGGTATTCGTCGGCGGCAGCGCGAGGATCGCCTTCGCGCGTTGCGTCGACACGCACTGCCGGATCATTGCGCGGGATCTCGACAGCGGGGCCGAGCAGGTGCTGGTCGGCGACGAGCGCGCGCCACTGCCGAATTTCGATGTATCGGCCGACGGGCGTGCGCTGGTCTACGCGAACATGCAGCGCGCGCAATTCCCCGCGGGCCTCGCGCTGCTCGAGCTCGACACGCACGTGACTCGCGACCTCACGCTGCCCGGCGCGGGCGACGACGACGACGCGATGCCGCGCTTTTCGCCCGACGCGACGCGGGTCGCCTTCTTCCGCGGCGGCGGCGGCGGGCAGCAACTGTGGACGATGCAGCGCGACGGCAGCCGGCCCGAGGCCGCGTCGAACGCGCGCGGCGCTGCCTATGGCGCCGCGTGGCGTGACACGCGTCACGTGCTGGTCGCCGCCGACTGGTTCGGCTTTCGCGCGATGAACGAAGTCGACCTCGTCCGGCACGAGGCGAGCTTCGTCGGCGCGCGCGGCGCGCGCTTTCCCGACGTCGCGCCGGGCGGCGAGATCGTCTACGAGAACGCGCAGTTCCGCGCCGACCTGTGGCAGCTCGATCCGGTGACCGGCACGCTCGGCGAGGGACCGCTGTGGCCGTCGACGCGATTCACGATGAACCAGGAGTTCTCGCCGGACGGCAATCGCGTGGTGTTCGTGTCGAACCGCGAAGGCGTCGAGTCGCTGTTCGTGGCGACGCGCGGCGGCGCACCGGTGCGGCTCGACCTCCCCGATCACTACCGGTACGTCAACGCGCACTGGTCGCACGATGGCCGAGCGTTGTACTCGATGCGGCTCGACGCCAATCCGCCGCACACGCAATCGGTGGTGCGTATCGATGTTGACACCGGCGCCATCGAGCCGCTCGACATGCTGGGCACCGGCGTCTACGAGGTCTTCGCCGATCGCGCCGGGCGCAACCTCTATTATGCGGTGGACGCAGGACAGGCGATGCGGCTGATGCGCGCGCCGCTTGCCGACCTGCGCGCGCAACAGGCATTGCCGCTGCCACTCGCCAGCAATTTCATGATCGATGCGACGCACGTCGCATTCACGCAGCTGCAGATCCGCGGGCTCACGTTGTGCAACCTCGACGACCTCGTGTGCGAGGCGCTGCCGCTGCCGATCAGCGACGCGACGCAGGGCGCGTGGACGCTTGGCGCGGGTGCCGTCTGGTATCTCGACACCAGCGCGACGCCGTACACGCTCGCGCGCTACGATGTCGGCGAAAAGCGCGTGACGATGCGAACGCCATCGCGACCGATGGCGTTCGGCCGCACGATCGCCGTGGCGCCCGATGGCGCCAGCGTGCTGCTGGCGCGCGAGGCACCGACGCTGATCGACCTGATGATCGCCCGCTAGGCGGGAACGCGCTCCCCGCGCGTTTTCGCCGCGGGTACGACACCCCGCGGCGACCGCGCTTGCGAAGCGCGCGCATGCCGGTGCAAACTCGCGTGCTGGCTCGTTCAACAGGGGAGAAACCATGGTCGGAATCAGGCATGTCGCGGTGATCGTCGCTGCCGTCGTGTTCTTTGTGCTGGGTGCCGGCTGGTACACGCTGTTGAGTGCGCAATGGCTGGCGGGCATCGGCAAGACGATGGCGGACGTCGAGCGCGACACCGGCGGCGGTGCGATGTCCTACATCGTCGGCTTCATCGCGCTGCTGGTCATGTGCTACGCGCTGGCGTGGCTTATCTCGCGCCTCGGCAAGCGCACGACGATGGAAGGTGCGGCGACGGGCATCAGCGTCGGCAGCGGCTTCATCGCGGCGATGCTGGCGCTCAATTACGCATTCGAGGGCCGCGATGTCTCGCTGTGGCTGATCAATGCCGGCTATGCGGTCGCCGGCCTGGCCATCGCCGGCGCGATCATCGGCCGCTTCGCGAGCGCGCCACCGCCACGATGAATCCGGCGCCGTCCATCACCGCGCGCCTCGCGCAATGCTATTCGGGCGCCGTGCATGACGTATTGCGAGCGATGGGACACGACGCGATCGTGCTGCCGCCGGCGATCAAGCCGCTCGACCCCGCGCACCGCCTCGCCGGTCCCGTGTGGACGGTGTCGGGGCACATCGACCGCTCGCAAACGCGCGACGCCACGCTGCGCGGGTGGTGTCAGCTGCTCGCCAAGGCGCCGCGTGGTCACGTGGTGATGTGCCAGCCGCACACCCACGAGATCGCGCTGATGGGCGAACTTTCGGCGCAGACGCTCGCCGCGCGCGGCGTGCTGGGCTACATCGTCGATGGCGGATCGCGCGACACCGAGCTTGTGCTCCACCAGGGCTTCCCGGTATGGTGCAGCTTCGCGACGCCGGCCGACATCGTCGGGCGCTGGATTCCGGACGCCTTCGCAGCACCCATCGACATCGGCGGCGTGACGATCGAAACCGGCGACTACGTGATCGCCGATCGCGACGGTGTCGTCGTCATCCCGGCGGAGATCGTCGACGATGTGGTCGCGCGCACCGAGGAAGTTGTCGCCACCGAGAGCGAGATGCGGCGCGCGCTGATCGGCGGCATGGATCCTGTCGCCGCCTACGATCGATATGGCAAGTTCTAGTCCTGACGTCGACATTGCCGTGGAAAGCCCGCGCGCGCCCGACGTCGTCGCGCTGATCCGCGAGCTCGACGCCTATCAAAGCGCGCTCTACCCGCCGCAGAGCAATCACTTCCTCGGCATCGATGCGCTGGCTGCCGACGACGTGCGCTTCGTCGTCGCGCGGCGCGATGGCGTGGCGATCGGCTGCGGCGCGCTGCGGCTGTGCGACGGCTATGGCGAGCTGAAACGCATGTATGTCCACCCGCGCGAGCGCGGCAACGGCATCGGCGTGAATATCCTCGCGGCACTCGAGGCGATCGCACGCGGCGAGTTGCTGCCGGTGCTGCGCCTCGAGACGGGCATCGCGCAGCCCGAGGCGCTGGCGCTCTACGAAGCCGCCGGCTTTCGCAATTGCGCGCCGTTCGGCGAATACCAGCCTGACGTGCTGTCGCGCTTCATGCAAAAGCGCCTTGTCGCGACCTGAAGCAACCACCGGGAGGGGAGACACGGCGGACGCGACCGATTTTACCGCACCGCCGGTGCGCGCCATGACGCCGGCGTCGCTTGCGCTGGGGCGAACGGGCAGCCGGATCTGTGCAACTCCCCCGATAATCGCGCGTATCGCAACCCCCACGGACATCCCATGATGCGCACGTCGATCGCATGCCTCATCCTCGCGCTGGTCGCTGTCTCGTCGTCGCATGCGCAAGGTGATGCCGCCGCGAAGCCCAGGCCCTGCACCACGCCGGAATACCGGCAGTTCGATTTCTGGCTCGGCGACTGGAACGTCAAGGACGCGTCCGGCAAGGCCGTCGGCAGCAATCACCTGGTGGCGATGCACGGCGGCTGCGTGATGCGCGAAAGCTGGGCCAGCACCGGCGACGCCGTCACCGGCTCGAGCCTGACCGGCTACGACAAGGAGCACGGCAGCTGGCACCAGACGTGGATGGATTCGGGCGGCGGCGTGCTGCAGCTCGACGGTCATTGGCGCGACGGCAGGATGATCCTCGAGGGCGATTCGCTGGACGGCCCCAGCAGGAAGACGACGCAGAACCGCGTGTCGTGGATCCCGCTGAGCGACGGCCGCGTGCGCCAGTGGTGGCAACAGTCCACCGACGGCGGCAAGACCTGGACGACGGCGTTCGACGGGTTCTACACGCGGCAATGACAGTGGGCGCGCGCAGCGCGCCCCCGCGGCAGGCGCAGCGCCCAGCTTTGCGCTAGCATCGCCTGGATGGGCATCGTCGAACGCTTCGCGCGCATCGCGGTCGAGCACGCCGATGCCATCGCCTATCGATGCCAGGGTCGCGCGATCACGTTCGCCGCGCTCGACCGCGATTCGCGCTTGCTGGCGGCGCGGCTCGCGGCACTCGGCGTCGGTCGCGAGGATATCGTCGCGCTTGCGCTCGCACGCGATCCGCTCTACGCGGTTGCGCTGCTGGGCGTGTTGCGAGCGGGTGGCGCGTGCATGCCGCTGGATCCGCATGGCCCGCGCGAGCGCAATGCGGCGATGTTGCGCACATCCGGCGCGCGTGTGCTGGTCAGCGTCGAGGATCCCGGTTTCGACGTCGATGCCGAAGTGGTTCGCGTCGAATTGCGGCGCGACTGCGACGCCACGCCAGGTGGCAAACTCGCGCCAACGACGTGCGAATTCGATCGTCACCGGCTGGCGTTCGTCATTCATACATCAGGGTCCAGCGGCACGCCCAAGGGCGTCGAAATCAGCGAGGGCCAGGTGTTGCACCGCCTCGGATGGGATTGGGCGGCGCGGCCGTGGCGCGCGGGAGACGTCGCCTGCCAGCATGCACCGATCGGTTTCGTCGACGCGATCGCCGAATGGCTGGGGCCGCTGCTGTGCGGCGTGACGACCGAGATCATTGCGGATGCGCGGCTGCTGCGTCCGCAGGCGATGATCGACGCGCTCGCCGCAGCACGCGTATCACGCATCCACATCGTGCCGTCGAAGTTGGACCTGCTCGTCGAGGCCGCCGGCGAGCTCGCGCGCGCATTGCCCGCGCTGCGGCTGTGGACCGCCAGCGGTGAGCCGCTTCCGGGTGCGCTGGTCGAGCGCTTCCGCCGCGCGGCGCCGGACGCAGAGCTGTGGAACGTCTACGGCGCCACCGAGGCGCTGGGGGCGACCTGTCATCGGGTCGACAAGATGGACGCGATCGTGCCGATCGGACGGCCGCTTCCGGGCAGCCGCGTCTACGTCCTCGACGAGCACATGACGCCCGTTGCCGTCGGCGTGATCGGCGACCTTTACGTCGCCGGCAACGGGCTCGCGCGCGGCTATCACCGCGACGCGGCGTTGACGCTTGCGCGCTTTGTCAACAATCCCTCGAGTCCGGGCAGTGGCGACCGGCTCTACCGGACCGGCGATTGCGCACGCGTGCGCGACGACGGCGCGCTCGAATGCCTGGGTCGCGGCGATCGCCGCATCAAGGTCAACGGCGTGCGCATCGAGCTCGGTGAAATCGAGGCGGTGCTCGCCACGCACGAGGCCGTGCGCGAGGTCGTGGTCGTGCACGCCGAGGGCCGAATCGTCGCCCACGTCGCGGTGCGACCCAATATCGACGGCGGCGTCGACCGCAACGTCGACCGCATTCCGGACATCACGCAACTGCGCACGCACGCGCACGACAAGCTGCCGCCGGGCGCGCTGCCGCACGCGCTAGTCATCGTCGACGCGCTGCCGCGCAACGCGCACGGCAAGGTCGACCGCGGCCGCCTCGTCGCGCCATCGCACGACGTCAAAGCGCCATGCAACGCGCTCGAAGCCATGTTGGTCGAGGTATTCGTCGAGGTGTTCGGTCGCCGCCCGATTGGCGCGACCGACGACTTCTTCGACCTGGGCGGCGATTCGTTGCTGGCGGTGCGTCTCGCCGAGGCGATCGAGGCGAGGACCGCGATCGTGTTCCCGCTCGATGTCCTGGCGGCCGCGCGCACGCCGCGTGCGATCGCCGCGGGGCTCGGCAACCATTGGTCGGAGTGGACCACGAGCCGCATCGCGATCAATCCCGGTGGCCGCGAGGCGCCGCTGTTCGC
The DNA here is from genome assembly GCA_040006455.1 of Betaproteobacteria bacterium. Taxonomy (GTDB): domain Bacteria; phylum Pseudomonadota; class Gammaproteobacteria; order Burkholderiales; family Casimicrobiaceae; genus VBCG01. The sequence goes on along the minus strand of JBDTWY010000039.1, from coordinate 12,207 downwards.
GATCGCCGGTGCATGGGGATACGCGATGCGGCTGTTGCGCATCGGCCGCAAGCTCGGCAGCGACACTCCCTTTCACGCGTTGCAACCGCCGCAGATGCAATGGCCGCACGACGCCTCGCTTACGACGATGGCCGCTCACTACGTTACTGAAATCAAGCGCGTCTGCGCCGACGGTCCCGTGCGGATGCTCGGCACGAGCTTCGGCGGGATCATGGCATTCGAAGTCGCGCTGCAATTGCAGAAGCAGGGAATCGCGGTGCCGCTGCTGGCGATGGTGGACTCGGAGCCGCCGGGGACGGAAGCCAGGTCGTCGCCAGTCCCGGAGGGCGTGCCGGGCGCCGCCGAAGCCGTCGGACGGCGGATGTATCGGGTGCACATGGCGGCCGCCCGTGCGTACCGGCCGCACGCCGAGTATGCCGGTCGCGTGCTGTACTTTCGTTGCGCAGCTACGCGGCAGGCGGTGCTGCGCCGATGGCAGCGCCTGCTGGTCGCGCCCCTGGAGATCGTGCAGGTGCCCGGAACGCACGGAGATTTTCACAGGCAGCCGCAACTCGGCGTGATCGTCGAGCACCTGGGTGCCGCACTGCGCGGTGGCGCCACCACGTGCCTGCCGGCGTGCAGCGGGCTTGCGCTGCAGTGGACTTCTGCGCGCGGCGACGCGGCCGCCACGAAGCCGCCCGTCGCGGTCGATGCCGCCGCGACTTCCCAGCGCGCGCACGATGCGTGAACCGGCCGATTGGGCCTGCGTTCGTGCTCTCGCCCCGGTCGACCCCGACCGATGGCGCCATGCGACGGCGCTGTTGCCTCGTCGCCGGCGCCTGCTCATGGAACACCGGCGTCGGGCCGGATGTTTACCCGGCCTCGACGTTCACTTGCAACCGCGATTGCCTCCGCGCCATGCCGTCGCCCCCGCTCATTTCGCCGCCACGAGGATTCGATGGCGCGCCTTGGCTCCCATGATCCGCCGGTAGGATTCGACGAGCCTTTGCCGCGCTTCTCGGGCACGGGAATCGGCTGGTGCCAGTGCGCCGAGGATGGCGTCGCGCACCTGGCGAGGATCCGTCGGGCCCATCAGCAGGTCGGCGCCGGCGCGGAACGCGGTCAGTGCCGCATCCTCTTCGCTGCGAATCTCGGCGGTAAGCCCACGCATCTCGATGGCGTCGGTGACGATCAGTCCGTCGAAGCCCAGCTCGGTGCGCGCAACATCCTGCAGGATGCGCTTCGACAGGCTGGCCGGCAGCCCCGAAGGATCGAGCGCCGGATAGGCGACATGCGCCGTCATCATCCCGCTCGCACCGGCGGCGAACGCGGCGCGAAACGGCTGCAGGTCCATCTCGAGCTCCGCGCGGCTCGCATTGATGACGCTGCCGACGACGTGGCTGTTGCGGCGCGTGCGGCCATGTCCGGGAAAATGCTTGACGACCGCCATCACGGCGCGCGCCTGCAGCGCGTCGACGGCGGCGGTGACCGCCGCGGACACGATCGCCGGATCGGCGGCGAACGCGCGATCGCCGAGGAACTGCGTTTCGGGATGGAAGCCGAGATCGGCGACCGGCGCAAGATCCATGTTGATGCCGAGCGCCGCAAGCTCGTCGCCAATCGTCGCGTACGCGCGCTCGACCGCGGGAATGCCTTCGCGCGCGAGCTCGAGCGCCGGCGGGATCAGCGCCATGCCGTCGAGTCCGCGTATGCGCGACACGCGGCCGCCTTCCTCGTCGATCGCGATGAACGGCGCGATGCGCAGCACGCCGCGAATGTCGGCGACCAGCGCGCGCAGCTGCGCCGCCGCCGCGATGTTGGCGGCATACAGCACCACGCCGCCGGGCTGAATGTCGGCGAGCATCTGCCGCGTCGCGTCGCCGAGCACCCGTTGCGGCGCGCCGCCCGGCAGGTAGCGCAGGTGCAGCAGCAACAGCTGTCCGGCCATCGCCGCGTCGCTGGCCGGCGGAGGCATGTAGCGAGGCGGATCGCGGCGAGCGACTGCCGTCGCCGCCTGCGCGGCGAATGCTCGCGTCGCGAGCGCGCCACCCGCAAGCGTGGCAAGCAATTTCCTGCGATCCATGAGGGCCGATGGGTGAGGGTTGACCAGGGTCGCCGCACGCATGAGCGTCGACGCATCATGCCGCGGCGCGGCCGCTATACTTTGCCATGAATACGCGGGCGATTCCGGCTGACGACGCATTTGCGCCGCGCCTGCACGGCGCCGCGGACTCACTCGCGCGGCGCTTCGCCGCGATCGCCGCGCGCCAGCCGGATGCGCTGGCGATCGTCACGGGCTCGCGGCGCCTGGGCTATGGCGCGCTGGCCGCGCAGGTCGACGCGCTCGCAGCGGCGATCTGCGCGGCCCGCGCCGGCGACGCCGGTGCCATCGCCGTCGTCGCCGGCGCGGGTGTGCCGCTCGCGATCGCGACGCTCGCGGCACTCCAGCTAGGCCGGGCCTGCATTCCGCTCGATCCGCGGATGCCGGCGGCGCGCCGCGACTTCATCATCGCCGACGCCGGCGCCACGCTGCGCGTCGACGCAGGTGACGACGCGAACGCCTGCGCGTTCGATGTCGCGCCGATCGGTGACGCGATGGCGCAGGCGCCGACGCATCCGCGCATCTCCGCGCCGGACACGCCGGCACTGATCCTCTATACGTCGGGCTCGACGGGAACCCCGAAGGGCGTCGTCTATGCGGAGCGCGCGATCATCGAGCGCATCGTCGAGCGCGATCGCTTCGGCATCGGCACCGGCGATCGCATCGGCGTGTTCGGTGCCGCGGGGATGAACCTCTTCCGCGCGCTGCTGCGTGGCGCCGCGCTCGCCTCGTGGGATGTCGCGCGCGACGGCATCGACGGCATCGATGACTGGATCGAGCGCGAGGAGATCACGCTGCTGCACTGCCTGCCGACGCTGTTCCGGCAATGGACCGACGCGATGCCGACGCCACGCGCGTGGCCGCGCCTGCGCTGCGTGAGCCTCACCGGCGAGCCCGTGTTCACGCGCGACGTCGCCGCCTACCGCCGGCTGTTTCCGGCGCATTGCGTGATGGCGAACGGTCTTGGCACCACCGAGGCCGGTACATTCTGCCAGTTCACGATCGATCATCGAACGGTGATCGAGGGCGAAATCGTCCCTGTCGGGCATGCGGTCGAGGGCATGGCGATCACGCTCGTCGACGCCGCCGGCGCGCCGGTTGCCGAGGGGCAGCAAGGCGAGATCGCCGTCGAAGGAAAACTGCTGGCCGCGGGGTACTGGCGGCGACCCGAGCTCGAAATCGCGCGGTTCGTTGACGGCGGCGCGCGCCCTGGCGTGCGCCGCTACCTGACCGGCGACGTCGGGCGTCGGATGCCCGACGGCACGTTGCTGCATCTCGGCCGGCGCGACCAGCAGGTCAAGATCCGCGGCGTGCGCGTCGAAGCCGCCGAAGTCGAAGCGGCGCTATTTGCGCACCCGGATGTGCGCGCGGCCGCGGTCACCGGCCAGTGCACCGTCGCCGGCGAAGCGCGACTCGTCGCGTGCATTGCTGCGCGCGCGTGGCGCGACGATCTCGCGAGCGCGCTCGCCCGCCACGTGCGCACGCGACTGCCGGATGCGATGGTTCCCGACGCGTGGACATTCGTCGACGCGCTGCCGCTGACACCCGCGGGCAAGGTCGACCGTCGCGCGTTGCCCGCCGCGCCGCCGCGGCGCCCCCGTCGATTCGGCGAAGGCATCGTCGCGCGTTTCGCGCGCATCGCCGCGCAACACCGCGACGCGATCGCGTACCTGCCGGGCGTACCGGGCGAGCGCGCGATCACGTTCGCCGAGCTCGACCGGCGCGCGCACGCTCTGGCGATGCATCTGGTCGCGAACGGCGTGCGCGAAGGCGACGTCGTCGTGATCGCGCTCGCGCGCGACGCCGGCTATGCGGTCGCGATGCTGGCGGTGCTGCGCGCCGGCGCCGCATGCATGCCGCTCGATCCCGCGGGACCGCGCGAGCGCAACGCCGCGATGCTGCGCGCGGCGAACGCCGCTGCGATGATCGTGGCCAATGCGGCCGGCATCGGTGTGATGGACGGCGTCGCGCGCATCGATCCCGCCGCGTGCGTCGATGCCGATGCGCAATCCGAGATGCCCGAATTTGCGTCGCCGCCGTTCGATCCGGCGCGGCTCGCCTTCGTCATCTACACGTCGGGCTCGAGCGGCGTGCCCAAGGCGGTGGAAGTGAGCGAAGGCCAGGTGTTGCACCGCCTCGACTGGGATTGGCGGGCGCGCCCTTGGCGTGGGGGTGAAGTCGCCTGCCAGCGTGGCACGCCGGGCTTCGTCGACACCATCGCCGAATGGCTTGGCCCGTTGTTGTGCGGCGTGCCGACGGCGGTCATCGCCGATGCGCTGCTGCTGCAACCGCGCGCGATGATCGCGGCGCTCGCCGCCGCGCGCGTGTCACGCATCCTGCTCGTGCCCTCGCAGCTCGAGTTGCTGCTCGACGCCGGCGTCGATCTTGCACAAGCGCTGCCGTCGTTGCGGCTGTGGACCGCGAGCGGCGAAGCGCTGGCGGGAGTGAGCGTCGCGCGCTTCCGGCATGCGCTGCCGCATGGCGAGCTGTGGAATGTCTATGGCGCGACCGAAGCGTGGGACGCGACCTGTCATCGCGTGAGCGTCGGCGACGCCGGCGCCATCGTGCCGATCGGCGCGCCGCTGCCGGGGATGCGCGCGTACGTGCTCGACGATGCGCTCGCGCCGGTGCCGACCGGCAGCGCCGGCGAGCTGCATGTCGCCGGCGACGGGCTCGCGCTCGGCTATCGCGGCGACGCGGGCTTGACGCGCGAGCGCTTCATCGACAATCCGTTCAGTCCGGGCAGCGGCGACCGCCTGTATCGCACCGGCGATCGTGCGCGCATGCGCGACGACGGGCTGATCGAATGCCTCGGCCGCAGCGACCGCCGCGTCAAGGTGAGCGGCGTGCGAATCGAGCTCGGCGAGATCGAGACGGCGCTCGCGTTGCATGCAAGCGTGCGCGAGGTCGCCGTCGTCCACGCGGGCGGGCACATCGTCGCGCACGTTGCCGGCCATGCCGGACCACCGCTCGACATCGCCGCGCTGCGCGTCTTCGCGCGTGAGCGCCTGCCCGGCGCCGCCGTGCCGCGCGAATTCATCGTGCACGCGGCGCTGCCGCGCAATGTGCGCGGCAAGCTCGAGCGCAGCGCCCTCGCCGCGCCGGCGCGCACAATCGTCGCAGCGCAAAACGAGCTCGAGCGCGTGCTGGCGCAGGGTTTCGCAGACCTGCTCGGCCACGGGCCCATCGGCGCGACCGACGATTTCTTCGACCAGGGCGGCGACTCGCTGCTGGCCGTGCGTCTCGTCGCCGAGATCGAGGTGCTGACCGGCAGGCCGTTCCGCCTCGATACGCTGGCCGCTGCGCCGACCCCGCGCGCGATCGCCGCGCACGTCGGCAGCCGGTGGTCCGACTGGACGTCGAGCCGCATGACGATCAACGCCGGCGGCGGCGGCGTGCCGTTGTTCGGCATCTGCGGCGCCTGGGGATATGCGCTGCGCCTGTTGCGGCTCGGTCGCGCGCTCGATGGCGAAACGCCTTTCCATGCGCTGCAGCCGCCGCTGATGCAGTGGCCCGAAGGCATCGGCCTGCGCGACATGGCCGCGCACTACGCGGATGAAATCGTCCGCGCGCATCCGCTGGGTCCCTGCCAGCTGATCGGCACGAGCTTCGGCGGCACGATCGCGTTCGAGGTCGCACTGCAATTGCAGCGGCGCGATCGCGACGTCGCGCTGTTGTGCGCGGTGGATTCGGCGGCGCCAGGGTCGCAACTCAAGCTGCCGCCACCCCTCGCCAACGCCGGCAATGCGATCGAGCAGGCGGGACTGCGCATCTACCTTGCGCATCTTGCGGCCGCGCAAGGCTATCGCCCCGACGCAACGTATTCGGGCAGGGTCGTGTACTACCGCTGCAGCGGATCGAAACGCGCGGTCGTGCGCGACTGGTCGCGCCTGCTGCGCGAGCCCATGGAGATCGTGCCGGTTCCCGGTGGCCACGGCGAGTTCCACCGCGAGCCGCAGCTCGGCGCGATCGCCGCGCACCTGCGCGGCGCATTGGCGGGCACGCGCGACCCAAGATTACGCGTCACGCCGATCACGACACTGCAATGGTCGTTCGGTCACGGCGCGGCGCTCGGCAGCGGCGGGGGCCCGCCGATTCCGTCACCCCCGCGCGCGCCGGCCGCGACCGTCGCGCCCGAAACGTTGCCGCCGCCGACTGCACAGCGCGTCATTCCCGGCAATACCGATGCATGAATGAAAAAGGGCGTCTGACGACACCCTTTTCCCTTCGAGCTGCAACGCGTGCGTCGCTACGTCTTCTTGATGAGGCCGACGATGAACAGAAGCACCACCGCGCCGATGACGGCAGTCACGATCGTCCCCAGCACCGACCCCGCCGCAAACAGCCCCATCGAGCTCAAGAGCCAGCCGCCGATGAACGCGCCGATGATACCGACGATGATGTTGCCGACGACGCCGAAGCCACGTCCCTTCATGATCATGCCCGCGATCCACCCCGCGATCGCGCCGATGACGAGCCAGATGATCAGTCCTTGCACATCCATGGGAACTCCTTCAGGTGACAATGAAATGGAACCCCTCTGCAGCCCGACGGACGCCGCCGCGCTGTGTGCATCCTACTCGCATCGCCGCTCCGCGGGTTTCAGCGGCCGTGCAAATTTCCGGGTGTGCGCGTGGCGTTGCAATGCAGCCGGTCAGTGGCTTTCGCGGCCCACGCCCGCCCCCGAGCCGCCGACCAGGAAATCGAGGTCGGCACCCACGTTGGCCTGCTGCACCGTCGCGCAGTAGAGCTTGACCCAGCCGCGATCCGCGTGCGGCGGCAGCGCTTTCCAGCGCGTGCGCCGCTTGGCGAGCTCAGTCGCGGCGACGTGCAGCTCGAGGCTGCGGTTGGCGACGTCGAGCGTGATCGTGTCGCCGTTGCGCACCAGCGCCAGCGGGCCGCCGATCGCCGCCTCGGGCGCCGTATGCAGCACCACGGTGCCATACGCGGTCCCCGACATGCGCGCATCGGAAATACGGATCATGTCGGTGACGCCCTGCTTCAAAAGCTTCGCAGGCAGCGCGAAATTGCCGACTTCGGGAAAGCCGGGATAGCCCTTCGGCCCGCAATTCTTCAGCACGAGGATGTCGTCGGCACGCACGTCGAGCCTGGGATCGTCGATGCGCGCATGCAGGTCCTCGATGTCGTCGAACACGACCGCGCGGCCCGTATGCTTGAGCAGGCCCGGCGTCGCCGCGGAGGGCTTCAGCACCGCGCCGTCGGGCGCCAGGTTGCCGCGCAGCACGGCGATGCCGCCATGCGGCTTGAACGGTGTGGCGAGCGGCGTCACGACCTCGGTGTTGTAGTTGATCGCCTCCTTGCAGTTTTCCCACAACGTGCGGCCGTTGACCGTCAGCGCCTTCTTGTGCAGGTAGCGGCCGATTTCGCGGATGACGACCGGCAGCCCGCCCGCATAGTAGAAATCCTCCATCAGGAAACGCCCCGACGGCATCAGGTCGACGAGGCAGGGTATTTCGCGGCCGAGCCGGTCCCAGTCGTCGAGCGTCAGGTCGATGCCGATGCGGCCCGCAATGGCCAGCAGGTGCACGACGGCGTTGGTCGAGCCGCCGATCGCGCCGTTCACCATGATCGCGTTCTCGAACGCGTGCCGCGTGAGGATCTTCGACATCCTGAGGTCCTCGTGGACCATGTCGACGATCCGCCGGCCGGCCATCCGGCACAGCAGCTTGCGGCGCGAATCGACGGCGGGAATCGCCGCATTCGTCGGCAGGCCCATCCCCAGCGCCTCGACCATCGACGCCATCGTCGATGCCGTGCCCATCGTCATGCAATGGCCCGCCGAGCGCGACATGCACGCCTCGGCTTCGGTCAGGTCGTCGAGCTTCATTTCACCGGTCTTCAGCATCTCGGTGAATTTCCACACGTGCGTTCCCGAGCCGATGTCGTGGCCGCGGAACTTGCCGTTGAGCATCGGGCCGCCCGACACGCCGATCGTCGGCAGGTCGCATGACGCGGCACCCATCAGCAGCGCCGGCGTCGTCTTGTCGCAACCCATCATCAGCACGACGCCGTCGAACGGATTGGCGCGGATCGATTCCTCGACGTCCATCGCCACCTGGTTGCGGAACAGCATCGTCGTTGGCCGCATCACCGGCTCGCCGAGGCTCATCACCGGGAATTCCAGCGGGAAGCCCCCGGCTTCGAGCACGCCTGCCTTGATGTGCTCGGCGAGCTCGCGAAAATGCGCGTTGCAGGGCGTGACTTCCGACCACGTGTTGCAGATGCCGATCACTGGACGGCCGTCGAACAGGTCGTGCGGAAATCCCTGGTTCTTCATCCACGACCGGTGCACGAGCGCGTCGCGATCGTTGCGGCCGAACCATTCGGTGGAGCGGAGCTTGCGCTTGGACTTCGGTGGTTTCTTGATCATTGCCTGTGGATGCCTTGCAGGGTTCTGGATTGAGCGGCGTGTCGGGGCGCGCGCGGTGGCGTGACGACGCCATGCGCGCAACGTGTCATTGCATTACCGGAACGAGCCGGTCGCCGCTCGCCTGGTCGAATACGTGAACCATCGCCGGATCGACGGCGAGGCCGATCGCGTCGCCGGGTCGCACCGACGTGCGTCCGTGCGTGACCAGCACGATCGGCGCCTCCCCGGCCTGCACCAGCAGTTCGGTTTCGGCGCCTGTTGGTTCGACGACGGTGATTTGCGCCGGTACGGCGCCGACGGTACCGACGTCTGTCACCGCGAGATGCTCGGGACGGATGCCGAACGCAACCTGCTGGCCGTCGTGGCCCACCCCCGACTCGAGCGGCCAGCGCGTGCCGCCTGCCGCCTCGACGTACGCGGTCCCGCCATGGCGGTGCAGCGTGCCGTTGACGATGTTCATCGCCGGCGAGCCGATGAACTGCGCGACGAACAGGTTATCCGGGTGGTCGTAGAGCTCGAGCGGCGTGCCGATCTGCTCGATGACGCCATCATGCATCACGACGATGCGGTCGGCCATCGTCATTGCCTCGATCTGGTCGTGCGTCACGTAGACGGTCGTGGTCTTCAGGCGCTGGTGCAGCGCCTTGATCTCGGCGCGCATCGCCACGCGCAGCTTGGCGTCGAGATTCGACAGCGGCTCGTCGAACAGGAACACCTTGGGATCGCGCACGATCGCGCGCCCCATCGCCACGCGTTGGCGCTGGCCGCCCGACAGCTCGCGTGGAAAGCGGTCGAGGTAAGGCTCGAGGTTGAGGATTTTCGCGGCGCGCGCGACGCGCTCGGTGGTGATCCTTGCGTCGGCCTTGCGCAGCTTCAGGCTGAAGCCCATGTTGTCACGCACCGTCATGTGCGGGTAGAGCGCATAGCTCTGGAACACCATTGCGATATCGCGGTCCTTGGAATCGACATCGTTGACCTTGCGGCCATCGATGCTGACGACGCCACCGCTGATCTCCTCGAGGCCCGCGAGCATCCGCAGCAGCGTCGACTTGCCGCATCCCGACGGACCGACGAGCACCAGGAATTCGCCGTCCTGGATCTCGAACGTGATGCCGTGGATGACCTTGGTGCTGCCGAAGTTCTTCTCGACGTTCTGGAATGCGACCGATGCCATGTGCGGATCCGTTGGATGTGGGGGTGCGTCAGGACTTGACCGCGCCGGCGGTGAGCCCCGACACCATGTAACGGCGGAAAACGTAGTAGATCGCCGCCGGCGGCAGCGCATAGATCAGTCCTGTCGCCATCAGGACCTCCCACGGCGAGTCGTCCGCCGACAGGAAGTGTCCGAGCGCGACGGCCAGCGTGATGTCCTTGTCGTTGGACAGCAGGAGGAACGCGTACAGGTATTCGTTCCATGCGAGCAGCAGCGCGTAGGTGCCGATCGCCACCAGCGACGGCACCATCAGCGGTACATAGACGAGGCGAAAGAGCTGCAGCGGCGAGGCGCCGTCGATGCGCGCCGCCTCGTCCAGTTCGTAAGGGAGCTTGTCCGACGCCTGCTTCAGCACCCAGATCGCATACGGCGACGCCAGCGTGATCATCGCCAGGATCAGCGCCCATTGCGTGTTGAGCAACCCGTACACGCCCATCGCCTTGTACATCGGCACGGCGAGAAACGCCGCCGGAATGAAGTAGGTGAACAGCGCGCAGTTCATCACCAGCCGCCCGCCACGCACCTTGAGGCGGCTGATCGCGAACGCGGCGAAGGTGGCGATGGCCAGCGTGATCACGCCCACCGCAATGGCGATGACGAGCGAATTGCCGAGCTGGCGCCAGAAGTGATTGAGGAAATAATGCTTCTCCTCGAAGACGATGGCGAAATTGTTGAGCGTCGGGTGCGACGGCCACAGCTGTCCGGAGAACGCGTCGTCCTTGCTGGAGAGCGCGAACAGGAACATGTGGTAGATCGGCACGAGCGTCCACAGCGCGACCGGAATCCCGATCAGGATCAGCCGTGCTTCGCGAAGCGCCTTGCGCGCGTTCATAGCGTCGCCCCGCTCATTTCGACAACCGCTTCATCATGAAGTACACGAGCGGCAATACCAGCGGCAGCGCGCACACGATCGTCGCCATCGACAGGTCGACCTGGTCGAGGCGAAGGTAGCGGATGCCGAGCGTCGCGAGCACGTGCGTCAGGTCGGCGGGTCCGCCACCGGTCAGCAGGTACACGCTGTTGAAGTCGCCGAGCGTCCAGATCATCGACAGGATCAGCGACGTCAGGTAGAGGCCACGCACCGACGGCCATGTGATGAACCGGAATTTCTGCCACGCGCTCGCGCCATCGACGCTCGCTGCCTCGTAGTGCTCAGCCGGAATCGACAGGCGGCCGGCGATCAGGATCATCGTCCAGAACGGCAGGCTCTTCCAGATGTGCACCAACATCGCCATCGACAGCGCGATCCAGCGGTCATTGAGCCAGTTGGGCCCGTCCGCGCCGGTGAGCCTGAAGATCGTCTGGTTGACGATTCCCCATTCCGGATTGAGCATGAAGCGAATCGACAGGATCGTCGGGATCGAAGGCACGGCCCACGGCAGGATGAACAGCACCGACAGCCACCTGATCCAGGGCTGCGTCCGCACGAAGAAGCCGGACAGGAACAACGCCACCATCATCTTGAGATTGATGCCGACGATCAGGAAGATCAGCGTGTTGACGACCGAACCGAAGAAGATCGGATCGTTGACCAGGTTGACGTAGCTCTGCGGATGGCGAGCCAGCCACAGACCGTAGAACACCGGATAGATCACGAATACCAGGAACACGACGATGTAAGGCGCGAGCAGCACGAGTCCCCACCGCTGCCAGGTGGATATCACCTTGCGCGCCGGTCCCGAAGGAAGCGCCGATCCGGCCTGCGGCAATGCGATCGTCGACATGTCGCTTTCGCCTCACGCGTCCGTCGGAATGCGGACCGGGGCCGGCGTCACTGCGCGCCGCCCCCGGTCCTGCCGCCGTGGTGTCAGCCCGCCACTTCCTTTATGCGGGCGACCATCTCGTCCACTGCCTTGTCGACCGGCCACTTCTCGCTGACCACGCGATTGACGGCCTTCATCCAGACGTTCTCGTTGTTGAGGATCGTGAACTTGTAGTTCTTGGTGAATTCGAAAGTCACCGTGCCGGCGTGGAACTGGTTGTACACCGACAGCCGATGCCGGTCTTCCTTCCAGAACGGCGATTCGGCTGCCTTCTTGGTCACCGGATACCAGCGCCCCAGCGAGCCCTCGACGTACGGTGTGAGGTTCTCCTCCTGCATCAGGAACGCGACGAACTCCTTGGCGCGCTGCTTGTGCTTGGCATCCGCGAAGATCACGCCGGTCTTGACCGCCGCGCGGTAGACCATCGGCGTGCCGTCGGGCTTCTTCGGAAAGCCGGCGGTGCGGATGAGCTCGTAGTAGTCCTTCTTCGCCTCGGCGCGCTCTTCGGCGCTCTTCGCGGTGTTGTTGGCATCGTCGAGCCACTTCGCGGCGATCGAGATCGTCGCGTTGTGCGTCATCACCGTGGTCTTGTTGTGGAACGCGACGTTGTTGTCGGGGTCCTTCCACGACGTCGACGACGGCGGCGTGCAGCCCTTGACGTACGGCTCGCTGTAATCCTTGATCGCGCTGGCCAATCCCTTCTTCACCTTGGGATCGTCGACCAGCAGCTTGCCGTTGTCGTCGACCAGCTTGACGTTGT
>JBDTWY010000038.1:0-30670 GCA_040006455.1 Betaproteobacteria bacterium | reverse complement strand
CGCTCGTCGCTCGTCGCTCGTCGCTCGTCGCTCGTCGCTCGTCGCTCGTCGCTCGCGGCAGCCGCCGGCGTTCAGCGCCGCGTCTGCGGCGTCCTGACGAGGTGCTGCGTGTCGTATCCCTGCGCGGCTGCGTGCGCGACCAGTTCGCGGTAGACGGTGTCGTCCATCTCGGACGTGCGCGCGAAAATCCACAGCGTCTGCCGCGAGGGATCGCCCACCATCATGTGCGTGTATTCGGGTGCGAGCTCGAGGATCCACCAGTCGTCCCACACGAATGGCCACCAGGCGAGTGCCAGCGGCGCGAAGCGCAACTCGAGCTTGGCGTGCGATGCCATGTCCCTGATTCGGGCGACGCCCTGCGTGCGCTCTTCGCCGCCGTCGCTGTTGCGGCAGACGTAGGTGACGCGAATGGCCGCCTCCGCCCGCCGCTCGTAGGTGGACGTCACGTCGCTCGCGCAATCGCGCTCGAGGCGATTGGGAAGGCGCGCGATCTCGTACCACTGGCCCATGAACCGGTTGACGTCGGCGTGATCGACTGCGACCGGCTCGCGCATCTGCGCGAGGCCCGACAAGGGCAGCAACAGCAGCAACAACGGCGCTAGGGCGCGCATCGAGCGATCCGATCCCGTAACCAACCTTGAAACCAGGCGCGGGCGACCCTACTTTCGGGAGAACGATCGCCGGCAGGAAGTAGGACGGTGATAAAATACCACTTCGCGCATGCATGGCCCAACCAAGGTCCAGCGCGCTTCCGATTTCGGGGGTGCACCGGTTTCGACGGGGGTATCGAAGCAGCGCGGGGCATGCCGAGGCTGCTTGTCCTCGTTAAACCCGAGCAAATCGCAAACTTAACTGCGAACGACGAAACGTACGCTCTGGCGGCTTAACCCCGCCGGACCTCGCACCGGCCAGCACTCGGGCCGGGTGATGTAGCTGTCACAGCGAGGACATTCAGAGTGATCGCGCCCGCCCGGGCCACTTGGGCGAGGCGCTAAAAATAGGTGGCTGGTTTCCTTGCAGCCTGTCCGCCGGCGGTAGGGGAATGAGAGCCAAATGACGTGACTAAGCATGTAGTCCCGACTGTAGAGGTCTTCCGGACGGCGGTTCGATTCCGCCCACCTCCACCAAACTCGACGGCCCCTTGCGGGGCCGTTTTTTTTGACTTCCCAACTCGTCAATGAACCTACTAGCCCCCAACTCACCGTCATCCCCGCGAAAGCGGGAATCCATCGGCTTGTGACACACGACACTGGGTTCCCGCTTTCGCGGGAATGACGGCAAGGGATTCTCGCGTTCGCGGGAACGACGGCAAGGGGTTTCCGCTTTCGCGGGGATGACGGCACGGGGTTCTCGCCTTCGGGGGATGACGGCAAGGGGTTCCCGATTTCGCGGGATGACGGCAAGGGGTTTCCGCTTTCGGGGGATGACGGCAACGGGTTCCTGCGTTCACTGGAATGATGTCAAGTTTTTTTCTTACGCGAACAACAGCTCCGGCTTGATCTCGATCACTCGCACATCCGCAAACGATCCAGAGTCGATGATCCTGAACGCCTCGCCGAGCAGGCCATCGACGTTCTGGCGCACCATCTGCAGCGGAAAGCTCAGTACGCTCGCGAACGGGTCCCAGTCGTAGCAGCCGAATGCGCATCGTCCGAGCTCTTCGGCCGGCAGTGTCTTGAGGAAGCGGACGACACCTTCGAGCGCGATCGTCGAATTGACGAACAGCGCGCGCGGCAGGCCGCGAATTCGTCGATAGAGCCTGCGGGTCGCCGCGTCGGCCAGCTCAGCTTCGTATCCGCAGGCGTCGACCTGCGCAGGTTCCATCGCACCGAAGCGTGCGTGCACGGCATCGGTGAATCCGTCGATGCGCCGTCGCGTCGCATAGTCCGACGCCACTCCGCCGATGAAATAGGCCTTGTCGCGATGCTTCGAGCGCACCGGCGTGGAGCGGGCGATCAACGCTTCAGCCAACTGTTGCGCGCCCCAGTAGTTGTCGCTGATGACCGATGTCGCCTTCGTTCCCGGCAGGTCGACATTGACGTGGGCGATGCCATGGCGACTGCATACGCGGCTCACCGAGTCCGGATCCGTCGCACCCACGACCAGCAGGTATTCAATCCGATACGAGATCAGCGTATCGACGGTCTCGAGCTCGAGCGCGGGATCGCGCAGCGTGCTGACGACGAGCGGATACCAGTGACGCTCGCGCGCCAGCTTTTCGAACTGCTGCGCCAGCGCGCTGAAAAAGCGGTTGTCGTGCAACGGGATGATCATGCCGATCAGGCCCGACTTGTTCTTGCGAAGTCCGCTCGCCTGCCGATTGATGTTGTACTGGTGCGCGGCGGCGATGCCTCTGACTTTCTGTGCGGTCGCCTCGGCAATCCGCCGTTGCTTCCAGTTGCCGTTGAGAACCGCGCTGACCGTCGACGCCGACACGTTCGCCAGCTGCGCAAGGTCGTAGATCGTCGATTTGCCTTTTTTCATGTCGATCGGCCGGTTGCAAGTCGCTTTCTCCGGAAATGTCGCGGTTTCGGCATCACTTGCGGCTCTCAAAATACAGTGGCACAATCGATTGCGCAATACAGGTGTCATGCGCGCGATCTGCACATGACGCCCAGGCCGTTGCGCAATGCACGATGTTCAATGTGCATGCGAACTGGCGGTTCTTCGAGAAGGCATTCACCGATGGCAAGCAGGGACCCGGCACGTCCGAACGTTCTGTTCATCCTGAGCGATGACCAGGGCTACTGGGCGCTCGGCTGCGCAGGCAACAGCGAAATCCGCACGCCGAACCTCGATCGTCTCGCCCGCAACGGCATTCGTTTCGACAATTTCTTTTGCACGTCGCCCGTGTGCTCGCCGGCGCGCGCGTCGCTGATGACCGGAGACATTCCTTCCCAGCATGGCGTCCACGACTGGGTGCGCGTCGGGAGCGTCGGTGACCATCGCGTCGACTACCTGGCGGGACAGACGCTCGTCACCGACGTCGTGGCCGCCGCCGGTTATCGCTGCGGCCTTGTGGGGAAGTGGCATCTGGGCGCCAGCGACGTGCCCCGGCCCAATTTCGTCGAATGGTTCGCGCACCAGTCGGGAATGGGGCCGTACTACGGCGCGCCGATGATCGAGCACGACCAGCCGGTCGTGATCGACGAATACCTTTCCGATGCGCTGGCCGAGCGCGCGATCCGGTTCGTCCACAACGAAGCGGCGCGCACCGATCCATTCTGGCTCTACCTCACTTTCACCGCGCCGCACTATCCTTGGCTCGACAGCCATCCGCGCGAGTTCACCGACCTCTACGTGGATTGCGCATTCGAAACCTGTCCGCAGGAACCGCCGCACCCATGGTTCGCCGGCGGCAAGCCCGAAGTCGAGCGTGGCCAGCGCGAGCGGCGCGAAAGCCTGATCGGGTACTTCGCAGCCGTGAGCGCGATGGACGCCGCCATCGGTCGCGTGCTGGCCGAGCTCGACGCGCAGGGACTCACCGAAAGCACGCTGGTCGTATTCATGAGCGACAACGGCATGAACTGCGGTCACCATGGCATCTGGGGCAAGGGCAACGGCACGCGACCGCAAAACATGTACGACACGTCGGTCAAGGTGCCCTGCATCGTGTCGCAGCCGGCGCGCATTCCCAAGGGGCGTGTCAGCCACGACATGCTGAGCGGCTACGACGTGTTTCCGACACTCGTCGACTATCTCGGCGTGCCTGATGCGTCGCCGCGGCGCAAGCCGGGGCACAGCTTTCGCGACGTGCTGGAAGGTCGCGGATCGCCGACCGACGACGCGGTCGTCGTGTATGACGAATACGGTCCGGTGCGCATGGTGCGCACCGGCGAGTGGAAGTACGTGCATCGCTATCCCGACGGACCGCATGAGCTCTTCGACCTCCGCGCCGATCCGGGCGAGCGGCTCAATCTGGTCAACGAAGCATCCGCCGCGTCAACGGTGAAAGCGCTGCGTGCGCGCCTGGAGGACTGGTTTCGGACCTACGTAAACCCGTTGCGCGATGGCGTCGATATGGGGGTCACGGGCTGTGGCCAGCTCGGCAAGGTCGAAACCGCCACGGCAGCGCGCCCCGTCTTTGCCGACCAGCACCTCGTCGGCGCCGATTGGGACCTCTGGCTCGCACCTGACAAGTCACAAGCTCGCGGTTGATCGCGCGTCGCTGGCAACTGCGGCAGCCGCGCGTTTTGTCTCGTGATGCAACTCATTATCGGCAGCCGTCATTCGCGGTATCACCCACGTCCCGGACAGAGACGCAAGCGCGAGTCCATCGAATCCAACCCCTAAGGAGTGTGCAATGCCCAACATGCGCCGTTATTTGCTTGCCGCCGCCGCCGCGTCGCTCGTCGCCGCCGGTGTCGCGTCGCCCGCGGCCCGCGCCGCCGATGGCAAGGGCATCACGATCAACATTGGCTACTTCCCGGTGGTGTCCCCGGTGCCGATCATGCAGTCGCAGCGTGAGCTCGAGAAAAAGGGATACACGGTCAATTGGGTGCCCGTCAACCAGGGACTGCCCGGTGCGGCGAGCGCGGTCGCCGCGGGCAAGCTCGATATCGCCTGGGGCAACAGCATTTCAGCGGTCGTCATCTTTTCGCAATCGCCGGACGCGGCGCAATTCGTCGGCCAGTCGTTCATCAACGCGAACGTCACCGTGGTCGCTGAAAAGAGCAGCATCAAGAGCGCCAAGGACATCACCGGCAAGAAAGTCGTCGTCAGCGGCCCGAAGACCGCGTCGACGCTGTTCTTCCAGATCGCGCTCAAGAAAGCGGGGGTGGATCCAATGTCCAACGAATATTTCGTCTCGGGCACCGGTCCGGGCATGGTCGGCGTGCTCGATTCGGGCGGCGCGGAAGTCGTCGCGGGTTATGTGCCCTACGTGGCCGACATGGTGCTGAAGAAGATCGGCCGAGTGCTGTTCACGGGTTCGGATGCGATCGGCGGCCCGGCGCCGGGTGACGGTTTCATCGCTAGCACGAAGTTCGCGCAAGAACATCCCGAAGCACTAAAGGACGTGCTGCGCGCACAGTTCGACGCCACCGATTTCATCAAGTCCAATCCCGATGCGGCGTACAAGTCGATGGCGGAGTTCGCCAAGGTGGACGAGGCTGCGGTGCGCTACTCGTTCGAGAAGAACCTGATCGGGGTGGCGTCGTCCTACATACCGGATGTCGCCGGCATCGTCTCGACGGTGGCGATTGCGCAGGAGCTTGGATTTGCGCCCAAGGGCGTGGACCTGGCGACTTATGCGAAAAAATTCAATAACACGTCCTACGCGGAAGCGGTGCTGGCGAAGAAATAGGCAATGCGGCGGGCGATTTTGACGACAGCGAGCACAGCCGACACCTCGCGCACCGTGGCCCCCGGCGCACGTGGCCTCAGTCCGCGAGCGCTCGCGTGGATCCTCGGCGGCGCGGGAATGCTCGGCACGATCGTCCTATGGTCGCTGCTGTCGCACGCGCTTGCAGGCGGTGGCGGCGTCATCAGCCGGCTCCCCGGCCCGCTGCTGGTCGCGCGCAACCTTGCCAAGTATGTGACGCACGACTTCGCACGTGACCTCGCATCGAGCCTCGAGGTGTTCGCGGCAGGATGGCTCGGCGGCGTGGTCTTCGCGACATTCATCGGCCTGTTGCTGGGTCGCGTGCAATGGCTGGGCAACATTTTCCTGCCGGTGGTCGAAGCCATCCGACCGGTATCCAGCATCGCTTGGGTGCCGCTGTCGATCGTGTGGTTCGGATTCGGATTCACCAGCAAGGCGTTTCTTGTCGGCCTCGCGGTGTTCCTGGTCGTGATCGTCTATGCGATCGACGGTTGTAGCCGGATTCCCGCCGACCTCGCGCGCACGGCGACAATGCTCGGAATGAACGGATGGCAGCGCTTTCGCAGCCTGGTTCTGCCCGGCACGCTCGTGGAAGTGTTGACGGGCGCGCGCGTCTCGTTGATGTCGGGGTGGGGCACGGTGATCGTCGCCGAACTGGTCGCCGCGAACTCGGGACTGGGCGCGCACCTGATCGCCGTCCAGCAGAGCTACGACGTCGCGGCGGTGGTGGCAACGATGATCTGCTTCGGGCTTTCCGGGTTCGCGATGAACGCGATATTCACGCGCGTCGAAAACCGGTTGCTGCCGTGGCGACAGGTCGAGCGATCGGTGATATCGGATGAATGACGCAACGACGTGGCGGAAACGATGACGAGCGAGTCTCGGGCGGTTCGCGGTGCGAGGATGTTGCGCAACCGCGTTCTGCTGCCATTGGTCGGCGTACTCGTGGTCGCCGCGATCTGGCAAGTGACGCTCGTCGCTTACCGCTTGCCGGTCATTGTCCTGCCGCCACCGCTCGCCGTCGTCGAGACCCTGGGCGAACTGCTGGTCACCGCATCGTTCTGGCGCGACGTCGGCGTCAGCCTTTACGAGTTCACCGCGGGCTACCTGCTCGGCGGCTTGAGCGGAATCGTCGTCGGCATGCTGATCGGCGAATCGCGCAATTTCCGTCTCACCGCAGCGCCGGTGATCGAGTCGTTCAGGTTCGTCGTGCCGTTCGCGTGGATTCCATTGACGATTCTCTGGTTCGGCACCAGCTACACCGGCAAGATCCTGCTGGTGGCCTATGCGGTGTTCTTCGTGATGGTGGTATCCACCGCACGCTCGATCGTGCAGGTCGAGCCGACGCTTTCGCGTGTCGGCACGATGCTCGGGATGGGCCGTCTCGCACTTGCGCTCAACGTGCATTTGCACGCTGCCGCGCCGGCGATCGCCAGTGCGGCGAGGGCAGCGGCGGCGATCGGCTGGATTGCCGTGGTGGCCGCCGAGTACATCGGTGCGAGCGCCGGCCTGGGCGTGATGATCACCAATGCCGCGTCGTCGCTCGCGACGGCAACGGTGATCGCCGGCATGGTCGTCATCGGCATCGTCGGAGCGCTGGTGAGCGTATCGATCAAGTGGCTGTCGCGCGCTTATTTCGACTATCGATGAGCTCGTGATCGCAGCTCGTGATCACCTTGAAGTGCGCGAACCGGAAAGGCAGCGAATGGATGTCAAAAATGACAGCGGCGAGCGAGCGATGGCGGGCGGGGATCTCGTGTTCGATCGCGTTTCCCACAGCTATGCGACGGCGAGTGGCCGCACCGACGTGCTCGATGACGTTTCGTTCCGTGTCGAACCGGGAAGCGTCGCCTGCGTCGTCGGGCCATCGGGTTGCGGCAAGAGCACGCTGTTGAGCCTGGCGGCGGGCCTGCTGCGTCCCGCGCGTGGCGCGGTCAGATGGGACGGAGCAGAAGTGCGCATGGGCCCGAATGCGCATCTTGGGATGGCGTTTCAGCAGCCCGGCCTGTTTCCCTGGATGAACGTGCGGCGCAACGTCGCCATCGGCCTGACGACACGCGGCAAGAAAAAAGGCGAAGCGCTGCGGATCGCCGACGAATTCCTCGACACCGTCGGACTCGCCGACTTCAAGAACGCGTATCCCAACGAGCTTTCCGGTGGCATGGCGCAGCGCGTCGGAATCGCGCGCGCCCTTGCATTGCGGCCCCGGCTGTTGCTGCTCGACGAACCATTTGCGGCAGTCGACGCGTTCACGCGCATCAAGCTGCAGCAGGAATTCAACGCGCTGCTGAAACTCAATCGTCCGACGGTACTGTTCGTCACTCATGACGTCTCCGAGGCGATCCTGCTCGGCAACATCATCATTGTGATGAGCCACCGGCCTGCTCGGGTGGTGGAGCTGATACCGATTGCCCATGAAGACCGCAACCGCGCGAGTGCTGCGTATGCAAGAAAACTCGCGGCAACGCTAGCGCTCCTCGGAGTGACTGCGGACGCCACATCCTGACAGTCAAATTCCAATCAGCGCGAGCCTGCCCCCTGGGGGCGCGGGAGATCCTGGCGTGCTGCCGGAGCAACTTACAACGAACGACCCGCGAGATACGTGTCGCGGCGCGGCGTGAACCCAGCGTAGCCTTTCGTTCGCGACGATGGCGCGCCATGCTGGCGGCGCTCTCGCGACGCGGCGGATACGAGCGGCAGCATCTCCCGGTCGGCCTTGTCGGCACTCTCACGCGACATCTGCATCAGCGCAAAGATGCCGAAGCCCATCATGACGCCGATCCAGAATGACATCAAAACCCAGAATGAAATCATTTTCTGCTCCGTGGTTTGGACCTCGGTTCAACGATATCGACTGCATGCCTGCGCGTGCATCGGCGCAAATGGGAAAAAAAGCGCCGACATTTCCTACGGGCTGCCGTCAGGAAAATACTGACTGTAGGAGCGCGCCTACACGCACGCGGCACAATCAATGACTGCGGTGCCACGCGCCTTTGCGATGCGACGGGGGGTCGCTGCTACAGTGGGTGTATCGCAGCCGGGCTGGTCATCGGATCTGCGCGCGCAAGCCGGGAATGGCGCGCGACCAGGGCCGTGCGCCTGGCGTTACAACGCGTTTGCAAGTTCGCGCAACACCGCGCGGGGGTTGTCTTCGATCGGCGCGCCATGCGAGACAAGCACGCGCTTCAGCGACGCGATGCCTGCCCACGCGAGCAACTGCGCGCGCAGCGCCCTGGTATCGTCGATCATCGCCATCTTGGCGACCTTGGGGATGTGCGCTTCGTCGCCGGCGAATCCGGCGATGCGCAGCAGCCATCCAGCGAAACCGGACGCGTCGCGAATGTTGGCCACCACGTCGTTCAGAACAAGCGTCGTCCCCTGGTTCGACCCTACGACGAGCGCGGCCTCGCGGCCACGCGTGCCGGGAACGGTAACGAATTGCACGTCGGGATCCCCAAAATCCGGCGCCACCAAGTCGACCGGCACCGTTTCCGCGATCGCGTCGCGCGCGCCTTCCGGCGCGATCACCTGCAGGGCAGGGTAGCGATCTTTCCAGATCCTGGCGTCGAGTCGATGGTGGTCGTTCGGCACGATCAGGAATGCAAGGCGACCAAAGCGCTCGAGCGCGGCCATTTCATCGTCGTCGAGCGCGATCGCACTGAACACGATCAGCCGCCCATCGGCGAGCCGTACCACCGTCATCCTGCGCTGCAGCTTCATCAGCGGCATGTCGATCTCGCCGGTGACCGTCAGCATGTTGTCGTCGACTGGCGTGAGCTTGCCGTGCGGAAGAACCTTCCAGTGCTGCAACGGAGCCGTCACGTGACGAATCGCGAATTATTTTTGCGCGGGCTTGTCTGCAAGGGTTGAATGGTCGTTGGCCTGGCCGGGCATCGGCATCGCACTCGCTTCCTCTTTCTTGCTCATTGGCGTCATGGCCGGATCGCTGCCCTTGGCCGCATCGGCGTGCGTCGTCCCGCCCACCGCCGCGTTCGCGGATGGCACGTCCGGCGTCGGTGTCGACGCTGTTTGCGCAGGAGCCGGCGAGGCGCTACGCGCGCCGGATGGAGCCTGATCATTCGGGCCACTGCAACCCCATACGCTCAGGACCCCTGCAAAGGCGGCAATGACCAAAGGCAATTCCTTGCGCGACGCGTACCGTCCCGTTGTTCTCATGTCGGTGCTCCCGGATGACATCCTTGGCGGCTTTCTCGCCGTGGTGATCCAGTATCGCCGGGAGACCTAACGCGCGAAGTCGACCAATCGCTCATTCGGCTGTAAGCGCGAGCCTCGGCCCGCGTCGTCGATCCGGAAGTGGCGCCTACCCCTCCCGCCAATGACGAAACGGCCCCGAATTCCGGGGCCGTTTCCGCTGCATGCGAGAGGCTGGGCGCTATCGCGGGATACGCAAGGATGATGGGTCAATGAAACGCGCTTCGTCCGATTGGCGCGTGACGATGAGACGAAACGGAGCTCAGCGCGCGCCAGCGTAGAACTGGCTGGGCAGCCAGAGAATGATCTGCGGGAAGATGATGCAAAGGGCCAAGCCGAGCAGCTGCAGCCCGATGAATGGCATTGCCGCGCGGAAGATCATCGCCATCGAGATCTGCGGTGGCGCGACGCTCTTCAGGTAGAAGAGTGAATAGCCGAACGGTGGACTGAGGAACGCCACCTGCATGTTCACCATGAAGATCACGCCATACCACAGGCCGACCTGGTCGGGCGACACACCCGGAAGCCCGAACAAGCCCACGAACGGCAGGCTCACCATGATCGGCAGGAAGATCGGCACCGTCAGCAGCAGGATACCGACCCAGTCGAGGAACATCCCCAACACGATCAGCAACAGCATCATCAGCGCGAGAACGCCGTAGGGCGAAAGCCCGGCATCGAGTATCAGGCCGGTGACGAAGGTCTGGCCGCCCTTGACGATGAAGAATCCCACGAACATCGTCGCGCCGAAGAAGATCCACATCACCATTGCCGTCGCCTTGAGCGTGGCGACGCCGGCCTCGTAGATCGCGATCCAGTTGAGCCGGCGGTGCAATGCGCAGACGGCGAATGCGCCGAAGCTGCCGATGCCCGCGGCTTCCACCGGCGTGGCGATGCCGAGGAAGATGACGCCAAGCACGAGGATGATCAGCAGCACCGGCGTGATCGTGCGGCTCAGCAGGCGAAATTTTTCGCGCATGCTGACGCGCTCCTCGAGCGGCAACGCCGGACCCAGCGCGGGATTGATGTAGCAGCGCAACGTGATGTAGCCGACGTAGAGGCCGGACAGCAGGAATCCCGGGAACACCGAGCCCATCAGCAGCTCGCCCAGAGATTGTTGCGCCACCACCGCGTACACGATGGCCATCACCGACGGCGGGATCAGGATGCCCAGCGTGCCGCCGGCGAGCAGCGAGCCGCAGGCGAGTTGCGGGTCGTACTTGCGCCGCAGCATCGCCGGCAGCGCGATCATCCCCATCGTGATCTCGGTGGCGCCGACCACGCCGACCATCGCCGCGAGCACCGTGCAGGCGACGACGGTCGCCGACGCAAGTCCGCCCTTCAGCGAGCCCAGCCACTTGTAGATGACGTCGAACAATTCCTCGATGATCCCGGCCTTTTCCAGCATCGCCGCCATGAAGATGAACAGGGGCACGGCCGAAAGCTGGTAATCCGTCATGAACGGAAAGATCCGCGCCGGCACCATGTTGAGGATGCCCCCGGTGCCGAACACGTACAGGAAGATCACCGCGAGGCTGCCCGTGCAGAACGCCATCGGCAGGCCCAGCAGCAGTAGCAATCCGAGCCCGCCGAACAGCAGCAGGCTCAGCCATTGGATGCTGATCTCGAGTCCCACGTCTTACGCTCCCCGCCGGGTGACGATCAGGATGTCCTTGATGAGCTTGACGATGCCCTGCATCAGCATCAGCGCGGCGCCGACCGGTATCGCAAGCTTGATCGGCCAGTACTGGACGCTCCATTCGGTGAACGAGTGCTCATCGACATGGATCGCATCGGCGGCGAAACGGATGCCGGTCCACAGCATCGTGCCGATGAAGATGAAGAAGAACACCGACGTGATGATGTCGCAGATCGCCTTGTTGCGGGTCGACAGCTTCGAGTAGAGGACGTCGACGCGCACGTGCTGGTCTTCCTTGTATGCGTACGCGCCGGCAAGCAGGTACTGCATTCCGAACATCAGGAACATGCTCTCGTGCACCCAGTTGGTCGGCGAATTGAACACATAGCGCGCCAGCACCTCGTAGTAGTAGACGAATACCGCGATCACCGCCCAGTACGCCACGTATTCGCCGACGCGTACGTTGACCCATTCGATGAGGTCGGTGAAGCGCGTGTGCATATGCATCGTCGGGTCTTCGCCGGTGCCGATCGCCGGGATGTTCGGTGCCTCGGGATGGGGAATTTCGGCCGCAGGGTTTGCGAGCTCGACCGCGCGGCGCCGCCGTACGAGGCCGGGCAACAGCGCAGCGTCGATCAGCAGCGCCCCGAACAGCAGCATGCCTGCCCATTTGTTGTGCTTGATCGAGTCGGCATAGATGCCGTGATATTGGTCGTATTCCGCCTGCGCGGCCTTGACGTCGGCCTGATGCGTCTTGTAGTCGGCGAGATCCTCGGCCGACGCCGCGGCGTCCGGCGCATTGGCGCCGAGCGCGGTGTTCGCATGCTGGAGTGCGGCGAAGGTGCGCGAATCGTCGTCGCGCACGTCGCGCGTCACCGAGTTGGTGTAGAGCACGCCGAAAAAGATCGGGATGAAGACGAAGCCCCACATGCTGCGCAGATAGAAGCGGTGAGTGCCGAGAAACCCGGCGGTGAGCCAGAACAGGTAAGCGACGAATAGCGATGGCCCCGGTGGCTTCGGCTTGCGGCGCTGGCGCGCGACGAAGTACATCGCGATGAGTGGAAATATCAGCAAACCGGCCCAGTAGAGCCAGAGCGGCAGGATGAAGTTGAGCTGGGGCATGGGCCGTTGCGAAACCGAATTTGGACGCAACGGAGGCGCCACAAAAGGCGCCTCCGCGATGATGGGCCGGCCGCGCGGCCGGGGTCCCGACTACACGTCGATCTTGAGGCCCTTGTACATGTCCGGCGTCACGTAGCCGCAGGTCGGCGACTCCATGATGTCGAGCTGCAGCTGGAACACGCGCGCCGCGTCCTTGTCCTTGTTGGCCCACTTGAACCAGATCGGCACCGCGACCTTCTGGAATTTCGGCAAGTCTTCCGCCGGCAGGCGGTTGATCGTCGTGCCCGCCTTGATAAACTTGGGCCAGGCTTCCATGTCGGCTTTCTGAATTGCGCCATGGTGCTCGTTCGAATACACCTGCACCTCGTCGTCCAGCCACACCTTCATCTTCGGCGACAGCTTGTTCCAGACGTCGGTGCGCACCACGAAGTCCATCAGGTCCACCGGCTGGTAGATCGACTCGAGACCCGGAGGGCCGGTCCAGATGTACTTGGTCACCTGCTGGAAGCCCAGGTCCCAGTTGACGGCCGGACCGGTGTAGTCGGCGGCGTCGACGGTGCCTTTTTCAAGCGCGGCGAACACTTCGCCGCCGGGCAGCAGCGTCGTGCGCGCGCCGATCGCGGCGAAGCCTTCGGCGATCATGCCGCCGGGCACGCGCAGCTTCAACCCCTTGAAGTCCTCCGCGGTGCGGATCGGCTTCTTGGAATGGATGATGTTGGGACCGTGGTGGATGCGGTTGACGTAGTAGAGGCCCTGTTTGGCGTAGATCTCGCGTGCAAGTTGCAGCCCGCCTTTGCTATAGAAGAAGATGTCCCACTCGTGCGGATAGCGCAGGCCCATCAGGTACGAGCTCAGGAACGCGGTCGCCGGCATCTTGCCGACCCAGTAGACGGTGAAGGAATTCATTGCCTCCAGCACGCCGTTCTTGACGCCGTCGAGCAGCTCGAAGTCGCCGACGACTTCTTTGGCGCCGAATGCCTTGAACTCGAGCTCGCCGCCGGTCTTTTCCTTGATCGTGCCGCACCAGTTCTTGAACGTGGCAAGCCCGATGCCCGCCGGCCACGAGGTCTGCACCTTCCAGGTCGTGGTTTCCGCGGCGGCGGCGTTGCGGATGAAGGGCGCCGAGACCATTGTCGCGGCACCGGCGGCGGCGAGACCGGCCGTCTTGAGCATCTTGCGTCGCGACGGCTGCTCGACACTCTCCCGCGTCGAGAGGGCCGGCAAATCCTTGATGGGATCTTCCATGGGTACTCCTCCTAGGATTAAGTTTGAATGCGAGTCGAGCGCGCCGACTGCCGGTCTTTGCCGGTGCTGCATGGTGCATCGGGAATACGAGTTCTGCAAGCGTAAATCCACCGTGCGGACATATCAATAACCATTGGGTTATGATTTGCCGCATGCCTGCGCACCTCGATGTCGTCCTGAAGTCACTTGCCGATCCGACGCGGCGCGCGATCTTCGAACACCTGGTCCGCGACGGCGAACAGACGGTGCGGGTGTTGACCGGAGCTGCAGGCGTGTCGCAGCCGGCCGTATCCCGGCACCTCTCGGTGCTGAAGCGCGCGGGCCTCGTCATCGACCGGCCTGAAGGAAGGCTGGTCCACTATCGCGCCGAACCGCGCGCGCTGGCGCCGCTGGTCGACTGGATGAAACGCTATGGCGACTTCCGGCGCGACCGGTTCGATCGCAATGATCAGGGCATGTACTGGCCGCCGTTGACCTCGATCACCTGTCCGGTCACGTAGCCGCTCATCGCGTCCGACGCGAGATACAGCAGCGTTCCCGCGCATTCCTCGGGCGCGCCGAGGCGATTCATCGGCACGCTGGCCTGCATCGTCGCGAGCATTTCCGGCGTCGAGAAGCGCTCGTGGAACGGCGTCATGATCACGCCCGGCGACAGCGCGTTGACGCGGATGTTGTCCTTGACGAGCTCCTTCGCCCAGCCGTGCGTCGCCGTCGACACGAAGCCCTTGGCCGCGGCGTAGATCACCGAGCCCGGGCCACCGCCATGCCGCGCCGCGATCGAGCTCACGTTGATGATGTTGCCTTTGCCCTGCTTGCGCATCACCGTGGCCGCCTCGCGCACGAACAGCGCGACCTGCGTAACGTTGAGCGCGATCACCGACGCGAGAAAGTCCTCGGTGTATTCGGCGACCGGCGTGCGCTTGACGAGCCCGCCGGCATTGTTGATCAGCACGTCGATGCGCCCGAACGCGTTGAGCGTTTCGGCGATGATCGCTGCGGGCTCGCCGGGCTTGGTGACGTCGCCGCCGACGAGGAACGCCTCGCCCTTGGCGGCGCGAATCTTCGCCGCGACATCCTCGGCGGCCTGCTTGCTCGCGTTGTAGTGGATGGCGACACGCGCGCCGTTGCGCGCGAACGCCACCGCCGCCGCGGCGCCGATGCCCGTGCTCGCGCCGGTGATCAGCACCGCTTTGCCGCCAAGATCCTCGATCAACGTTGACTCCCTGCGTTGGGTTGTGGAAATGCCGCGGCACCAGTGCCGGGGACGCCCACATGATAAGGCCCGGCTGTGCCGGCCCAGCGCGGCCGCAATCGCTCCGCGACCGAATCCCCTTGTCAACGCAAATACGAATCGTTATCATTCGCACAACGCGACGAGCCGAGCCACGACTTCGCGCGACAGGGGAGACAACTGAATGCCGAAATTCCAACGCCGTCCATTGGCACTGGCAATCATGCTGGCGTTCGCAGCGCCGACGCTGGCGATCGCGCAATCGCAGTTGCAGGTGCAACTGGAGTTGCCCCCGATCGAAGTGGAGGGGACTCGTGATCGCGGCTATGCCACCGAATCGACGCGCGGCGCGACACGCACGGAAACGCCGCTGCGCGACATTCCACAGACCGTCAACATCGTGCCACAGGAGCTGATCCGCGCGCAGAACGTGACGTCGCTCGCCGACGCGTTGCGCAACGTGCCCGGCATCACGTTGACGGCGCCGGAAGGCGGCACGTCGAACCAGCAGAACTTCTGGTTGCGCGGCTTTCCCGCCGGCGGCGATGTTTTCCTCGACAGCGTGCGCGATGTCGGCGAATACAACCGCGACCTCTTCAATGTCGAGTCGGTCGAGGTGCTGAAGGGACCGTCGGCGCTGATGTTCGGCCGCGGCTCGACCGGCGGCGTGATCAACCAGTCGAGCAAGCTTCCCTATCTCGGCAGCGGCACCGAAGTCGCCGCGACGCTCGGCAGCTACGAGCAACGGCGGATGACGCTCGACAGCAACGTCACCGTCGGCGAGCGCGCGGCACTGCGCATCAACGTCATGGGTGAGGATTCGAACAGCTTTCGCGACACCGTCGAGACCAAGAAATTCGGCATCGCGCCAACGTTGAGGCTCGGCATCGGTACCGACACCGACATCACGCTGTCGTATTTCTACCTGAAGGACCACACGCCCACCGAGTACGGGCAGCCGACGCTGGGTGCGGCCGGCGGCTATGCGATGCCGCCAGTGTCGGTGCACGAATACTTCGGCCTTGCGAAGTACGACTTCACCCATCTCGACACGCAGGTGGCGACGGCGACGATCGACCATCACTTCGACAGTAACCTGTCGCTGCGCGAAACGCTGCGCTGGGCACGCTACCAGCGCACCATGGAAGCGACGGTTGCGCAGTCGCTGACCGACCTCGCCGGCCAGCCGATCACCGCGACCACGCCGCTCGACCAGGTCCTCGCTGTGCGCAATCACAACAAGACGCGCGACAACAACGACGCGTCGCTGGTCAGCCAGACCGAGCTCACGTGGCGCGTCGACACCGGCAACCTGCGCCACACGGTGCTCGGCGGCGTCGAGCTCGGGCAGGAAAAGTTCGACCGCACCGTCTACGTGTGGACGAACGCGCTGTCATCGACTCCTTATCTGCACCCTGATCCCTGGACCGAGCTCGCGTACGTCAAAGCGCCCGGCACGCGCACGCGCACGCAAGCCGACACGGCCGCGGCGTACCTGCAGGACCAAGTGGCGTTCGACGACACGCTGAAGGCGGTGGCGGGGCTGCGATACGAAAACTACCGGACGAAATTCGACAGTGTGCTGAGCGCCACCGGCGACCCGGTCGGTACACCGCCATCGGCATCGCGCACCGACAACATGGCGAGCGGCCGGCTCGGCCTCATCTGGCAGCCAACGCAGCGGCAATCGTATTACGTGTCGTGGGGAAACTCGTACAACCCGTCGGGCGAGCTGGGGGTGTATGGCGGCACCGGCACCAACCTCACCATCGCCAATCTCGATGTCGACCCGGAAAAGAACAACGAATACGAGGTTGGCGCGCAGTGGGACCTCGGCCACGGCCTGCAGGTGCGAACGGCAATCTTCCGCAACGAAAAAACCAACGGTCGCGTCACCGATCCCGCGCTCGGCCAGTCGATCCTCGAAGGCAAGCGCCGTGTCGATGGCGTCGAGCTCGAGGTCACGGGACAGATCACGCGGCGCTGGCAAGTCTATGCGGCGGCGGCGTACATGGACGGCAAGGTCCTCGGTGGCGGCACGCTCAATCCCGACGGCACGACGACGCTCGGCGGCAAGGCGATGACGGTGCCCGCATGGTCGGGCAACGTCTGGACCAAGTACGACATCGGCCATGGCTGGCAGGCGGGCCTCGGCGTGCAGGCGACGACGTGGCGCTGGATCGACGAGCTCAACCGTGGCAAGGTTCCCGGCTACGCGCTGGTGAACGCGATGGTCGGCTACCTGAAGCCCGACTGGGACGTCCAGCTCAACGTCAACAATGTGCTCGACAAGCGTTTCTACGTCAGTGGATACCAGAACAATCCCACGTTCGTCGTGCCGGGCAATCCGCTTCTAGTAAGCTTGACGGCCCGCTATCGATTCTGAGGACCACCATGCTCGTGCAGATTCCGAACGTGCTCACCGCGGCCGAGGTCGTCGCGTTGCGCACGCGCATCGACGCCACGCGCTGGGTGGACGGCAACGTCACCTCGGGCCACCAGTCGGCGCAGGCGAAGAGCAATGAACAGATTCCCGAGGATTCGCCGGTGGCGCGCGAATGCGGCGAAACGATCCTGAAGGCGCTGTCGCGCAGCCCGCTGTTCGTGTCGTCGGCATTGCCGGCACGCGTGTTTCCGCCGCTGTTCAACCGCTATCGCGAAGGCATGACGTTCGCCAACCACGTCGACAGCGCGTTGCGCACGCACGGTCCCAGCGGCATGCGCATCCGTACCGACCTGTCGGCGACGCTGTTCCTGGCCGATCCCGAGCAGTACGACGGCGGCGAGCTCGTCATCGACGACAACTTCGGCATGCACAGCGTCAAGCTGCAGGCCGGCGCGCTGGCCGTGTATCCGTCGTCGAGCCTGCATCGCGTGAACGCGGTGACGCGCGGCACGCGCGTGGCGTCGTTCTTCTGGATCCAGAGCCTCGTGCGCGACGACGCCCGGCGCACCGTGCTGTTCGACCTCGACATGGCGGTCATCCGCCTGACGCAGCGCGATGCACAGGCGCCGGAACTGGTCAGCCTGACCGCCGTTTATCACAACCTGTTGCGCATGTGGTCGGAGCCTTGAGCGCGCGAACGCGGGCGGAGTAAACTTGCCACGGGCCGCGATGGGGACCGCCGACGCGCGCGGACGCCAGATTCAGCCTTGATTGCGCAGTGATCGCATTGATTGTCGTAGCGCTGCAATGACCTCCGCTGCAACCGACTCAACTCCGTGGATTCGCAAGGCGGCGCGCTGGACGCTCTATTTGATCGGCGCGCTCGCGGTCTTCGCCATCGCGCTCTATTTCGCCGTCCCGGCGATCGCCCGGCATGTGCTGGAAACGCGCGTCGCCGCGCAACTGCAGCGGCCGGTGACTGTCGAGCGCATCGCCTTCAATCCGTTGTCGCTTGCTGCACGCGTCGACAAGCTCGGCATCGGCGCCAGGGACGGCAAAGGACCGGCGCTGCTGGCGCTCGACACGCTGACGCTCGACGTGTCGCTGGCGTCTATCTGGCACTGGGCGCCGGTGTTCGACCGGGTGACGCTCGAGCGCCCGCGCCTCTCGCTGGCACGCGACGCCGACGGCACGTACAGCGTGCAGGATCTCGTTGACGCCGCGCTGGTCGACACCGGCGGTCCGCCCGCCCGCTTTTCGCTCAACAACATCGAGGTGCATGGCGGCGCGATCGACTTCGACGACCGCCCGCTGCAGCGCCGGCACGAGATCCGCGACCTCAACATCGGCATCCCCTTCCTGTCGAGCCTCCCCTACCAGACGACGATCAAGGTCGTGCCACACGTCACCGCGCTCGTCAACGGCAGCCCGTTCAACCTTTCCGGCACGACGACGCCATTCGCACGTACGCGCGACGCGTCGCTCGACATCGATATCGACGCGTTGTCGCTGTCGCAATATCTGGCTTACCTGCCGGTCAAGCTGCGCGCCAGAGTGCCATCGGGCGTGCTCAGCTCGCGTGCCAAGCTCGTGTTCAGCGAGGGCGACCCGCAATCGCGCGCGCTGTGGCTATCCGGTGAATTCACGCTCGACAATTTCACGCTGCAGCGTCCCAACGGCGCCGACACGCTGTTGATCGCGCGCGCCGCTGCGCACGTCGCACGCCTCGACGTCTTCCGGCGTACCCTCGTTGTCGACTCGCTGCGCATCGACCGTCCGACGCTGACGGCGCGCCGCGCTGCCGACGGCCTCATCGATGTCGCCGCGCCATGGGTCGAGCCGCCGGCAAAAACCGCCGCGCCCGCGGTCGCCGCGGACGCGTCGCCGCCCTGGCAGGTGAGCGTGGAAAAGGCGGCGATCACCGAAGGCATGATCCGCATCGAGGACAATTCCGTGAAACCGGCATACCGGGTGGCATTGAGCGGCTTCACGCTCGACGCCACCGACCTGTCGAACATGGACACCAAGCGTGCGCACCTGCGCATGGCCATGACCAGCGAATTCGGCGCCACGGTGAAGGCGGAGGCCGACCTGATTCCCATGACGCTCGAGGCAACGGGGCACATCGCCGTGGACAAGTTGTCGTTGCGGCGTTTCTATCCGTACTACGCGCCGGCACTCGATGTCGACGTGCAGGGTGGTTCGCTCAGCGTTGCCGGCGATTTCGCGCATGACCCGAAAACGGGCTCCCTGGCGTTCACCGCGGGCGCCGCGTCGCTTGATGACATCAAGCTCGCGCTGCGCGGCCAGCGTGCACCGCTGTGGAGTACGTCGCGCCTCGCCGTGAGCGGCATCGTTGTCGATGCGGCATCGCGGCGCGTGGAAATCGGCAAGGTCGAGAGCCACGGTGGCACGCTGGCCGTGCGTCGCGAGCGCGATGGCTCGCTCGACGTCGCGCGCATCGTCAAGGCAGCGCCGCCGGATGCGCGCGCCGGGGCCAGCGCACCGGGATGGGCGGTGTCGTCGCGGCAGCTGATATTCGATCGTTACGCAATCGACATCGACGACGCGGTGCCGACGCCGGCGGTTGCGATCAAGCTGAGAGGTGTCGATGTCTCCGCCGCCAATTTTTCCAACACGCGTGGCAAACGTGGCCAGCTCCTCGTGCGCGCCGTCACGGGCGACGGCGGCAAGATCGCGCTCGAGGGCCCGGTCGGCATTGATCCGCCGAGCGCACGACTGCGCGTCGACGCGAGTGGAATCGCGCTCGCGCCGCTGCAGCCGTATATCGATCCGTACGTTGGCATCACGGTGACGAACGGCAAGCTCGCCGTCAATGGCCAGTTGCGCGCCGGCCTCGCCAACGAGGCCGGCACGGCGGCGGATGCGCGCACCCGCTTCACGGGGGACGTCACCGTCAGCAGTTTCGCCGCACTCGACAGGCCGACGCGCGACGACCTCGCGCGCTGGGACAAGCTCGCGCTGACCGGCGTCGACGCGACAGTCGATCCGCCGAAGCTCGCCATCGGCGCGGTCACGCTGGAGGATTTTTTCGCACGCGTGATCCTCTACGACGACGCGACGCTCAATGTCGTCCGGCTGCTGAGCCCGCAGCTCGACAGTGCCGACACGGCGCCAGCCGCTGTGCGCGCGTCGGCCGCGACGGGTGCAGTCAAAGCCGCTCAGCCGGCAGCGGCCGCGCAATCCAGGGCCGAGTCGCCCGCGCAGGCGCCGGCCGCCGCCGCGAAATCCGACGACACGCAGGCTGACCACGAGCTGCCGGTGTCAATCGGCAAGATCACCCTGGCGCGCGGCAATGTCCGTTATTCCGACTTCTACGTCCGCCCGAACTACACCGCCGACCTGGCCGACGTCGCCGGCACCGTGTCGTCGATGTCGGCGACGCAGGCGGGCAACGTCGACGTCGCGGCGAAGGTCGCCCGCACCGCGCCCGTCGAGGTCAGGGGGACGATCAATCCGTTCGCGCGCGAGATCACGCTCGACCTCACCGGCAAGGCAAGCGACATCGACTTGCCGCCGCTGTCGCCGTATTCCGTGAAGTATGCAGGCTACGGCATCTCCAAGGGCACGCTGTCGTTCGACGTTCATTACAAGATCGACAACCGCAAGCTGGTCGCGAGCAACCGGCTCAAGCTCGACCAGCTGACGTTCGGCGAGCACGTCGACAGCCCGACCGCGACCAGGCTGCCGGTGCTGCTCGCGGTGGCACTCCTCAAGGACACTCATGGCGTCATCGACCTCGACCTGCCGATCTCCGGCTCGCTCGACGATCCCCAGTTTTCCGTGGGACGCCTCATCGTGCAGGTCATCGTCAACCTCATCACCAAGGCCGTCACCGCGCCGTTCGCGCTGCTCGGGGCGATGTTCGGCGGTGGCGGGGAGGAACTGTCATTCATCGCCTTCGATCCCGGGAGCTCGGGGCTGCCGCCGTCGGCTGCGGACAAGGTCGACACGCTCGGCAAGGCGCTCGCCGCGCGTCCGGCCCTAAAGGTCGACATCGCCGGCCACAGCGACGCGACGGCGGACGCCGAGGCCATGCGCGACGGCATCGTCGAGCGGATGATCCGCGCGCAAAAAGTGAAGGCCCTCCTCGACGCCGGCACGCCGCCGCCGGACGCCGCCGCGGTCGTCGTCAGCGCGGACGAGCGCGTCCGCTACCTGACTGCCGCGTACAAGGAGGCGCCGATCAAGGAACGTCCGCGCAATTTCATAGGCTTCCTCAAGGACGCGTCGCCGGCTGACATGGAGGCGTTGCTGCATGCGCACGCAAGCATCGGTGACGATGCGCTGCGCATGCTCGCGCAGGATCGCGCGCAAGCGGTCAAGCAGGCGCTCGTCGCGCGCGGTGTCGCAGGCGAGCGGCTGTTCGTGGTCACCGGCGTGGCGGCGAGCACCAAGGGCGCACCGCCCACGCGCGTCGATCTCGCGCTGAAGTAGCGCGCGGCAGCAATAATGCACCCTGCCACCGACGCGTGGCTGTGACGCGAATGCGAACGCCGCCCGCAGGCGGCGTTGGCTGGCGGATCGTGCTGCGACTAGACGCGGCGGCGGTATTCGCCGGTGCGCGTGTCGATCTCGATCTTGTCGCCGGTGCTGACGAACAGCGGCACGGCGATCTCGAATCCCGATGCGATCTTGGCGGGCTTGGTCACCTTGCCCGACGTGTCGCCCTTCACGGCGGGTTCGGTATAGGTGACCTCGCGGACGACCGAATTTGGCAGCTCGACGGTGATCGCGCGGCCTTCGTAGAACGTGATTTCGCAGGCGAGGCCGTCCTCGAGGTAGGGCAGCGCGCCTTCCATGTTGTCCTTCTCGACATCGTACTGGTTGAACTCGCTGTCCATGAATACGTACATCGGGTCGGCGAAGTAAGAGTACGTCGCGTCCTTCTTCTCGAGCTGCACCGTCTCGAACTTGTCGTCGGCGCGGTAGACCGACTCGGTGCCGCCGCTGGACAGCAGGTTCTTCAGCTTCATCTTCACGACCGACGCGTTGCGTCCCGACTTCGTGAATTCGGCCTTCTGCACGACCATTGGGTCCTTGCCGACCATGATGACGTTGCCTGCGCGCACTTCCTGAGCGATTTTCATGACGTTCCCAACGGGTTGGCCCTGCAGCGCGGCGAGCGTGGCCGGCGCGAGGAGGTAATTTACAAAGCCTTCAATCGTAACGCATTTCCACGAATTTCACCAGCCCCGCCGAAAGCTCCGGCAGTGTCGACAGCCACTGCGACCACCCGCGCGCATGCGTGTCGAGCATCGGCAGCGCCGCGCGGAAGCCGGGCCAGGCTTGCGCCAGCGCGCCCGCGTCGGCAGTGTTGAACGCGTGCCACAACGACCGCGCCGCTTGGGCATCCTGGTCGATGACATCGCGGAGGTAACGCGCGAGGAACGCGTCCAGCTTGGCGCGGTGCGCGTGGGCATCTTGCGGGTAGATGTGCCACAGCAGGGGTTTTTGCGCCCATTGCGCGCGTACGAACGAATCCTCGCCGCGCACGATGTTGAGATCGCAGCGCCACAGGCGCTCGTCAAACGCCGGTTGCGGTACGAACGGCAGCACGTCGATCTCCAGCGCGCGGCGCGCGAGCCGCGACGGCGCAGCCGGCAGTGAGTGTCCCAGCCAGTGTGCGAACGCGCCGGGCGCGACGCCGTCGGCAACCGACAGGCGCACGTGCTCGGCGCCGCCCGCCCACGTCTCCAGCAGCGCCGGCAGCGCCGGATTGTCGTAGCAGAACAGCGAGATCTCCAGCGCGTCGCCCTGGCGCGACGCCAGCAACGCTGCGCGCCGCGCAAACAGCTCCGGCTCGCGCAGCAGTCCGCCCGTCGCCGGCGTGAAGCCGGGAAAGTAGAACCAGCGCGTCAGCGACCGCTGTGGCTGCGGCGACGCAAGGCCATGCGCAGCATCGACCCAGGGTTCCGCCGACAGGTATTCCAGGTTCACCCAGACCGGTGGCCGGCGTTCCATCGCGTCGAGATAAGGCTCAGGCAGGCCGCAGCCGAACGCCTCGATGACGGCCTGCGCGGGAATCGCGCCAATTGCGTGGTCGAGCTGCCTGACGCCGACGTTCTCGACGCGCTGCGTTGCCGCGTTCGCGTCGACGCCGTGGACGATGCGTGCCAGCGCGTCGACGCGGTCGATCCACAGCGTGACGTCGATGCCATGCACATCCGCCAGCATCCGCGCAAGGCGCCAGCAGACACCGGCGTCACCGAAGTTGTCGACAACCCGGCAGAACAGGTCCCAGTGCGGCGCGGCGCTCGGCATCGGCCCGGATTATCACCTGTCGCAATGCAGGCGATAATCACCGGACATTCGATGCGATGGCGAGGATTCCATGCCCTTCATGATCGACGTCGTTTCCGATGTCGTATGTCCGTGGTGCTACATCGGCAAACACCGGCTCGAGGCGGCGCTGCGCCAGCTGCATGCCGACGATCCCGCGTTCGAGCCGCGCATCAACTGGCATCCGTTCCAGCTCAATCCGGACCTGCCGGCGGCGGGAACCGATCGCAAGCGCTATCTCGAGGCCAAGTTCGGCGGGCCGGCGCGCGCCGGCGAGATCTACGCCCGCGTGCGCGCGGCCGGCGAAACCGCCGGCATCGCATTCGACTTCGACCGTATCGCCGTGCAACCCAATACGCTGTCGGCGCATCGGCTGGTGTCCTGGGCGCAGCACGAGCATGACGCCGGCGAGCTGGTCGAGCGCCTCTTCGCCGCCTACTTCATTGACGGCCGCGACATCGGCGATCACGCGGTACTGGCGGCGATCGCCGGCGAGGCGGGCCTCGATGCGAGCGTCGCACGCGCGCATCTCGACAGTGGCGCCGGCCGCGACGAGATCGCCACGATGGACGTGCGCGCACGCAAGTTGGGAGTGTCGGGCGTGCCGTTCTTCATCTTCGACGGCCGCGTCGCGGTTTCGGGTGCGCACGAACCGGACATGCTGATCCAGGCGATCACGCAGGCGCGGGAGACAGAGGAGGAAGCGTCGCGGGATTGACATGTCGGGCCATTCGGTCGCGCAGCACATGCCCCTCAGCCTGATTTCTGTCCGACTGCGTGGGCGAGGGACCGCTTCGGCGCAACATTGCAATTCGCACTCCCTCTACCGCGTGCGGGAGAGGGCTGGGGCGGGCCCGCGGCGACGGTTACGCCACCAGCCGCGACAATCCTTGCGTGACAAACGTCGCCAGCGCATCGCGCGTCGATCGGTCGCCGCGCTGGCGTTCCATCCACGCCGCATGGCGTGCCAGCAGCGCCGCCGCGAACGCGCGTGCCAGCGTCAGCGCAAGCCCGCGCGCGCCGGCTTCGAGGCGATCGCGTTGCGGCGCGCGGGCCGCGTGCCAGGCACGCGCGGCGTCGAGTGTCGCGTGCACGCCGTGGGGATCGCCGCCGGCCTCGCTCAACAACGCGTCGGCTGCGCTCACGAGGCCGTCGATGCCATGCGCGTCGAGCACGCGCAGCACGTCGAGCGCCAGTACGTTGGTCGTGCCTTCCCAGATCGGAAACACCTGCGCGTCGCGCAGCAGCAGCGGCATCCCCGTGTCCTCGATGTAGCCCGCGCCACCGAACGCTTCGCAGGCCTCCGACGCGATGTGCACGGCGAGCTTGCCGGTCCATAGCTTGGCGAGGGGCGTCAGCACGCGCAAAAGCGCCTTGTCCGCC
The DNA here is from genome assembly GCA_040006455.1 of Betaproteobacteria bacterium. Classification (GTDB taxonomy): domain Bacteria; phylum Pseudomonadota; class Gammaproteobacteria; order Burkholderiales; family Casimicrobiaceae; genus VBCG01. The sequence goes on along the minus strand of JBDTWY010000038.1, from coordinate 5,826 downwards.
GCCGCGGCTTCGCCCGACTCGACGCGACCCAGCAGTTCGGCAACGCCGAATACGAGCTGAAACGCCGCCTCGAACTCGGCTTGCAGCGCGTCGAGCGTCGCGCGATGCAGCGGCTGGTCGATCAATGCGCGGCCGAACGCGCGGCGCCGTTGCGCATGGTCGCGCGCCAGCGCGAGGCATCGGCGCATCGTCGCCAGCGCGCACACCGCATTCCACATGCGCGTGACGTTGAGCATCGGCGCGATCAGGCGCACACCCTGCGCCAGCTCGCCGACCGGATCCGCCAGCGTGCCGTCGAGGTGGATTTCCGCGGTAGGGAGCTCGCGCGTGCCGAGCTTCGGCTTTAGGCGGTCGACGCGGATGCCGTTCCAGCCGCCGGTCGCATCGCGCGTCTCGACATAGAACAGCGCGAGTGCCGCCGCCCCGTCTGCAGCGCCTTCGGGCCGTGCCAGCGTCAACGCCATGTCGCCGGCGATCGCCGACGTGAACCACTTGCGGCCGTGCAAGCGCCACGCGCCGCTGGCGTCGCGGCGGGCGACCGTGCCGGTCGCGCCGACGTCCGAACCGCCGCTCGTCTCCGTCATCCACTGTCCGGACAGCCACAGCATCGCCGGATCGCGCGCGAGAAGCCGTGGCAGCGCACGCTCGATCAGGCGTGCATTGCCCGCGGCGGCGAGCGCGGTCGCGGCGCCGTCACTCATCGCCAGCGGACACGTGTAGAACTCGCTCGCCACGTGATGCAGATACACGCGCGCGAACTGGTCGACACGCGCATGCGTGCCATGTGCCGGATCGTGACCTGCCGCGACGAGTCCATAGCGCGTGCTGATCGCACCGCCATCGTGCCAGGCGGTGGTCGAGCTGATGCGGTCCACGCGCCGGCCCCACGCGTCCCATTGCGTCAATAGCGGCGTTTCGGCCGCGCGCGCACGCGCGTCGGTCCACGCGCGCGCCGCATGCGCGCCCAGCGCATCGAGGTCGACATCGATCGCCGCGCGGGCGGACTGCGGCAACGCGCGATCGAGATAGCCGCGCAGCACCGGATCGTCGCGGTACTGGTTGGCGAGTTCCGGTGCGGATTGGATGAAGCCCACGATGCCTCCCCCGCGTCGCCGCTTCAGGCGCCGCGCGTGACTGCGGGCGGCTTGGGCGCGGGCGTCGACGCGCGCATCACCGCCGCCATGCGCGATTCGACGCCGAGTTTCTCGTAGACGCGCTCGAGATGCTTGGCAACGGTGCGCGGGCTCGCGCCCAGGATCGTTCCGATCTGCGCATTGGTCTTGCCCGCGGTGACCCAGCCCAGCACTTCGCGCTCGCGCGGCGTGAGTTGCCCGAGGCGATCCTCGACGAGCCTGGGCGCCGGCGCGATCGCACCGCTCGCTGACGAGCGCATCTGCGCCAGCGCCACCGACGCACGGAACAGGTTGGCGAGTTGCGGGCGCAGCCGTTCCAGCAGATCGCGCTCGCGATCGTCGAAATTGCGCTTCGCACGATTGAACACGAAGCTCACGAGCAGGTCGCCGTCGACGTGCAGCGGCAACGCCAGCGAGTGGTCGAGCCCGATCTTCATGTAGTAGTCGGCGAACAGCGGCGTCGCGCGAAACTCGCGATCCGACATCGAATCGGTGATGCGGTGCGCGCCGCCCGCATGATGCGTCGCGTGATAGTGGACCAGCGGATGCGCGAAAAAATGCCGGTCGAACGCGCCGAGCGCATCCGCCGAGATCGCGTGCTGCGGACTGCTGACGACGCGGCGACGGCCGGTGGCCAGGTCGCAGATCGACAGCGTGGTGATTTCCGAGGTGACGAGTCGCGGCAACAGCGCCACGGCGCGGCGCGCGAACTCGACGGGCGGCGGACAGCCATCGCCGATTTCCTTCAGCGCGTCGAACGCCGCGGCAAAGTCGCGCGCGGTCGGCGTTTCGCGGTGGCGGGCGGTCCGGGGTCGTTGCATCGTCCCCTCCTCGGGGCCATCGACGTACGCAGCTTTGCGTATTTTCAACCGCGGCGAGAGGCGATACAAGGGGTTCCTCGCAAACCCTCGCGCCACTCCAGGAGGCCGCCATGGCACTCGACATGCAGAAACTCGACGCATTCATGGGCAAATTCGTCGGCGACCTCGGTGCGACATTCGGCGCCGGCATGGTCGTCATCGGCGAATCGCTCGGCTTGTACAAGGCGCTGGCGGGCCAGCAATGGACGGCCGACCAGCTCGCCGCCGCCACGGCGACCGATGCGCGTTACGTGCGCGAGTGGCTGTCGGCGCAGGCGGCCGCCGGGTATGTCGAATACGACAAGGCGTCCCGCAGGTTCTCGATGACCGACGAGCAGGCATTTGCGCTCGCCAATGCGGACGGACCGGCGTACATCCCCGGCGCCTTCGAGCTGGTGCTGGCCGCGTTGAAGGCGGTGCCGCGGATGATCGACAACTTCAAGAGCGGCGCCGGCATGGGCTGGCACGAGCACGATCACGGACTGTTCCACGGCACCGAGCGCTTCTTCCGGCCCGGCTACGCGGCGCACCTCGTGCAGGACTGGATTCCGGCGCTGACCGGTGTCGGCGCGCGCCTGGAGCAGGGCGCGCGCGTCGCCGATGTCGGCTGCGGGCATGGCGCGTCGACGATCCTTCTCGCGCAGGCCTATCCACGTTCGCGTTTCATTGGCTTCGACTACCACGCGCCGTCGATCGACGCCGCGCGCGGCGCCGCACGCGAAGCCGGTGTCGCCGACCGCGCGCAATTCGACGTCGCCTCGGCGAAGGACTACCCGGGGCGCGACTACGACCTGGTCGCGTTTTTCGACTGCCTGCACGACATGGGCGATCCCGTCGGCGCGGCGTCGCACGTAAGGCAGTCGCTGAAGGACGATGGCTGCTGGATGATCGTCGAACCGTTCGCCAACGACCGGCTCGAGGACAACCTCAATCCGGTGGGGCGCGTGTACTACGGCGCGTCGACGCTGATCTGCACGCCGGCGTCGCGCTCGCAGGAAGTGGCGTTGTGCCTGGGCGCGCAGGCGGGCGAGGCGCGGTTGCGCGAGGTCGTCGGCGATGGCGGGTTCATGCGGTTCCGCCGCGCCACCGAGACGCCGTTCAACCTGGTGTTCGAGGCGCAGCCGTAGGTTGCGCGCCGCCGGGTGGCGCGGCGGACGTCAGAACGCCTCGTCCCATGGCAGCGACAGGCGGATCGCGCCTTCGACAATGCCGACCATGCTGTAGGTCTGCACGAAATTGCCCCATGGCTCGTGCGTCTTCGCGTCGAGATGTTCGGCGAGCAGGCCGTGGTGGTTGCGGCAGCCGAGCAGCGCGTTGAACATCTCGCGCGCCTCGGCGACGCGGCCGATCGCCGCCAGCGCGTTGACGAACCAGAACGTGCAGACCACGAACGCGTTGGACGGCGCGCCGAAGTCGTCCTGGTCGACGTACCGGAAGATGAAATCACCGCGCTTGAGCTCGCGCTCGATCGCAAGCACGGTCGCCACATAGCGGGGGTCGCGCGCGTCGACGTAGCCGACGTCGATCAATCGCAGCAGGCTCGCGTCAAGCTCCTCGCTGCCGGCGGCGACGACGAACGCCTGGCGCTTCTCGCTCCAGCAGTTGGCGTCGATGAAGGCGCGGATGCGTGTCGCTTCCGCCTGCCACTTGGCCGCGCGTTCGCTTAAGCCGAGCCGTGCGGCGATCTTGTCCAGCCGGTCGCACGCGGCCCAGCACATCACCGACGAGAACGTGTGCACGCGCGCGCGGCCGCGGTATTCCCAGATGCCCGCGTCCGGCTGGTCGTGGCAGGCGATTGCGCGCTCGCCCAGCGCTTCCAGCCTCACAAACAATTCCTCGGTGCCGGGCTCGTGCATCCGCGCATCGAAGAACACGTGCGTCGCGGCGAGCACCGCCGAACCGTAGACGTCGTTCTGGATCTACCGGTACGCGTCGTTGCCGATGCGTACCGGCCCCATGCCGCGATAGCCGGGCAGCGTCGTCACTTCCATTCGACCAGCGCAGCGTCGCCGTCGATCCGGTAGACCGGCTGTAACGGCGCGGTTGCGGCATTGGCGGCGATGTCGACCAGGTAGCGCAGGTAGCGCTCCATCGTGCCGGTGGCGTTGAGCCGGTTGAGCGCGTCGATGACGAAATAACCGTCGCGCAGCCAGCAGTAGCGGTAGTCCCAGTTGCGGCCCGAGTTTGCGGACTCTGGGATCGACGTCGTCACCGCGGCGGCGATCGCGCCGGTGTCGTCGCAAGCGTTGAGCTTCAGCGTGATCGCCGCGCGAATCACCGCTTCCTGCCATTCGAACGGAATCGCGAGCTTGCGGACCCAGTCGCGCCACGCCTCGATGGTGAGGTTCACGAAGTGGCGGCCGAGGCTGCGTGGCGCGTCGGGGACCGTGTCGTCCTCGCCGAACAGCAACGTCACGTCGTCGTGCAGCAGGAACGCCTTCTCGTCGGCGATTGCAGTCAGCTGCGCGTCGGTGGTGACGCGCAGCGTTTGCGTGCCGAGCGTATAGCGCAGGTGGCTCGAGCCGCGCGCCGGCGCCTGGGGCATCTGTCCATAGCCGAATGCAGGGCGGAGCCGGATCGTCACGCGTGGGCTGCCGGCGACGCGTTTCAGCTGGCGCACGTGCAGCATCGGCAGGTACATCCGCCCGAGCTGCGGAAAGCGCGGAATGCAGTCGACGATCTCGACGATGCCGCCGTGCACGTCGAAGAGCCGCGTGGTGAGCACCGCGGTGTTGCGGACGTACGACTGCTCCGCGTGGTCGAAATCGGTGAGATCGATCGCGTGGATGCCGCGCTCGTCGCCGGCTTGCCGCGTGTCGAGCAGCCCGCAGAAAACGGGGTCGCCGTCGATTTGCGGAAAGCATCCCCAGACGACCGTGCCAACGGCGTCGATCAGCATCGCGATGCGTCCGTTGCCGATCAGCGCGAGATCGAGCGTCGCCGTCAACGCAGCGGTTGCCGGGTCATTGGAGTACCTTCGCGCGCAGCGCTCCGGTATTCGCCCTTGGGGCGGCCCAGCGCGCTCATGAGATCGCCACCGCATCGTCGAGCCAGCGGCGAACGGCGGCGACGTCGTCGAGCCGGTGATTGGCGATCGTCGGCCCCGGACCGACCTTGACGGCGATGCCGTGCAACGATCGAACGACGGCGAAGCCGTGTTCGTCGGTCACGTCGTCACCGACGAACACCGGCAGGCGACCGCGAAACGGCATCTCACGCATGAAGTCGCGAATCGCCGTGCCCTTGTCGCGGCCCTCGGGACGCACCTCCAGCAGGCGCTTGCCCGGCTGCAGGCGGAAGCCTTCATCGCGCGCCCATTCCATTTCCGCGCGCAACACCTGGTGCACGTGCGACGCGAGATTCGGCGCCGCGCGGTAGTGCAGCGCCAGCGTCGACCCCTTGTCCTCGAGCAGAAGGCCTTCGTGGCGCGACGCGAATTCGGCGATCAGCAGCCGCAGCCGCGCGAGCGTCGCCGCATTGGGCGCATGCAGGTGCAGCGTCCCCGACGCATCGCGGCGCTCGCACCCATGCTGGCCGGCGAGCGGCAGCACCAGCTCGCCGAACATGCGGTCGGTGTCGCGGATGCTGCGGCCGGTGATCAGCGCGACGGCGCCGTCGAGCAGCGTCGCCACCGCCGGCAGCAGCGCCGCGAGCTTGTGATCGACGCGCACGCGCTCGGGCGTGGGAGCGATCTCGAGCAGCGTGCCGTCGACGTCGAGGAACAGCGCGCTGCCGACCGACAGCGGCGGCGGCGGGCCGCGCCGCGCGCGCGGCGGCTCGCGCGGCGGACGCAGCGGTCGAGATGCGCGCAGTGGACGTGCGGGACGCGGACG
>JBDTWY010000037.1:0-31909 GCA_040006455.1 Betaproteobacteria bacterium | reverse complement strand
CGTTCAACGCGTCGTCGTACATCAAGGAGCTGACGGTCGGCAACATCTGGCTCGTGCACGGCTACTCGAACGACATTTTCCAGGCCAATCTCGACGCGCAGGCGGCCAAGCGACCGTTCCGCATCCTGCAAGGGATGCCGAAGGAAGGCGCGGTGCTCGCCGTCGACAACATGGTGCTGCAGGCGGCCGCGCCACGTCCCGACCTGGGGCTCAGGTTCATGAACTTCATGCTCGAAGGCAAGAACTCGGCCGAGCTCACCAACCTGATCGGCTCGGGCAATCCGAACACTTCCGCGCTCGAGTACATCAATCCCGAGATCCGCAAGAATCCGGCGATCTTCCCGCCCAAGGACGTGGCGGCGAAGCTCGAGCAATTGAAGGATCTCACCACCGCGCAACGCCGCCTGCGCAACAAGCTGTGGACGGAGCTCAAGGCGCGCTGAAGATTGTGGCGGTTTGACCGATAATCGCGGTGCATGTCCATTGCCCGCACCGCGGCTGTTCCCATTGCGCGCTCGCCGCGATCGCGGCTGCCGCACATCCTCGCGGCACTCTATGCGGCGGCGATCGTGTTCACCAGCCTGCAGCCGTTCGGACCGTGGCTCGCGCTGCCCGACGGCGAGCCGTTCTGGCTGATCTCGACGAAGATTCGTACGACGCGCTTCGACTGGCTGCTCAACGTCGTGGCGTACGTACCGCTCGGCGCGTTCATCGCGCTGATGCCGCGGCGCGCGCATCCGGTGCGACGCATCGCCACGGCTGCGCTGGCGGGATTTGTTGTGTCGTTCATGCTGGAAACGCTGCAGGCCTACCTTCCGACGCGTGACGCGAGCCTGCTCGACTGGGTGACCAACACGCTGGGCGCGGCAGCCGGTGGCGCGCTCGCGGCGTGGTTTGCGCGCAGCGCTCATCTCAAGCGTGCGATCACGAACGCGCGCAACCGGTGGTTCGTCGGCGGCAAGCTCGGCGACGCCGGCCTTGCGCTGCTGGCGCTGTGGCTCGTCGCGCAATCGAATCCGGGGGTCGGCCTGTTCGCCATCAGTTGGGATCCCACGGCGATCGCTGGCGTGGCGGCGCCGCGCGACGTCGTTGCGTTCCTGATCGACGCATCCGAAAGCGCGCTGCAATTCGTGGGCATGGGGCTGTTCGTCGCTCTGCTGGTGCGACAGCGCCGTTACTTCGGCGCGGCGATGGTGACGCTGATCGTCGCGGCATCGCTCGCCAAGGGCGGCGTCGCGGCGATGATGCTGCGCTCGACGCCGTGGCAAAGCTGGCTGCGGCCGGAAATTTCCTTTGGCATCGCGGTCGGCGCGATTCTGCTGCTGGTGGGGATCGCCCTCGCGCGACCGGTGATGATCGTCGCGAGCACCGTGGCGTTGCTGTTGTCGGTGGTGTTGCCGCCGCTCGTCATCGACCAGCAGAGCGTGCACATCACGCTGACGCTTTTCAACTGGCGCTATGGCCAACTGCTCAACTTCAACGGCCTTACGCACACGGTGCTGCTGCTATGGCCGCTCGCGGCGAGCGCATGGCTGTTCACGTTGTCGGGACAGCCAAGATGGGGCGCCGGTGACGCCGAGCCCACGACTCGCATCGGCTAGAATGACGGATGGGCTATTACAAGCGTCACGTGTTCTTTTGCTGCAACAAACGCGAGGCACCCGAGCGCTGTTGCGCCGACTCCGGCGCGCTCGCGATGCAGGCTTACGCCAAGGGGCGCGTCAAGGCGCTGGGACAGAGCGGTCGCGACAAGCTGCGCATCAACAAGGCCGGGTGTCTCGATCGCTGCGAGGAAGGCCCGGTGCTGGTCGTCTATCCCGACGATGTCTGGTACACGTACGTCGACCAGTCCGATGTCGATGAGATCATCGATCGCCACGTGATCAACGGCGAGATCGTCGAAAGACTGCGCATTTGAGTCCGCGCATCGCCGAGCGCGTGCTGATCGACGGACCTGCTGGACGGCTGGAGCTCGCGATCAACACTCCCGCCGCGCCGGCAAGGGGATTGGCGATCGTCGCGCATCCGCATCCGCTGCAAGGTGGCACGCTCGACAACAAGGTCGCGCAAACGCTCGCCAAGACGTTCGTTGCGCTGGACTACGCCGCGGTGCGCTTCAATTTCCGCGGCGTCGGCGGGTCGCAGGGGAGCTTCGATGAAGGCACCGGCGAAACCGACGACGCGCTGGCAGCGCTCGCGTACGCGCGCCAGCGCTTCGGCGAGCTGCCGCTCGCACTCGCCGGGTTCTCGTTCGGTTCGTTCGTGCAGACGCGCGTCGCGCAGCGTGTCCCGTTCGAGAGGCTGGTGCTCGTCGGCCCTGCGGTCAATCGTTTCGACGTGGCGCCCGTCGCGCCCGAAACCATCGTCATCCATGGCGAAGAGGACGACGTCGTGCCGCTCGCTGCGGTGTTCGACTGGGCGCGCCCGCAGCAATTGCCGGTCATCGTGTTCCCGGCCTGCGGACACTTCTTTCATGGCCGCCTGGTGCAGCTGCAACAGGTGGTGACGGCGATCTATCCGCGGCACGCATGAACGCGAACGACCCGGCTCCGTGCACGCTGCAACGTCCGCAGGATGATGGTGCGCGTACGAGCGGGCGCGCCGGTGCGCACAATGACTCCGCGCGTACGCCGCTCGAGCGCGCGCAGGCGGGCGACGTCGTGCTGTCGGTCAAGGGACTCGTCAAGCGCTACGGCAAGACTGAAGTCTTGCGCGGGCTGTCGTTCGACATCCGCCGCGGCGAATGCTTTGGCCTCCTCGGACCGAACGGCGCCGGCAAGACGACGACGCTGCGCTGCTGCCTCGGCTTGGTCGAGCCGGACGGCGGCGAGATCATGATGGTCGGCGAGCCGGTGCCCAAGGCGGCGCGCGAGGCGCGCATTCGCGTCGGCGTCGTGTCGCAGCTCGACAACCTCGACCCCGACTTCACCGTCACCGAGAACCTGCGCATCTACGGCAACTATTTCGGCATCGACCGCAAGACGCTCGACCAGCGCATTCCGCGCCTCCTCGAATTCGCCGGCCTGACGGCGAAGGCGACGGTGTCGCTGCGCACGCTGTCGGGCGGCATGAAGCGTCGGCTGACGCTCGCGCGCGCGCAGATCAACGATCCGGAGCTGCTGATCCTCGATGAGCCGACGACGGGACTCGACCCGCAGGCGCGACACCTGATCTGGGACGGACTGCGCCAGCTGATGAAGCAGGGCAAGACGATCCTGCTGACGACGCATTTCATGGACGAGGCCGAGCGGCTGGCGACGCGGCTCGCGGTGATCGATCACGGCGCGCTGATCGCGAGCGACACGCCGCGCGCGCTGATCGCCGCGCACGTCGAGCCCGAGGTCGTCGAGGTCTACGGTGACGAGGCCAAGGCGTGGGCCGACGCGTACGGCCGGCGCATCGCCGAGCGGCTCGAGCTCTCCGGCGAGACGGCGTTCTGCTACGCGCGCGATCCGCGGCCGCTGCTCGACGACCTTGCGACGCGCCAGGGGCTGCGCTACCTGCACCGGCCGGCGAATCTCGAGGACCTCTTCATCAAGCTGACCGGGCGCGAATTGCGCGAATGACGATGAGCTTCGCGACCAAGATCATGCGCGCGCCTTCGCTGTCGCTGCGCTTCGTGCCGGTGTGGAGGCGCAACCTGCTGGTGTGGCGCAAGCTCGCGATCGCCAGCGTGCTCGGCAACATCGCCGACCCGCTGCTCTACATGCTGGCGCTGGGCTATGGACTCGGCTCGTTCATCGGCAACGTCGGCGGCATGCCGTACATCGCGTTCATCGGTACCGGCATGGTGTGCCAAAGCGCGATGTTCACCGCGAGCTTCGAAGGCATGTACTCGGCATTCTCGCGGATGCACGTGCAGCGCACCTGGGAAGGCATCATCAACGCGCCGATCGCGCTCGACGACGTGATGCTTGCCGAATGGATCTGGACAGGTTCGAAGGCGGTGCTGTCGACGACGGCGATCCTTGGCGTGATCATGGTGCTGGGATTCGGGCACACGTGGCTGGCGCTGTGGGTGTTGCCGTTGGGATTCCTCGTCGGCCTTTGCTTCGGCGCGTTCGGCCTCGTGATGAACTCACTGGCGCCGAGCTACGATTTCTTCACGTACTTCTTCACGCTGGTGCTGACGCCCATGCTGCTGCTGTCTGGCGTCTACTTCCCGGTCGAGCAGATGCCGGGCTGGCTCGCGCTCGTCGCGAACGCGCTGCCGCTCAAGCATGCGATCGACCTCGCGCGTCCGCTGATGACCGCGGAGGTGCCGCACAACGTGCTGCTGCACTTCGCCGTGCTGGTCGCCTATGCGGCAGTCGCCTACTATGCGGCGCTGGTGCTGACGCGACGGCGGTTGCTCAAGTGATTCCGGGATTCCCGCAATGGTGGGAACTCACCACCACCGTCGTTACCGCGACCAAACGTCGTGGTTACCGCAACCAAACGCCTTTGTTGCCGCGACCAAACGTCGTTGTTGCCGCAACCAAACGTCGTTGTTACCGCGACCAAACGTCGTCATTCCCGCGAAAGCGGGAACCCAGCGACGCTGCTGTGACGTTGCCTCAACGACACTGGGTTCCCGATTTCGTGGGAATGACGGCACCGTCCGGATTCCCCCGCACCGGAATGACGGCACCGTCTGGATTCCCCCGCACCGGAATGACGGCACCCATTTGGATGCCGGTGTATCGGAATGACAACCGAGCGGTGACCGCATGCTGATCGTCAAGTCGCTGCACATCATCTTCATGGTCACGTGGTTCGCGGGCCTCTTCTACTTGCCGCGTCTTTTCGTCTACCACGCGATGGCCGTGCCCGACGACCGTGTCGGCATCGAACGATTCATCGTCATGGAGCGCAAGCTCTATTTCGGCATCATGACGCCGGGCGCCGTGCTGACGATCGTGTTCGGGGTCTGGCTCTGGCTTGGTTACGGTATCACCGGCGGCTGGCTGCACGTCAAGGTTGCACTCGTTGCGCTGCTCGTCGTGTTCCACGTCTATCTTGGCAAGCTGCTCGCCGATTTTCGCGCCGGCCGCAGCCGTCACGGACACGTGTTCTATCGCTGGCTCAACGAGATTCCCGCGCTTCCCATCCTCGTCGCGATCGTGTTCCTGGTCGTGATGAAGCCGTTCTGACACGGTGGAGCGCTTCTTCGCATCCTGTCCGCGCGGGCTCGAGGCGACGCTCGCAAGCGAGCTCGCCGTGCTGGGAGCGGCGAACCCCGGTGCAGTCGATGGCGGCGTCGGCTTCGACGGTCCGCTCGATCTCGCGTACCGCGCCAACCTCGAATCGCGGATCGCCAGCCGCGTGCTGTGGCGCGTCGGCAGGGGCCGCTATCGCACCGAGCAGGACGTGCACGCGTTGGCGAAGGCCATCGACTGGAGCAAGCATTTTCATGCCGAGCGCACGTTGCGCGTCGACGTCGCCGCGACGCGCTCGCCGCTGACGAGCCTCGAATTCGCGACGCTGACGATCAAGGACGCGGTGTGCGATCGCTTTCGGGATGACACCGGTGTCCGCCCGTCGGTGGACAAGCGCGCGCCTGACGTGCGTGTCGCCGCGCACCTGACCGCCGACGAAGCGACGTTCTACCTAGACACTTCCGGCGAGCCCCTGTTCAAGCGCGGTTACCGCCGCGACACCGAAGAGGCGCCGCTGCGTGAGAATCTCGCCGCCGGACTGATCGCCCTCTCGCACTGGAAGCCGGGCGATCCATTCCTCGACCCGATGTGCGGGAGTGGGACGATCGCGATCGAAGCCGCGCTGATCGCCGCCGATCGCGCACCGGGACTCGCGCGCACGTTCGGCTTCCAGAAGCTCGCGTGGTTCGACGGGCCTTCGTGGCAGCGGATGAAGCAAACCGCGCGTGATCGCATCCGCGAAGCGCCCGCAATGCCACCGATCCATGCCAGCGACATCGCCGCCGGCGCCGTGGCGAAGACCGAATCGAACGCGCGCGCCGCCGGCATCAGCGAGTTCATGCGCGTGGAACAGGCCGACTTCCTGACGCGCGCAGCGCCCGCCGATCACGGCACGCTGGTCGCGAATCCGCCGTATGGCGTGCGCCTGTCCGACCAGGAAAAGGTCACGGCGATGTATCCGCTGATGGGCGACGCGCTGAAAAAGCGCTTCGCCGGATGGACGGCGTGGCTACTGTCCGCCGACCGCACGCTGCCCAAGTGGCTGCATCTCAAGCCCGACAGCCGCACGCCGCTCTACAACGGCGCGCTCGATTGCCGTCTGTACCAGTACCGGATCATGGCGGGCCGGATGGTAGAATGAAGGGCGTTCACTGACGCAATTTTCAGGCTGCAACCATGGGAATGCTTCCCGCCCGCCACTACGTTTCCGAGCACACGACGTTCATTCGCGACCTGCTGGCGAAAAAGCCGGAGATCGTCGACGACCTCCGCAAGGGTCGCGCCATCTGGTGGGACAAGACGCCGCGCGAACTGGATGCGCGCCGCGCGATGGACAAGGGCCGCGTGCCGCAGAAGCCTTACGTGTACTCGCTGGACGAGTAAAGGGAGTCTCGGTGAAGGATTGCTGATCTGGATCCGCCCTCACCCCACCCTTTCCCGCAAGCGGTAGAGGGAGCGCCAATCGAAACGTCCTGTCGAAGTACTCCCTCTACCGCTTGCGGGAGAGGGCTCAGGTGAGGGGATGTAACTCATCGCCCGCCTCGCCGAACCACGCCGTGAACGAAATAGCGCGGCGTCTGCCCGATATCAGCCGTCCATCCCAGTTTCGCCAACGCCTGGGTCAATCGCTGTGGTGTCCAGAAGTGCTTGACGATCCGATAGGTCGAGCCGTTTTCAAGCATGCGCGTGACGATCCCGGCATCCGCCTTCGGCAAGACGTGATCGACTGCGGTCGACGTCGCGTCGTGAGCCGAATCGATCAGGTAGACGGCGCCACCCGGCGCCACCGCCTCTGCAACCGTCTCCCAGAACGCATCGAAGCGGTCCATCGGCACGTGCGACAACCAAAAGCTCATGAACACCAGCTCGTAGCGCGCTGCCGGATGCCACGCGAACAAATCTGCCTGGGCGTAGTCGACATTGCCCGACCCCTGCTCCACGATCCGCGCACGATTGATCGCGATCACCTCGGGCGACGCGTCGATGGCCGTCAGTGATCCGACCGCGGGTGCAAGACGACGCGTAAAGAGTCCCGTGCCGCAGGCAAGCTCGAGCGCGCACACGGGCCGATGCCCGCGTAGCCAGGTGGCGAGCTGGCCCTCCACTTCGGCAATTTCCGCGAACCATGCGGCGTTGAATTCCGCGCCACGGTCGTAGCGTCCCTGGCGCAACCACCACGCGTCATATTCGCTCGCGCGCGCACGGTAGTAGTCGATCTGTTCGGCCAGCAGCGCAGCAGTCGGTGGGTGGCGTGCGGTCATGGCTGATACGCAGGGGATTGCACTACAATCCCCGCACACCGAATGTTACTACGCGTAAATGGCATTGATCCCGTGAATATCCAACGCCCTCGCATCCACTCACAGTCCGGTGCCGCCGGACGCATGATGCTGCTGGTGCTCGCGATCGTTGCCGCGTTGGCGGCGGCCGAGTTCTATGCGCTTCATCAATCGGGGCGCATTCGACCCACCGTACCAGCCGCACAATCCCTTGCGAAACTTCCGGCCGGCATCTTCGGTTCGGTCGACATGCCGGTGGCCGATACCGTCGTTGGCGATCGGCTTCAAATCGCCGGCTGGGCGCTCGCATCGGCGGGCATTCGCGGCGTCGGTGTCGATGTCGATGGCAAGACTTTTCCTGCCACCTACGGGCTCAAGCGCACCGATGTTGCGGCAGTGAAGCCGGAATACCCGGATTCGACTCTCTCCGGATTCACCTTTGAAGGCAATTTTTCCGTACTTTCGGCCGAGCGCCACGACGTGCGGATCGTCGCCACCGACAAAATGGGGGGCACGGAAACGCTCGCACGGAAAAGCCTTGTAAGTCCCGCGACGATGTCGATGTGGCAGGGCATCGCGGATGCGAATCCTTCGTTCGCCAACAAGCCGTTCTGGTTCCTGATGGCGACATCCGGCGTCACGCAGGGTGGTGCCACCGGCATCGGCACGCAGTACGTGGGATTGACTTCGACGACGCAGCGAGTGGGAATGTCGGTGCCGATCCTGTACATGCGCACGACGATGGGGGAGGCTGGCGATTTCAACTTCGACCCGCAGTTCGACCTCTCGCGAAAATGCGGTAATCGCACCGTCGCCGACGACAACCTTCGCGGCGTGATCGACTACGCGATCAAGCACAACGTGCCGGTTAATTTCATCCTCAACGGAGGTATTTGGGGCGACGCGAGCTGCGAATCGCGCGAATGGGACTTGACCGACCATCTGCAGGTCGACGAATTGAACTGCCAGTGGGATCAGGACAACGTCGTGCTGCCTGACGATTTCAGAAAGGGCCTGAGCGGGTCCACCGACTCGCCTTTGCTCTCACGATCGCTCACCTATAACGTCTATGCGAAAAAGGTCCGCGACTACAAGCGTCGCAATCTCACGGCCGCCGCCAAAATCGTCGCGCAATTCGCGCGCGCGCATCCGGACCTGTTCGTGGCGATCAATCTCGACGCCGATACGTACATGAATCCCTTTGTACGGGATGGGCATCGTTACGACTACAACCCGGGAATGCTGCGCCAGTTTCGCGAGTGGCTCGCCGGAACCGGCCCTTACGCCGGTCGTCCGACGGATGGCGCGCCGGATCTTTCGTTCTATCGGCGAAAGAAGACGTTGACGCTGTCGCAGGTCAACCAACTTGCCGGCACGCACTGGACGAAGTGGTCGGATGTCGATCCACCACGGAAATTCTCCGGCGGCGAAGGCTATCCGGTTGCCGTCGGCGACACGCCATTCTGGCAGGACCCCTGGTACCAGACTTGGGAAATTTTTCGCAAGCACATCATCCAGCTCCACTACGCTGAACTGGCGGAGTGGGCGCATGCAGCCGGCATCCCTGCCGATCGCATTTATACGGCACAGGCGTTCACTGCGGAAGACCCTGGGCTACGCCCGATGGCCACCTACGTGGATGGTGAATCCCCCGACTACGATTCGGCGGGCGTGTCGGTGGAAGGTGCGGTACCGCGAGTAGGTCATCTCGGCGCGATTCTGTATGGTCCGTCCGCGGAAAATCGCGCCTGGATGGAAATAGATCGAAACCTTTTCGCAACGATTGCGCGTTTCTCCCCCCAATGGGGGGTAGCTGAATCGAACGCCACCGATCTCAAGAAGACGAGTGTCCTGCCGACCTACGCGCAGTCGTACCACTCCTTCCGCGACCTATTCAATTACGGTGGCAGGCAAATCGCGCTGATGGCGTGGAACGGATCCAACGGCATTTTCGCCGGCAAGCCCGGTTACGTTTCATTCACGTCATGGCGCAATACGCCCGCCGAACAGGCGATGATGGACTTCATGGTGAGCCATGCGGGGCTGCCGCAGGGTTCGATGCTCTGGACGTTCGGATCGCCGCGCCATTCCGACGACGACGGTTGGGTCGCGAGACACGGCAATGCTGTCGCCGATCATGGCGGGCTGACGTTGACGATCCACAACAACGCCGATCGGCTGACGTTGCGTTCTGCGCCCGATCTCGTGATCCGTCCGTCCGCAATCGGGCGCCTGCTCTTGCGGTTCGAAGGCGCGGCGAAGGTACACCATGCGGTGATCTACGCCAAGGCCAGCAATGACGATCGCTGGCGCGTCATCGGCCGCGCACGCAGCGGCGAGGTGGCGTTCGAGTGGCCCGCCGACTGGATGCGCAACGACACCATCATCGAGCAACTGGAGCTCGAGCTCGAGTTCGCCCCGGATGCCGATGGCTCCCGCCTGACACGCGTATTGCTCTATCCCGCCGCCGCGCGAGGCCGTTAGCATAGTGCCAATCGCCGCGGCACTCCGCCCCGCGCTCGACGCGCGAATGCTCGACGAACAGCTCGGAGAGCGCAGCAGCGCGGTGGCCTGGTTGCGGCTCATCGCGGCCACCGTCGTCGTGCTGTTTCACTGTTTCGCGCTCAACCGGCTGTGGGCGCGCGACCCGCTCGGGCTGGTGCTTCCCGGCACCGACCTCGGCCTGCTCGGAGTGCAGATCTTCTTTTTCCTCAGCGGATTGCTGGTGGCGCAAAGCTATGCGCGTCACAAAACGTTGGCAAAGTTTGCACTTGCGCGCGTGCTGCGCCTGTACCCGGCACTGGTAGCGGCGACGTTTTTCACCGTCGCGCTCGCGGCCTGGTCGTCGCCGCTCGACATCCATTCATTTCTGTTCGATCACGGAACATTGAACTATATCTGGCGCTCCGCGGCCGGGTTCGTTGCCAGCGACGCCCTGCCGGGCGCATTTGCACACAACCCGTTTCCGTTCGCAGTCAACGGCTCGCTGTGGACGCTGCCCGTCGAAATCAAGATGTACGTTTGCGTCGCCGTCGCCGGCTTGCTCGGGCTGCTGAATCGGCGATGGATGCTGACCGCCGTCATCGGCGCCGGGGTCACGCTGCTCTCGCTGTATCCGATTGCGTTTCCTTTCGGCGCGGATTTTCGCGGCACGCGGATCATCACGCTGATGTTCGCGCTGGGCGCGCTGAGCTTCGTCTGGCGCGATCGCATACCGCTGTCGCTGCCTGCGGCGATTGCCTGCCTCGCGCTTCTGTGGACGACACCGGTTGTCATGGCACAACCGGCGCTCTATTCCATTCTCGTCGCCTATCCGCTGCTGACGCTGGGGTATCACCCGTTGCTGCAGAACGCGCTGCCGCCGCTCCACGTCGATCTTTCGTACGGCATCTATGTCTACTCGTTTCCCATCCAGCAAACGTTGATCGAGCGCTGGATCGCGCAATTCGCCGGCAATCCATGGCTGTTGTTTCCGGTGGCGATGAGCGTCATCCTGCCGGTCGCGGCAATGTCGTGGTTTGCGCTCGAGAAACCCGCGCTTAACTGGAAGCTGCAGTAGAGCCGGCGTGACGTGCCGTCCGCGATGCTACTTCGCCGCAGGCAGCTTCCTGGCGGCTTCATGACGAAACGCCTCCAGTCCCTTGCCGATCGCTTCAATCCATGCCGAGTCGGTCACGATCTGCTGCGGGTCCTTGACGTGAACGACCACCGGAATGGAATTCGGCATGGTGGATAACATCAGGTCAGTGCTGATATCGGTGTTGACGGTGATTGACCAGAAGCCCGGATGGATCCACGCCCAGAATTCCTTGATGCGGACATCGATCACGAGCGAGGCGTTGTCCAGCGTACCGCCAGTGCGGACGTTATATCCGGCGTCCTGCAATGCCGATGCGAGGTTTTCCCGAACGACACTTTCCACCGTTTGGCCGTCCTGCAGCAGCACGTCACCCAGGGCCATGCCGTAGCCATTGCGCTTCCTGCCAATCGCGCGCAACTTGGTCTCAGCCGTTGCCTGGGTGGCGCCTTCGAAGCCGAGTGACGGTATGTTCGCCTGTCGCGGCGCCTGCTCGAAAATACGTTCATCCTTGACGGAACGAATGACGGCCGTCGGCGCACTGACATTGGTCGACCTCGATTGCGAAGACGGGCCCGCGCCAATTTGGAGTTCGCTTCGATTGGTGGCACATCCACCGAGTGCCATCGCGGTGCAAAGCAGCGACATGGCGACCAGGTGATAGTGGCGCATTTCGGGTTTCCCTGATGTTGATTGTTTTGAAAGTCGCCGCACGATACAGGTGAACCGCGGTCTCGCCACTGCGATCGGTCAAGTTGCAGCTTTCGCCGGGCTTTTCGATCACATCACGCGCAAGCGCTGTCCCGCGCCGAAGCGGTCCATGCGCACCGGGACGATTTCAGGACAGCAAGTCCCCGCACGCATCGCGACAGGCGCGTCCGACAAGTACTGACATCCGTTCGCAAAGGCGCAACAGCTCGGTGCGGTGTTTCGCCCGATAGCGCGCGCTACGTCCGGCAATTTCGAGTTCGTTGGCCAACGTCAACTCGCAGAACTGTGCCAGCCTCTCGTATTCGATTTCGTATTCGCTTTCGCTGAAGCGGTCGACGAACACGCGCTGTGCCGGCGTGCCGAGGCGTGGATGGAATTTCTCGCGATCGCATGCGCAGTAAAGATAAGCCAGTGCTTCCGCGTCGACACCGATGAGGTCGGCGATCCGGTGCCGCTCAGCAAGTGTTGCGAGCGCCGGGGCGTAGCCCTCGGTGCTGTAGACGGCGTGATACAAGCCGGCCGCACACACGGTTTCACTCGCGCCCCAGCTGCGCAGCAATTGTTCGGTGCCACGCAGGTGCTCGACGAGGGAAGCGTCGATATGCGCGAGCCCCTCGGCGCCGAGCGCTTGCAGCGGAGCAAAAAGTACGTGCGAGGTCATGCTGAACAGGATAGCGCAACTGCCGACGGTGTCGTGCCTCTACTCTCGAAGTGCTTTCAGCGAATTGCGCCGGACGATGTCAGCACGGTCATCGTCGCGGCGATGATGAAAATTGCGACGATCCAGGTGCCGACGACCATCGCCCGCAAACCTGGATTTCGCCAGCGACCGTTCAACGTCGCCGTCGGCGAGTGGAATGGCCGCTCGACAGCGTAATAAGACAGTGCGCTGACACCGAGGATTGCGGCGATGAGGATGCCGACAATTGCCAGCCGAGGCAACGCGATGTCGTGAACCAGAAGTGCACGGTGAGTCAGCTCAAGCGTCGGCACGTGCCACAGGTAAACGCTGTAGCTGATCGTTCCCAGCCAGACCATGACGCGGGATGCCAGCAATCGAGAGAGCGCCGTCGCTGACGAACCGCACACGCCGATCAACAGCGATGCAACACCAATGTCGATCCAGGCGCCGCGCAATATCGGCATCGCGCCGGGCTGCCACCACAATGGATCGTGTGAGCCGATGATCCATGCGCCGCCTATCAATGCAACCGCCGCGAACCAGGTCATGCGCGATCGCATTGCTGCCGATCCGATGCTGCGCACCGCGATCGCCGCGGCCGCCATGCCGACGACGAACTCGTCGATACGCCATGGCAGTTGCGCACGCTCCGGACCCGGTCCGTTCCACGCCGACACCAGCTTCACAATCACGGCAACGCCGACGGCTCCCAACAACAGCCAGCGCGTTTTTCGCTGCAGTATCGGCAGGATCAACAACGGGAAGATCAGGTAGAACTGCCATTCGAACGGCATCGACCAGAACACGCCGTTGATGGAGTCCACGTAGCGCATGTCGAGGTTGTGGAACATCGCGAGATGCAATGAGACATCGGCAAGCGCAGGCGGGGTGCGATAGATGCCGAGCCACGCGAATGGCAGCAGCACCGACAGGCACGCGAGATAGGCGGGATAGACGCGCAACACGCGACGGCGCAGGAAAAGGCCGGCATCGTGCCAGAAGGACGCGCGTGAAAAAGTCGCTAGCCGACGCTCGTTCAGGACCTGCCAGGTCAGCACGAACCCCGACAGGATGAAAAAAATGTCGACGCCGAGCCACCCCATCGTGACGAGCGGCACGACGTCGAGGTGGACGAGCGGCAGGACGAGCGGCGGATGCCCGGCATTGAGCCACAGGTGGTAGGCAACGACCCAGCCCGCGGCAATCGCGCGCACGCCGGTCAGCGCATCGACGTGTCCTTGGCGATCGACGGTGGCGACGCTTGGCATGTCGCGTCCGCCGAGATGCTCTAGCGCTCGTCAGCCTTGTATTCGACGTACGCGCGGTCGCGCGTCTGGCGGATGAATTCCTGGAACAACTCTTCGCTCTTGCGCTGCGTGATCGCCTGGCGCGCCTGTGCACGCTGCCGATCCTTGCTGACGTCCTGCTGCCTGCGGCCCATCACCTCGATCAGGTGCCAGCCGAACGGCGTGCGGATCGGTTCGGAGACCTCGTCGACCTTGAGGCTTGCCATCGCCTTTTCGAACGCCGGGACCGTTTCGCCGGGCGACAGCCAGCCGAGGTCGCCGCCCTTGGCGCTCGATGCGTCGTCGGAATTGACCTTCGCCTGGTCCTCGAACTTGGCGCCGCCGGCGATGCGCTCGCGAATGCGATCGATCTTGGCGTGCGCTTCGGCGTCGGACACGTTTTCATTGGCGCGCACGAGGATGTGGCGCGCGTGCGTCTGCTCGACGACGGTCGGCGCGTTGCGATTGCGCTGGTCCATCAGCTTGACGATGTGGAAGCCGGCAGGACTGCGGATGACCGCCGACACATCGCCCTTTTTCATCGAGCGCACCGCCTCGACGAAGATCGTCGGCAACCGCGCCGCGGTGCGCCAGCCCAGGTCGCCGCCGGTCAGCGCATTGTCGGCGTCGGAATAGCTGGCGGCGATCTGGCCGAAGTCGGTGCCGCTCTTGATTTGCGCCAGCGCTTCCTCGGCGCGCAAGCGCCGCTGCTCGATCAATTCCGGACGCGCCTCTTCCGGCACGCGCACGAGCACGTGCGACAGCAGGTACTCGTTCTCGCCGCCGGACTGCGTCGCCGCGGTCGCGAGGTAGTTGTCGACTTCGGCTTCCGTCACGAACACGTTCTTGTCGACCTCGCGATCGCGAAGGCGCTGCAGCGCGAGCTCGCGGCGGATGTCCTCGCGATACGACGCGTAAGACATCTTCTCCTTGTCGAGCAGCTGGCGGAACTGCTCGGGCGTCAGCTTGTTCTCCTGCTGCACGCGCAGGATCGTGCGCTCGACCAGCGTGTCGTCGACCTTGATACCCGATTCCTTCGCGAACTGCATCAATGCGCGCTCGTTGATCAGGCGCTCCAGCACCTGCTTGTCGAGCACGTCCTTGGGCGGCAGCGGCACCTTCGCCTCCGTCAACTGGCGGATCGTCTTGGTGCGGCTGTCGTTGATGTCGTACTGCGTGATCGCCTCGTCGTTGACGACGGCGACGACTCGGTCGAGCGGCACTTCGGTCGTGGGATTCGAGCTGCCGAGCGGCGCGGTGATCGCGGGCGCCGCGGCCTTGAACGCGGGTGCTTGCGCGAGCGCGAGTGTCGCGAACGACAGCGCGCAACCTAGCCCGAGTGCTGCAGCGACATGCATGGCAAAGGACTTCATCGACTACCTCTCGACAAGGCGCAAACTAGAACTCGGACATCGGATCGAGCCGCGTGTCGTGGCGGATCAGCGACGGGTCGTTGGTACGGAGGTAACCTGGAACGCTGCGCCGCAACAGATCCAGCGGACTTGTTCCGATTCGCGCAAGGCCGTTAAGTTCCAGCTGGATGAAAACCGAATTGGTGGTTTGCTCGGTTGTCGTCGCGAGACGATGGAACACGAGGCGCAGGATCCAGCAGTCGCGATTGTACTCGACGCCCGCGATCGCCTCGAGCGTCTTCCTATCCTGCAGCGAGTAGTTCCAGCGCCCCAGCAGCGTCCAGTTGGGCGTCACCGGCCATTCACCCGACAGGTCGAACTGCCTCAACGTCTCGATCTGGCCGGTGGTGGGGTCGGCCAGTTGCCGCGTGTAGCGGTAGCTGGCGTTGAGCGCGCTGCCGAGCGCCGGTGTGTAGCGCACGCCGAGGTTCAGCTGCTCGTTGGTGCCCGCGTCGAGGTTCTGCTGGACGAGCCCCTGCAGCGCCCACGTGTCTGACAGCTTGCCCTCGGCCACCAGCAGGACGTCGGAGCTCGAGCTCGAGCGCGGCTGCTCCGCCAGCGTCACGCGCTGGTCCGAAAAGTAGAATCGCTGCCCCACGGCGACACGCAGGCGCTCGGCCCCGGTGCCCGGATCGAGCAGCCGCGACGACACCGCGAGCGTCAACTGGTTGGCGTCGCCGATGCGGTCGTTGCCGAGGTAGCGGTTCTCGGTGAAAAGCTGCGAGAAGTTGAAATCGTCCTGCGCAGTGTCGAACACCGGCAGCGAATTCTGGTTGCGATACGGGATGTAGACGTAGAAGGCGCGCGGCTCGAGCGTATGGATGAAGTCGTGCCCGAACACCGACCAGTCGCGCTCGAAGATGAGGCCCGAGTCGACGCTGGTGATCGGCACATAGACCGACGGATGCGCGTCCACGCCGGCTGCCGGCGCCTGCAGGTTGTACCAGCGCATGTGCAGGCTCTCGCGCGCCGTGAAGAACCACGACGAGCCTTGCCGCGACCATGCCATCTGTGGATAGAGCACCGCGCGATCGCCTTGCGGCTGCACCGCGTTGCGAAATTGCGTGTACTCGGCGCCGCCCGAGAACGTCAATCCCATGAAGTCGGTCTCGGCATAGTTCGCGACGATCTGCGGCAGCATGTTGTAGGGCGGCGTGATCGGCTGGTTCGGATCCTGCAGCGTCTGGAACGATTCGACATGCACGGTTGCCGACAGCGGGCCAAAGCCCGCGTTCAGTGCCGCCTCGCGCGGCAGCGTCGTTTGCGAAGTGATCGCGATGCGGTCGGCGAGGTCGGCGAAATACGTGTCGTCGGAAACCTTGTTGAGGTTGAGGAACCCCGACAGCCACGGCGTGAACTGCTGGGTGTGCCGCCACGACAGCGCGTACCGGTTGGAGTCGGTGACGCGATCGTGCGACAGATACTCCGCATCGATTTCGCCCAGCATTGGCTGCGGATCGCCAAAGAGGTAGCGCAACTGCCCGCCCAATTGCAGCCCGCGGCGCGACATGATCCGGGGCGTGATCGTGGCGTCGTAGTTGGGCGCGAGGTTCAGGTAGTACGGCGTCGCGAGCTCGAGGCCGCGCGTGCCGCTCGAGCCGGCCGTCGGCGTGAGGAACCCCGACTTGCGCTCGTTCGACAGCGGGAACGAGAGATACGGCGAGTAGAAGATCGGCGTTTCGAAAAAGCGCACGGTGACGTCGTGCGCGATGCCGACGTTGCGCGTGCGATCCAGCGTCAGCTCACGCGTCTGCAGAAACCAGTCGTTACGCGGCGCGGCGCAGGTCGTGTAGCGGCCGTCGGTGACTTCGTAGGTGTTGGGACCGGTGAAGTCGATGCGCTCGGCGTCGCCACGCCCGCCCGCCTCGGCGATGAAAAAGCGCGGCTTGATGAAGTAGCCGGTCTGGGTGTCGCGCTTGAACTTGAGCTCCGGACCCGTCACCCAGTCCAGGCCCTGGCGCAGCGTCACTTCGCCGTCGGCAAAGACCGTCTGGTCGTCGACGTCGTACAGCAGGTGCTCGGCCAGCACCGTCTCGCCGTGCGAGCGCAATTCCACCTTGCCGAAGGCCTCGACCTTTTTCTGGCCGAACGACTCGATTCGATCGGCGCGCAGGAAAATGGCGCCGTTATCCTCGCCACCGGGGGCGATCCGCGGCGCCCCCGGCCCGGGCGTCGGGGCGGTGATCGAATTGGTCATCCCCGGCAGCACCAGACCCGGCGCGGGCTGGGCGGCGCTGGGCGTGCTCCGCTGCGGCTGCGTGTCGGGCGCGATTTCCGGGCTCGTGCGCAGCGGCGCCGGCGGCGCAGTCTCGCCCGAATTCTGCGCAATCGCGGGGATCGTGAACGACGCCGCGACCAGCGCAGTGGCGACGTTGACGATTCGACGACGAAGGAAAGGCATGCGCGAGGGAGTCTCTGCGGGAAGGCGAGGCAGGTGGCTTGCTAAAATGACGCATTCTACCCAACCGACCCGCGGCAATTCGATCGGCCGCCCCATGCGTTCGAAATCAAGGGCGTCCCGCCAGGGCATCGCTGCGCGACACACCGTGGAATTGCCGAATACCTCGATGCCCGCAGCCGACCTTCGCCTCGCGCAGTTGTGCGACTTTGCCGCCGCCCGCCTCGGTCATCGCGATTTCACCTGCGAACCGGCGTCGGCCGACGCGAGCTTCCGGCGCTATTTCCGCATTGCGCCCGTCGAACCGGCATTCGGCGAGGCAACGCTGATCGCGATGGACGCGCCGCCGCCCCATGAGGACTGCCGGCCATACATCAAGGTCGCGGCGCTGCTCGGCGGCGCAGGCGTGCATGCGCCGCGCGTGCTCGCCGACGACGTCGACAATGGCTTCCTGTTGTTGACCGACCTCGGCGAAACCACGTACCTCGCCGCGCTCGACGCAGCGAATGCATCGCGGCTCTACCTCGACGCGATCGACACGCTGATCCGCTGGCAGCAAAGCTCGAAGCCGGATGTGCTTCCGCCCTACGATGAAGCGTTGCTGCGCAAGGAGCTCGAGCTCTTTCCCGAGTGGTACGTCGCGCGCCACCTGCAGCACACGCTGACTGCCGACCAACGCGCGACGCTCGACGACGCCTTCACGCTCATCGTCGCGTCCAACCTTGCCGAGACGCGCGTATTCGTGCATCGCGACTATCACTCGCGCAACCTGATGGCGACGTCGCCGAATCCGGGCGTGCTCGATTTCCAGGACGCCGTGCACGGTCCATTGAGCTACGACCTCGTGTCGCTGCTGCGCGATGCGTACATCGCGTGGGACGAGGCGCAGGAGCTCGACTGGGCGGTGCGCTACTGGCAGCGTGCGCGCAAGGCGGGACTGCCAGTGCCACAGGACTTCTTCGGCTTCTGGCGCGACTTCGAGTGGATGGGCGTGCAACGCCAGCTCAAGGTGCTGGGCATCTTCGCGCGGCTTTGTCACCGCGATGGCAAGAGTGGCTACGTCGCCGACATGCCGCGCGTCTGGCGCTACCTGCGTCGCAGCTGCGGGCGCTACGACGAGCTCGCGCCGCTCGGCGCGCTCCTCGACTCGATGAGCGGCTTGCGCGCGCGGCCGTCACCTTCTAGCTTTCGATGACCTCGGCAATGATCCTCGCCGCCGGACGCGGCGAACGCATGCGGCCGCTGTCGGACGCGTGCCCGAAGCCGCTGCTGCCGGTGGGTGGCAAGCCGCTGATTGCATGGCAGATCGAGGCGCTGGCGCGTGCGGGGATCAGCGATATCGTCATCAACGTGTCGCCACATGCCGAAATGCTGATGGCGACTCTGGGCGACGGCGCGCGCTACGGCGTGACGCTGCGTTATTCGCGCGAAACGGTGCCGCTGGAGACCGCGGGAGGAATCGCCACCGCATTGCCGCTGTTGGCGCCAGGACCGGCAATCATCGTCAGCGGCGACGTGTGGAGCGATTTCGACTATGCGACGCTGTTGCCGCGCGTGGCACGAATGATGCGCGACGCCACGTCGCCACGCGCGCATCTGGTCATGGTCGACAATCCGCCCTACCACCCGCGCGGCGATTTCGTGCTGGACGGCGAGCGCATCGCGCTCGACGGCGGTCCGCGGCTGACCTACGCCAACATCAGCGTGCACGATACGGCATTGTTCGCCGAACTCCCGCACCATACGGCGATCAAACTCCTGCCGCTGTGGCGCGGCTGGATCGCGCGCGGCCTGGTCTCCGGTGAGCGCCACCCCGGTCGCTGGAGCAACGTCGGCACACCCGCCGATCTCGCACAACTCGACGCCACGCTCACCGCGCTGGCCACATCGGAACCGCCATGACCGATAACGCCGTAAATCCGCTGCTCGCGTTTCCCTCGCTGCCCCGCTTCGACCTGGTGCGGCCGGAGTATGTCGCGCCCGCGATCGACACGCTGCTGGCGGGCGCGCGCGCGACCATCGAACGGGTCGCCACCGATCCTTCGCCGCCGTCCTGGCACACGCTCGTCGAGCCGCTCGCCGATGCGCTCGACCGGCTCGACCGCGCGTGGAGCGCAGTCACCCATCTCAACGCCGTCGTCAGCACGCCGCCATTGCGCGACGCGTATCACGAGACGCTGCCCAAGGTCACCGCGTTCCACACCGACCTCGGACAGGACGAACGCCTCTACCGACGCTACAAGGCGCTGCGCGCATCCGCTGCATGGGCAACGCTCACCGCGGTCGAGCAGCGCGTGATCGACAACGAGCTCCGCGATTTCAAGCTGTCCGGCGCCGAGCTGCCCGTCGCGCAGAAATTGCGGTTCAAGGCGGTCGAGGAGGAGCTGGCCGAGCTTGCCGCGGAATTCGACGATCATGTGCTCGACGCCACCAATGCATGGTCGCTGGTCGTCGACGATGTCGCGCTGCTCGACGGCGTTCCCGCCGACGTCATCGCCGAAGTGCGCAAGGAAGCGCAGGCCGACCACACGCCCGGCTACAAGCTGACGCTGCGCATGCCGTGCTACCTGCCGCTAATGCAGTACGCGCACAACCGCGCGTTGCGCGCGACGCTGCACCGCGCATACGTCACGCGCGCGTCCGAGCTGGGCGGCAACCCGGACTGGGACAACACGGCGATCATCGCCCGCACGCTCGAGCTCCGCGAGGAAGAGGCGCGCATGCTTGGCTACGACAACTATGCCGAGGTGTCGCTGGTGCCGAAGATGGCGGATTCGCCGGGCGAAGTGCTGGCGTTCCTGCGCGATCTCGCAGCGCGCGCCAAGCCGTTCGCCGAGCGCGACGTGCGCGAGCTGGCCGACTTCGCCGCGACGTCGCTCGGCCTGTCGACGCTCGAACCTTGGGACTACGCGTACGCGTCCGAGTGCCTCAAGACCGAGCGCTATGCGTTCTCCGACCAGGAAGTGAAGCGGTATTTTCCCGAGCCGAAGGTCGTCGCGGGGCTGTTCCATGTCGTCGAGACCTTGTACGACGTGAAAATCCGCGCAGCCTCGGCGCCAGCGTGGCACAAGGACGTATGCTTTTTCGAGATTCGCGACCGCGACGACGCGGTCGTCGGCCAATTCTTCATGGACAACTACGCGCGCACCGGCAAGCAAAGCGGCGCGTGGATGGACGACCCCGTCAACCGGCGCCAGCTCGCCAGCGGCGTCCAGCATCCGATCGCCTACCTGACCTGCAATTTCGCGGCGCCCGTCGGGGACCGGCCGGCGCTGTTCACGCACGACGAGGTGATCACGCTGTTCCACGAATTCGGCCACGGCCTGCATTTGCTGCTGACCCGTGTCGAAACGCCGGGTGTGTCCGGATTGCAGGGGGTTGAGTGGGACGCGGTCGAACTGCCCAGCCAGTTCATGGAGAATTTCTGCTGGGAATGGGACGTCGTGTGCAACATGAGCGCGCATGTCGACACTGGCCAGCCGCTGCCGCGCGAGCTGTTCGACAAGATGCTTGCGGCGAAGAACTTCCAGAGCGGCATGGCGATGGTGCGGCAGCTCGAAGCGGGGCTCAGCGACATGCTGCTGCACAGCGAGTTCGATGCCGTGGGCAAGCCGCTCTATGCATCGCCCGCCGACATCGAGCGCGCGGTGCGCGACGAGGTGAGCGTGACGCCCATCGCGCCCTACGACCGCCGCCTTGCTTCGTTCGGCCACATTTTCGCCGGCGGCTACGCGGCCGGCTACTACAGCTACAAGTGGGCCGAAGTGCTTTCCGCTGACGCCTACAGCTTGTTCGAGGAAACCGGCGTGCTGTCGCCGGTCACCGGATCCCGATTCCGCGACGAGGTGCTGGCGCGTGGCGGCAGCCGCCCGGCACTGGAATCGTTTGTCGCCTTTCGCGGGCGGCCTCCCCAAATCGACGCGCTTCTGCGGCATAATGCCATGACGATGTCATCGTAGCCGGAGGGATCCATGGCGCGCGCCACTGCTGTCGCAACGCTCATCACCGCCATCGCGGGACTGTCGCTCGCCGCCGCGGCGCTGGCGCAGGACAAGGAGGTCTACCGCTACGTCGACCCGGATGGTCGCATCGTCTACACCGACCGCGCGCCCCCGGCGAACGCCAAGAACCCGCAGGCCAAACGCGTCGGCGGCAACTACATCGAGACCGACAAGTCGACGGTCGCCCAGGAAGAGGCGTCATCGCGCTTTCCGGTGACGCTCTACACGTTTTCGTGCGGCGAGGTCTGCGACATGGCCGTGGGATTGCTCAACCGCCGCGGCGTGCCGTTTTCCACCGTCGACGTGCAGAACGGCGACGGTCCGAAGAAATTGCAGGCGCTCACCGGCGAGCTCAATGCGCCGGTGCTGACCGTGGGCGACAAGATGATCGCCAAGGGCTACAACGAGGCACGCTGGCAGTCGATGCTCGACGACGCCGGCTATCCGAAAACACCTGCGCGGCGCACTGCCGCGGTTGGCCGCGCGCCGGGAGAAGCGCCGCCGCCTCCCCCGGTATCCACCGACACGCGCTCCGCGGTCGTCGCGCCCGAACCCACGCCCTACCCCAAATAATCCGGCGCGCCGCGCTTGTCCGCGCGCGAAGGCGCCGCGCGCTGCGCGACCGCGCCATTCGGCGATCAGGCCGATCGCCCGTCCCATGCGCATGAAACTCGCCACCTGGAACGTCAATTCCCTCAACGTGCGCCTGCCGCGCCTCCTGGGCTGGCTCGCGGCCACTGCGCCCGATGTCGTCTGCCTGCAGGAGACCAAGCTCGAGGACGTGAAGTTTCCGCACGACGTGCTTCGCGACGCCGGCTATGAAGCGCACTTCGCCGGCCAGAAGACCTACAACGGCGTCGCAATCGTCGTCCGCAAGGACCTGGCCGCCGACGACATCGTCCGCGGCATTCCTGGCTTTGCGGACACGCAGCAGCGCGTGATCGCGGCGACGATCGCCGGCGTCCGCGTGATCTGCGTCTACGTGCCCAACGGCCAGTCGGTCGGCTCCGACAAGTACGTCTACAAGCTCGGCTGGTACCAGGCCGCCGCGCAATACGCGAAAACCGAGCTCGCGCAACACACGCAACTCGCGATGCTGGGCGACTTCAATGTCGCACCGGAAGATCGCGACGTCCACGATCCGGTGTTGTGGGCCGGGCAGGTGCTGGTGTCCGAGCCGGAACGCGCGGCCTTGCGCGAATTGCTGGCGCTGGGCCTCACCGACAGCTTCCGCCTGTTCGATCATCCGCCGATGACATTCAGCTGGTGGGACTACCGGATGCTGGCCTTTCCGAAGAACCACGGCCTGCGGATCGACCACATCCTGATGTCGCCGGCGCTCGCCGCGCGCTGCACGTCATGCGTGATCGACCGCGCTGCGCGCAAGGGCGAAAAGCCATCCGACCACGCACCGGTGATCGCCGAGATCAGCGACTGAGCGG
This sequence comes from Betaproteobacteria bacterium, assembly GCA_040006455.1. Classification (GTDB taxonomy): domain Bacteria; phylum Pseudomonadota; class Gammaproteobacteria; order Burkholderiales; family Casimicrobiaceae; genus VBCG01. Next base: position 8,983 of record JBDTWY010000037.1, on the reverse strand, counting down.
ACGCAGCAGCGTCAGCACTGCCGCCAGCGCACTCGCGATCACCGTCCAGTAGAGGTAGCGATAGTCGACCGACGGGGCGACAAGGAAATACGGCAATGTGTACGCGAGCGCTGACACCGCCAATGCGATGGCGACAGCGTCTGATCGCTCATCGCGACGCGTGCGTACGCCGACCACAACGAGGACGAAGCACGCGATCGCGAGCCACAGCGCGCCGTTGTAGAGTCCGAGCGCATGCGCCACCACGACGCCACTGCCGATGACGTGCGTGAACGCGTTCGGAACGAATGTGAATCCGTGCGAATTCGGAATCGACTCCGGTAGCCAATAAAATCGCCTGGCATCGTCGACGCCGAAGCCCAGCAGCGCGTTGAACATGCGCGCGCGATGCGCGACGTATCGCAACGGATTCGCAAGGATCGCGCGTCGCCATTCGTGCCACAACGCGCGGACCACCTCGGGGTCGCTCGACGCCATCAGCGGCGCGGTGTTGCCGACAAACAGGAAATCGAGCACCAGCGGATCGAACATCTCGCACAGCGGCCGTGTGCCAGGCGTGACGCGCTCGAGTTTCGCGGGAATCGACACGTGGGCTCCCCCGCAGCGAAGCGCCACGAGGTCATGCGCCGCGAGATATTGCGAAACGTAGGCGTGCCGGGCCTCGATCACCTTGTTGTCGACGATCCATTGGATCCCGAGCAGCAGTGCCAGCGCCGTTGCACCGGTGAGGACCGACGCGCGCCACGACGTGCGCGGGAACGCACAACGCGCCCAATACACGAGGATGGGTGCGACCGCCGCCGGTGCGTTCGCGCGCACGGCCGTCGCGTAGAACAGCGGCACCAGCGCCAGCGCGGCGACGATCGCACCGATGCGTTCGCGTCCGGCGCTCGCGCGGTAGACCAGCGCCGTCGCGAACAGCAGCGCCGCGGCCATGCCGACGTCTTTCCAGATCTCGCCTTCGATGCCGATGACCGGCGGCAGGAAACCGATGGCAATGACGATCCATGCATGGCGGATGCCGCGCCGTGCGGCTCCGTCGGCGATCAGCAGCAGTGCCGACCACATCATCGCCACATGCAGCAGCAACATGCCGAGCGGTCCCGGGACCACGCGATTGACGAACGACCACGTCCACGCCATCAGCGGCGGATGATGGTCCATGTAGTGGCCGGAGACCGCCTCGTTGAATTGCCAGACGGAGTCGAACGTCAACTCTCCGGGGTAGAACGCGGCGATCGTGATCGCGAAGCCGACCGCTGCCAGCAGCGCGCGGCCGATACGGCTCAGCTCTTGCGCAGTTCGGCCTCCATGCCGAGCTCCTGGATCTTGCGCGTCAACGTGTTGCGTCCCCAGCCGAGCCACTGCGCCGCCTCCATCCGGTGTCCGCCGGTGTGCAACAGCGCGCGACGGATCAGCGCGCGCTCGAATTCCTTTTCGAGGCGATTGCCGGCGCCGCGCTCGCCGCGCATGAACGCCTGCGCGAGCTCGTGATCGAGGGCGAGCTGCCACCCGCCATCGCCTTCGGGCGTCGCCGCCACCTCACGCACTTCGGGCGGCAAATCAGCCATCTCGATGCGCTGCCCCGGCGCCATTACGGTGATCCAGTGGCAGATGTTCTGGAGCTGCCGCACGTTGCCGGGAAACGCAAAGGATTGCAACTTCCGGATCGCCGATTCGCCGAGGATCTTGGGCTCGACAGCCAGGTCCTGCGCGCTTCGGAGCAGGAAATGTCGCGTCAGCGGCGCGATGTCCTCGACGCGCTCGCGCAACGGCGGCAGGCGCAGGCGCACGACGTTGAGCCGGTGCATCAGGTCCTCGCGGAACAAGCCCTGACGCACGCGCTCCTCGAGGTTCTGGTGGGTGGCGGCGATGATGCGGACGCTCGCCTTCAATGCGCCGTGGCCGCCGACGCGATAGAACTCGCCGTCGGCGAGCACGCGCAACAGGCGCACCTGCAGGTCGGCGGGCATGTCGCCGATCTCGTCGAGGAACAGCGTACCGCCTTCGGCCTGCTCGAAGCGGCCGCGGCGCAGCGTCTGCGCGCCGGTGAATGCGCCGCGCTCGTGGCCGAAGAGCTCGGACTCGAGCAGGTCCTTGGGAATGGCCGCGGTGTTGATCGCGATGAACGGGCCGGCTGCACGCGGCGAGTGCCGATGCAGCGCGCGCGCGACGAGCTCCTTGCCGGTGCCCGATTCACCGGTGATGAGCACCGTCGCATTCGACTGCGACAGCCGGCCGATCGCGCGAAACACCTCCTGCATCGCCGGCGCCTGGCCGAGGATCTCGGGCGAGTCCGCGGCTTGCGTCGCGACCGGCGCGACGGACCGCGTTTCCGCGGCGGCGCGGCGGATCAGTGCAACGGCGTGGTCGACGTCGAACGGCTTAGGCAGGTATTCGAACGCACCGCCCTGGAACGATTGCACGGCGCTTTCGAGATCCGAATACGCGGTCATGATGATCACGGGGATGTGCGGGAAGCGCTCCTTGACCTCGTTGAGCAGCACGATGCCTGAGTCGCCGGGCATGCGGATGTCGGAGATCAGCACCTGCGGCTGGCTCAAGTTGAGCGCCTGCAGCACCTCGAACGCCGACGCGAAGGTCTTGAACGCGATGCCCTCGCGCGCCAGCGCCTTTTCCAGCACCCAGCGGATCGAGCGATCGTCGTCGACGATCCACACGGCGCGCGCCGCCGGGACGGCACGCGGTGATTCATGGTCGTACGCGTACATCGTGGTTTCCCCGTTCATGCGGCGTGGGCGTGGTTGAGCGGCACGAGGATCGTGAACCGGGTGCTGCCGGGAAGGCTGTCGCATTCGATCGTGCCGCCATGCTGCGCAATGAACGTCTGCGCGATCGTCAGGCCGAGGCCGCTGCCGCCTTCGCGCCCTGACACCAGTGGAAAGAAAATGCGCTCGCGGATTTCCGGCGGTACGCCGGGGCCGTTGTCCTCGACGGTGATGGCGAGCGCCAGCGGATGGCGCTTCTTGGCGAGCGTCACGTAGCGCGCGATGCGTGTCGTCAGCGTGATCGTCGGTCCCGCGGTCGTGCCGTTCAGCGCCTGCGCCGCGTTGCGCATGATGTTGAGCACCACCTGCGTCAACTGCTCGGCGTCGGCGTCGAACTCCGGCAGCGACGTGTCGAAGTCGCAGACGACCGGGATCGCCGGAAACTCGGCCTGCACCACGCCCTTCACCCGCACCAGCACCTGGTGCACGTTGATGCGGCGAAACTGCGGCAGCCGATGCGGCGTCAGCAGGCGGTTGACCAGCGATTGCAGCCGGTCGGCTTCGCCGATGATCACCTGCGTGTACTCGGAAAGCTGCGGCCGGTCGAGCTCGCGTTCCAGCAGTTGTGCTGCACCGCGGATGCCGCCCAGTGGATTCTTGATCTCGTGCGCGAGGTTGCGAATGAGCTCGCGATTGGCGTGTTGCTGCTCGTTGAGCCGCTCCTCGCGCGCGATCTTCAGTTGCTGGTCGATGTGGCGCAGCTCGACGAGCAGCGACGCGTCACCCTGGTCGAGCGGCGTGATCGTGCACGTCAGGTGCAGCTTGCCCTTGCGGGGCACCGCGAGCTCGAGCTCCTGCTCGGTATAGGCGGCGCCGGTTTGCTGCGCGCGCGTGATCCCCGACTCGAGCCCCGGCGAATCGGCGAAGAGCTCGCGCGTCGTCTGCCCGGTCAGCTTGCTGCGCGACACCTCGAACAGGTTTTCCGCCGCGGGATTGACGTAGATGATCGAGCGGCCGGCGTCGAGCATCAGCACGGACGTCGTCAGGAGCTCGAGGCCCGGCCACGCCTCGGCGCCCGCGCCGGCGCCGACGCGGGCGCGAAACGGCAGGCGGAAGCTCACGGCGCGCATGCGGCGTCGACGGTTGCGCGCGGCAACCGCACAGCAACGTCACGGAGGATGAATCGACACGCGCGACCCGCGTCGCGGCGAAGCTCAGCGGCCGAGCTCTTTCTTGAGCGCGTCGACGTTGCGCTCGTGCAACTGCACGCTCTGGCGCAGCCGCTCGATGCGTTGGCGGTAACGCTCGGCGTCGGCCTTTTCCTCGGCCAGCGGCTGCGGCGCGCCGTTGCCGAACTCGGCTCGCGTGTCGGTGAGCAGTTTTTCCTCGGCAGTGAGCTCGTCGCCCAGCACCTTGCGGCGCATGTCGTCGCGCGCCTTCTGCGTGTCGCTGTCGACGCGCGGGAAGCTCGACGGCGTCGGCGTGCTGCGCGCGGTGGCGGGCGATGACTCACCGCGGCCATCCGGAACGTTGAAGAACGCCTCGCCGCCGGAGCGCGTCTGGCACTTGTACAACGCGCTCGACATCGCCACCGGCTTGTTGGTGCAGCCCGATTCGCGCGCGCGGTCGGCCAGCGTCACCGCACCCGCGTGCACGCACCACAGCGCGGCTGCGCAGGGTGCAAGCCGTGCGAGCGCGCGAACCATCGGCGACGTGCATCGAATCGACATGTCGGGGCAGTGTAACCGCGCACCCGCGCGGAAGCAAAAGGGGCAGACCCACGATCCGCCCCCTGCCTTTGGCACTAACGTTCACCGTCCGCGCCGCGTCTACAGCGAGTAATACATTTCGTATTCGACGGGATGCGTCGTCATCATGAACCGCGTGACTTCTTCCTGCTTGAGCTCGATGTAGGCATCGATCATGTCGTCGGTGAACACGCCGCCGCGCGTCAGGAATGCGCGATCCTTGTCGAGATAGTCGAGCGCCTGGCCGAGCGAGCTGCACACCGTCGGGATCTTCTTGTCCTCCTCGGGCGGCAGGTCGTACAGGTTCTTGTCGGCCGGATCGCCCGGATGGATCTTGTTCTGCACGCCGTCGAGGCCGGCCATCAGCATCGCCGCGAAGCCGAGATAGGGATTGCAGGTCGGATCGGGGAAGCGCACTTCGATGCGGCGGCCCTTCGGGCTCGACACGTAGGGAATGCGTATCGATGCCGAGCGATTGCGCGCCGAATACGCGAGCTTGACCGGCGCTTCGAATCCGGGGACGAGGCGCTTGTACGAATTGGTGCCGGGATTGGTAATCGCGTTGAGTGCGCGCGCGTGCTTGATGATGCCGCCGATGTAATAGAGCGCGAATTCCGACAGGCCCGAATAGCCGTCGCCGGAGAAGAGATTCTTGCCATCCTTCCACACCGACTGGTGCACGTGCATGCCCGAGCCGTTGTCGCCGACGATCGGCTTCGGCATGAACGTCGCCGTCTTGCCGTACGCGTGAGCGGTGTTGTGGACGACGTACTTGAGGATCTGTAGCCAGTCGGCGCGCTGCACCAGCGGTGCGAACTTGGTGCCGATCTCGCACTGTCCGGCATTGGCCACTTCGTGGTGATGCACCTCGACTTCGACGCCCATTTCCTCGAGCGCCAGGCACATCGCCGAGCGGATGTCTTGCAGGTTGTCGACCGGCGGCACCGGAAAGTAACCGCCCTTGACGGTCGGCCGATGGCCCATGTTGCCGCCTTCGAACTTGTCGGCCGAAGACCACGCCGCCTCGCTCGAAAAAACCTTGCAGTAGCTGCCCGCCATGTCGACCCTGAATTCGACCGAGTCGAAGATGAAGAACTCGGGCTCGGGGCCGAAGTAGGCGACGTCGCCGAGGCCGGTCGACTTGAGGTATGCCTCGGCACGGCGTGCCAGTGAGCGCGGATCGCGCTCGTAGCCCTTGCCGTCGGCAGGTTCGATGACGTCGCAGGTCAGGAGCAACGTCACTTCATCCATGAACGGATCGATATTGGCGGTCGACGGATCGGGCATCAGCAGCATGTCCGACGCCTGGATGCCCTTCCAGCCGGCGATCGATGAGCCATCGAACGCGTGACCGTCGGTGAACTTGTCCGCGTTGAACACCTTGGACGGCACCGACACGTGCTGTTCCTTGCCGCGTGTGTCGGTGAATCGCAAGTCGACGAATTTGACTTCTTTTTCCTTGATCAGCTTGAGTACGTCGGCACCGGTGGTCATGCGAAAGCTCCTGGAAGTGGCGGGGAAGAATTGGAATTTGCGCGGCAGTGATCGGGCTCGCCACGGGCGCAAGGCGAATGCGGAATCTACCCGCAGGCAGTCACCTCATTTAGCCAGAAACGTGCCAACCACGATCATGCGCTAACTATATGAAAATAAACGATAAATTATGGATAAATCGATGCGGCTAACATTGCCTGCGCACCATTGTCGTGCAGGCTCCGCGGCATTGTGCGCCGATCCGGTGCGTTGCCGCAAATGGATGCGCCGGGGAAACCATCAAGATCACGGCCGACCTTCAGGCCGGCCTTGATCAGGGATAGAACAGGTAAAGCCTGTATCCGGCCTGCGTCGTCGCACTGGCGTCGATGAACAGCTTGAGCAAGGCTTCGCCGTTGCCCGCGAGACCGGCGTTCTGGTCGACCGTCCCGCTCAAGTACTCGCTGGGCGCGAACGCCCGACGCACCACAACCTGGTCCTGTGCGTCGGTCAGCGTCAACTCCAGATACGGATAGGCGAGCGCGTAGCCAGCGCGATTGCGCACGGTGGCGGTAAGGACCAGCAGTCCCTTGTGCGCGGGATCGACCTGCAGGTCGGACGCGTCGATCGACAGCGCACCGACATCGCGCATCGGCCGGACCGCGCAGCCGAATGTCGCGCACATCTGCGAAAGCGCTGGCCGCGTCGCCGGCCAGTGTGCGGCGATCGCATCGCGGAAGTGGTGGAGCAGCTGCGCCGCAAGCAGCACCAGCAACAGCGGTATCGCCACCGCGTAGACCCAGGTGTGGCGTTGCTGGCGCCGGCGCGGCTTGTCCCACGCGAATCGATGCTCGAAGTCGACGTCATCGGCAGCCTCGTCGCGCCGCGCGTCAACTGCATGCGCGGCAGGATCGACCGTCGCCGTCGGCTCGGTGTGAAGGTGAGGCTCGACTTCTCCGGGCCGCTCGATAATCGGAGCAGGCGCTAGCGCGCGCGAGCTGCGCAGCGTGACCGTCGGCGGCCCCAGCAGCGACTCGTCGACGGCGTCGTCGTCGGCGACCGGCAGCGGCGCGAGCGAGATCTGCTCGGCGCGACCGTCGAAGATCGTCTGGCAATGGCCGCAACGCACCATGCCGTCGCGCAACGCGAGCTGCGCGTCGGTGACGCGAAAGACCGTCTTGCACGAAGGGCAGCGGGTGTATTTTTCTTCGGTCATCGGGTAGGCAACGCAACGGCGGGAACGCCGTCAGCCGAAGGCGCTCGCATCAGCCGGACGCACGCACGCCGTGCAGCAACACCCAGCCGTCGTCGCGGCGCCACGGCGCGAGTGTAAACCAACGAGAGTACGCATCGATCACCGCGTCCTGCTGGGCGTCGAGGATGCCGGACAGCGCCATGCGCCCGCCGGGTCGCGTGCGTGCCACCAACGCGGGGGCAAGCACGATCAGCGGATTGGCGAGGATGTTGGCGACGACCACGTCGAAGCTGCCGGGCTCCAGCGCATCGGGCAGCGAGAACCACGCCGCCACGCCGTTGTGCTGCGCGTTGTCATCGCTCGCGCGGATCGCCTGCGGATCGACGTCGACGCCGCGCACCTCGCCTGCGCCGAGGCGCGCCGCGGCGATCGCGAGGATGCCCGAGCCGCAGCCGTAGTCGAGCACGCGGGCACCGGCGACGACGAGCTCGCGCATCCATGCCAGGCAAAGGCGCGTCGTCGGGTGCGAGCCGGTGCCAAACGCGAGGCCAGGGTCGAGCTTCAGGTTGATCGCGCCCGGATCGGGCGGGTCGCACCACGACGGCACGACCCAGAAACCGTCGGCGATTTCGATCGGCGTGAATTGCCGTTGCGTCTCGCGCACCCAGTCCTGCTCGGCGACCGCGACACGCTCGTGGGCGGGTGGCGTCGCGCCGACGCGCACGCAAGCATCGCGCAACGCCGCATCGACGTCGGCGTCACTGGCGAACAGCGCGTCCAGGCGCGGGTGCGGCCACAGCATCGCCGCGGGCTCGCCCGGCTCGCCGTAGAGCGGCGACTCGGCGTCGGTATCGGCGCCGGCATCCGAAAGGTCGACCGACAGTGCGCCCGCTTCGAGCAGCGCGTCGGACCAGCGTTCGGCGTTGTCCGCGTCGACGTCGAGACGCAGCACGGTGAAGCTCATCGCCGGTCGCGAACGGCGCGCGCCGCAGCGTTCATCCGCCGAGCTTGCGCTTGGCAAGCCGTTCTTCGAGAAAATGGATCGACGTGCCACCGCGCAGGAACGACGCGTCGAGCAGCAATTCCTGGTGCAGCGGAATGTTGGTCTTGATGCCTTCCAGCACCATCTCGGACAGCGCGATGCGCATGCGCGCGATCGCGTGCTGGCGCGTGTCACCGTACGCGATCACCTTGCCGATCATCGAGTCGTAGTTGGGCGGCACGAAATAGTTCTGGTAGATGTGCGAGTCGATGCGGATGCCGGGGCCGCCGGGCGCGTGATACGACGTGATGCGACCCGGCGACGGCACGAACGTGTACGGGTCCTCGGCGTTGATCCGGCATTCGATCGCGTGCCCGCGCTTGACGATGTCGCGCTGGCGGAACGCGAGCTTTTCGCCGGCGGCGACGCGGATCTGCTGCTGCACGAGGTCGATGCCGGTGATGAGCTCGGTCACCGGGTGCTCGACCTGGATGCGCGTGTTCATCTCGATGAAATAGAACTCGTTCTCCTCGTAGAGGAACTCGAACGTTCCGGCGCCGCGATAGCCGATCTTGCGGCAGGCCTCGGCGCAGCGATCGCCGATACGCGTCAGCACGCGCACGTTGATGCCGGGCGCCGGCGCTTCCTCGATGATCTTCTGGTGGCGGCGCTGCATCGAGCAGTCGCGCTCGCCGAGCCACACGGCGTTCTTGAATGCGTCGGCGAGCACCTGGATCTCGATGTGCCGCGGATTGATCAGGAACTTTTCCATGTAGACCATCGGATTGCCGAACGCCGCCGCCGCCTCGGCGCGCGTGAGGCTCACCGCCGACAGCAGCGCCGCCTCGGTGTGCAC
>JBDTWY010000036.1:0-31955 GCA_040006455.1 Betaproteobacteria bacterium | reverse complement strand
AGCCCGTCATTCGCCAGGTGTTCGTCGCGCGCGGCTCGCGCGAGATGAACGCCGACGCACTGGAACGTAAACTCTATGTGATCCGCAAGCGCGCGGGACACGCGATCCAGGCGCTCAACCTGCGCCATGGCAAGGAGTACTACGTGCCGTCGTTGTCGACGCGCACGATCGTCTACAAGGGCATGCTGCTCGCGCATCAGGTGGGCGAGTTCTATCCCGATCTGGGCGACCCCGCGATGGTGTCGGCGCTGGCGATGGTGCACCAGCGCTTTTCCACCAACACGTTCCCGACGTGGGATCTCGCGCATCCATTCCGTTTCGCGTGCCACAACGGCGAGATCAACACGCTGCGCGGCAACTTCAACTGGATCCGCGCACGCGAAGGCAAGATCGCATCCGACGTGCTGGGCGATGACCTTGCCAAGCTGTTTCCTCTGATCTACGAAGGCCAGTCCGATTCGGCGTCGTTCGACAACGCGCTCGAGCTCCTCGTGATGTCCGGCTATCCGCTGGCGCACGCGATGATGATGATGATTCCCGAGGCGTGGGCCGGCAATACGCTGATGGACGAGGATCGCCGCGCGTTCTACGAATACCATGCCGCGCTGATGGAGCCGTGGGACGGTCCCGCGGCGATGGCATTCACCGACGGCCGCCAGATCGGCGCGACGCTCGACCGCAATGGATTGCGGCCGGCGCGCTTCATCGTCACCGACGACGACTTCATCGTCATGGCGTCGGAAGTCGGCGTGCTCGACATTCCGGAAAGGAAAATCATCAAGAAGTGGCGGCTGCAGCCGGGCAAGATGCTGCTCGTCGATCTAGAAGCTGGCCGCGTCGTCGACGACGTCGAATTGAAGCAGCGCCTGGCGACGCAGAAGCCGTATCGCGAGTGGGTGCGCGACTCGCGCCTCGTGCTCGAAACGATGCCCGATCCCGCGCCGGCGACGCCGTCGGACGTGCCGCTGATCGATCGCCAGCAGGCGTTCGGCTACACGCAGGAAGACATCCGCGTGATCATGGCGCCGATGGCGTTGAACAGCGAGGAAGCGATCGGCTCGATGGGCAACGACGCCGCGCTGCCCGTGCTGTCGAACCGTCCCAAGGTGTTCTACAACTATTTCAAGCAGCTGTTCGCCCAAGTGACGAACCCGCCGATCGACCCGATCCGCGAAGCGCTGGTGATGAGCCTCACGTCGTTCATCGGCCCGCGTCCCAACCTGCTCGACGTCAACCGCCAGGCCGATCCGCCGATGCGCCTCGAGGTCGAGCAGCCGATCCTGACGTCGGACAGCATGGAAAAGCTGCGCCACATCGAGCTCTTTTCCGGCGGCGCGTTCCACGCCGAGGAGCTCGACATCTGCTATCCGGCGGCATGGGGCGCGAACGGCATGGAAGCGGCGCTCGCGTCGTTGTGCGCGCATGCGGTCGACGCGATCCGCAAGGGCCGCAACATCCTGATCCTGTCGGATCGTTCGGTGGCGCGCGACCTGCTGCCGATCCCGGCGCTGCTCGCCACCGCGGCGGTGCACGAGCACCTGGTCAAGAAGGGATTGCGCACCAGCACCGGCCTCGTCGTCGAGACCGGCAGCGCGCGCGAAGTGCATCACTTCGCGCTGCTCGCCGGCTATGGCGCCGAGGCGATCCACCCGTATCTCGCGCTCGACACGCTCGCGCACATGCAGGCCGACGTGCCGGAGCTCGACACCCGCGAAGCGCACAAGCACTACGTGAAGGCGATCGGCAAGGGCCTGCTGAAGGTGATGTCGAAGATGGGCATCTCCACGTATCAGTCGTATTGCGGCGCGCAGATCTTCGAGGCGGTGGGATTGCAGAAGGGCTTCGTCGACAAGTACTTCACCGGCACCGCCAGCAACGTCGAGGGCATCGGCCTGTTCGAGGTCGCCGGCGAAGCGCAGGCACTGCACGAGCTCGCGTTCGGCGACGATCCGCTGCTCGAGGAAATGCTCGACGCCGGCGGCGAATACCAGGTGCGCACGCGCGGCGAAGAGCACATGTGGACGCCGGATTCGATCGCCAAGCTGCAGCATGCGACGCGCGCCAACAACTTCGCGACCTTCAAGGAATATTCGGCGCTGATCGACGACCAGGGCAAGCGCCTGAAGACGCTGCGCGGCCTCTTCGAATTCCGCACGTCGGCGATCACGCCGGTGCCGCTCGACGAGGTCGAGCCGGCGACCGAGATCGTCAGGCGCTTCGCCACCGGCGCGATGAGCCTGGGCTCGATCTCGACCGAAGCGCACACGACGCTTGCCGTGGCGATGAACCGCATCGGCGGCAAGTCGAACACCGGCGAAGGCGGCGAGGACGACGCGCGCTACCGCGCGGAAATGCAGCTCGGCCACGGTCCCGCGCAGGACGGCGACACGCTCGCGACGTTCATCGGCGCGGACCGCGTATTCCATGACTTTCCGCTGCAGCGCGGCGACAGCCTGCGCTCGCGGATCAAGCAGGTGGCGTCCGGGCGCTTCGGCGTCACTGCCGCGTACCTCACGTCCGCCGACCAGTTGCAGATCAAGATGGCGCAGGGCGCGAAGCCCGGCGAAGGTGGGCAGCTGCCGGGCCACAAGGTATCCGAGTACATCGCCAAGCTGCGCTTCTCGGTGCCCGGCGTCGCGCTCATTTCGCCGCCGCCGCATCACGACATCTATTCGATCGAGGACCTGGCGCAGCTGATCCACGACTTGAAGAACGCCAATCCGCTGGCGTCGATCTCGGTCAAGCTCGTGTCGGAAGTGGGCGTGGGCACCGTGGCCGCGGGCGTCGCCAAGGCCAAGGCCGATCACGTGACCATCGCCGGCCACGACGGCGGCACGGGCGCATCACCGGTGTCGTCGATCAAGCACGCGGGCACGCCGTGGGAGCTGGGCCTCGCCGAGACGCAACAGACGCTGGTGCTGAACCGGCTGCGCGGCCGCATCGTCGTGCAGGTCGACGGGCAGATGAAGACCGGCCGCGACGTTGCGATCGGTGCGCTGCTGGGCGCCGACGAATTCGGCTTCGCCACGGCGCCGCTCGTCGTCGAAGGCTGCATCATGATGCGCAAGTGCCACCTCAACACCTGTCCCGTCGGCATCGCCACGCAGGATCCCGTATTGCGCGCGCGCTTCAACGGCCAGCCCGAGCACGTCGTCAACTATTTCTTCTTCGTCGCCGAGGAAGTGCGGCAGATCATGGCGAGCCTGGGCTTCCGCAAGCTCGACGACATGATCGGCCGCGTCGACCTCCTCGACACCAAGCCGGGCATCGAGCACTGGAAGGCGCGCGGCCTCGATTTCACGCGCGTGTTCCACCAGCCGGCGATGCCGCCGGAAGTCGCGCGCCGCCAGTGCGAGGCGCAGGATCATGGCCTCACACGCGCGCTCGACCACGAGCTCATCGCGCGCGCGCAGTCGGCGCTGCAGGAGCGCAAGCCGGTGACCTTGCAGTCGACGATCCGCAATGCGCACCGTTCGGTGGGCGCGATGCTATCGGGCGTGGTCGCGCGCAAGTTCGGCCACGAGGGACTGCCGGACGACACGATCCACGTCGCGCTCGCGGGAACCGCGGGGCAGAGCTTCGGCGCGTTCCTCGCGCGCGGCATCACGCTGGAGCTGCAGGGCGCCGCCAACGACTACGTCGGCAAGGGGCTGTCCGGCGGGCGCATCGTCGTCTATCCCGATCCCGAATGCCCGGCGAAGGCCGAGGACAACATCGTCATCGGCAACACGGTGATGTACGGCGCGATCGAAGGTGAAGCCTATTTCCGCGGCGTTGCCGGCGAGCGCTTCTGCGTGCGCAATTCGGGCGCCACGGCGGTCGTCGAGGGCACCGGCGATCACGGCTGCGAATATATGACCGGCGGCACCGTCGTCGTGCTGGGCCAGACCGGCCGCAACTTCGCCGCCGGCATGTCGGGTGGCTTGGCCTACGTCTACGATCCGCAGCGCAGGTTCGCCGAGCGCTGCAACACCAGCATGGTGAAGCTGTCGCAGGTGGTGACCGAAGCCGAGCAGGCAAAGGAGGACGAGGTGCTCGTCGCCGCCGGCAAGGGACGGTTGCGCCATCGCGACAGCAGCGACGAGGCGCTGTTGCGCCGGCTCGTCGAGCGCCATCTCGAGCTCACGGGCTCGACGCTCGCGCTGTCGCTGCTCGATGACTGGAGCAATGCGCGCGCGCGCTTCGTCAAGGTTTTCCCGGACGAGTACCTGCGCGCGCTCGGCGAGATGTACGCGCGACGGCTCGCGGCGAAGTCGCAGGCGGCCGCGCCCGCGCACGCGACGGCTTAGGCCCGCTCCAACACAGCGTTCCCGAACCCCTTACCAACGAAGCGGGCAGCGAAGCAATGGGCAAGATCACCGGTTTTCTCGAGCTCGACCGTGTCGCCGAAGTGGCGCAACCCGTCACCGAACGGCTCAAGCACTACCGCGAGTTCGTGATGGCGCTGGAAAACGACGCCGCGGCAAAGCAGGGCGCGCGCTGCATGGATTGCGGCATCCCGTTCTGCCAGACCGGCTGCCCGGTCAACAACATCATTCCGGACTGGAACGACCTCGTGTACCGGCAGCAATGGAAAGCCGCGCTCACCACGCTGCATTCGACCAACAACTTTCCGGAGTTCACCGGCCGCATCTGCCCGGCGCCGTGCGAAGCGGCGTGCACGCTCAACATCAACAACAACCCCGTGGGCATCAAGTCGATCGAACATTTCATCATCGACAAGGGCTGGGAAGAAGGCTGGGTGACGCCGCAACCGCCGGCGCACAAGACAGGCAGGCTTGTCGCCGTCGTCGGCTCGGGACCCGCCGGGCTCGCGTGCGCGCAGCAGCTCGCGCGTGCCGGCCACCACGTCGTGTTGTTCGAGAAGTCTGACCGCATCGGCGGGCTGTTGCGCTACGGCATTCCCGACTTCAAGATGGAAAAGCACCTGATCGACCGGCGCATCGCGCAGATGGCCGAGGAAGGCGTCGAGTTCCGTCCCAACGCGCACGTGGGCGTCGACATCGCGGCGGAAAAGCTCCTTGCCGACTTCGATGCCGTCGCGCTGACCGGCGGTGCCGAGCAGCCGCGCGACCTGGATGTCCCGGGGCGCGATCTCGTCGGCATCCATTTCGCGATGGAGTTCCTGCCGCAGCAGAATCGCGTCGTCGCCGGCGATCGCGTCGACGCGCAGGTTGTCGCCACCGGCAAGCACGTGATCGTCATCGGCGGCGGCGACACCGGTTCCGACTGCATCGGCACGTCGAACCGCCAGGGTGCCGCGTCGATCGTGCAGTTCGAGCTTCTGCCGCAGCCGCCCGACCACGAGAACAAGCCGCTGACGTGGCCCAACTGGCCGATCAAGCTGCGCACGTCGTCGTCGCAGGAAGAAGGCTGCGAGCGCGACTGGGCAGTGACGACGAAGCGCTTCGAGGGCCGCGACGGCCGCGTCGAGAAGCTGGTCGGCGCGCGCGTCGACTGGGCGAGGGACGCCGGTGGACAGATGCGGATGGCCGAGGTGCCAGGATCCGAGTTCGCGATCAAGGCGGACCTGGTGCTGTTCGCGATGGGTTTCATGGGACCGCGCTCGCCGGTGCTCGACGCGTTCGGCGTCACGCGCGATGCGCGCAGCAACGCACGCGCGTCGCCCGACGACTACCGCACCAGCGTCGACCGCGTGTTCGCCGCCGGCGACATGCGCCGCGGCCAGTCGCTGGTGGTGTGGGCGATCCGCGAGGGCCGCCAGTGCGCGCGCGCCGTCGACGAATTCCTGATGGGGACGAGCGAGTTGCCGCGCTGAACATGAGCGGCGTCACCACGATCGACATCGCGAGCTGGCGGCCGCAGGCCAGCGACTCGCTGACGGCGGACAACGCGCGCGTGATCGAGGCGGGTGGCGTGCTGGCGCTGCCGCGGCTCGCATTCACGCTGAGCGCCGACGAGCAGCGCTTCCTCGATCCGCGATGGTCGGACGGCCGCGCCAAGAACATCAACTTCGACCGCGGCGAAATCCACGGCAGCAGCGCCGAAGGCGCCGACCGTGTCGCACTGCGCGACCTGGTCGCGCGTTTCGCGGCCGATGCGAGCGCGCTCATCGCAGTACTTTTTCCGCGCTACGCGCCGCACCTCAAGACGGCGCGCACGAGCTTCCGGCCGCAGCCGGCGTCGCGTCGCTCGATGTCATGGCGCAAGGACGACACACGTCTGCACGTCGATGCATTCGTGTCGCGCCCCAATCATGGCGAGCGCATCCTGCGCGTATTCTGCAACGTCAATCCGCACGGTGTCGACCGCGTGTGGCGGATCGGCGAGCCGTTCGACGCCATGGCTGCGAATTTCCTGCCGTCGATCCGGCGGATGCGCGCCGGCGAAGCGGCGCTGCTCGCGGCGCTGCACGTCACCAAGGGCCGGCGCAGCGAATACGATCATTTGATGCTGGGCCTGCACGACGCCGCCAAGGCCGACCCCGGCTACCAGCACACGTCGCCGCAACAGGAGGCGCGCTTCGCGCCGGGCACGACGTGGATCTGCTTTTCCGACCAGGTGATGCACGCGGCGATGGGCGGCCAGTACATGCTGGAGCAGACAATCCACCTGCCGCTCGCAGCGCTCTACGAGCCCGCGCGCGCGCCGCTGGCGGTGCTCGAGCGTCTCACCGGCAGGCGCCTGACCGCGCGCGCCGGGTGAGAGCGTTGCCCGCCTTGCGCGCCGTCCTCCGATGACGGCGATCGTCAACGACACGTTGCTGCGCGCACTGCGCCGCGAGCCGGTTGCGCACCTGCCCGTATGGCTGATGCGGCAGGCGGGGCGCTACCTGCCGGAGTACAACGTCGTGCGGCAGAAGGCCGGCAGCTTCATGGCGCTGGCATCGTCGCCGGCGCTGGCGACCGCAGTGACGCTGCAGCCGCTCGCGCGCTTTCGGCTCGACGCCGCGATCCTGTTTTCCGACATCCTGACGATCCCCGACGCAATGGGTCTCGGGCTCTCGTTCGCCGAAGGCGAAGGTCCGCGCTTCGCGCGTCCGCTGCGCGACGAGGCGGCGATCGCGGCACTCTCGGTGCCCGACATGGCGTCGCTGCGCTACGTGTTCGACGCGGTGGCCGAGATCAAGCGCGCGCTCAAGGAATCGGTGCCACTGATCGGCTTCGCCGGCAGTCCTTTCACGCTGGCCGCTTACATGATCGAAGGCGGCGGCAGCGACGACGGCTTCGCCCGCGTACGCGCGATGGCCTACGCACGGCCCGACCTGCTGCAGCGGATCGTCGACGTCAACGCCGACGCGGTGTCGGCATACCTGCGCGCGCAGGTCGACGCCGGCGCTGACGTCGTGATGCTGTTCGACACCTGGGGCGGGTTGTTGCCCGCGGCGGCGTGGCGGCGCTATTCGCTCGAACCGATGCGCAAAGTCGTCGCGGCATTGGCGGGCCGCGTGCCGGCGATCGTGTTCACCAAGGGCGGCGGCGCGTGGCTCGACGACCTCGCGGGCATCGGCGCGGCCTGCGTGGGTCTCGACTGGACGGTCGATCTCGCGCGCGCTCGCGCGGGCGTCGGCACGCGTGTGGCGCTGCAGGGTAACCTCGATCCGCTGGTGCTGCTGCAAGATGCGGCCACCGTCGACCGTGAAGCGCGCGCCGTGGTGCGCGCCGCCGGTGACGCGCCGGGATTCGTGTTCAACCTGGGGCACGGCATCGTGCCGCGGACGCCGCCCGACAATGTCGGCGTGCTGGTCGACAGCGTGCACGCCGCATCGGCGCGAAAAAATTCGCCGCAATGACGCCATCGCGCGCGCGAGGGAAAAACGCGCGAAGCCGCGCCAATGCTTGGATTTCACGGGGTTGACAAACGCGGCCTCTTTTCCGCCCAAAGCCAGTTATGCACATTTTTGTGCCGGTCGCAAAGACCGCGCTGCGGTCGTGGGCACCCACTGCGGCCGCTTTTGCAATTCATTGATATCGCAGAGTTTTTTTTTACGCTCCCTCAGCGAATTGACGGGCGCGTCAGCGTTGGCCAGCCGCGTCGCGGGCGAGTGCAAACTTTTACGCACAAAGTTATCCACATATCCAGTGAACAATCCGAGACATCGCTTGAAATGAAAGAGTTACATACCTTCGCTCGCGTGCCCGATGAGCATTTGGAACACTACAACTTCTCCGGCGTGGTCGTCTAAGCCGTGATCGCGCGCATCGCCGTGTGCGGCGCGGTCACGCCGCCATTCGATTACTGGATTCCGGCGGGCCTCGAGATCGCGCGTGGCGCCGTCGTGCGCGTGCAGCTCAACCGCCGCGCCTGCGTCGGCGTCGTCGTTGCGCTCGTCGACAGCGCCGCGGTGGCTGCGGAAAAACTCCACGCGCTCGACGAAGTCGTCGACCTGCCGCCCATCCCGGCGGAGCTGCTGGATGTTGCCGCATTCGTCGCCGGCTACTACCACGAGCCCATCGGCGCCGTGCTCGCGAACGTGGTGCCGCCGCTCACGACGACGCGCGCGCGCAAGGTGGTCGCGGTCATCGATCTCGCCGCGGATGCGTTCACGCTCAATGCCGCGCAGCAGGCGGCGGTGAGCGCGATCGATGCCGGCGCCGGCGCGTTCGGCGTATCGCTGCTGCAGGGCGTCACCGGCAGCGGCAAGACCGCGGTGTACCTGGCGGCGGCCGCGCATGCGATCGCGCGCGGCGGGCAGGTGCTGATCCTCGTTCCCGAGATCAACCTGACACCGCAATTCGAGCAGCAGGTGCGCACCGGCTTGCCGTCGGCGCGTGTCGTCACGCTGCACAGCGGGCTCGCCGCCGGCGCGCGCAACGCGAGCTGGCGGGCGGCGCAGGCTGGCGCCGCCGACGTGATCCTCGGCACGCGGCTCGCGGTGTTTGCGCCGTGTCCCGCACTCGCGCTTTGCATCGTCGACGAGGAGCACGATCCTTCGTACAAGCAGCAGGACGGCGTGCGCTACCACGCGCGCGATGTCGCCATCTGGCGCGCCTATGCGCGCGGCGTGCCGGTCGTGCTGGGCAGCGCCACGCCGTCGCTCGAAACCCTTTCGCACGCGCAGGGCGGGCGCTACCGAACGCTGCGGCTGCCGGCGCGCGCGCGCGCCGACGCGAAGCCCGCCAGGGTCATGCTGGTGCCGGTGCGCGGCGCCGATGCGCACGACGGCATCGCCGGCGAGCTGTGGCGCGCGCTGAATGTCCGCCTCGCCGCGCGCGAGCAGTCGCTGATCTTCGTCAATCGCCGCGGCTACGCGCCGGCGCTCAAGTGCGCGTCGTGCGCATGGGAGGCGATGTGCCCGCGCTGCAGCGCGCGCCTCGTCGTCCACCGCTCGCCGGCGTCGATGCGCTGTCATCACTGCGGTCACGCGGAACGCATCGCCACTGCGTGCCCGCAATGCGGCAACGTCGACCTGCTGCCGCAAGGTCACGGTACGCAGCGGCTGGAGAGCGCACTCACCGGCGCGTTTCCGGCGGCACGCATCGCGCGCGTCGACCGCGACTCGATGCGCGCGCGGGGCGCGTTCGCGCGCATCCGCGAGCGCATCGCCGATGACGATGTCGACATCCTCGTCGGCACGCAGATGCTCGCCAAAGGCCACGATTTTCCGCGCCTGACGCTGGTCGGCGTGCTGGGCGCCGACAACGCGCTCTACAGCGGCGACTTCCGCGCCACCGAGCGGCTGGGCGCGCTGCTGTCGCAGGTCGCCGGCCGCGCCGGGCGCGCGTCGCTGCCGGGCCAGGTCATCGTACAGACCGATTTCGCGTCGCACCCGGTGTTTCGCGCGCTCGCCGACGATGGCTACGACGCGCTCGCGCAGTCGCTGCTCGCCGAGCGCGAGGTCGCCGGGTTGCCGCCCAGCTCGCATCTGGCGCTGCTGGCGGCGGAAGCGCAGCAGCGCGTCGACGTCGACGCGTTCCTCGACGCCGCGCACGCGGCCGCGCTGCGCATTGCGCGCGAATACGATGGCGTCGAGGTCAATCCGCCGCTGAGCGCGACGCTGGCGCGGCGCGCCGGCTACGAGCGGGCGCAGATGCTGCTGCAAAGCCGCGACCGGCGCGCGCTGCAGTCTTTGCTCGCGCCGTTGCGCGCCGAGCTGGACACGCTGGCGGCACGGCGCGTGCGCTGGGCGCTCGATGTCGACCCGGCGTCGTTCTGAATGCGACGCGCCCGCTATAATCGCGTCCTTGGTCGTGACCGATCGCCAGCACCACGCTGCGCGGCGAGCCGCAATGCCAGACGACCCTCATCCATGCCGCCGGATTCCCCAGTTGCCTGACATTCGCCAACAACTCGCGCGCTGGCTCGAGGATGCGGTCGCCCGCACGTTGCCCGGCGCCGGCGACTTCGTCATCCAGCTCGAACGCCCGCGCGATCCTGCGCATGGCGACTTCGCGAGCAATGTCGCGATGGTTGCAGCCAAGCGGCAGCGTCGCAATCCGCACGAGCTCGCGCAGGCGATCGTCGCCACGCTGGCGCTCGCGCCGTCGCCGCAGGTCGCGCGCGTCGACGTCGCCGGCGCGGGGTTCATCAACATCGTGCTCGCGCCCGCGGCGCGCCAGGCGGTCGTTGCGCGCGTGCTCGCCGAGCGCGAGCGTTTCGGCATCAGCGACACGCGTCACGGCGAACGCGTGATGGTCGAGTTCGTGTCGGCGAACCCGACCGGGCCGCTGCACGTCGGCCACGGCCGCCAGGCGGTGCTGGGGGACGCGATCTCGTCGCTGCTCGAGGCGCGGGGCTACGCAGTCACGCGCGAGTTCTACTACAACGACGCCGGCGCGCAGATCGAGAATCTCGCACTGTCGGTGCGGGCGCGCGCCAGGGAGATTGCCGGCGACAGCGAGCCGTTCCCCGAGGACGGCTACCGCGGCGAATACATCCGCGAGCTGGCGCAGCGATACGTCGCCGAGGCCGGCGGCGACCTGGCCGACCTCGCGGCGATCCGCCGCTTCGCCGTGGCCGCGCTGCGCAGCGAGCAGGATGCCGACTTGCGCGCGCTGGGCGTGCGTTTCGACAACTACTACCTGGAAAGCTCGCTGTACGCCGACGGCCGCGTCGAGCGCACGGTGGCGGCGCTGCAGGCGTCGGGCAGGACCTACGAGGAAGGCGGCGCGCTGTGGCTCGCGACCACCGCGTTCGGCGACGACAAGGACCGCGTGATGCGTAAATCCGACGGCACGTTTACGTATTTCGTTCCCGACGTCGCGTACCACGTGACCAAGTTCGAACGCGGCTTCGCCAAGGTGGTGAACGTGCAAGGCTCTGACCATCACAGCACGGTGGTGCGCGTGCGCGCCGGGTTGCAGGCACTCGGCATGGGCATTCCCGAGGGCTATCCCGACTACGTGCTTCACAAGATGGTGACGGTGATGAAAGGCGGCGAGGAAGTGAAGATCAGCAAGCGCGCGGGCAGCTACGTGACGATCCGCGACCTGATCGACGAGGTCGGCCGCGACGCCGTCCGCTATTTCCTGGTATCGCGCAAGGCCGACAGCGAGTTCACGTTCGACATCGATCTCGCGCGCTCGCAGTCGGACGACAATCCGGTGTACTACGTGCAATACGCGCACGCGCGTGTCGCGTCGGTGCTGCGACAGGCCGGCATCGACTTCCATGCGGCGATCGACCACGTCGCCGGCGCCGACCTGGCGCTGCTGGCGAGTCCCTACGAGGACGCGCTGTTGCGGCGCCTCGATGACTACCCGGCAGAAGTTGCGCAGGCGGCGCGCGAATTCGCGCCGCACCGGCTGACCGCGTGGCTCAAGGACCTGTCGCAGGAATTCCACAGTTACTATAATGCGGAGCGATTCCTGGTCGACGACGCGGCACTGAAGCGCGCGCGGCTCGCGCTGGTGGTGGCGACGGGCCAGGCGATTCGCAACGGCCTGGCGCTGCTGGGCATCGCGGCGCCGCTCGAAATGTAGTTGCAAGGCGACTTGCAGGAAAGCATCCGACGCATGGCTCAATCGCATTCAGTTACGGCACGCGCGACCGCAAGGCGCGCACCTCGCAAGCGCGCCGCGGGTGGCACGTTGCTCGGCATCTTCATTGGCCTGGTGATGGGCCTTGCGCTCGCCGCCACGGCGGCGTTCGTCCTCACCGGCGGCCGCAGTCCCTACCAGGCACAGGTCGCGGCGTCCAAGGAACTGCGCGACCCGGCACGCGAGGCGGCGAAAGTCGCCGCCAGCGACAAGGCCGCGGACAAGCCGCGCTTCGACTTCTACAAGATCCTGCCGGGCGGCGAAGAGCCGAAGATCCAGCCCGACAAGGCGGCGCCGGTACGGCCCGATCGTGCGCTCGGCGAAAAGGCGGCGGAAAAATCCGCGGAAGCGAAGGCGGCCAGGTCCGCCGAGCCGACGCTCGCCTCCGTCAAGGCCGCCGACAAGCCGCTCGACAAGGTCGTGGGCAGCGAGCCGCTCAAGGGCGCACACGCCGCCGACCGTTTCTGGCTGCAGGCGGGCTCGTTCACCGACCAGGCCGATGCCGAGAACATGAAGGCGCAGCTCGCGCTCGGCGGCTGGCAGGCGGCCGTCCAGCAGGGCATTCTCGCCGACAAGTCGGTCCGCTATCGCGTGCGCCTCGGCCCCTACGACAATAGCGACGAGTTGTCGCGCGTCAAGAACCAGTTGATGCAGCGCGGTTACGAATCGGCGGCGATCCGGTATTGAGCGTCGCCGCGGAACTTGCGGATGCCTGAGGCGGCCCAAGTTCGCAGCCGCGAAGGCGCCGACCCGGCGCCGCCACCCTTTGAATTCACCCGTGGAGAGCAAGACGATGCCCCAATCGAATCCCGCGACGCGCCTGCGCGCCGCCCTCGGCACCGCGTTCGCGGCGCTCCTGCTGTTCGCACTGGGCGCCGGCCTCGCGCGTGCGCAGATGGTCGAAGGCAAGAACTACCAGCGGCTGTCGACGCCGGTGCCGGTGGAATCCGGCAAGAAGATCGAGGTCATCGAGTTCTTTTCGTTCGGCTGCCCGCATTGCGCCGACCTGGAGCCCATCCTCGACGGCTGGCTCAAGAAGAAGCCCGACGACGTCGAGTTCCGCCGCATCCCGGTGTCGTTCCAGCGCGCATGGGAAAACCTCGGCAAGACCTATTACACGCTGCACGCGATGGGTCAGGACGAGCTCGCGCCCAAGGTGTTCGCGGCGATCCACCAGAACAACAAGAACCTGGCCGAGCCGAAGACGTTCTTCGACTGGGCCGCTGCCAACGGCCTCGATCGCAAGAAGGTCGAGGACATGTACAACTCGTTCTCCGTGGCAAGCCAGATGTCGCGCTCGAAGCAGCAGGCGCAGATGTTCAACATCCAGTCGGTGCCGACGATCATCGTCGACGGCAAGTTCATCACCGCGTCCGACCGCATCGGCGGGCACGCCAACGTTCCGGGCGCAATCGACGCGCTGGTGGCGAAAGCGCGCGCCGAGCGCGCCAAGGGCTGAGCGCCGCAACCGCGTCCGCCCGCTTTTGACGCGGGCGTTTCCCGCCAATGCATCCGCAGAGGGTCTTCATCACCGGCGCATCGTCGGGAATCGGCGAAGCGCTGGCACGGCACTACGCCGACCGCGGCGCGATCGTCGCGTTGTTCGCGCGCCGCGAGCTGGAGCTCGCGCGCGTCGCCGCCGCGCTCGCGGCACCCGCGGTCGTCACCTATGCGGGTGACGTGCGCGACGCCGCCGCGCTCGCCGCCGCCGGCAGCGACTTCATCGCGCGCCACGGCGTTCCCGACGTCGTCATCGCCAATGCGGGCGTGTCGCGCGGCACGTTGACCGAGCATGCGCAGGACCTCGACGCGTTTCGCGCGGTGTTCGACACCAACGTGATGGGCATGGTCAACACATTCGCGCCCTTCGCCGCGGCGATGCAGCGCGCACGCGCAGGCGCGCTCGTCGGCATTGCCAGCATCGCCGGCTTTCGCGGGCTCGCGGGTGCGGGCGCGTATTCGGCGTCGAAGGCGGCCGCCATCACCTACCTCGAGAGCCTGCGGCTCGAAATGCGTTCGTTCGATGTCGCCGTGGTGACGATCTGCCCGGGCTACATCGCCACGCCGATGACCGCACACAATCCGTACCGGATGCCGTTCCTGATGCGCGCCGACGTGGCCGCCGCGAAAATGGCAGGCGCGATCGCGCGGCGCCGGCGCTTCTACGTATTGCCATGGCCGATGGCGATCGCCGGCCACGTGCTGCGCACGCTGCCGCGTCCGCTCTACGATGCGATGTTCGCCGGTGCTGCGCGCAAGCCGCGCGTTGCCGACGCGCCACCGGTGGACTGAATGCGTTTCCCGCCGGGCGCGAACGGGGACGACGCGCGCGCCGACTGGGCGGGCGTCGCGCATACGCCTGCCGCGGCGCCGCGGATCGCGAGCTGGGTGCCGAGCCTCACCGAACTGCTGTTCGCGCTCGAACTGGGACCGCTTGTCGTCGCGCGCACCGGGTTCTGCATTCATCCGCGCAATCGCGTGCGCGGCGTGCCGAAGACCGGCGGCACCAAGACTCCGGACCTCGACGCGCTGCGTGCGCTCGCACCGACGCACCTCGTCGTCAACGTCGACGAAAACCGCCGCGAGGATGTCGATGCCGCGCGCCAGTTCGTGCCGCAGGTGATCGTCACGCATCCGCGGGTCCCCACCGACAACCCTCGGCTGTACGCGCTGTTCGGCGCGATCTTCGACCGCGCCGGCGAAGCGGCGCGCCTTGCGCAGGCGTTCGCCGCGGCACTCGCGCATCTCGACGCGGCCGTCACGCATCGGCCGCGCGAGAACGTCCTCTACCTGATCTGGCGCAAGCCGTGGATGAGCGTTGCCCGCGACACCTACGTGTCGGCGACGCTCGCACGGGCGGGCCTCGACACGCTCCCCGTGGAGTCGTCGCGCCGCTATCCCGAGATCGGCGACGACGATGCCGCATGGCAACGCGCCGATCGCATCCTGCTGTCGACGGAGCCGTACGCGTTTCGCACGCGCGACGCGACGGCGCTGGCGCAGGCGACCGGCAGGCCGGTCACACTGATCGATGGCGAATGGACGTCGTGGTACGGCGTGCGCGCGATCGATGGCTTGCGCGCGCTGGCGCAATTTCGCCGGGATACGCTCACCGCGGCGGCGCCCCCGCCACGAAGCGCCTCGCGAAATACGCCTTGATCGCCGCCGTCGCCTGCATCCGCTGGTGGCGCGCGCGCTCGAGCAGCCCCACTTCGCGCTCGACGCTGACGCCGGGAATGCGGATCACGCGAAGCGCGCGGTCGCGGCTCCATTGCACGTTGGCGAGGCGCGGCACGATCGACACGCCGAAGCCCGCGCGCACCAGCGCGACGATCGCCTCGACGGAGTTGAGCTCCATTTCATCGCGGACCTTGACGCCGGCTTCGCGCAGCGCGCTGCGCACCAGGTAGCCGGTCCACGTCTGGCGGTCGAAGCGGATGAAAGGCGCTTCGCGCAGGATCCGCTGCGCGGTCTTCGGCAGGTCGAAGTGCGGATGCGCAGGCGCGATCAGCACCATCGGCTCGCGGTAGAGCGGCGTCCATGCGACGCTCGACGCGAGTGCATGCGGCGGCCGCGTGACGACGGCGGCGTCGAGCTCGCCGTCCTCGACCTTTTGCGCGAACTCGCGCGACATGCCGGCGAAGAGGCGCACGTCGAGCTGCGGATGGTCGCGCTTCAGCGCCCACAGCGCGTCGGCGAACGCGCCCATCAGCGCCGACACCAGCGCGCCCATCACCAGCGTGCCGGACAGCGCATCGACGTGACGCTGCTGCGCCAGCGCCTCGTAGCGCGCGAGGATGTCGCCGATCTCGGCCATCGCCTCGCGTCCCGCGGTATTGAGCACGACGGCGCGCGGGCTGCGGTCGAACAGCGCGGTTCCAAGGTCTTCCTCGAGCGCCTTCATCTGCAGGCCGATGGCGGCGGGAGTCAGGCCCAGCGCCTTGCCGGCGGCGGCGAAGGTGCCGGCGCGCGCCACCGCGAGGAATGTATAGAGGTTGCGGATCGAAGGCATGGTGGGGTGCGGGCAGCCGCTGCGCGGCGGCGGCTCGATAATAAAGGAATACTTTAGCTCAGCGCATGCCTAATTGCCTTTTCATTGCGCTTGCGCAGTGCAACAATAGGCGTTTTCAGGACTGTCGCGCATGCCGACGCTGCGAGTATCGATCTGGCGCGGCCGCACCGAGGGCGGCTTCGTTGACTACGATGTGCCTCGCCACGAGTCCCAGACGGTTCTCGACGTAGTGACGCACGTGCAGCGTCATCTCGAGCCGAGCCTCGCCTATCGCTTCGCGTGCCGTGTCGGCATGTGCGGTTCCTGCGCGATGACGGTCAACGGCGTCGCGCGCTGGACCTGCCGTACGCATATCGCCAACGTCGCCGATGGCGACCGCCTGGAGATCGCGCCGCTCGCCAACCTGCCGGTGGTCAAAGACCTGGTCACCGACATGCGCGGGTTCTTCGACAAGTGGGCGCGCGCCAAGGGGCGTTTCGAAGGCCGGCGCACGCGGGACGATGATTTCGCGCGCGTCGATCCGGCGTCGCCCGCGCGCAAGCTGGCCGACGCCGGCATCGAATGCATCGGCTGCGGCGTCTGCTATGCGTCCTGCGACGTCGTCGCATGGCGCCCCGACTTCCTCGGGCCGGCAGCGCTCAACCGTGCATGGACGCTCGTCAACGACGTTCGCGACGACGCGCAACGCGAGCGCCTGCGCGCCGTCGCCGGCGACGCCGGATGCCACGCCTGCCACACGCAAGGCTCGTGCGTCGAGCGCTGTCCCAAGCATCTCGCGCCGGCGGCGGCGATCGCCGGCCTCAAGCGTGTGACCGCGCGCGCCGCCGCGCGCGGCAAGCTGTAGCCGGCGCATGGAGCACGCGGCGCAGGCGAAGCGATGGTACTGGCAGCGCGTGTCGGCGATGGTGCTGGCGCTGTGCGTGCTGGTGCACCTCGTGACGATCGTCTATGCGGTGCGCTCCGGCCTGAGCGGCGAAGCGCTGCTCGCCCGCACCCGCGGCAGCGTCGCTTTCGCCGCGTTCTACGCGGTATTCGTCATGGCCTGCGCCGTGCATGTGCCGATCGGCGTCGCGCGCATCGCCGAGGAATGGCTGGGGCTGGGCAGTTGCGCCGCCAATGCCGCCGCGAACGCCTTCGCGCTGCTGCTCGCGGTCATGGGATTCACCGCCGTCTACGCGATGGTGACGGGATGATGCGCGGCAATGACCTGCGGGCGCACAATCATCCTGCATGGTGGGCGTTCGTCGTGCACCGTGTGTCGGGGCTGGCGCTCGCGCTTTTCCTGCCGCTGCACTTCTGGGCGCTCAGCACGGCGCTGCACGGCGCCGCGGCGCTCGACGGGTTCCTGCGCTTCGCTGACCGGCCGCTGTTCAAGTTCGCCGAATGGGGGCTTGTCATCCTGCTGGCGCTGCACATGGCCGGCGGCGTGCGCCTGCTGCTGATCGAGTTCCTGCCGTGGTCGGGCCTGCGCAAGGACTGGATCGCGCTGTCGTGTGGATGCGGCGTCATTGCCGGCCTCGCGTTCGCGCTGGCACTGCTGCGCTGAACTGCGCCGCGTCGAAGAATGGAGAACTGAAGATGAAAGTCGATCTCGCAGCCGTCGAGGAGGCGTCGAAGACGCTCTACATCCGCGCGCTCAAGATGCTGCCGCCGGACATCAAGGAAGGTTTCGCCGGGCTCGCCGCGCGCGAGACCGATCGCACCGCGCAGAACGTGCTGGGGACGATGATCACCAACATCGCGGTGGCGGAGGCGCGCGACAACCTGTTGTGCCAGGACACCGGCCTGCCCATCTACAACATCGAGATCGGCCGCGACGTCGACGTCGACGGGCCGGCGCTGAAGGCGGCGATCCGCCGCGGCTGCGAACGCGCGACGCGCGAGCATCCGCTGCGCTCGTCGGTCGTGCATCCGCTGACGCGACGCAACGAGCAGACTTCGTGCGGCATCGAAATGCCGGTGATCCATATCGACTTCGTCGATACGCGGCAGACGCTGCGCATCGCGATGATCCCCAAGGGCAGCGGCTCCGAGAACAACTCGTTCCTGAAAATGGCGATCCCGGCCGAAGGTGTCGACGCGATCAAGACCTTCGTCGTCGACTGCGTGCTGGCGGCCGGCGGCAAGACCTGTCCGCCGACGATCGTCGGCGTCGGTGTCGGTGGCACGTCCGACCTGTGCGTCGCGCTCGCCAAGCGCGCGGCGACGCGGCCGCTCGGCACACGCTGCGCCGATGCCGACGGCGCGGCGCTGGAAACCGACCTGTCGTTCGCCGTGAACCGGCTCGGCATCGGGCCGCAGGGACTGGGCGGCGACGCGACGGCGTTCGCCGTGCATATCGAGCTCGCGGCGACGCACATCACGATGAACCCGGTCGCGGTCAACATGCAGTGCCATTCGGCGCGGCGCGCGAGCGCGACGTTCACGCCGGACGGCATCGCCTATGGCTACTAGCAGCCCCGCCGCCGTCATTCCCGCGAAGGCGGGAACCCAGCGGCGTTGCCCTCTCGATCGCAACGCCACTCGATCCCCGCCTTCGCCGGGAATGACGGCAGACTGAAGCAACCAGGAAAACATCCGATGGCCCACTACGAACTCGAGATGCCTATCGACGCCGCGCAAGCGCGGCGCCTGCGCGTCAACGACACGGTGACGCTGCAGCGCACGCTGTTTGGCATCCGCGACGCCACGCAGATCCACATGTTCGATCGTGGGCGTACGACGCGCTTCGACCTCAATGGCCACGCGCTGCTGCACACCGCGCCGAACGTCAGGAAGGTCGCGCGCGACGCGGCGAATCCGGCCGGCTACGCGCCGGTGTGCATCGGCACGACGACATCCGACCGGATGGAGCGCTTCACGCGCCCGCTGATGGAGCAATACGGCGCGCGGATCGTCATCGGCAAGGGCGGCCTGCGCGAGGGCTCGCTCGCGGCATTTCGCGAGCTCGGTGGCGCGTACCTCGCCGTCGTCGGTGGCGCGGCGGCGCTCGAGACGACGTGGATTACGCAGATTGAGGACGTCGATCTCGACGACCTCAATCCGGAATCGCTGTGGAAGTTCGCGATCCGCGACTTCGGCCCGTTGCTGGTGGCGATGGACAGCACCGGCGCAAGCCTCTACGACACGGTGCGCAGTGACGCCGCGTCGCGCCGCGCGACGGTGCTGGCGTCGCTCGGCGTCAAGTCGTGACGCTGCCACCGTTGCGAACGCTCGACACCGACATCCTGATCCTGGGATCGGGCGGCGCCGGCCTCTTCGCCGCGCTGCACGCACATCAGGTGGCGCCCGAGCTGTCGATCACCGTCGCCGTCAAGGGGCTGCTCGGCAAATGCGGCTGCACGCGGATGGTCCAGGGCGGCTACAACGTCGCGCTGGCCGCCGGCGATTCGGTCGAGCGCCATTTCATGGACACGATCGAAGGCAGCAAATGGCTCGCCGACCAGGACCTGGCGTGGACGCTCGTCACCAAGGCCGTCGAGCGCGTGCGCGAGCTCGAAAACGAGCTCGGCTGCTTCTTCGACCGCAATCCCGACGGCACCGTGCACCAGAAGGCGTTCGCCGGCCAGACGTTCGACCGCACCGTGCACAAGGGCGATTTGACCGGCATCGAGATCATCAACCGCCTGGCCGAACAGGTGTGGGCGCGCGACATCGGCCGCCTCGAAGACCATCGTGCGATCGAGCTCGTCAGTACTGCCGACGGCAGCGCGCTCGCCGGCGTGCTGATGATCGACATGCCGCGCGGCGAATTCGTGTTTGTGCGCGCAAAGGCGGTGCTGCTCGCAACCGGCGGCGGCCCGACGATGTACAAGTACCACACGCCGTCGGGCGACAAGACCTGCGACGGCTTCGCGATGGCGTTGCGCGCGGGGCTGCCGCTGCGCGACATGGAGATGGTGCAGTTCCATCCGACCGGTCTCCTCGCCGGCACGCAAACCCGCATGACGGGCACCGTGCTGGAGGAGGGTCTGCGCGGCGCCGGCGGCTACCTGCTCAACGGCGCGCAGCAGCGCTTCATGCATGGTTACGATCAGCGCGGAGAGCGCGCGACGCGCGACATCGTGTCGCGCGCGGTGTTCGCCGAAATGCGCGCCGGGCGCACGTCCCCCAATGGCGGGGTCTACATCGATATGCGGCATCTCGGCGCCGACAACGTGCGCCGACAGTTCAAGGGCATGGTCGAGCGCTGCGCCGATTGCGGATTCGACCTGGCCGGCGGCCTCGTCGAAGTCGTGCCCACCGCGCACTACATGATGGGCGGCGTGCAATTCACCGCCGATTGCCGCACCGAGCTGACCGGCCTGTTCGCCGCGGGCGAGGACACCGGCGGCGTGCATGGCGCCAACCGGCTGGGTGGCAACGGGGTCGCCAATTCGACGGTGTTCGGCGGCATCGCCGGCGCATCGATGGCGGCGTGGGTACGCGGCGAAGGCATGCTGCGCGAACCCCACGCGAAGGTGATCGCCGAGGGTGTCGCGCGTCACGAAGCGCCGTTCGCGCAACGCGAAGGCTCGCTCGAGCCGGTGCGCGAGGCGCTGTTCGACTGCATGTGGGACGACGTCGGCATCGCCCGCAACGCCGACGGCATCCGCGCGGCACAGCGGCGGCTCGCGACACTGCGCGATGAGCTCGCGCACATCGGCGTCGCCGACGGCGATCGCGGATTCAATCCGAACTGGCACGACTGGCTCAATCTCGCCAACCTGATCGCCGCCAGCGAAGTGATCGCCGCGGCAGCGCTCGCGCGCGAGGATTCGCGCGGCGCGCACTACCGTGAGGATTTTCCGGCGACCGGCGACCTGCCGACATCGACCTTCACCGTCGTGCGCGAGCGCGATGGTGTGCTTGCGCTGACGCGCGAGCCGGTGCGGTTCACGCGCGTCGCCCCGGGAGATTCGCTGGTGGCGGCGGACTGACCTATCCGGAGACACTGCGCCGAATCAGGTTGAGCGCGCCGACCAGCAGCACGACCTGGATCGCCTGCACCACGCGTGCGGCGGGCAGCCGATGGTGCAGGTGGCTGCCGAGGAACAGGCCGGCGAGCACTGCCGGCAACAACGCCGCGCTCAACGCCAACAATCCCGCCTGCGCATAGAATCCCGCGGCGGAGAACAGGCCGACGCGCGTCAGCGCGGTCAGCAGGATCAGCATGCCCATCGTCGCGCGCAGCACCCACTTTTCGTGCACCCGGCCGGCGAGGAAGATCGTGTAGATCGGGCCGCCGGTGCCGTAGAGCGACGTGAAGATCCCTCCGGCGATTCCGAGCGGCGCCGCCCACGATGGCGCGATGTCGCGCGTGCGCGGCGAGCCGAACACCGCCTTCGCAAGCCAGGCGAGGATGAAGACGCCGAGCAGCAGCAGCAGCGGCCGCTCCGGCGCGTGCACCAGCAGCGTTACGCCCAGCACCATGCCGGCCGCGGCGTAAGGCAGCAGCCGCGCGAGCTCGCGCCAGGCGACGCGCCGGTAATTGCGGATCGCGAGCAGCGTGCCGCTGACCAGGTCGAGGATCACCATCAGCGGCACGGCGAAGCGCAGCGGAAACAGCAGCAGCAGGAACGGCGCCGCGGTGATCGACGAGCCGAAGCCCGTCAAGCCGAATACCGTATAGGCGAGCAGGATGATTGCCGCCGCGGCGACGAGCGTCGCCGGTGGGAACGGCAGTGCGAACAGGGATGCGTCCACGCGTGGTGCGTCAAGTCACCGCGCGCATTGCGCACGAGCGCCACTGGGTTCCCGCTTGCGCGGGAATGACGAGCGAACCGGCGCGAATTCACCGCGCATCAGTGCGCGATCGCAGGCTACCGCGCATCGGTGCGCGACCGCAGGCTACCGCGCATCGGTGTGCGAGCGCAGGAACTCGGCCACGCGTTGCGCGATCAGGCTGCTGACGCGCGCGTTCGACTCCGCGGTGACGCCGGCGACGTGAGGCGTCAGCAACAGGTTGGGCGCGCCGGCAAGCGGCGACCCGGCGGGCAGCGGCTCGGTGGCGAATACGTCGAGCGCCGCGCCGCAGAGCGCACCGTCACCCAGCGCGCGCGCCAGCGCGGCTTCGTCGACGATGCCGCCGCGCGACGTGTTGATCAGGATCGCACCGCGCTGCATGTGCGCGAGCCGCGTCGCGTCGATCAGGTTGCGCGTCGAATCGACCAGCGGCACGTGCAGGCTGAGGACATCGGCGCGCGCGAGCAGCGTATCGAGCGCAAGCGGTTGGACCGAGTGCTGCGCGTAGATCGCAGCGTCCGCGGCGAATGCCGGGTCGTGTGCAACGACGTGCATGCCGAGCGCCTGCGCGAGCCGCGCCGCGAGTTGGCCGATCCCGCCGAAGCCGACGAGCCCGAGGCACTTGCCGTGGATCTCGCGTCCAGACGACAGGCGCGTGCGCGGCCAGTTGCCCGCCGCGACTTCGGCGGTGGCGCCATAGGCGCCGCGCAGCAACAAAAGCGCGGTGCCGATCACGTATTCGGCGACGGCGAGCGCATTGGCGCCGGTGGCAGGGATCACCGCGATGCGCCGCGCAGCGCACGCATCGACGTCGATGTTGTCGAGGCCGACGCCGAGGCGTCCGACGACGGCGAGACGCGTCGCCGCGTCGAGCAGCGCACGGTCGACCTGCGTGCGGTTGCGCACGATCAGCGCGTCCGCGCCGGCGACGGCGGCATACAGTGCTTCGCGATCGTCGACGAGTACAGGCTGGTAGTCGACCTCGAACGACGGCCGCAGCGATGCCACTGCGGATTCGTCCATGAATTCGGCGATGACGATGCGCTGCATGTTCAGCGCGCCGCGATGCGCGTGGTCGCGTGCGACGCCATCAGCTCTGCATGCCCCAGCGTC
Organism: Betaproteobacteria bacterium; assembly: GCA_040006455.1. Taxonomy (GTDB): domain Bacteria; phylum Pseudomonadota; class Gammaproteobacteria; order Burkholderiales; family Casimicrobiaceae; genus VBCG01. The sequence continues at coordinate 9,167 of JBDTWY010000036.1, read as the reverse complement.
GCACGGTGCGCTGCTCGATGACGCGGAAGATCAGGTTCTCGACGACGAGGCCGATGACGATCACCGTCAGCAGGCCGGCGAACACGTTGGCGATCTCCAGCGCGTTCTTGTTCTCGTAGATGTACCAGCCGAGGCCGCCCGAGCCCGAGCTCACGCCGAACACCAGCTCTGAGGCGATCAGCGTGCGCCATGCGAATGCCCAGCCGATCTTGAGGCCGGTGATGATCGACGGGAACGCCGCGGGAATGAGTATCTTGGCGACGTAGGCGAGCCCGCCGAGTCCGCAGTTGCGGCCGACCATGCGCATCGTGTTCGACACCGCGAGGAAGCCCGAGTGCGTGTTGAGCGTGACCGCCCACACGACCGAGTGCACGAGCACGAACACGAGGCTGCCGTTGCCGAGGCCGAACCAGATCAGCGCGATCGGCAGCAGCGCGATGGCCGGCAGCGGATTGAACATCGCCGTCAGGGTTTCGAGGAAGTCGGTGCCGATCCGTGAAAAGATGCCAAACGCGGTCAGCATCGCCGCCAGCGCGATGCCTGCCGCGTAGCCCATCAGCAACACCTTGAGCGACGTCCATGTCTTGCCGGGCAGCTCGCCGCTGGCAATTCCCGCGAACAGCGCGCGCACGGTCTGCGTGAACGACGGCAGCAGCAGATCGTTGTGCAGCAGCCGCGCGCCGATCTCCCATGCGAGCGCCAGCAAGCACAGGATAACGGTCTTGCGCAGCCACACGAGGTTGTAGAGCCGCTCGAACGTCGACAGCGGCTGCACGACGACGCCGAACGCGGCGGCGTCGAGCAGCTCGCGATGAAACTCCGGACGTGGAACGAGGATGGCGTCGGCGTCAGCCATGGTGGACCTCGGTTTCCTCGACGACGTCGCTGAACAGCATGTCGTGGATGCGCGACTCGAGCGCCTTGGCCGCCGCCGAATCCTGCTGCGTGCGCGGCACGCTCGCGAGCTCGGCCTTGACCTGCCCCGGATGCGGCGACAAGAGCAGGATGCGGCTGCCGCATTTCACCGCCTCGGCGATCGAGTGCGTGACGAACAGCACGGTGAAATGCGTGTCGTCCCACAGCTGCAGCAGCTCGTCCTGCATCTTGCGTCGCGTCAGCGCGTCGAGCGCCGCATACGGCTCATCCATCAGCAGCACTTCGGGCTCCATCGCCATGCCGCGCGCGATTGCCACGCGCTGCTTCATGCCGCCGGACAGCAGGTGCGGGTGATGGTTGGCGAATTTCGTCAGGTTGACCTTCTCGATGTAGTGCATCGCCTTTTCCTCGACGGCCTTCGCGGAGTGCCTGTGCGCGGCGAGCATCGGGAACATCACGTTCTCCTTGACGGTCTTCCACGGCAGCAACTGGTCGAACTCCTGGAACACCATCATCCGGTCGGGTCCGGGCCGCGTGATCGGCTTGCCGTTGAGGCGGATCTCGCCTTCCTCCGGCTTCATGTAGCCGCCGACCGCCTTCAAGAGCGTCGACTTGCCGCAACCCGACGGCCCGAGCAGCACATAGCGGTCGGACTTGTACACCTGGAAGTCGACGCGATACGTCGCGGTGACGAGATGTTCCCTGGTTTTGTACTGCAGCGTCACGCCGCGCACGTCGAGCTGCGGCGGCGGCAACGTGCCGGCCTGCGCCGGTGCTGCGGCCGGCGCAGCCGCCGCGGCATCGCTGGTCGCGGTGGTCACCATCGCGCGCTCCTGGAAAGACCGGCGGAAAGGCGCTCGACGTCGAAGGCGTCAGCTACCCGAAAGGCCCTGGGCGTTGGGGAAGAACATGTCCTTCCACGAATCCGGCTTGACCTTGATCGACCCGACCTTCAGCATGAAATCGACGTACTTCATCGTGTTGTTGGGCGTCGTCGTGAATTTCATCGTCGGGTCGTCGAGCATCTTGACGATGTCGTCGACGCTCGACTTGTCCTTGGTCATCCGCAGGTAGGTCTCGGCCGCGGCCTTGTGGTCGTTGTTGACGATCGCCTGCGCGTCGTCGAGCGCCTTGATGAACGCGGCGTAGACCTTTGGGTTGTCGTCGTGGAACTTGCCGGAGGTCCAGACGACGTTGAACGTCGCCGGTCCGCCGAGCACGTCGTATGAATTGAGCACGCGATGGATGCCGGGCTTCTGCAATTCGGTGAACTGGAACGGCGGCGACGTGAAATGCGCGTTGACTTCGCTCGAGCCCGACAACAGCGCGATCTGCGCGTCCGGATGGCTCATCGACACCGTCAGCCGGTCGAGCTTGTTGTGCTGCCCGGGGCCGAACGCCTGCTCGGCCGCCATCTGCAAGGTCACCGCCTGGATCGACACCTTGACCGCGGGCAGCGCGATCTTGTCCTTGTCGGTGAAGTCCTTGATCGTCTTGACATTGGGGTTGCTGCTATTGAGATAGAGCGGCATCGAGTTGAGCGCTGCCGCCGCCCTGACGTTGTAATTGCCGCGCGTTTTCGCCCACAGCGTGACGAACGGGCCGACACCGCCCGCGGCGAAGTCGAGGCTGTTCGACAGCAATGCATCGTTCATCACGTTGCCGCCGGCGAACTGCGCCCACGTCACCTGCAGGTTGGGCACGCCCGCCGCCGCGGCCGCCTTCTCGATCAGCTTCTGGTCTTCCATGATCATCATCGGCAGGTAGCTGATGCCGTACTGGCGCGCGACCTTGAGCTCGCTGACCTCGGCGGCAGCTGGCAACGCGGTGGCAATGGTGATCGCAGCGACGGCAGTCGCCGCCAGCAGGGTGATTGGCTTCACGTTCATCTCCTAGGGTTGCCGCTCGCAAGCTGCCCGTCTTCTGTGGCGCACTGCGGACCTACGCTTGCAAGTGGATTGACGACAATCGACTGCGGGTGATGCTGCTCCTTACGCGCTTTCGTACAGGCGGGTCAGCACGAACTCGCGGTGGCCGAGCACTTCGGCCGCGGTCCAGCGACCGTTCGCGGTGGCGAACATGCACTCTAGCAGCTTGTCGCCGGCAGCATCGGGCGACATTTCGCGGCGCAGCAGCGCCGACACGTCCACATCGATGTGCTCGGCCATCGTGCGCACGGTGCGCGGATTGGCGCACAGCTTGATCACCGGCAATATCGGATTGCCGATCACGTTGCCCTGTCCGGTGGGGAAGAAATGCACGACGTAGCCGGACGCCGCGCACAGCGTCACCATCTCGGCGGCGGCCGACGACGAATCCATGAACCAAAGCCCCGGACCGGTGGGCGTCTCGGCCTTGTCGAGCACGCCGTCGACCTTGCAGACGCGCCCGATCTTCTGGATATTGCCGAGCGCCTTTTCCTCGATCGTCGTGAGGCCGCCCTCGATGTTGCCCTTGGTCGGCTGCGAATCCGACAGGTCGTTGGTCTTGTATCGATTGATGACGTCCTGGTAGCGATTGAACATCGCCATGAACTGCTCGCGCACCTGCGGCGTTGCGCAACGCGCCGCCACCAGATGCTCACCGCCAGTCAGTTCCGTAGTCTCGCCGAAGCACAGCGTCGTGCCGTGCGGGTAGAGCTTGTCGAACGCGTTGCCCACCGTCGGGTTCGAGCCGCATCCGGACGTCGTGTCGGATTCGCCGCACTTGGTCGACACCCAGAGGTCGGACAGCGGCCGCTCGACGCGCGCAAGCGACGTCGCGTAGTGGACGAATTCCTTGGCCTTGCGCGACGCCGCGGCGATCGTCGCGTGGTCGCCGTTCTGCTCGATCCAGAAGCCTTCGACCGGCTTGCCGGTGGCGGCGATGCCGTCGACGACACGCTTGGTCCAGCCCGGCTCGATGCCGATGACGACCACCGCCGCGACGTTGGGGTTGCTGCCCGTGCCGATCAGCGTGCGGAAGTGCAGCTCGAGGTCGGCGCCGAATTGCAGCCGTCCGTAAGGGTGCGGCAAAGCCAGCGTTCCCTTGATGTTGTTCGCGACCGCTTCGGCAGCAGCGTTGGAAATGTCGTCCACCGGAATGATGATCACGTGATTGCGCACGCCGACGCGCCGGTTGTCGCGCAGGTAGCCACGGAACGTGGCATTGTCGAGTTTCATGGTTGTCTTCTTTCTTACCAGCGCTTGGTCTTGACGTTGTGCACGTGCAGATGCTCGCCCACCTTGATCGGCGCCACCGTGCGGCCGATGTCGACGCCGTACTTGATCACCGTGTCGTTCGCCTTCAATTCCTTGATCGCGAGCTTGTGGCCGATCGGGATGTCGGAAAGCGCCTTGATCCTCAAGTCCTTGTCCTGGTCCATGATCCAGCCCGACAGCTCGTTGCCGGCCTTGACGCCCTCGACGACGACCACGCCGGCCGAGTCGCCTTCGTCATGCACAACAAAATCGATCATCTGCCATTTCCTCCGTGGATTTCCGCTGCGGCGGGGCCCGATGCACGGCAAGGGCGTGCCGGCGACCGCGGGAATGGCGTCAATCTAGGCGCAGTTTGCTATGATGTCAATGAAGTCATATAGATGATCTGCATAAGCAACGACCTGGATCGGCCCGCGCACAACGGATCGGCGACAACGACATGAGCAACCCGCAAGCGGCGCCGGCGCCGCGCACGACGATCGCCGTCGGCGAGTCCGACCCCGGGATGCCGCGCTTCAAGGCGGTCAAGGCGGCGATCACCGCGGCGCTCGTCGCCGGAGAGTGGAAGTCGGGAGAGTTCATTCCCGACCAGTCGCGGCTCGCGCAGCGCTACTCGGTGAGCATCGGCACGCTGCGCAAGGCGATCGACGAGCTCGTCGCCGAGAAGATTCTCATCCGCCGGCAGGGACTCGGCACGTTCGTCGCGGCGCACGGGCCGGTGCGCAACCGCTTCCATTTCTTCCACATCATCGATGGCGATGGCAGCCGTCAGCTGCCGAAACCCGAGCTGCTGGCTTTCGCGCGCGGCCGTGCCGATGCACGCGAAGCCACGGAGCTGCAGCTCGAACCCGGGGCGCGCGTCATTCGCATCGGCAACCTGCTGCGCCTCGCCGGCGAGCGGGTCGTGCTCGACACGATCGTCATCGGCGCCGCGATGTTCGCCGACCTGACCGAGCCGCGATTCCGCAACCGCGACAGTACGATCTACAGCCTCTACCAGACGCGCTACGGAATCAATGTCGTGCGCACGCACGAGCGGCTGCGCGCCGCCGCCGCCGATCGGCGCGCATCGAAGCTGCTGGGATTGCGCGCCGCGGCGCCTGTGCTCGAGATCTTTCGCGTCGCGTACACGTACAACGACGTGCCGGTGGAATTGCGGCACAGCGTCGTCGACACCTCGAGTCGCTTCTACGAGGCCGATCGCGGCAAGGTGGAAGCCAAGCGCTAATGCCCCACCGCATCCGCCGTGCCCATTGCAGCGCGCGGACGCACGCAGGGGTCGTGTGGAGCGCGCGCTACAGGGGCACGCGCAGACCCACGGTGACGGCGTAGTAGTTGCCGTCGCTGCGTGCGGCCGTCGCGGCGCCGGAGACATACGCCGTCACCTTGCCGAAGTCGGTGCTCGCGCCAAGATTGAACAGCGCGTAGTTGTTGTCCGGCTGGTAGCTGCCGACGCTGTACGTGCCGCCGAGACCGACGGGCGTGGCGCTGACGGTGCGAGCGTCATCCTTGGTCTCGAACTGCCAGGTCGCGCGCGCGAACGGGCGCACCGCGCCGACCTGCCCGGACAATTGCCAGCCGAGGCCGGTTTCGAGCGACTCGCGCTTCTGCTGGCCATACGTGAGCGCCGTGCTGTCGCTGCCGTTTTCCGAGAATTCCTTCACGATCACGTTCTGGTAGGTGATGCTGGCGAACGGGCCGTGCACCCAGTCCCGGTACTGGAACCAGTAGCCGCCCATCAGCCGGCCGCCGTAATGATAGCCGCGGGTGCTCGCCTGCTCGACGCGGTTCTCGGCGAGCAACTGGATGTTGCGATGGACGTCGCGATAGTCGAGGTCGCCTGCGAACGCCGATGCGCCAACCCACCACGGTCCGCTGCCCCATCCCGCGTAGAGCGTGCCCATCGATTCGTCGAGCTTGTAGCCACCGGCGCCGCCGCCGAAGTCGCCCTTGCTCTCGGTGTAGCCGAACTGCAGGCCGACCAGCAGACGCTCGGAAACCTTCATGTCGCCACCGACGCTGATCGTGTTCTGCGTCGAGCTCGCATTGGCGAGGCCGCCGTTGAAATCGGGATTGGCGTAGTCGTAGCTCGCCCAGGCCTGGAACTTATTGCCGCGTACCGGCGAGTCGATGCCCGATTGCATGCGGGCATCGACGGCGCGGAAGTTCGCGGCCTCGATCGCCAGCGGCGCTTCGGCCAGCGCGGCCATTCTCACCGGACCGTCGATGAACGATTCGGCGTATTGCGCGAGCGCGACGTGGCCGATCGTCGTCGGGTGCACGCCGTCGGCGAACAGGTAGGTCGTCGCGGCATCGGGTGTCAGGAGATTGGCTGCCGTGCAAAGCAGCGCAGGCGTCGCGCCGCACGCCGGCGTGGTGACGTTGACCAGGCCGAAGCCACCGGGATTGGCGAGCACCTCGGAGAGGAATTTCGACACGTCGAGGCGGATCACGTTGCCGTCCAACTGGTCGAGTCCCGCCATCAGCGTCGAGTTGTAGAGCCCGGTGACCGCGGAGATTCCCGCGGCGTTGCCGGACGCCTGTCCGAACGGCGTCTTGCCGAGGTCAGGAATGTTCCACACCATCACGTAGCGTGCACCGCCCGCCTGCAGCAAGCCCACCTGTTGCACGAGCTGCGTCGCGGCAGTGGCGACATTGGTCTGCAGGTCGGTCTGCGTGATCGCGCCCGCCTGCAATGCCCCCAGTTGAAAAAAGATGTCGTTGGCGCCGCCCCAGATGGAATAAAGCGCGGTCGGATCAACCGGACCGGCTTCGAGGAAACGGAAGACCTGGTCGGCGATCGGCATCGCCGTCGCCGTCGGCACCGAGTTCGGCACGCCGGGAAGCAGCGTGACGCGGGCGCCGCCATGCGCGTAGTTCGTGCCGACCTGGTTCTGCGGATGCGCGTCGAAGCCGTAGTGCTCGGCGAACACCTGGGCCCACACGGGGCCAGGATTCGTCGTGAACAATCCCGTTCCGACCGGCAAAGGCGGCTTGTAAGAGCCGTTGTCGGTCAGGCTGTCGCCGAAGAAATACGTGTTGCTGAATTGTGCAACGGCGGTGCCCGCGCACAGCGACAATGCAATTGCGCACGCGGTGCGTGACAATCGGAATCGGAACATGAACTTCTCCTGGGTGGCGTTCGCGGGAACAGTCGAAAGGGAACATATTGTTACGAATTCCCGTGTGCGGCACATTCTAGATCAACTCGGGGGGTCAACGCCGATGCACAGCACGACGTTGATGGCAATGATCAAGGAGGATCCCATGAACGTTTATTCCATGTTGCGTCGCGCCATCCGGTTTGACCGCATCGTCGTACGCGGTGCCGCCGCCGCACTTGCGATGGCATTGTTGGCCGCGCCGGTGCTCGCGCAGGACACCGATGCCGACGCACTGCCGTCGCGCGTCGGCCGCCTCAGCAACGCGGCGGGCGAGATCTATCTCGCAACGCAGGCAAGCGCCGAGGACTGGACGCCGATCCAGATCAATTATCCGGTGACTTCGGGCGACAACCTGTGGGCGGCGGAAGCTGCGCGTGCCGAAGTCGATTTCGGCGGCAGCCAGATGCGGATGTCGGCTTCGACCAACGCCAGCGTGTCTAACCTCGACGATCACAACATCGAGTTGTTCGTTGCACAGGGCAGCGTCGTCTTCCGCCTCGGCACGCTCGACTCCGGCGACAGCGCCGTGATCGACACGCCGACGACGCAGATCGTGCTGGTACGCCCCGGCCTGTACCGGATCGACGTTTCGCCCGACCAGCAGCAAACGACATTGACGGTGCGCGACGGCGAAGCCACGGCGCAGGTGACCGCGGGGCTGCAGCAGGTGCTGGCGGGAATGACCGCGACGATCGCCAACGGCCCGACGACGGCTGCGGAATTCAGCGCCGCCTATCCGCTCGACGCGTTCGATACCTACGCCGCCGATCGCGATCGCTATTACCGCCAGGCCAGCACTCTCAAGTATGTTCCGCCGGCGATGGTCGGCTATGCCGACCTCGCGAGCTACGGCGCATGGCAGGCCACGCCCGACTACGGCAATGTCTGGTATCCGAGCAATGTCGCCACGGGATGGGCGCCGTACAGCGACGGCTACTGGACGACGGTGGGCGGATTCGGCCTGACTTGGGTGGATCGCGCGCCCTGGGGTTATGCGCCGTTTCACTACGGGCGCTGGGCGCACATCCGCGGTCGCTGGGGGTGGCTGCCGGGCGACTACGTCGCGCGGCCGGTATGGGCGCCTGCGCTCGTCGCGTGGACCGGTGGCGGAGTCTCGATCGGTGTCGGCAGCGGCCAGGTATACGGCTGGGTGCCGCTCGGCTGGCGCGAACCCTATCGCCCGTGGTGGGGTGGCTGCAGCGGCAACTGCTGGGATCGCTACAACCGGCCGTATCACGTCGACGAGCGCGACCGCGACCGCTATCGCGACCATGCGCCGCCGCCGAGTCAGTATGCGAACTGGCGCGTTCCGGGCGCGGTAAGTGCCGTCGCCGGCGCCAACCTGATCGCCCGCAAGCCATACACTGGCCGTGAGCGCGTCGCACTGTCCGGATCGCAATTGAACGCCGCGCAGGTCGCCAATTCGGCGCCGCCGATCACCAGGCCTTCCGCCGATCGCGTGCCGGGAGTGCGGCCCGGATCGCAGGGCACGCCGCGTCCGGCGTCGACCTTCGTGCAGGCGTCGAAGCCGGCGCAGATGGGATTGCCGCATCACGCCAATGGACGTCTCGTCAACAGCAAGCCCAACGCGAACCAGTCGATCCTCAATGCGACCGGCACGCCTCCGGGCAATGCAGGCGCGGCGGGCAATCGCGCGGGTCCTGCGACGGCCACCAACCGGCCGGGTCGGGCGCAGCCGGGACAGCCCGACGCACGCGGCAACGCGGCCGCGCCGGCTTCGAACAACGCGGCGCCAGCGGCCAACAAAGGACCGCGTCTTGCGCCCAACAACGGCGCCCAGTCCGCGGGAAACAACGCAGGGCCGCAGCCCAACGTGCCGGCACCGCGGATCATCGCGCCGCCGAACAACAACGCGGTAGCGCCGAACAACAAAGGCGGCAACAACAACGCCGGCAACAACAACGCC